>JBFMEV010000001.1:0-95436 GCA_040752335.1 Chloroflexota bacterium
CGCGCCCCCGCCGGGGGGGGGGGGCCCCCCGACTGGAAGCCTGACCCTCCTGGTCAGGCCGGGTGGGCATGGCCCGTGAACGATCCGCCCGTCCCCCACCGGACGACGGCGTCCACGAGCACCGTGAGCACGATCGCGCCGATCACGGCCGGTGCCAGGAAGACGCCCTCCCACTCCGGGCCCCAGGCGCTCAACGAACCGAGCCCCTCGCTGCCGATCAGGCCACCGAGGAAGGCCGCGATCGCGTCTGGCAGCCACTCGAAGCGGGTTCGAACGGTCCCGAGCCACTGGCCGATGATGCCGAGGACGATCGCACCGATGGCCAGGGCGACAAGCCCGAACCACGAGACGCCGATCTCGAACCCCAGGATCTCGATCATCGCGAGACCTCCTTCCGCAACCTCGAATCATCGTCCGCGGCCAGCGGGTCGCGCCAGTGCCGAGCGTCCTGAATCGAGGTTGCAGGGTCGCGCGGAACCTCAACGCGGGCCCGCAGAACACACAGAGACCCGCGGGGCCAGCCACCGAGGGGGGATCGGTGCGGCACGCGTCGCGGGTCTCCTGCACCACTGACGCTATCGGGTTCGCGCAGGTGCCGGACCGTGCCGAACGGCACATTCCGGGCGGGCCCCTCGGCCCACAGGCCGGCTCAGTCGAGCCCGTGACCCCAGAGACGCTGTCTCAAGCCCGCTGCCCCAACGGATGCTGCGTCGATCCCTCCGACCTGTCGCGCCGGTCGGTTTGGCTCTACTCCTGATCGGGACAAGCCGCCTATCAAGGGGAGGCCCGAGGTCGCGGGGTCGGTGGACAGGACACACGGAGGTCAGGCGCCATGGCGGACACCAGCGGGGTCGCCGTCGCCAGCGACCGCGGAGGATCGAAGAAGGAGCCCGCCCGGATGGAGCAGCTGTTCAACGTCGCAATCTTCGCCCTCTTCCTCGTCCTGTGGGCGCTCTCTGCCTATGCCCTGGTCGCCAGCCAGGGCAGCCTCGACAGTGTCTGGGCGTGGTCGCGAAGCCAGCACATCGTCATCCAGGGCGCGATCTGGCTCCTCGTCCTGCCGCTGGCCATCGGGCTCTGGGTCTGGGAATCCGGCTGGCCGCTCGTCATCAGGCTCGTGCTGGTCGTTTCGATCGGCGCCTTCAACCTCTGGTTGTTCTTCCCCAAGGACGTCATCAAGCGCTGACACGGTGATCGACCCGGATACATCGTCGCCAGGAACGAGCGACCGGGGCCTGGCATGCCGGCGGTCGGGACCGGCTCGATTCAGCTGTCAGTCGCCGACCGGTAGCAGGTAGAGGGCCATCACGAGCGGTGTTCGCGCCGTGATGCTGTGGCGGCAGTGGCGCGGCATGCGAACCCAGGTGCCGGGTCCCGCCGGGTGGGTTTCGCCGGCGACCCCCAGCTCGCCCTCGCCCGAGAGGACGTGGATGATTGCCGGCCGGGCGGAGGTGTGCTCCGTGAGCGCCTCGCCCGCGGCGAAGGCGAAGAGGATCAGCTCGACATCGTCGGCTCGCGACAGGGTTTGGCTGTGGATTCCTCGCGACGGCACGGCGGCTTCGGCGAGGAGATCGGCGAAGAACGTGGGTGGCTGCGTGCTCCTGTCCATGTCGCGACAGTAGCCGCTCAGGCGCGCAGGCGCCCGGTCCCGGTCGCCTCTCCTGGCAGTCAGATCGGCACTCGTTCATGACCTCAGGCACTGGCCGTCGCTCCGACTCGCGTCGACGATCAGGGGTCGAGGGCGTCCAAACGGAGGAGGGACGATGCAATTCGACCTGGGATTCACGGGCTTCGGCATCCTGGTCGTGATCTCGCTGTTGTTCGGAGTTGGCGCGCAGCTCGTCGTGAGCGGCGGCAACCGCTGGATGTGGCTCATCGGCGCCGTGGCCTGGTTCGTGGGCGGCCTCGTCGCGAGCGAGTTCATCTGGGGCACTCTGACCGAGGGCGAGATCCAGCCGATCATCGACGGCCTGGCCCTCGACGAGTCGCTCCTGGGCGGCCTGATCGTCGGGATCGCCGCCGTGATCATCACCCGCCTCATGAGCGGACGGGCGACCCGCGGTCCGCGCCCAATCTGACTGCGGAAGCCCGACGTCGAGAATCGCCGAGGCCCTCGGGGGTACACCCGGGGCCTCGGTTCACGCTCGGATCGATGGTCGGGGCGGAGCGATTCGAACGCTCGACCTCCTGAACCCCATTTCGCGCCAAGACGCGTTCGCCTGACGATTCCGAACGGTACAACGCGTCCACCAGCGTCTGCCTCATACCCCTCAGTCCACACCCTCGGGGGTACGGACGGGGGTACCAGAGCGCGGGGCGTGCTCCCTACTCGGCAGACAACTCGAACCGAATCCCGAGATCCTGGAGGATGGCTACAAACGTCTCGGGATGGACTGCCTCACCGAGGTTGATGAACTGATGCTCGACGGTCCTCTTGCCGTCGATCTCGATCTCGGGATTGAAACCAAGGGGAATGTGTCTGGTGCGGCTCTGGACCCCCCAAACGCGACCCGCCGTGTCGAACACAGGTCCCCCGCTCTGGCCCTTCAGGCCGGGGGACGACGTCTCCAGGAATCTCAAGGGGTACTTGGCTTGGGCGAGTCCGTCCACGGCGAGCGTGCGCGTGTAGATCCCCTCCGAGGGAAAGAATGTGAACTTTTGATCCATTCCGAAGGTGTCGGTCCCGCTGTCATACGAGACCTTGATCGAGTGAAATGGGAACCCGAGCCTACACAGGCTTGTGCCCGCACGTAGGCGCGTTGGGTTCTTGATGACCGGATACGAGGCAGTCCGCGATGGATCGAAGGGCTCCAGGCGCGCCACGGCTAGGTCAGCCTCCTCCACCACGGTGACCTCGCGGAGGCTCACGCCGTTCTCAGCCCACCAGTAGGAATGTGACGTAATCCAGGTCTGATCGGCGGTTCCTCGGAGTCGCTTCACCTTCCGGTGTCGGAGTTCTGGACGAGCGGTCGCGTCAGACTCGGCTAGCCGAATCTGCGACTCGAGCTCGTCGACTTTTGGCCGGTCACCCTGCGCTTGAGTCGCTATTCGGAGCATGTGTGCGGCCGTAACGATCCAGCCGTCGGAGTTGAGGACCACGAAGGCCCCTGCCGAAGACTTCACATCGCCGTGCCACGTCCGATAAGCGGCAACGACTGGGAACGTAAAGCCCTGTGCCAGCTCGACGGCGTCTGCGAACGTGGTACTACCGCTCGCTAGTGGTGCTACGCCGATGGCGAAGGGTGCGCCCAGGTTCCACCGTGCGGAAGGCCGCCCCGTTGGTGGGGGTAAGCACAAGCGGCGGGTCGTCAGCGGCGACGGCAGGGGCGGCTTGTCGACCCACACTCGGGCTCCAAACGGGAGCACGAAAACCTGCTTGATGAGCCGCGTCGAGTGCCCAACTCGTCATTATCGACGTCTCCTGATCTGCCTGGGCGGTGCAGTCTAGCGCGCCCAGCTCTTGTCCGAAAGGGTTAGTCCTCTTCTTCATTTGTCGCGGCCGAGACGGAGAACGTGCTCGGTCCAGGCGCGCAGGACGTAGCCCCACTCGGCCCGGCTCAGGCTGAGGACGTCTGCCTCGGGATCGAAGGTGTAGGCGACGCCGCGGAGCTCTAGCGGGCCGATGCCGGGGAACGACGAGACGAGGGTCAACGGTGGACCCTCGACCGGCTCGGGCTCGGGGAACCGGTCGAGGAGGTCGGCGGTCGCGCGGTCGGTCAGCATCGGGTGAGGACGGGCGCCGGGTGGGAGGAGGAAGCCCGGCCCCGGCGCCCGGAGGATCAAACGGTCGCGTTTCGAGCCACTGCCGTATGCAGGACGCTCACGCTCGCCGGGATCTGGGCCTGCCGGAACGAGGCCACGAGTACGGATTGATCCTTCTTGATATCGCGCCAGGCTTCCAGGCGAAGCTCGCGGCGGAAGCCGATCGTCCACATGCGGCGGTTCACGAGCACGAGCCAGCCGGTCGTGTTGTTCGCCGGGGTCGCGCTGTCCGCCTTGCCGTCCGCGGCGACCTTGTCGGACGTGAGGAGCGGAATCGCCTCACTGAGCAGGATCGGGATGCCGAAGAACCGGGCGAGCTCGCCCGCAAGGATGGTCGCGCCGGCGCCGTACTTGTCGGGGGTGATGACCTCGGTAATCGTGTTCATGCTCACGAACGTGGACCCGCCCGTGATGATGACGAGGTCCGAGGCTCTCGCGCCGTACTTGCCGAGCAGCGCCCGCAGCGTGTTGAAGTTGGTGGAGGAGACCGCGCCGGCGAGGTTGGACACCTGACCCGTGTTCGTGACGAGGCAGTACTTGCGAAGCCCGTTCAGGGCGAGGAACTGATCGCCGGCGACGGGCGCGGCATCGTCGCTGTTGACATTGCCGGTCGCGCCGGTCTCGGTGTCGCCGTGGACGAGCAGGTCGTCAATCGCCTGCGCGCCGGACCGGACGAGGTCCGCCCGAATGGCTGGCGTCGCGGCCACGATGGAATCCTCTTCCGTCTCCGAGCTGTAGTCGACCTCGGCCATGAGCTTCTTTGCCGAGAGGACTTCCTTAGCCGTCGTGGGGTCGGTAGCCGTAACGGCCGTGTTCTCGGAGCTGGCGTACTTCCACGTCACGGACGCGGTCTGCGACGGGAGGTCGAAGGGGTTGGTCGGCATTTGGACCCGCCGCATGGCCGGCGCAACGATCGTCGCGAAGTGGATGTCGTTCCACAGCTCGGATGCGGCGAACGTCGGCACCCATTCATCGCCAGCCCCGGCGCCCGTCGAGGTCATCGCCTTGGCCCGTGCCTGACGGGCGGCCGTCCGCCACTCGGCCATCGCCTTGGTCGCGAAGCCGTCGGGGTCGACCTCGAGGCGCCGGCTGTCGGCCAGGTCCTTGTATGCGGGGAAGCTGCGACTCGGGCCGCTCAGGGCCTTTTCGGCTGCGCCGACCATGACCTCGCGGAGGCGATCGCTCGCCCATCGCTCGGGTCGACCGGATCGCGGGTCGGGAACCTCGATCATCGTTTGGGCGAGGTGGAGGTTGGTGGCCCGCTCGGCGTCGTCTCGGCCGGTCAGGGTGTAGACATCGTCGCCGCCATAGAAAGCGGCGGAGCCCTTCTGACCCGGCTTCGAGCGGATGCCTCCCTCGTCCTCGAAGATCGTTCGCCTCGGGGTGCGCCAGTCGGCCTTGCCGGCCAGCCGATCGGCGACGGCATCGGCGAGGGCGTCGGTCGCTTCCTCGGTGAGCTCGGCGCTCTGGATCTCGTCGTATGGCATTGCGATGCGCTCCTATGCCTCCGCGGAGGTGTGCGCATCGCGGGTGGCCTGTCGGGGCCGGAAACGGGAAAGCCCGCCACTCCGACCTCGGTTGGAAGGTCGATGGCGGACTCTTGTCGGTTGTCCGCAGCTTTCGGCTGCCTGGGCCTCGCGCCCGATTCGTGCTGGCCTGCGTACTTCCCGGGCCGAGTCTGTCGCGCTCGACGGGGCGGAGCCGTTGCCGGTCGTCCGCAGACACACCGATCGTAGCCCGGAGCCCGGAGCCTGTCTACGCTCCGACCGTAACGGCTAGCGCCTCCCGACAGCGGGGACAGCGAACGATTGCCGGCAGGGTCGTCCGGCTATCGCCTCGGCACCAGATTGACCATTGCCAACAGTCGTCGGCATTGGCGAACCCGCCGGTTCCGGTTCCGGCCAGGACAAGGGCGTCGCCATCCAGCCTGCCGAAGGGCGCCGGCCGGCTGCACGACGGACACCACAGGCCGCCGGCCTCGTCGCGGATCGGGACCCGGCCCCGCGGCCCGGTGCGATGGCCGGCCCGGTGCGCGGCGACGCGACACCGCCCAGAGCAGAACCGCGCATCGGACCGGGCCTCCGCCGGGAGCGGCCCGGCGCAGTGGAGGCAGACGGCGGCTACGCGCTGCATGCGTGAGGCTCCATCGTCTCGGGCTCGACGGCCTCGCCCCGGACGTACGTCACGACGGCATCGCAGCGCCGGCACAGGACGTCCCGCTCGCCGGGTGCCGGGTGATAGGCGAACTCGCAGACGAGGGCGTCGAGCACGACGGCCGCGAGCTCGGGCGAGAGGGCCAGGCCGAACCGCGGATCGAAGCCCGGGACATCGAAGCTCGGGGACGAGGCGCCGGGCTCGTCGAGCAACCGGACCGGCAGGGACAGGAAGTCGCCCACGTCGACCCGGCCCACGGCCAGGACGGGCGAGTGGTCGACCCGACGGAGCTTCCGCACGGTCACACCGGGGAGGGTCATTGGACGAGCCCCGCCGAGCGCCGGATCGTCGATGCCCGGGACCGCTCAGCCGTCAGGGCGCGCCGCTCGGCCTCCGGACAGTCGGCGCCATGGGTGAACTGCCAGGTGATCCGGCCGGGCTCGGCGAGCGTCGCCCACGACAAGGCGCAGCGGGCCGCGCAGGGGACCTCGGCCCGGAGGTCGACGAGGGCCGCCGTCACGACCGCGATATCGAGCTCGTCGGCATCGGCCGAGACGTCGGCGGCCATCGCCTCGTACATGGCGAGGGCGACGGACGCGTCCGGCCAGACCTTGACGACCCGATCGGCGATGCACTCGCAGCCCGTCGCGGCCCGGTGGCGGAGCATGAGGGCCTCGAACGTCGCCGGGACGTGGAACAGGGCGAACCGGTCGAGGGCCGTCGCGCCGTGCTCACACTCGAGCGCCGCCCGGTCCTTGCCGAGGGCGCCGTAGGTGTAAGTGATCGTGGTCATTGGACCCGCTCCAAACGCGGCTTGATCTCGCGCTGGACCGCGCCCGTCATCCGGCCGGCCTCGTCCCGCTGAACCTCGGTCAGGGTGACCCGCTGGGCCGTCACCTCGGCCGTGAAATGCTGGAGGAAACTCGCCAGCCCGTCGGCCGTGAAGGTGTACGGCTCAGGCATCACGACGCGGATGCCGCCAGCGGAGAAGTGGATATCGACGAACTCGCGATCATCCTTGGGCGGGACGATGCGGACGCGGCGGGGTCGGCTGGGAGTGGTCATCGCAAATACCTCTGCGGTGCGGGGACGTCTGGTCGAAGCTTGTCAGGCATCGGCCGGTCCTTCGGACCCGTTGCCATCGGTCAGGCGACGTGGGTCGACCGGGGCCAGGGTGACGTCCCGGGCAGCCAGGACGCGTTCTAGCGCGTCATCGAACGCTCGGCGGACGATGGCGCTTTCCTCCCACGAGAGAGAGGCCAGGAGGTCGTCCACGGCCGCGTTGTCGGGATCTCTGCCGACAACCTCGGACCGGGAGGTGGCGGCGCCTGTCAGCATGGCGTGCCTCGTGCTCACGACCTCCAAGGCACGGGCCTTGTCACCCAGCCTCGCCTTCGGGTCCTGCAAGCCGGCCAGGACGGCATCGGTGCCGACCTCGACCGCGTGCCAGAGCTTTCCGACGATCGCCTCGTGCGTCGACGGGTCGGACGCTTCCTCGACGCGTCGGGGATCGGCGAGCCACCTAGAGATCGTCCGTCTCGGGATGCCGGTGCGGTGGGCGGCCTCGTCGGCTCCGAGGGCCAGGGCGAGCCCGAGCGCCTCGGCTCGCGCAGCGTCGGAATGGATCATCGACTGACCTCCTGGGGGTACAGGGCGGGGGTAGCTACCGAGTCGCACGCTCGGGTCCGTGCGTGGATACCCCCTGAACGGCACTTCGGACGTGAGGCTTCCCTGAGGGCGATGGGAGCCGACGTCTCGCGCGCGAGGCCACGGGTGCCAGCCGCGCACCTATTCCTCGACGGGTGACCCGTTACAGAGGCTCCGATGCGTCCGGCTCGCGTATCGTCCGGAGGGGTCTTATAGACCCCCTCCCGTGGACGAATAGCGCTCCTTGCCCTCGTCCGGTATTCGTCCGGCGCCGTCACGTTCATTCGTCCGAGCTTTCGACCATTCGTCCGGTATTCGTCCATCGCGAGCTAAACCGGTTCATCCGGTATTCGTCCGGCGCGTCCGATACGCGGGACGGGCACGTAGCCGCTCGTCCGGCCGCCTCCGATCCGGGCCACCAGTCCGGCGGTCACGGTGTCGCGCAGCCGGTCGAGGAAGGCCGAGCGGCCATGACCCGGAAACTCGGCCCGGATGCGATCGGCCGAGAGGGGTTGGCCGGCGTACAGGGCATCGACGACCTCGGCGATCGTCGAGGGCGTCACAGCCAGCAGCCCGGCTTCGGGCTCCAGCAGGAAGGTCTCGCGGTCCCACCGGAACGCGATCAGGCGGAGGTCGCCATCCTTCGGCTCGATCCGGACCATGCCGGCCTCGACGGCTCGATCCGGGCGGGTGAACTCGACCGTCCCGTCGACCTCGCCCCACAGGGACGAATGGCCGCGCAACCGAATCCCGCCCGTGCCCTCGCCGTGCTTCGCGGGGTGATGGACCGCGGCCACCGTCGCCCCGACGTCGCCGAGCCGACGGAGGGCGGCTAGGACGGTCGCCATGTCGCGGCCGCTGTTCTCGTCGAAGCCCGGGCCAGCCAGGCTGGCGATCGTGTCGCCGGCCACGAACGTCCGCGGGCCGTACTCGGTCACGAGCTCGACCACGCGATCCCACGAGGCGCGATCGCCGAAGGTGACGCCGGCCCGGTGGACGATCCGCACGGGCGCAACGGGTCGGATGCGCTCGGTCATCCGGGCCAGCCGGTCACGGATCGTCGCGGCCGACTTCTCCGCCGCGAGGTAGACAAACGGGCGAGGCTCGCCGAGCTCGATCCCGAGCCATGATCCGCCCGCGGCAGCGGCTAGGCCGAACTGCACCACGGCCATCGACTTGAACGACTCGGGACGGCCGAGGAACGCGGCGAGCCCGCCATCAACGATCGGTCCGCACCATCGGACCGGACCCTCGCCCGTGGCCAGGAACGGCCCGAGCTCCAGCCCGATCGCGTCGGCTAGGGTGCGCTCCCGCCCGACCTCAGCGATCCGGGCCACCATCTCTGCCTCGTCGGGCCGAAGAGGTCGCGTCGCCTCGGCCTCTTGGGCCTCTGCGTTACGGCGGAACTCGTCGGCGCCTCGGAGCGTTCGCGTCCGCTCCTCGGGCGTCGCCAGTGCCCAACGTGAGGACGTCCCCCGCGGGTCTTTAGCCTCCGCCTCCGCGGCGAGCGCGCGTACGGGATCGGTGCTTGCCATCGTTGTCGCCCGCGTGGGCTACTTCGATCGAGCGTCGAGCCAAGCGTCGAGCCGATCGCGACGGACGCGAACGGACCGCCCCATCCGGACGGTCGGCAGGTCGCCGGCCGCAGCCATCGCATACGCCTTCGCCCGGCTAATCCTGAGGAACGCGGCGACCTCGTCGACGGTCCAAAGGGCCGTCTCGCGGGCCGGGGTGCCTAGCGCCATTTCTAATCCTCTGGTCTATTGCGTAACCGCCAGTGCGAAGCGTAAACTTGCGAATACGCAGTCATTAGCGTTCATGACGCAGTGGAAGGACGATATGACGCGAAGACAGAGACCCCGGCGGACCGACCCGGACATCGTCGGTGTGATCGAGCGACTGGCGCTCGAAGGCTGGAATGCGGCGCAGACCCTCCGACACCTAGAGGCTAGCGTCGACTACGCGGACCGAGCCCCTTCGCTGCGCACGGTCCAGGACATCGCCCGGCGCGTTACGCCGAGGAATCAGGGCGAGCGTTGGGCGTTCGACACGAGCGATCCGGACGATGCGGGGCCGGTGCTCGACGCGCTCGCCGCAGTGATCGAACGGACCGGCGGCCTAGTGCCGCGCCTCACGACGGAGGAAGCGGCCTGGGTCGCCCGGATCGCCGCGGCACGTCGAGGAAGCTCGGAGGACCGTCCGATCCCTCCTATCACGGCATGGGAGTGCGCGCGTCTCTACGTCGCTCGACGGCAGTTCGGCCAGCCAACGGACAGCCTCGACGCGTTCCTCGCGTTCGCGCCATGGAGGGACGGAGGCGCACGCTACGCGGCCGCGTTCGCGTCCGGCTACCTCCACCCACTCGCACCGGTGACCCTCGCCGGCTATCACCAGGTGCCCATTCGCGTGGGCGAACCCCCATCCCGGCCAATGTGGATCGATCAAGGAGAACAATCGTGAGCGGTAGCGGTGGCACGATCCGACAGCGTTCGACCGGCCTGTGGGAGGGCCGTTACTGGCAGGAAGGCCGACGCCGATCCGTATACGGGAAGACACGCCGCGAGGCGCAGGAACGACTCCGCGCCGCGCTCGCGGCCGCGGATCACGGGATCAAGCCCGTGCCCCAGCGGGTGACGACGTCGGCCTATCTCTCGGAATGGCTTGACACATCGGTCCGGCCCCGGTGCCGGCCCCGGACGGTGGAGTCCTACGCGGACACGGTCCGGCGATACATCGACCCTGCCATCGGCCGCGTCCCGCTATCGAAGTTGGAACCGTCAGACGTGGCACGGATGCTCGCCGGCCTGACCGCCCGCGGCGACCTCTCGCCAACCACGGTCCGTTACGCGTACTCCGTCCTCCGGATCGCGCTCGGGCGAGCCCTCAAGTCGGGACGGGTCCTCCGGAACGTCGCCACGCTCGTCGACCCGCCGTCGAAGGCTCGGACCGAGATGCATCCGCTCAGTGCCGACCACGCACGCGCCCTTCTGACATTCGTCGCCGATGATCGGCTCGGCGGGCTGTACGGGCTCGCGATCGCCACGGGGATGCGCCAGGGCGAGCTCCTCGGCCTCCGGTGGGCCGATGTCGACCTCGACGCCGGGATCGTCGCGGTCCGGCATACCCTCCGACGAGGAACGCGGGACCTCGCGGAGCCGAAGACGGAACGCGCCCGCCGGACCCTCCGGCTGGGCCAGGAAGCCCGATCGATCCTCCGGGAGCATCGGCGCCGGCAGGCCGCCGAGCGCCTCGCGGCGGGTCGACGCTGGCAGGACGGGGGCTACGTGTTCGCGACCCGGATCGGCACGCCGCTCGACTCCCGGAACGTCACTCACGCGCTACAGGTCGCTCTAGATCGCGCCGGCCTCCCGCGTCAGCGGTTCCACGACCTCCGCCACGCGTACGCCACGCTCATGCTGGAAGCCGGCGAAGAACTCGCCATCGTGTCCCGGACGCTCGGCCACGCGGACCTGTCCACAACCGCCGACGTCTACGCGCACCTGACCCCGGCGATGCTCGACCGCTCCGCGGCGCGCATGGACGGCATCCTCGGCCGGACGGCCTCCGGAGGCTAGCGGGGGTACGGACGGGGGTACGACCCCAAACGATGACCCCCGGGGGTTGCCCTCCGGGGGTCTTTTCGTGCGTAGAGGAGTGGTCGGGGCGGAGCGATTCGAACGCTCGACCTCCTGAACCCCATTCAGGTGCGCTACCAGGCTGCGCCACGCCCCGACTGAACGGCGAGTCTAGCAGGCACAGTCCGGACACCCCGGCCCTGTGTCACCCCGGCTCCGGACACCCCGGCCCTGGTCAGCCCGACTCGGGCCGCGGTCACCGAGGTGGTGGACTCACACCCGCCGGTCACAGATACGAATGCAGGTGGCACGAGCGGCGGGCGCGAGACCGATTCTTCCGACCTCGCAGCCGGGTGGCACGAGGGGCTCGCGGCCCTCGATGACCGCGAGAAGGTACGCGACCTGCCAGGGCTGGAGGACGAAGGCCCGGCCATCCTGCGCCAGAACCCTGGCGGCGGCCCTCGCGAGGTGGACCGCCCACGATGTCAGCACTCCAGCCCCGGCCATCACTCCGCGGCGGCGCCGAGGCGCTCCACCCAGGCCTGGAAGTCGGCGAGCTCGTCCTTCGATTCGCGGGCCAGGAGGTCGATGAGGCAGCGCCGGACGCTCTTGCCCTCGAAGAGCGCGTTGTGGACCTCGCGCGCGATCGGCATCTCGACGCCCAGGCGATCAGCCAGGGCGAGCGCCGCGTCCACCGTGTAGGCGCCTTCGGCGACGCCGGGCAGCCCGGCCTCGATGTCCGCCCACGACCGGCCGTTGGCGAGCTCCTCGCCGAGACGGTGGTTGCGCGACAGCTTCGAGCCGCATGTCGCGATGACGTCGCCGATCCCGGCCAGGCCGGCGAAGGTCAGGGGATTCGCTCCAGCGGCGATGCCCACGCGCATCATCTCGGCCAGGCCGCGGGTCATGAGGCCGGCCTTGCCGTTGTCGCCGAAGCCCAGGCCGTCGGCCGCACCGGCGGCGATGGCGATGACGTTCTTCAACGCCCCGCACAGCTCGACGCCGAGGACATCGGTGTTCGTGTAGAGGCGGAACTCGCGCCGGCCCAAGCGGGCCACGATCCGGTCGGCCAGGGCCGGATCCTCGGAGGCCACCACCGCCGAGGCCGGGAGGCCCCGGGCGATCTCGATCGCCAGGTTCGGGCCGGACAGCGCGGCGACCCGGGAGGGATCGATGCCTGCCGCATGGGCGATGACCTCGGTCATCCGCAGAAGCGTGCCCCGCTCGAGGCCCTTCACGACGGACAGGACGTCCGCCTCCGCCGGCATCGTCGAGGCGAGCCGCGCGACCGTCGCCCGGACGTACGCCGAGGGGACGGCGATGATGACCAGCTCCGCACCGGCCAGCGCGGCGGGGTCCGCGGTCGCCTGGACGGCCTCGGGCAGCTCGATCCCGGGCAGGCGCCGCCCGTTCCGGCGCGTCTCGCGCAGATGGGCCGCGGTCTCGGCCGAGTGGCACCACAGGGTCACCGGCTCGGAGCGCGCGACGAGGAGCGCAAGCGTCGTGCCCCAGGCACCGCTGCCGATGACCGCGACGCGCGGCGAGGCGTCCGTCAGCGGCCCCGCTGGACCGTCGCGGCCGGCCTGCCGCCGCGCCCACCGGCGCCGCCCGCGGCCGCGGCCCGGCCACCGCCACCACCCGCGGCGCCTCGGCGCTTCGATGTCCGCCGCTCGGCCCGGATTCCGGCCCGCTCGCGGAAGACGAGCCGGATCGGCGTGCCCAGGAACCCGAACTCGTCCCGGAGCCGGTTCTCCAGGTAGCGCCGGTAGCTGAAGTGGACAGAGCCCGCGTCGCGGGCGAAGAACACGAACGTCGGCGGCGCCACGGTGGCCTGAGTGGCGTAGAAGAGCTTCGGACGTCGACCCTTCACGAGCGGGGGCGCCTGGCGAACCGTGGCCGATGCCAGGAGGCGGTTGAGCTCGCCGGTGGGGACCCGCCGGCGACTCTCGGCCCAGACGTCGACCGCCAGCTCCAGCACGCGCGGGACGCGCTGGCCGGTGCGGGCCGAGATGCTCACGACCGGGGCGAAGTCCAGGAACGGCGCCTCGTGCCGGATCCACTCGACGTACTGGTCGAAGGTGCTGCCCTTCTTGTCCTCGACGGCGTCCCACTTGTTGACGGCCACGACGAGGCCCCTGCCCTCCTCGACGACGTAGCCGGCGATGTGGGCGTCCTGGGCCGTCAGCCCGTCGACGGCATCGATCAGCAGGACCGCCACGTCGGCCCGCGAGATCGCCTTGAGGCTCCGGATCGTCGAGTAGCGCTCGGCCGCGGAGCCCGAGGCGACCTTGCCCCGCCGGCGGATCCCCGCCGTGTCGATGAGGACGACCTCGGTTCGGCCCCAGGCGACGCGGCTGTCGATCGCGTCGCGTGTCGTTCCGGGGATCTCGCTGACGATCATCCGTTCCTCGCCCAGGAGGGCGTTCAGGAGGCTCGACTTGCCGACGTTCGGCCGCCCCACGAAGGCGATCGCCGGTGGCTCGTCGTCGCTCTCGGCGGCCAGCATCGCGTCCCAGCGGGCGGCCTCGACATCGTCGATCTGGGCGCCGTCCTCGATCCCCTCCGGGGCATCGCCGGCCTCCGGGTCGCCAACGATGATCGGCTCGAGCCGGCCGGCGACGACGTCGGCCGCGAAGGTGTCGGCCTCGCGCTCCCGCTGCTTCCGGGCGAGCTCGGCCTCGGTCTCGGGCGGGAGGGCCAGCACGATCTCATCGAGGAGGTCGGCCACGCCTCGCCCGTGCGACGCGGCGATCGCGAGCGTCCGCTCCCAGCCGAGCTCCCAGAACTCGGCGGCATCCAGCTCGCGAGCGGCGTTGTCCGCCTTGTTGACGGCCACGAACACCGGCGCCTTCGCGATCCGCAGGAGGTCGGCCGCCTCGCGGTCGGCCGGGGTCAGGCCGTTGATCGCGTCGACGACGAGGACGATGACGTCGGCCTCGGCGATGGCGAGGCGAGCCTGGACCTGGACCTTCGCCTCGATCGGATCGTCCGGGCTGATCTCCAGGCCACCGGTGTCGACGACGACGAACCGCCGGTCGTTCCACTCGGCGTCGCCGTACAGCCGGTCGCGGGTCGTCCGGGCGCGATCCTCGACGATCGCCGTCCGCTGGCCCACGATCCGATTGAAGAGGGTCGACTTCCCGACATTCGGCCGGCCCACGATCGCAACGACCGGGACCCCGCTCCCCTGCCCCGCCACGGTTCTGACCCTAGCCCGCCGCGGGAGCGACGGGCAGCGAGGTGGTGCGCCCCGCCGGCGTCGCGGCAACCGAGAAGGCCGCGTCGGCGAGCTCGCTCGCCCGGCGCCGGGCGGTCGGCGTGCCGGCGATCTCGAGGATCCGCTGGGCCACGGCGTGGAGGTCCTCGATCGGCGTCGAGGTCCCACCGGTCACGCCCACGATCCGGCGACCATCGAACGGTGCCGCGTCGTCGAGGTCTCGGACGCCCTCGATCTGCATCGCCGGCGTCCCGGCGATCCCGCACAGCCGGGTCAGCTCCTTGGTGTTCGCCGAGGACCGCCCGCCGACGACGACCATGAGGTCGACCTCGCGGGCCGCATCGAGGGTGTCCTGCTGGCGCCGGATCGTGACCGGGCAGACGGTGTTGACGATCTTGAGCTCGTGGCTGCGGGCGACCATGTAGGCCGCGAGCTTCTCGAACTTCCAGGGCGGCTGGGTGCTCTGAGAGATGAGGGCCAGCTTCTTCTTGTGTGGGATCCGGTCCCAGTCCTCCTCCTCGTCGACGACGATCGCGTCGGGTGCGAAGCCGAGCAGGCCCACGACCTCGGGGTGCCTGGGGGTCCCGAGCAGGACGATCGTGTAGTCCTCCTCGACGAGCTTGACGAGCTCGCGCTGCTCCTGGATGACCCAGGTGCAGGTGCCGTCGATGACCTCGAGGCCGCGGGTCGTCGCCCGGTCCATGACCTCGGGGCGTACGCCGTGGGCCCGGATGACGACCGCCGCCCCATGGTCCACGTCGTCGAGCGTCTCGACCGTCCGGATGCCGAGCGCCTGGAGATCGTTGACCACGCCCTCGTTGTGGACGACCTGGCCCAGGGTGTGGGTGGCCTTGCCCGCGGCGCTCGCCTCCTTGGCCTTGTCGATCGCCTCGCGGACGCCGTAGCAGAAGCCGGTTCGCTTCGCGATTCGGATGTCGGTGACGGTTCCCATGCCGTTCGAGTATCGCACGGGGTGCCGATCCGGCCCCCCAGCCAGGCTCAGGTCTAGGGCGCCTGGCCGGCGTAGGCCCCCCGCTGACGTTCGGGCAGGAGCGCCGCGATCCGTCGCATGATGAGGTTCGTCCCCGCCTCCTTGGCGTGGCGGTGGTCCGCGGCTGCGGCCGGATCCTCGGACGCAAGTGCCTCACTCAGCCGGAACGGCGATCCGATCCGGACCGTGACTGCGCGGGTGAAGCGCGGCAGCAGCCGGCCCTTGGGCCACAGCCGGTCGCTGTCACCGACGCCGATCGGGACGACGAGGGCACCGGACCGGAGGGCAAGCACCGCGACACCATCCTTCGCCGCCTGGAGGCGACCGTCGGGACTGCGGGTGCCCTCCGGGAAGACCGCCAGGAGGTGCCCGGCCTCGAGGATCCGCATCGCCGAGCGGAACGCCTCCACGTCGGCCGCGCCACGGTCCACCGGGTGCACCCCGCCGTGGCGGGCGAGCCATGACACGATCGGCCACTCGAAGACCTCGCGCTTGCCGAGCCAGTTGAGCGGTCGCCCAAGGCGCTGGTTGAGGAACGCCCCGACGAGGACCGGATCGGCATTCGAGGCGTGGTTCGCCGCGACGATCACCGCGCCCGTCCGCGGGATTACGGCCAGATCGCCCTCGATCCGGACCCTGGTGAAGAACCGGGCGATCCAGCGCATCACGAACGACCCGATCGCGATGACCGGGTTCAGGTGGGTCGCGATCGGGGTCGGGGCGGTCGGGCGGTGGCGTCGGAGCCCGCGCTGCGGCCCTTCGGGTGCGACGGCCGGCGACGCCGGTGCGGCGGCCGGCGACGCCGGTGCGACGGCCGGCGGCGTGGGTCCTGCCCCCGCTGGCTCGGCAGCGGGCTCACGCTCCCGGATCGCGGCGACGACGAGCTCGACTGTTTCCTCGAATCGATTGCCGTCCGTCGTCAGGTGGACCGCGTCCGGGGCCGCCCGGAGCGGGGCGACCGGCCGCGTCGAGTCCAGGACGTCGCGCAGGCGCAGCTGATCGAGGATCTCGAGGCCCTCGGGCGAGCGCGGATCGATCCCCCGCTCCTCGGCCCGACGCTGGGCCCGCTCCTCGACGCCGGCGTCCAGGAACAGCTTGAGATCGGCGTCCGGCAGGACGACGGTCCCGATGTCGCGGCCGGCCATGATGATCCGGCCGTCGTCGACGAGCCGGCGCTGGCGCTGGAGGAGCGCTGCCCGGACCTCCGGCACCCGCGAGTAGGCCGAGACCGCTTCGTCGACCTCGGGGCCCCGGACCTCCACCGTCTCGTCGATGCCATCGACGCTCACGTGAGCCAGCCGCCCGACGTCGTCGGGGACGAGCTGGACCTCGTCGACGAGCCGGACGAGGGCCGCCGGGTCCGACGCACCGACCCCGCGCCGGAGCGCCAGCCAGGTCACCGCGCGGTACAGCAGGCCGGTGTCGCAGAAGCGGTAGCCAAGCCGGGCCGCCGCGGCAGCCCCGACGCTCGACTTCCCGGACGAGGCGGGACCGTCGAGGGCCACGATGAGACCGCGCCGGGGCTGGATCTCCGGGTCCTCTGCCATCGACGCGATGGTAGCCGCCCGGGCGGCGGCGGCGCGGCGGGCACACCTTCCGACGTCGTTCGTTAGCGCCTGGGACCCGCGGTGATGGTGCCACCATCAAACCGTGGCCTTCCTTGCCTCGAAGGCCCGCGCCCGGGATCCCGCGGCAGCGCGTATGGCGGTTCGGGACCCGAGGTGATGGTGGGAGCAGCGGTGGGGGCGTCAAGAGGCCCGCGCGGAGGGGTTACGGTCTTCCCAACCCCGGAATTGATGCTGCGAGCATCAAGCCCATTCTTGGCATGGCAGCCCGAGCCGTGGCCGGGCGAGAATCGGCGGCGCCCATGCCGGCGCCAGGCCCTCAGGCGACCTCGCGCTTGATCGTCCGCGACGCGAGGAGGACGAAGAGCAGGGCAATCCCCGCGAGGACCGCCAGATCCAGCTGCACGGACCCTGACGCGAGATCTGCGCCCCGGAGCATGACCTCGCGCAGGCCATCGACGGCATACGTGACCGGCATGACCTGGGCCAATGGCTGGAGGATGTCGGGCAATTGATCGATCGGCCAGAAGATCCCGCCGAGGAGGCCCTGCGGGACGATCACGATCGGGATGAACTGGATGACCTGGAGCTCGGTCCGGGCGAACGTCGACAGGAAGATTCCGAGGTTCACCGCCCCGAGGGCCAGCAGGACCGCGAGCAGGAACAGCAGCCAGGGCTCGCCCACCGACGCCACCCCCAGTCCGATCGTGAAGGCCGGGATCGGGCCGATCGCCGGGACCTCGAGCGCCATCAGGGTGAAGCCGATGAGGACGAGGACCTGGAGCGTGGCGAAGATCCCGAACCCGAGACCGTAGCCCAGGACGATCTCGGCCCTGGTGACCGGCGTCGCGAGCAGCCGCTCGAGCGTCCCGCCGACCCGCTCGCGAAGGAACGAGATCCCGGTCAGGATGAAGACGAAGAAGTAGGCGAAGTAGCCGAGGAACACCGGCGCCAGAACGTCAAGCGAGTCCGCGTCGGCGCTGAGGTGGATCGTCTCGCGCTCGATCTGCGGGGGCTCGAGCCCGAGCTGTGGCGGGATGAGGCTCGTGATCGCGCGGACCATCAGGCCCTCGAGGGCCCCGATCCGGGCCGCATCGCCGGATGGATCGGTGCCCTCGGTGATGACGGTGATGGAGTCGGCCCCGACCCCACTGACGATGACCGCGACGTCGGCCTCGCCATCCCGGACGGCGCTCCGCGCGGCGCCGCCGTCGGCGACCTCGTCGATCGTGACGTCGAAGGGCAGGTCGGCGTCGTCGGCGGCGATCCGGAGGGCGTCCACGATCGGCGACTCGGCCGGCGCCGCGATCGCGATGCGGACGTCGCCGGCCTCCGAGTCGCGGATCACCCAGCCGAGGAGGCCGGTGATCACGACCGGTACGACGAACACCAGGCCGAGCGTCCGCTCGTCGCGCCGGAAGCCCTGGGCGATCCGCCGGGCGACGGCCAGGATCCGCGACCCGCTCACGGAATCAACTCGAGCGGGCGGCCATCGGCATCAAGGCCGGCGTAGTGGAGGAAGGCGGCCTCCAGGTCGGAGGTCGAGGCACCCGCGCGGAGCTCAGCCGACGTCCCCTGGGCAATGACCTTTCCGGAGCGGACGAAGACGAGCTCGTCGCAGCGGTCTGCCTCGTCCATGACGTGGCTCGCCACGAGGATCGTGGTGCCGGCTCCGGCGAGTCGCCGGAAATGAGACCAGAACTGGACCCGGAGCGCCGGGTCGACGCCCACGGTCGGCTCGTCGAGGAACAGGATCGGCGGCTCGTGGACGAGGGTGCAGGCGAGCGACAGCCGGCGGCGCATCCCGCCCGAGAGGTGCATCGCCGGGGTCCCCCGCCGCTCGCCGAGCTCCACGAGCTCGAGGACCCGGTCCATCGCGGCCCGCGTCACCGTCCCCTCCAGGCGGGCGAAGAAGCCCAGGTTCTCGGCGACCGACAGCTCCGGGTAGAGGGCCTCGGCCTGGGGCATGTAGCCGATCCGGGCGAGCATCGGCCGGTTTGGCATCGTGGTACCGAGGATCCGGGCTGTGCCGGCGGTCGGCCGGGCCAGGCCGGCGAGGCATCGGATGAGCGTCGTCTTGCCCGAGCCGTTCGGCCCCAGCAGGCCGTAGATCCGGCCGGGCTGGAGCGCCAGGTCGATCCCGTCGACGGCATGGATCGGCCCGAAGGCCTTGTGAAGATCGATGGCCTCGACCGCTGCGTTCGAGCCGCTCGATTGCATCGGCCCAACGATAGCGCCACGGCCCGACCGGCGCGGCCGCTGCGCGCAGCCGCGACGCCGATCGTCTGGCGGGCGGGTCAGGTCGGCAGAGGCCGGTCGAAGTACGGCTGGATGGCCGGGCCTACGGCGCGAGCCAGCTCGGCCCTGCTGGCCGAGGCGATCGGCTCGATGCGGACGACGTAGCGGGCCATCGCCAGGCCGATGAGGTGGCTGCCGGCGAGCGCCGCCCGCAGCTGCGGGCGGTCGAGGACGAGGGCGGCCGCCAACCGCTCCAGGACCTCGTGCGTGACGAACTGGCGGAGGGCTTCGGCGGCCTGCTCGTTCGAGGCGACCGAGCGCAGGAGGCCCAGGAACGGCCGACCGCCGGGCGTGTCCCAGGCATCCAGGAAGAACGTCGTGAGCCGCTCCCCGAGCCCGTCGATCCCCGGTTCCAGGAGGCGCGGCACGAACTCCGAGGGATCGACCGGGAACTCCTGGGCGACGACGAAGAGGTGCTCCTTCGAGCCGAAGTAGTGGCGGACGAGGGCGGGGTCAACGCCCGCCGCCGCGGCGATGCCGCGGATCGTAGCGCTGTCATAGCCGCGGGCGGCGAACTCGGCTCGGGCAGCCGCGAGGATCCGCTCGCGGCTGCCGCTGTTGCCCGGTCGACGTCCGCTGCGCGGCACGTTCGCCAGATTACGCGAGAGCGACGCTCGGACGCTCGGCGACAGCTCGCCTGCCGGCGACGTCGGCCGCGGCAAGGCCGATGAGCCCGATCGCCGCCCAGCCGACGAGAACCCCGACCGGCCCGAGGACGGCCGCACTCTCAAAGGCCAGCGCGCTCCGCATCGCCTCCACGGCCGGCCCGACCGGCAGCCACGGTGCGATCGCCCGGTAGGCGTCGGGCAGGAAGGCGCTGCCGAGCGGGCCGCCCGACGAGACGAGCCCGAGGAGGACGACGATCGCGGCGGCCAGGGCAACGCCGCTGGCCCCGAGCCAGCGTGCGGCGGCGCCGACGACGAGGCTCACGGCCAGCGCCAGCAGCATGGCGACCGCCATCGCGGCCCAGACCCCGTCACCGTAGCCGTCGGCGAGCCAGGCGGCCGTCGCCACCCCGACGATCCCGGCCAGGACCGCGTAGCCCGCGAGGACCAGCGTGTGCTCGCCCCAGCCGCGTCCCGGTCGGCCGAGGGTCGCCGCGGCGCCGGCGACGATCGAGCCGATCGCCGTCGCCAGGACGAGGAAGAACAGGACGATGCCGTGAGCATCGCCTGCCGGGAGCGGGTTCACGGTCTCGACTGCCAGCTCGGCCCCCTGCGCGGCGAACGCGCTGCTGAAGGCCCCGCTCACTGCGCCGGTGACGGCATCGCCGGCCCCGCTCGCGACGACGAGTCGCGGGCCGGTCTGCCCCACGATGAGCGCGCCGACAATCTCGCGCTCGTCGATCGCCGCGAGGGCGTCAGATTCCGATCCGTAGGTGGTGAAGGCGAACGTCCCCGGTGCGTTCTGGCCGAACCCGGCGACGATCGGGTCGATGGCGGCCGGCGGACCGCTGACGCCGACCGGGATGTCGTGCGGCCGCGGATCGCGGATCGCCGCCCCGACGACGAGCAGCAGTGTCACGAGAACCGCGAGCCCCGCGACGATCGGGCGCACCCAGCGCTCCAGCTCCTGGCGTCCCATCTTCCATTCCTCGGCTACGAATTCTACGCACAAGGAATTCTACATCCGGAGAATTCACTGTCAAGGGTCCCGGCGGGCCGAGCCTTGAGCCTGCCCGTGACGCTCCCAGCGTCAAATCCTGGGTTGCGCGGACCATGAGGCTCCCCTCGCCGGCCCTTATCGCGTCGCGTGACGCTCGCACCGTCACCAGGGGCCGCGAATGGCGATAGGCACTCTCGTCTCGGGCCGAGTCGGCGTCCAATGGCACGCCAAGGCCGGGAGTGATGGTGGCACCGTCACGGGGTGGCACAAGGGCGCCGAGTGGGTCGTCTGGCCGCGGTGCGGACCGGAGGAGTGCCGCGGCGAGCCCTTACCGAGCGCCCGGCCGGCCTCGCCCCGACGCCGGCCCGCCGGGCCTCGCCGGCCGGGGACGGCCGCGACCGGCTCGCCGAAGTGGTGCCGCCACGCCCGTCCCGAGGGCCCGGACCTCGGGCGCCTTCAGGGCCCGCGCCCGGCCCGAGCCCAGGCCGTCGAGCCGGACCGGCCCGATCCGGACCCGGATGAGCCGCTCGATCGGTGCCCCGACCGCGCCGAACATCCGGCGGAGCTGGCGCTTCCAGCCCTGGGTCAGGACCACGCGGTACCAGGTGAGCCCGGGCGGCGGCGACGGCTCCAGGAGGGCGCCGAGCGCCCGCGACTCGGCGGCAGTGGCGGGACGAGGCGGCGCCGCGAACCGCGCGAGTCCTTCGTCGAGCTCGATCCCGGCTCGCAGCGCTCGAGCCTGGTCCGGATCGAGGGGTCGCGCCACGCCGAGCGCGTACTCGCGCTGGACCCCGAAGCGCGGATGGAGGACCCGCTCGGCCCAGGCCCCGTCGTTGGTGAGCAGGATGAGGCCTTCGCTGTCCAGATCGAGCCGCCCGACCGGGTAGAGCCGCGTCCCATCCGGCACGAGCGCGGTGGGCACGAGGTCCAGGACGGTCGTGGTCGCGTGGCGGTCGCGGGTCGTCGAGGTCACGCCGGCGGGCTTGTGGAGGGCCACGTACGCGCGCGCGGCGCCCACCCCGACCGGCCGCCCGTCGACCTCGATGTGGACACGCCCCGGATCGACCTGCTCGCCGAGGGTCGCGACCCGGCCGTCGACCCGCACTCGTCCCGCCGCGATGAGCGCCTCGCTCGCCCGGCGCGACGCGACCCCGGCCGCGGCGAGGACCTTCTGGAGCCGCTCCTCAGGCATCGTCGGGCAGGTCGAGCCCGAGCGACGGCTGGATCGAGTCGGCGATCTCGGTGCCGGCTCCCACCGCCGCGCCGGTGTCACCGGCCATGCCCTCCTCGGCCAGCCGCGCGGCGATGTCGGGGTCCAGTGGTGGCAACTCGTCGAGGGACGTCAGGCCGAAGCGCTCCAGGAAGTCGAAGCCGGTGCCGTACAGGATCGGGCGGCCCGGCGCGCTGGCCCGGCCCAGCTCCACCACGAGCCGGCGATGGACGAGGCTCCGGAGGCTGTAGTCGGAGTCGACGCCCCGGATCCGCTCGACGGCCGACTTCGTGACGGGCTGGCGATAGGCCACGATCGCCAGCGTCTCGAGCGATGCCGCGGTCAGGCGGACCGCGTCCGTGCCGACGTACCGAGCGATCGCGGCGCCGACCTCGGGGGCGGTGACGAGCTCGACCCGGTCGCCCGACAGGATGACGCGAATGCCGCGATCCCGGAGGCTGACCTCGAGGTCTCCCAGGCGGGCGTCGACGTCGGCCCGGTCGGCCCCGAAGACGGTCGCGATCTCGCGCCGCGAGAGTGGCCGCTCGGCGACGAACAGGAGCGCCTCGAGGGCGGCCTCGGTGAGCTCGATGGGGGTCGCTGCGGTCGTCGGGTCGACGGCGTGGACCTCGATGCCCCCGTCGGGATCGATCGTCATCGGAACGACGCCAGCGTCTCGTCGATCGGGGCGTCGTCGGCGACCCCGCCGGCCGCGGCCCGCTCCTCGGCCGTCGTCCGGCGGGCGACGATCGGCCCGAAGGGATCGGCCTGCTCCACGACGATCTCGTGGCGCTTCATGAGCTCGAGCATGGCCAGGAAGGTGACCGCCACGACGACCCTGTCCCGGACGCCGGCGAGGAGCTCCTGGAGGACGATCGTGGGGGCGCCGAGGAGCGCGGCACGGATGATCGCCGCCCGCTGGGCCAGGGTCACCGCCCTTGGGACCGTCTCGGGCGGCGGCTCCGGCGGAACGATTATCCGGACGAGCCCCCCGAGCGCCCGGCTGAGCAGATCCACGGCCAGCGGCGGGGCGTCGGGCGCCCGGGCCCCGGCCAGCGCCGCGGCCTGGGCAGCGGCCGGCTCGCGCCGGAACAGGCCGAGACGCTCGAGGGCGGTCGCCTGCAGGGCCGCACCGGCATCGCGGTAGGCCCGGTACAGGAGCAGCCGAGCCCGCAGGGCCGCCTCCGGGTCCGGGCCCTCGTCGGGCAGCTCGCCCGGTTCACCCGGCTCCGGATGGCGAGGCAGGATCGCTCGGCTCTTGATCAGAATGAGCTGGCTGGCGACGGCCACGAACGAGCTGATGTTGCCGATCCGGTCGTCCTCCAGGCC
Source organism: Chloroflexota bacterium (assembly GCA_040752335.1). Taxonomy (GTDB): domain Bacteria; phylum Chloroflexota; class Limnocylindria; order Limnocylindrales; family CSP1-4; genus UBA5189. Next base: position 23,354 of record JBFMEV010000001.1, read on the forward strand.
GGCCAGGGCGTCGAGGTAGGCCTCGGCGAGGGCGCCGAGGGGCACGGTCAGGACGTCGAGCCGGCGGGCCTCGATGAGCGATAGGAGGAGGCCCAGCGGCCCCTCCCAGTCCTCGAAGCTGACCCGGGTCGCCTGCTCCGGCCGCCGCCCGTCAGCGAACCGGACCCCCGGTCCGACGGGGATGGCCGGCGTCGACGGCGGCTCGTGGCCGTTCGAGCCGGGCGGCTCGTGGCCGTTGGTCGCGGCAAAGCCCAGGAAGTCGCTCACCTCAGTTCGCCTCGTCAGCCAGGCGGAGCCGCTCCCCGAACTCCGGGTCCCGTGGTGACTCCTGCCAGCGGATGAGCTCCACGGTCCTGGGCGGGCAGCCGGCCGCGGCGGCGAGCCCGGCCGAGGCCTCGGCGTGGGTCCGGAGGCGCTCGAGCGGCGCCGCGATCCCGGGAATCAGGCTGGCGATCCGGGGCACCCACCCGCCCCAGGCCTGGCCGAGCGAATGGACGACCCGCGGCAGGACCCCGGTGTCGCCCTTGGCCGCGTCGTGGAGAAGACCAGCCAGGAGGACGTCAGGCTCGTCGATGCCCTCGGCCCGAAGGGTGGCGACGACGTCTAGGCCGTGCCGCCGATCGGCGACGTGCATGGAATCGAAGAGGGCGGCCTGGGCCGGGGTCGTCCAGGCCTCGAGCGCCCGCCGTTCGCCCTCGCTCACCCGCGCCCGGACGTGGGCCCTGACCTGCCGGACCTTGGCGACCCACCAGGACCGCGACCCGGGCCTCACAGCCCGAGCAGGAACGAGGTGATGGGGTCGGCCACGACCTCGAAGATGACGCCGAGCGGCGAGGGCAGGCCGAGGAAGCCCGGCAGGAAGATCAGCGCGAGCAGGATGATCGGACCGTACTGGTCGAGGAAAGGCCTGACGCGGAAGGCCGTCTCGCGATCGAGGATCGCGTAGAGGACCTTGGAGCCGTCGAGGGGCGGGAGAGGGATGAGGTTGAAGATCGCAAGCAGCACGTTGATGAAGACGAAGAACTGGAGGATCTGAAGGACCACGAGCGGGACGTCCATATCGGTGGCCAGGATGTACCGGAATGGCAGCGCGGCCGCCGTGGCGAGGGCAAGGTTCGAGGCGGGCCCGGCCACGGAGACGATCGCCTCGCCGTAGTGGCCACCCCGCAGGTTGAACGGGTTGTAGGGGGTCGGCTTGGCCCACCCGAAGTTGGCGACGAGGATGAGGAGCGCGCCCAGCGGATCGATGTGGGCGAGCGGGTTGAGCGTCAGCCGGCCGAGCAGCTTCGAGGTTCCGTCGCCCAGCCGGTAGGCGGCCAGGGCATGGCTGAACTCGTGGAACGGCAGGGCCACGAGGATGATCAGCCCGACGGCGATGAGACGCTCGGGCGAGAGGTCGAGCATGCGGGGGCGACTCCGGTCGACGGATGGCTGGACGGGTCGGCCAATGGTAGTCGGCGCGCCTCAGATCCGGGCGAGCAGCTCCTGCTTCTTGCGCTCGTATTCCTCGGGAGTGAGTGCGCCCTTGTCGCGCAGGGCGGCCAGGTCGCCGAGGGCGCGGGTCACCTCGTCCGCCGACATCGATCGCCCGCCGGTGCCCGGGGCTCGCAGCGGCGGGCCGGGGATGTGGGCGAACTCGGTCTCGAGGGCGTGCTTCTGGTCGAGCATCGCCTTCTTGAAGCCGGGCGCCTTGTTGAGCATCCGGTAGCGGTCGACGGCGACGTCGGCCGCGGTCAGGATGTCGAGGTCGCCGTAGCCGAAGATCCGGCCGAACAGGTTCTGCTCGAGGACCGCGTCGTTGATCTTCTCGAGCGAGCTGTCGGCGGAGCGCTTGTTGATGATCCCCTCGACCTTCAGGACCCGGCGGTTGGTGACGATGTAGTCCTGGGCCACCCAGCTCCAGTAGTGCTTGCCGAGCCAGGCGAGCGACACGACGAGGGCCGCGATGACGACGTAGCCGATGACGTCGCGGACCGTGCCCGCGCCCATCTGGGTCGTCGGGATGAGCAGGATCAGGCTGGCGAGGAACAGGGCCCATGGGACGCGGCCGTCGACGATCGTGGCGAACCAGTGCTGGCGGGTTCGCAGGACGATGCGCTCTCCCTCGGCGAGCAGGGTGTCGGCATATCGCGCCACGGTGGGCATCCCTCCTCAGGCTCGTGGGTGAGCGCGGGCGTAGACCTCGCGGATGCGCTCCCCCGTCAGGTGCGTGTAGAGCTGCGTCGTGCTGATACTCGCATGTCCGAGCAACTCCTGGACGATCCGGAGGTCCGCGCCACCCTCCAGGAGATGCGTCGCGAACGAGTGGCGCAGGGTGTGCGGGCTGACCCGGACCGCAAGCCCGGCGGCGGCGGCCGCTCGACGGACCGCCGACCAGGCCTGCTGCCGGGCAAGCCGCCGTCCGCGCGGGCCGAGGAACAGCGGGCCGCCACGGACCGGGGCCACGTGATCGAGAGCCAGGAGCGGCGCCCGCGGCCCCACGATCCAGGCCCGCAGCACCCCGAGGGCGACGTCCCCGACCGGCACCAGCCGCTCCTTGTCGCCCTTGCCGATGACCCGCACGAATGCCCCGTCGAGCGAGAGGTCCTCGCGGTCCAGGCCCAGGGCCTCGGAGATCCGGAGGCCGGCCGCGTAGAGCAGCTCCAGGAGCGCCCGATCGCGGAGGCGGACTGGATCGGGATCGTCCTCGGCGCCGGCCGCGTCGAGGAGCCGCTCGACCTCCTGGACCGTGAGCGTCTCGGGCAGGAGCCGGGGCATCCGCGGCAGGTCTAGATGGGCGGCGACATCGACCGGGATGAGGTCGTCGCCGAAGGCGAACTTGTAGAAGCCCCGGATGGCGGCGGCCCGGCGGCGGAGGCTCGTCGGGGCGAGGCCGGGATCGGAGGGCCTGCCGCGCTTCGTCCGGGCCGCCAGGTAGCGGATCGCGGCGTCCGGGCCGCGGGCCCAGTCGCGATCCGTGCCCCGCGCGGCCGCGAAGTCCTCGAGGTCGGCGCGATAGGCGCGCAGGGTCGCCGGGGCCAGGCCGCGCTCGACGCGCAGGAACGTCAGGTAGTCCTCGATCGCCCGGCCCAGCTCGGTGCCCACGAGCCCGATTCGCGGCTGCGCGCGGGCGTCAGCCGGCGGAGACCGGCTCGCCGCGCCAGGCCTCGGCCGCGTCGAGCAGGGCCCGGGCCGAGGCGAGAGCCGCGGTCCCCGGGGAGCCACCGGTCTCGCCGTCCGAGGGCCCGCCGAGCATCGCCGCGAGCTCCACGATCCGGCCCTCGCGATCGAGCCGCTCGACCTCGGTCACCGTCCGCCCGGCCCGGTCGCGCTTGGCGATCCGGAAGTGGGCGTCGGCATGGGCAGCGATCTGGGGCAGGTGGGTCACGACCAGGACCTGGTGGGCGCGGGCAAGGGACCAGAGGCTCTTCCCGACCGGATCCGCGGATCGGCCGCCGATCCCGGCGTCGACCTCGTCGAAGACGAGGGTCGGCGTGTCATCGGCGGTGGCGAGGACCTGCTTCACGGCGAGGGCCACCCGCGACAGCTCCCCGCCGGAGGCAATCTTCGCCAGCGGCCGGGCCGGCTCGCCGGGGTTCGGGGCGAAGCGGAAGACCACCTCGTCGGCGCCGGAGGCATCGAAGATCACGGCATCGCCAGCGAGCTCGATCGCGGGCTCGTCCGAGGCCGCGGCCTGCCGTCCAACCGCGACCTCGAAGGCGCTCGGCGGGAAGCCCAGGCGCTGGAGCACGGCATCGACGTCGGCGGTCAGGCGCTCGGCCGCGGCTCGCCGCAGGGTCCCCAGCTGGTTGGCGGCCGCCGCGACCTCGACCAGGAGGACCGCGTCCCGGGCGGCCCGCTCGGCCCGCTCGATCTCGATGCCGCGCAGGCGTTCGGCCTCGGCCGTCGCCCGCTCGCCGTGGGCGATGATCGCCGCCTCGTCGTCGCCGTAGCGGCGCTCGAGGGCGTAGATCACCGAGAGGCGCTCCTCCAGCGCGGCGACGGCCGCGGCGTCGTGATCCACCGCGTCGAGGAGGCCCCGGACCTCCGAGGCGACGTCACCGACGTCGGCATCGATGCCGATGAGGCGGGCCTCGATGGCCTGGAAGCGGAGGTCCAGGCGGACCAGGGCTCGCGCCTCGCGGAGGGCCTGGGCCGCCGCGGTCCTCGCGCCGGCGTCGCCGTCGAGGGCTTCGCGGATCGCCGTGCCACCGCGGGCAATCGCCGCTCCCTCGCGCGCCGCCGCGAGCCGGGCCCTGAGCTCGTCGGCCTCGCCTTCGCGGAGCCGCGCGGCGGCGATCTCGGCCGCCTCGTGCTCCACGACGTCGAGCCGCCGGGCGATCTCGCGGGGGTCGATCGCGAGGGCCGCCAGCTCGTCTCGGTTCTCCCGCCAGCGACCCACGGCGCCGGCCATCCGCTCCCGGGCCGGCTCGTGGCCGCCGAAGGCATCCAGGAGATCGCGCTGCCAGCGCTCATCGAGGAGGCGCGACTGCTCGTGCTGGCCGTGGATCTCGACGAGCGGCCCGGTCGTCTCGGCGAGCCGGGCGGCGGTCACGGTCGCGTCGTCCAGGCGGGCCGTGGAGCGGCCGGACGCGGCGACCTCGCGGACGGCGATGAGCGGCTCGGGGATCCGGTCGAAGAGTGCCTCCACGCGCGCGGCCTCGGCCCCGTGGCGGACGAGGGACGTGTCCGCGCGCGCGCCGAGCGCAAGCCCCAGGGCATCGATGAGGAGGCTCTTGCCGGCCCCCGTCTCGCCGGTCAGCACGTTCAGGCCGGGCTGCAGGGTCAGCCGGAGGCGATCGATGAGGGCGAGGTCCACGACCGCCAGCTCGAGGAGACGGCCGGGCCGGTCCTCCATCCCGGCGCCGCCATCCCGCGGCTCGGCGTCGCCCTCCCCTTCCCCACCGGGCTCGCCGTCTCGTCCGGCCTTCACCGGGACCCAGCGGCTCACGAGGGCAGCAGCTCCACCTTCTTGCGGACGAGATCCCAGAACGGCATCGAGCCCGCCGGCTGGACGAGCCGGATGGGCCGCTCCAGGGCCCGGACCTCGACCGTGTCGCCGACATCGATCGAGACGTCCTCCCGGCCGTCGATCGAGACGAGGGCCTCGTGGGCATCGGAGATGCGGCAACGGACGACGACGGAGCCGCTCACGACGACGGAGCGGATCGTCGAAAGGTAGCCCGCGATCGGCGTCACGATGAGGTTCCGGGCCGTCGGGTCGAGGATCGGGCCGCCGGCCGAGAAGCTGTAGCCGGTCGAGCCCGTTGGGCTGGCAACGACGAGGCCATCGGCCACGAAGTTCGCGAGGTGGCTCTCGTCGATCGAGACGTCGAGGCGGACGACCCGGGCCAGCGATCCCCGGGCGATCACGATGTCGTTGAGGGCGACGTGGACGTCGGGCGTCCCGGCGGCGCTGCCGCCGCGGAGGATGCGGCCCTCGAGAGCCATGCGGTGCTCCAGGACGAACTGGCCGGCCCCCAGCCGATCGAGGGTCCGGACGAGGTCGCCGGCCTCGACCTTCGAGAGGAAGCCGACCTTGCCCACGTTGATCCCCAGGAGCGGGACGTCGACGTCGGCGACGGCCTTCGCGGCCCGTAGGAACGTCCCGTCGCCGCCGAGGACGACGAGGACGTCCGTGCCGGGCAGCTCCCGCGCGAGGACCTCGTAGTCGGCGGCCGTCGTGGCCCAGTGGTCCAGGCCCCGCATCGCCGCCCAGCCGGTTGCCCGCTCGCGGAGCTCCAGGGCGGCCTCGATCGTGGGGTTGTAGGCGAAGCCGATCCGCCGGACGCCGTTGGTCATCGGGCTGCCAGGGGTGGCGCGACCGCCGCCGCAATGCGCTCGGCAAGATCCAGGGCGGGCTCGCCACCCAACCGAAGGTGAAGCAGGAACTCGCGGTTGCCCTCCGGCCCGAGGATCGGGGAGGCGATGACGTCGAGGGCCCCCAGTCCGGCTGCGGTGGCCGCCGCGACGACGCCCTCGACCGTAGACCGGTGGACGGCCGGGTCGCGGACGACGCCGCCTCTGACCTGAGCCCGGCCGGCCTCGAACTGCGGCTTCACCAGCGCCACGATGTCGCCGCCGTCGCGGCCGTCGCGGCCGTCGCCGCGCGCCCCGAATGCGTTCGTCACCGGTCCCAGCACGAGCCGGAGCGAGATGAACGAGACGTCGATGACGGCGAGGGTCACCGGCTCGGGCACGGTCGTCGGCGCAATGTTGCGGGCGTTCGTGCGCTCCATGGACACGACCCGTGAATCGTGGCGGAGGGCCTCAGCGAGCTGCCCCCGGCCGACATCGAGGGCATAGACGCGGCGGGCGCCGCGCTGCAGGAGGACGTCCGTGAAGCCCCCGGTCGAGGCCCCGACATCCACGCACGTCCGGCCGCGCGGGTCGATCCCGAAGGCATCGAGTGCCGCCGCGAGCTTGTGACCGCCGCGGCTGACGTACGACTCCCGCTCGACGAGCTCGATCTCCACGTCGCCATCGACGAGGTCGCCGGCCTTGCGATCGAGGCGGGCCGCGTCGCCGGCGCCGGTCCGGACCTTGCCACCGAGAATCAACGCCTGGGCCCGGGCGCGCGACGGCGCCAGCCCACGGTCGACCACGAGCTGATCGAGCCGCCTGCGCGGCGCGCGGAGTGCCGTCCTGCTCACGCCGGTATCGTGGCACAGCCCGCTTCACCGCGACTCACCTCGCGGCGCCACGACCGGCACCGCAGGCGGCGATTGACCAGGAGTCACAGGAACCTGCTTGGCGTGGCACGCGGTGCGGCATCCGCCGCCGGTGCCTGGAGATCTGTGTGCCACGGTCACCGAATCGCGCCGAAGACGCGTATGACGAAGACCGCGGCGGCGGCCACGCAGGCTTCTGTGACCTCCAGTCAATCCGGAGGTGATCGCGCCGTAAGCGGTCGGCGCTTTCATGGTGCGATGAACCTCACGCCAACCTCGATCCGCCGAGAGGCCACCCGGCAAACGCGGCGCCTCTGGACGCACGTCGGTGATGACATCCGACGCCTGCGGCTCGATGCCAATGTCTCCGGCACTGAGCTCAGCCGCGCGGTCGGGATCGATCCCGCGCACCTCTGGCGGATCGAGGCCGGATTGGCCCATCCGAGCCTCGAGGTCCTAGTCGGCATCGGCGTCGCCCTCGGCGCCGATCTGGGGGTCCGCTACTTCGCCGGGGCCGGCCCGCGGATTCACGACCGTTTCCAGGCGCCAATGATGGAGACGCTGCTGACCGAGCTGCACGCTCGGTGGCGTCCTCGTCTGGAGGTCGTCGTCACCCAACCCGCGCGCGGTGTCATCGATGTCGTGCTCGATAACACCGAGGATGAGCGCGTGGTCGCGACGGAGGTCCAATCCGACATCCGGCGGGTTGAGCAACAGATCCGATGGGCAAACGAAAAGTCCGAGGCCCTTGCGACCTCGCTGGGACGCCCCGTCTCCCAGCTCCTGATCCTCCGATCAACGGCCCGGACGCGCGAGCTCGCCCGCCAGTACGAAACGCTCCTCCGGACCGCGTATCCGTGTCGGACGGCAGACGCGGTCGCCGCTCTGACGACCGCCGGCGTGCCGTGGCCCGGCCCGAGCATCGTGTGGGTCCATCTCCATGGCTCGACGGCAACGCTCATGCTGCACCCGCCGCGCGGCGTCACCCTCGGCCGATGACGCTCACGACGCCGCGCCGCCCGTCCGTCACCTCGCCTTGACCCAGAGTCACAGAAACGTGCCTGGTGAGACCCACGTGCTCCATACAGCGAAGGGATGTGTCCGTGAGTCATTGATCCTGGCCGAGCGCACGTCAACGCGCCGCTCGGGCGCGGGCCACGCAGATTCTTGTGAGTGACGGTCAATCCATGAGCCGGCGGGCCGCTCAGCCGGCCGGCGTCGCCTGGGAGCGGTCAGGCGTGGCAGCCGGTGTGGCGGCTGGCGTGGCGGGCGGGTTGGCTGGCGTCACGCCGAGCGTGGCGAGGGCCTCGCGGACCTGGGCCTCGAGGCCGGCGGCGTCGAGTCGGAGCATCCGCCGCAGGTCGGCAACGGAGCCGTGGTCCACGAACCGGTCGCCGGGGATGCCCACGAGACGGACGGCCACGTCGCGGTAGGCTGGGTCGGTGGCGCGAGCCTCTTCCATCGCCTCGAGGACGGCGCTCCCGAAGCCACCCGCGACGACGCTCTCCTCGAACGTCACGACGAGCCGGACGCCCCGCGCCGCATCCAGGATCAGCTGGCGGTCCAAGGGCTTCACGAAGCGGGCGTTGATCACGCCGACGGACCAGCCGTCGCGCGCCAGCGCATCGGCGGCCTCGACCGCCCGCATGACGATCGGCCCGAAGCCGACGAACAGCACGTCCCGGCCGTCGCGAAGGACCTCGCCCCGCCCCACCGCGATGACCGCCGGATCGGCGACCGCCGGGAGACCGAACCCCGGGTCCCGCGGGTAGTGGAGGGCAAAGGGATGCTCCTGCGCCAGGGCGGTCCGGATGAGCGCCCGGAGCTCCTGCTCGTCCTTCGGTGAGGCGACCACGAGGTACGGCAGCTGGCGCTGGGCCGGGATCGTGAACATGCCCTGGTGCGACGTCCCGTCCTCGCCGACCAGGCCCGCGCGGTCGACCCCGATCAGGACCGGCAGGTCGTTCTGGCAGACGTCGTGGACGGTCTGGTCGAAGGCCCGCTGGAGGAACGTCGAGTAGAGGGCGACGACGGGCCGCATCCCGCCGAGGGCGAGGCCCGCGGCGAGCGTCAGAGCATGCTGCTCGGCAATGCCGACGTCGATCGTCCGCTCGGGGAACTCGGCCGCGAACTTCGCCATGCCGGTGCCGGTGGGCATGCCGGCCGTGATCCCCACGATCCGGCGATCGTCGCGGGCCAGCGCAAGGAGCTCGTCGGCGAAGACCGAGGTGTAGTTGGGGTGCTTCTTCGGGGCGTTCGGCTTCGACGCCGGCGGCACCGCGTCGCCGTTGGAGCCCGCCCCGTGCGGCATCGATGTCCCCGTCCCGTGCGGCATCGATGTCCCCGCCCCGTGCCCATGACGGTGCCCCGGATCGTGGGCATCGGCGCCCGGCGCAAGGTTCATCGGTGGCAGGGCGGCGCCGTGGAACGAGACCTGGTCCGTCTCGGCCGGCCGGTAGCCGCGGCCCTTCTGGGTCCGGACGTGGACGAGGACGGGGCCCTTGAGCTCGAGGACCCGCCCGAACGTCTCGAGGAGGGCATGGAGGTCGTGGCCCGGCACGACGCCGATGTAGGTGATCCCGAGGTCCTCGAAGAGCTGGCCCGGCGAGGCCAGGTTCACCACGGACCGGCGCAGTCGCTGGCTCCACTCGAGAGCCCCGCCGCCGACGACCGGGATCTTCTCGACGAGTGAGTCGTAGGCCGTCTTGCTCTGCTGCCAGGCGACGCTCAGCTTGATCTTCGAGAGGTAGGTCGAGAAGGCGCCGACCGTCGGGCTGATCGACATCTCGTTGTCGTTGAGGACGATCAGGAGTTGGGTCCGCTTGTGGCCGATGTCGTTGAGGGCCTCGAGCGAGAGGCCGCTCATGAGCGCCGCGTCGCCGACGACGACCGCGACCCGCTCGAGGCCGTGGCGGAGGTCGCGGGCCGTGGCGAGCCCCTGGGCGATCGAGAGGCCCGTCCCAGCGTGGCCGCCGTCGAAGACGTCGTGCTCGCTCTCGCTGCGGCGCGGGAAGCCACCGATGCCATCGACCTGGCGGAGGGTCCCGAAGCGGTCGAGGCGCCCGGTCAGGAGCTTGTGGGCATAGGCCTGGTGGCCGGTGTCCCAGACGATCCGGTCGCGCGGCGATTCGAGGAGCCGGTGGAGGGCGATCGTCAGCTCGACGACCCCGAGCGAGGAGCCGAGGTGGCCGCCGGTCGTGGCGACGGTCTTGATGATCGTCTCGCGGAGCTCCGCGGCGAGGATCGCGAGCTGGCCCTCGTCGAGGCCGCGCAGGTCGCCCGGCCCGGTCAGGCGCTCGAGGATGGATGACACAGGTGGCGACGCTCCTGGAGCGGTGGGTGGCGGGAGTCTACCGTGGAATGACGGCCGCCCCGCCCGTTCCGTGGCGCGGGGCGCTGCCGACCGGAACGTGATACCACAGGCGCGCAGGTTTTACCAGCGCGACTCCGGCGCCGCACTCAGGCGCCGCCTGCCGGCGGCGCGCAGCTGGAACGCCCAGCGTGCGGTACCGCGGCCGTGAGGCCAGGTTGGCCCGTGACGTGGCCTCGGGGTGGCCGTCCGGATCGCAGGCCGATCCAGGCCGCGCGTGAACCCCCGATCCGTGTGCCTCCATCCCGCCGCAGCCGACGCACCGCACGCCCAGCGTTCCACGGCGTGCTCGGATCTACTCACGGCGCCGCACTCAGCCGCCGCGACTAACGGCCGCGTCTCCAGGCTTGGACGATCCGGTTCACGTTCCGTCGAATCGCACCCGGCGGGTCGGGCTCTGGCACCCGGTCGTCCTCCGGGTCGACCGGACGGTCCTCGTAGTCGTCGCTCAGCGTGCGCATCGGGACGCCGATCGTGCCGTCGGGGGCCAGGAAGGCCCCCGCATTCCTGACCGCCCGCCTGCGCTTGTTCCCTTCCATGCCAGTCCCTTGAGCGTCTCGTGCACCGGCGTCGTCGATGCCGATCGTCCGTACCCTCGCCTTCCGCCAGCGGATGGTCAAGGGACGGATGGCACCTTTCGACGTTGATCACTCGGCTTTTTCGGCCCGACGAAGAGCCATCAGGCGAGCACCGTCTCGTAGCGCCGGCCGTCACTCGTGTAGCGGACTCGCACCGCGGGGCTCCGCCCCCTTTGGAACTGGTGCACCCCTTGCGACCGATGGAGCTGCCAATCATCCTTGTCCACGACCGCTCCCCCCGACTGTCCGCGGTTGGCACCCCTGGAGGCGATGTGCCTGACCAGACGCGAACGACGGCAAGTCGCCGGCAGGGCCCGTGGAGTGCGTGGAGCCTGAGCTTCTCGATTTTCGCGGGCACTGCCGCGGTGGCCGCCGTCATTGTCTCTGACTGGGGCGGAGGCGTTTCTGAGTCGTCCGTCTGGCTTGCGCGAGCGCTGGTCATCGCCGGCGGCTCGGCGACCGGAATCCTCGCCCCGCGAACCGCTTCTATCAGAGGGCGCGTCGCCGCGTTGGCCGGGCCCATCCCGCTGCTTGCTGCTGCCGGGGTCCTGATGGCCGGGCTCTCGCAATCGGCCGACGATCTGCCAGAGGTAGGCCGGATTCTCGGAATCGCGTTGTTGCTGTTCGACCTGCCGATGGCGGTGGTTTTCGGAATCCGAGCCTTAGGATCGGCCCGCCGCGGCGAGATGCTCTTCGCGCCAGCTGGCACGGTCCGCGAGGAAGACACTCGGAACCAGGAGCAGGACCTCGATCTCGACCGCGACACGGTTCACGGGCGCGCTGCGACGGTCGTTTCGGAATACCCCGAGGACGAGCGGGGCAAGGCGCACCTGGGAGTCGACGCGGCACCCGGCTGGCTCGTCGCCGTCATCAACTCGGCGAAGTTCGGTTGCCTGAGCGTTGGATTGATCGTCGCATGGACGGCTGCCGGGGTGACAATCATGATCGCTGGGTTTCTTGTCCTTGGCGCCGTCGACCCAAACCAGGGAGATGGCAACCCGATTCGGAGCGTTCCACCGCTCCTGGGGCTGGTCGTCGCCTCTCTCGGGTCAATCCTTTCGATCAGATGGTTGCGGGCCCGAGGCTAGGCCAGCGCACACGCTTTCCCTCGGCATGACGTCACTCGGACTCGCGGGCGTCCTCGGGACGGACGTCGATGGCAGAGAGTGCCCCGCCGGCGCGGGTGACGAGCTGCTGGACCTTGAGCTCGGCGTCGGCGAGGAGCGCGGCACAGCGCTCGTGGAGGGCGACGCCACGCTCGTACAGCGCGATCGAGCGCTCGAGGGGCTGGCCGCCGGCCTCGAGCTCGGCGACGGTGCGCTGGAGCTCGGCGAGGGCGTCGTCGAATGAGAGCCTCTCGATGGGGGTCTCGGGCGCGTCAGTCGTCTCCGTCACCGGGCTCCTCGTCGTGGCGGTCGAGCGCCCGCGAGATCCGCGGGGCGATGAAGAGCATACCGATGACGATCCCGCCGATGCCGGCGACCGCGGCGATCGCGGCGACCACGAGGACATCGGCCATCGAGGTCAACCGCCCTCGCCGGCCGTGGCCGGGAACTCGCCCTTCGCGACCCGGACCCGGAGCGGGGTCCCCGCAGCGGCCTCAGCCGGGTCGCGGACGATCGCGCCGTCGGCCGTCCGGCGCACGATCGCGTAGCCGCGCTCGAGGGTCGCGCCGGGACCGAGCGCCCCGAGCGTCGCGCCGGCGGCCGCCAGCTGCGCCGCCGCCAGCGCCGTCCGCCTGACCACGAACACCGGCAGTCGCTCAGCCAGCCGCTCGTCGATCCGGTGGCCGTCGGCGATCCGCAGGCGGGCCGCCCGCGTCGCCCGCTCGAGCAGCTCACCGGCCCGTTCCCGCGAGGCGGCCAGCCGCGCCGCCGGGTGAAGCCGCTCCAGGAGCCGACGCTCGCCGACCACCTCGCGCTCGGCGGCGGCCACCACCCGTCCGGCCGCGGCGTGCATCCGCTCGGCACCCCGGGCCAGTGACGTCGCGAACTCGGCCCGGTCCGGCACGACGAGCTCGGCTGCCGCCGACGGCGTCGGGGCCCGGACATCGGCCGCGAAGTCCGCGAGCGTGACATCGACCTCGTGGCCCACGCCGCAGACCACGGGCAACGGATGAACAACGATCGCCCGGACGACCCGCTCGTCATTGAACGACCAGAGGTCTTCGGTCGAGCCGCCGCCCCGCGCGAGGATCGTGACCGAAGGCGCGTCTGCGGCCCGCCCCTCCCCCCGGAGCTCGGCCACGTGGCGCTCCAGGCGCCGGAACGCGCCCACGATCGACTGCGGACTCCCCTCCCCCTGGACCTGGCTGGCCACCAGGACGACCCGCGCGAGCGGCCAGCGGCGGGCGAGAACGTGGCAGATGTCCTTCCAGACCGCGCCCGTCGGCGACGTGATGACCGCGATCGCGGCGGGGCGAGTAGGCAATCCGCGCTTCCGGGCGCTGTCGAACAGGCCCTCCGCCGACAGCCGGGCCTTGAGCTGCTCGAACCGGATCGCGAGATCCCCCACCCCGGACGGCTGGATCGACTCGACGTAGAGCTGAAGCGCGCCCTGCGGCTCGTACAGGTCCACCCGCCCGTGGGCAACGATCCGCAACCCAGTCTGGGGCTGGAAGGCCGACCGAACCCGCTCGTCGCGGAACCAGACACACTGGAGCTGCGACTTCTCGTCCTTCAGGGCGAAGTAGGCGTGCCCGGCCGTCGAGATCGTGACCCGCCCGACCTCGCCTTCGACCCACAGGTCACGGAGCCGCTCGTCGGCCCGGACCAGGGACGCGACGACCCGCGTTGCTTCGCCGACCGACAGGATCCGGACACCGAACGTCCCCGGCGCCGTGGCGGGGCGGGGGTCCTGCGGGGGCTCGCGACCGACGTCCATCCCGACCATCGTACGGGTCCCGCGGCCGGTGCGATCCCTCCGCCCCGGCGAGCCTGCGGGCGGACGGTCCCGCGCCTGCGTCGCGCGGGCGACGGTCAGACCCGGGTCTGGTACTCCCCGGTCCGCGTGTCGACGCGGACGACGTCGCCCTCGGTCACGAACAGCGGCACCTGGACGACGAGGCCCGTCTCGAGGGTCGCCGCCTTCCGGGCGCCCTGCGCGGTGTCGCCGGCAAACCCGGGCTCGGTCTGGGTGACCGCGAGATCGACCGTGACCGGCAGCTCGACCCCGATCGTCTCGCCCTGGTACGTCGTCCGATCGAGGGTCATCCCGTCCTTCAGGTACTGGACGGCCTCGCCGAGCTGGTCGTCGCGGAGCATGAACTGGTCGTAGGTGTCGGTGTCCATGAAGTGGAAGTCGTCGCCGTCGCGGTACAGGAACTGGACGGGCCGGCGCTCCATGGACGCGCGCGGCCACTTCGTCCCGGCCTGGAACGAGCGCTCGATCGTCTGGCCGCGCTTGATGTTCCGGAGCGTGATCCGGACCTGGGCCGAGCCGCGGCCCATCTTGATGTGGTGGTAGTCGAGGATCTGCCAGAGGTCGCCATCGAGCTCGATGGCCACGCCCTTGCGCAGCTCGCCGGTGCTGATCATGGGATTGAGAGGCTCCTGGGCTGGCGCGCCGGGCGCGCCGTCAGCGGCCGCAGCGGGGTTCGTGGTGGTGGCGCAATTGTAGCCGAGGGGCCACGGGGAACCGCCCGGGGTCGAGGCTCGAGAGTGGAGCCGAGTCAGGGCGGCGGGATGCTCGCCAGCCGGAATCGACCGTCCAGGCCTCGGAGCTCCACCTCGCCGCGGTCCACGACGACGATCCCCGCGTCCCGCCCGAGGATCCGCGTCATCTCGCCGACGACGATCTCGCCCGGCGCGGCGAGGGCCAGCATCCTCGCGACCTCGTGGATCGCCAGGCCGCGGATGTCATCGCCGGCCACCTCGATCTCGCCGGTGGTCACGGCCCCACGGGATGCGTGATCGATCTCGCGCAGTCGATCGCGGAGGGCGACCGCACACCGCAGGGCGCGGCCGGGGCTGTCGAAGGTCGCGAGGGCGCCGTCTCCGGTCAGCTTCACGAGCCGCCCGCGGTAGCGAACCATCGCGTCCCGGATCATCTCGTCGTGGGCCGCCAGCCGGTCGCCCCAGGCTCGATCTCCGAGCCGGGCCGCCGTCCCGGTGGAGTCAACGAGGTCGGTCATGAAGATCGTGGCCAGGACCCGTTCGGTCATGGCGGCAAGCGGCTCGAGCCAGGTCCGGGCGCCTCGCCATGCAATGGTCTCGAAGGGCTCGTTGCCGACCACCCAGGCATCGTGTCCGGCCGGGATGTCGGCGACGTCCCACGGCCCGAGCTCGTACTCGTCGCCGCTGTCGAGGTGGACGCGGAGCCGGCCGGCGAGGACGAGCCCGAGGTGGGCGACCTGGCACGAGTCGGTCCCCACGATCGGCTTGATGTGCGTCGACCAGCGCCAGCCCGGCTGGTGGATGTCGTGACTGACGCTCATCCCGCCGATGTTGACCAGCGCCGATCGAACGAGGCCCGCCTCGATCAGGTCATCCGGCGCGAGGAGGCTCTTGGGCCGTGGTCGCGGTGCGCTCGCCTCCGGCACGGACACTGCTGCCTCAGAGCTCGTCGCCGTCGCGGAGGGCCCGGAGGCGGACGTGGTACTCGGCCATGTCGATCTCGCCGCGGGCGAGGCGCTGGCGGAGTGCCTGCTCGAATTGCCCGCCGACGTCCGGTGTCATTGCGGCACTCTAGCGACCGACCCATCGCGGCGCCACACCCGCCCGCCGGCGGCAACGCCCTTCAAGCGGGCGCGCTCAGCCCGCCGGCGGCGCCCATTCCCGCCGGAGATCGGGCCGGCTAATCGACGGCGCGGCCGACAAGCCGATTCCGCGCCGCGTCGGGGTCCGGCCCGCCAAGGTCGAGCGTGGCGGAAGCTCGAATCCCGGCCCGGCGAGTCCGATCCTGCGCGCTGGATTACGGGGACCGATGAGCGGCGGAGGATGGCGAGTTGACGGGGTCGACGACCAGCCCCGCCGATCTATGGCGAGAATCGGGCGGCGCGGCCGCCTGACGCGATCCCGAGCCCGTCAGGTGCCGACGACCACGACCCCGGACGGGAACCGGGTGAGCAGCTCCAGGCGGCCGGCCTCGGCATCGAGGATCGCGAGGTCCTCGATCCGGACGCCGACCTCGCCCTCCAGGTAGATCCCCGGCTCGATCGAGAAGACCGTGGGCGAGGGCAGCGGCGTGTCGGCGGCCCGGGGCCCGAGGGTCGGGAGCTCGTGGGTCGCCAGGCCGATCCCGTGACCCAGGCCATGACCGAAGGCTGGCCAGCGCCCGTCGGCCTCGATCACCCCGCGCGCCACGGCGTCGATCGAGCGTCCGGACGGCAGTGGCGCTCCGTGACGGGCGGCGCCTACCGCTCCTTCGAGCGCCGCGATCGCGGCGCCCTGGGACGCCGCGACGACCTCGTATACCGCCAGGTCCCGCTCCGTCGGCTCACCGACGAACAGCGTCCGGGTCATGTCGCTCCGGTAGCCGGCGACCTGGGTCCCGAAGTCGAACAGCAGGACGGCCCCCGGGCGAACGGGTCGGGCGCCGGGCGAGCCGTGGGGCAGGGCCGCCTCGGCGCCGCCGAGGCAGGCGACGTCGAAGGCGAGGGCCTCGGCGCCGCCGGTCCGCATCCGCCATTCGAGGTCGAGGGCGAGCTCGGCCTCGGTGACGCCCGGCCGGATCGAGGGCAGGAGCGAGGCCAGCGCCCGGTCGGCGACCGCGCAGGCGGCCGCGACCCGCTCGAGCTCCTCGGGCTCTTTCGCCTGGCGGTCGGCCTCGATCCAGTCCTCGGCCGCCACCAGCTCGACGCCCGGCGCCGCCGCGGCGAGGCGATCCCAAGTCGCGTGGGGGACGAAGCCGGCCTCGACGGCCACCCGCTTGACGCCGGCCTCCGTGACGAGGTCAGGCCAGCGATCGGCCAGGGCGCGGTAGCAGTCGAAGAGCCGGGCGTCGGGCGCCTCGCGGGCCGCCTGGATCGTGTAGCGACTGTCGGCCAGGCAGACCGTCTCGTCGAGGGTGACGAGGAATTTGCCCGAGTCACCCGCCGACACCACCTCCGTCTCGGCCAGCGCGAAGCCGGTGAGGTAGCGCATGTGCTCGCGGCGGACGCCGAAGTAGGCATCAACGCCGGCGGCTGCCATCCGTGCCCGGAGGCGCGCCAGGCGGGCGGGCCGGGCGGCCCGATCCGCCTCGTCCCAGCGTTCGAGATCTGCCCGGGTCGGTGGGGCGGCGAAGTCGGTCGGGTGGGGCCAGGCCGATTCGGTCGGGCCGGGCCTCCGGGTTCCGCGCACCGTGGTCATTCTCTCTTCCTGCCTTCATTCATAGCCGTACAGCTTGCGGTTGGCGTTGTGCTCGGCGAGGGTCTTGGCGAAGACATGAGCGCCATCGCCGTCGGGGATGGCCAGGAAGTAGAGGAGGCCATCGTCGGTGTTCGGGTTGAGCGCGGCATCGATCGAGCTGACCGTCGGGGTGCAGATGGGCCCGGGAATGAGGCCGCGGACCTGGTACGTCTGGTAGCCGACGAGATCCTCGCTCACCACGATGTCCCTGAGATTGCCCTCGGGCACGCTCCAGAAGAAGTACGTCTGCCAGTCGCCGAAGGCCAGGTCGCGGAGCTTCATCATGTCGACGGCATAGAGGACCGTGGGGTCGGCGTTGAGGATCGAGTTGGCCTCGCCCAGGCCGACGAGCCGGTTCTGGTAGACCCCGGCGATGAACGGCCGCTCGTCATCGAGGATCGCCTCCCGCTCGACGATCGAGGCCAGGGCCAGGACCTGGTAGAAGCTCAGGCCGCGCTCCTCGGGGACCGCCAGCCGCGCCTCACCGACGGCGTCGTGGAACTTGTCGAGCATCATCCGGACGAGCGCGTCGGCAGTCGTGACCTCGAACGGGCCGCCGTTGGCCGACGTCACGACGGTGTACGTCGCCGGGTACAGGAAGCCCTCCAGGCTGGCGCCCTCGGGCAGCCCGGCCGTCGCCAGCCACGGGTAGTCGGCCAGGAGCTCCGCCGGCGGTGCGGACACCAGCTCATAGAACGCCTGCGGATCGACGCCCGAAGCGATCGTCTGGAGCTTGGCTGTGATCTGCTCCAGGCGGAGGCCCTCGCGGAACGTCACGTCGATGGTCGTGACCACGACCCGCGCCTCCACGAGGGCGGTCACCACCTCGGCCGGGATCATGTCGCGGCGCAGGATGAACAGGCCGGCCTGGAGATGGTCGGCCAGGTCCTCCTCGATGGCGGTGAACAGGAAGGCCCGCTCCGACAGGACGAAGCCGCCCTCCTGCAGTCGCGGCGCGAGCGTGGACGGCGTCTCTCCGGGCAGGACCTCGAATACGACCTCGGCCGGGTCCGTCCCGGCCGGGGTGTCGAGCAGGCCGTCCTTGTCCAGGTCCTCACGGATGAACTCGGCGACGAATGGCAGGTTGAACGAGCTCGGGTTGTCCCACGCCCAGCCCACGATCGCCGCCCGGACGACGGGGCGCAGGGCGGTCAGGGCCGAGACCACGACGACGACCGCCAGGATCCCGGCGAAGGCGATGAACTTCAGGAAGCCGGGCAGGCCCCGTCGCCGGCGGGGGTCGCGGAGGGGCTGACCTGGAGCCGGTCCGCCGCGGCCGTCCGTCGCCCGCCAGGTGGGCATGTCGGCGCCGTCATAGGCGCCGGGCTGCATCCGCCGGGCCTGGTCGCGTGGCCGGCCGCCGCCCCGAATGCTCATTCGGGGCGCCCCTCACCGGCGCCCACCGAGGTGGCAGCCGCCGCGGGGTGTGGCACGGTCGTCGCCCGGGCCGCAAGCTCGTCGGCCAGGATGATCGCGGCGGCCTCACGATCCACCCGGCCACGATACGCCTCACGCTGGCTGGCGGTCGGTGGCCCGCCCGAGCGACCCCGCGGCATCGGCCCCAGGCGCTCCTCGGCGCGGTGGCTGGACAGGCGCTCGTCACGGAGAGTGACGGGCAGCCCGAGGGTCGTCTCGAGTGCGGCGGCCCAGCGGCGGGCGGCCGCGGCCATCGTGCCCTCGGCGCCGCCGGCCTCGAGCGGCAGGCCGACGACGAGCTCGTCGATGCGCTGCTCGCGGATCACCGTCGCCAGGCGCTCGGCGTCCGACGCCGGCGTGCGCTGTCGGCGGACGGTCACCAGGGGCCGGGCGGGTTCCCGATCGATCTCGGCCACGGCCAGCCCGATTCGCCGCTCCCCGAGATCGATGCCCAGGAGGCGGGTCACGGGATGGCTCCCGAGATCGGTCCCGTGGCGCGTGACCCGGCTGTCGCCCCGGGGCTCGCCGACGGAAGCGACGGCTCGCCGATCGTGAGGGTGGCCCGGCCCTCGAGGCTCGGAATCGTCGTGACCCAGTCGGGCCAGACGGTGATCGTCACGTCGCCGTAGGCCTGGAGGACCGTCCGGGCCTGGGGCAGGCCAAGACCGAGGACACGGGCCAGGAGGGCCGGGCCGTCGACGATCCGGATCTCAAGCGCCGTCACCTTCACCGGGAAGGTGATGACCGAACCGGCCACGATCGGGGTGCCGGTCGTGACGACGATCGAATCCTCGACCAGCCTGAACCCGTCGTCCACGGCGGTCCGGATCCGTGCCCGGGCGAGCGTCTCGACCGGGCCGGGGTCAACGCCGATCACGGTCCCCTGGGCGGTCAACCCCAGCTCGAACTGTTCGGCGTCGGTGCCCACGAGCGTCGCCGGGTCGACGCTCGGCGTGCCTTCGCCGAGGGCCTTTGTCTGGGCGAAGAGGGTCGTCCCCTCGGGCACACCCGCCGCGTCGGCGATCTGGCGGTCGAAGTCCTCCGCCAGGGCGGCGTCGAGGGCGGAGAGGGCGGCGTCGATGTCCGACTGCTGGACCTGCTTCGTCTCGGTGTGGCTCCCGCCGCCAGTGGCCGTCTCATTCGTGACCGTCGTCCGGCGCGGATTCTCCTCCTTGGGCACGACGACGATGGTGTTCGCGGCGACGTTGCCCGAGATGCCAAGGACCACGGCCTCGATCGCAACCTTCTCGGTCGACGGGATGACCACGAACTCACCGTCGACGATGCCGATGTCGGCGGGCGGCAGGGTGATCTCGGCGAGCGTCCGGAACTCGATGCCCGACTGGGTCTCGACGATGGCGCCCTTCTCGATCGTATTGGAGCCGCCGGTGTTGAGGCTCGAGAAGGTGACCTCCCCGGTCGCGGCCGCCTCCTCGACCCGGATGCCGGTGGTCGGGAAGGAAGTCGTCGCCGCGACATCGAAGTTGAAGCGATTTGCCGACACGAGCAGGTTGACCGGATCGGGCTGGGTGACGCCGGCTTGGGCGGTGACGTTGAGCTCGAGCGGCCCGACTGAATCGGACGCCGGGATGACGACGATCTCGGCGCTCGGCAGGAGCAGGAAGCCGGCCGTCCCGAGGACCGCCACGAGGCCCACGATGAGCGCGACCACGGCGACGATCGGTCCGCGGCGGGGGCCCGGGCGTCGCCCGACGAAGGGCACCGGCGGACGCTGCGCGGCCGGCGGGGTGATGACCGGCATTGCCAGCGTGGGGCTGTCATCGTCCGGGAGCGGTCCGGATCGACGGCGCCCGGAGCCCGTGGCCGGCCACGTGCCGGCTCCCTCCGCCGGACCCGCCGGTGGACCGTCGCCGGCGGGCGGCGGGATCGACGCCGGCGGCCCCGGCGCATCCGGCGCTGCCGGCGGTGCCGGCGGCGCCTCGAACGCGGCCACGGACACGTGGGTCGGCAGGCCCGCCGACGCGGCCAGGGCCCGGGCCGAGGCATCGTTGGTGATGACCTCGATTCGCTTGCCCCGGGCCTCGGCCTCGCGGGCCAGGAGACGGAAGTTGATCCGCGACGTCGCGAGCCGCGAGCCGAGCGGCAGGACGAGCGCGATCCGCTCGTCCTCCAGGGCCCGGATCCGGGCCGCCGCCGAGGTGATCTCGTCGTCGACGTCGAGATAGACGATCGCGGCCATCGTCAGATCCGCATCTGTTTCACGACCCGCCGCAGGGCCGCGTCGAGCGGTCCGGAGCCGGCGCCCAGCTCGATTGCCTGAAAGGCCAGGCCCATCGGCGTCACGTCCTGGGCATCCACGAGGAGCTTCGTAGCGTCGCTGATTGCCTCGACCTGGTCGGGCGCCATGACCGTCACCTCGGGCGGCCTCGAGAACGGCAGGCTCTTCGCGAAGCGCGGCTCGGCGAGGGCCTCGCGGATCTCGGGCAGGTGCGAGCCGCCGCCGCAGACGTAGATCCGGCCGGGCAGCTGATCGCCCGCCGCGAGCTCCTCCATGACCAGCTCGACACCGGCCGCCCAGACCGCCACATCGTCGGCGACGATACCCCGGACGTCGTCGGCGCGGTCGCCGGCGATCCCCCGGGCGTAGTCGACCTTGAGCGCTTCGGCCCGCGGAAAGGGAAGCTCCAGCCGGTCGGCGATCGACTTCGTAAAGGCCCGCCCACC
The DNA here is from genome assembly GCA_040752335.1 of Chloroflexota bacterium. GTDB lineage: Bacteria > Chloroflexota > Limnocylindria > Limnocylindrales > CSP1-4 > UBA5189. The sequence continues at coordinate 44,382 of JBFMEV010000001.1, forward strand.
GAGGGCGAACATCCGGGTCCCCTCGATCCCGCCCTGCCGGACGAGGGCCACGTCGGTCGTCCCGCCACCGACGTCGATGAACAGTGCTCCGCCCTGCTTCACCTGGTCGGCGTTGAGGACGCGGGCCACGGCGTACGGCTCGGCGACGACCTCGACGAGCTCGAGATCCAGCTTCGCGGCGACGCTCTGGAGGGCGCCGAGGTGGACGAGCGGGGCGAAGGCATCGAAGATCGCGATCTTGACGTGGCGGCCCTGGAAGCCGATCGGATTGGTCACGGCGTAGCCGTCGATCCAGGCGCCGACGACCGCGGCGTGGACCAGGCGCACGTCGACGTTGGCGAGACCGGTCTCCCAGGTGATGGATCGTTCGGCCTCGCGGAGGGCCTCGCGCTGGACGCCCTCGATGAGCCTGCCGAGCTCGACCTCGGTGATCGGGACGTCGGCTTTCGCCCGCTGCTGCGAATGGGCCGTCGTGAAGCCCTTGACCAGCTCGCCGGCGATGCCGATGACGACCTGGCCCGGCCGGAAGCCGGCCATCTCCTCGGCCTCCTGGAGGGCCACCGCGCAGTTGTCGACGACGGCGCTGATGTCGGCGACGGTCCCCGACTGCATGTGTGACAGCCCCTGGCGCTTGCGGCCAACGCCCATGACGCTGCCCTTGCCCGCCTCGTCGATCTCGAAGACGAGGGCCTTGGCGAACTCGGTCCCGATGTCGAGCGCCGTGCAGGCGGTGAGGGCTTCGTCCGGCCCCTCGCGCTGCCAGAGGCGCCGAAGGGCGGCGATTGGCTCAGGCATTCCAGGCCGGGATCGTGGTCCGCCCGGTGACGAGGCCGAAACCGAGGACGCCGAGGAACGTGCACGAGGCGACGAGGAGCAGAAGGCCTCCCCCGACCGAGAGCGGGTGCCGCTCGTTCCCGACGAGGAAGCCGAAGCCGATCGCGATGTAGCCGATGCCGGCGGCCAGCGCGAGCCAGCGATGCGGGCCGTCCAGGCCGTTCACGCCCATGAGCAGGGCGGCGAGGATGTACCAGACCCCAATGACCGCGCCGCCGCCGAGCACGGCAGCCTTGGTCCCCTCGTACGTCACCCGTCCCGCCGCCAGCAGGGCCTGAAGGACGGCGACGACGACCATCGCCGCGATGCCGATGGCCGCGACCGCCAGGCTCGCCGTCGTCTGGCCTTCGAGCGCAGCGATGACGATGGCGACCGGGATCATGGCGAGCAGCAGCACGACGCTCGCCGCGTCGTTGAGCTTGCCCCACGCGCCGCCACGCGCGAAGAACAGGACGAGCGTGACCGCTCCGACGATCGTGGCGCCGAGGGCAAGCAGCGCCGACCACCCGGCGAGCAGCGCTGGCGTCGTCATCCCTGCCGTCCGGCTGCCTCGTGGACCGCCGCCTCGATGGCGGCCATCGCCGCCCCGAGCCCGTCGCGACGAGATCCCTTGCCCTGGGCCATCTCGGGGCGACCGCCGCCCTTGCCGTCGACGGCCGGCATGGCAGCGCGCACCAGGTCTCCGGCCGCGATGCCGCGCTCGACGAGGTCGCTCGACACGGTCACGAAGAGCTGCGGCTCGTCGGCCTCGAGGCCCAGCGCCACGACGCCGCTCCCGAGCGCCGCGGAGACGTCCTTCGCGACGCGCTTGAGCACGTCCATCGATTCGAACGGGGCGGCGAGGGCGGCGAGGCGGATGCCCGGGGCGAGCTCCGTGGCCCGGGCGGCGATCTCGCCGGGCTTCGGAATGCCGCCGTCGCCCGCGCCGGCCTTCAGCCGGCGCTTCGTGTCGCGAAGCTCGTCCTGCAGGGCGGCGACGCGCCCCGGCACCTGCTCGACGGTCTGCGCGGCCAGCGACGAGAGGAGGCCCTCGAGGACCTCCGAGCGGATCCGGAGATGGGTGTCCGCCCCGGCGCCGGTCAGGGCCTCGATGCGGCGCATCCCCGACCCGATGCTCCGATCCGAGGTGATGACGAAGGAGCCCACCTGCCCTGACGCACGGCAGTGCGTCCCGCCGCACAGCTCGAAGCTGTAGTTCTGGACCCGGATCGTGCGGACGGTCTCGCCGTACTTCTCGTCGAAGAAGGCGTCCGCGCCGGCATCGATGGCGGCCTGCATGCCCATGAACGCGATGGAGACGGGCCGATCCTCCCGGATGATGCGCCGGACCTCGTCCTCGATCGCCCGGCGCTCGTCGTCGGTCAGGGCTCGGTCGAAGGGGTAATCGAAGCGGAGGTAGTCGGGCGTCACGAGCGAGCCGGCCTGGCGGGCCCGGTCGCCGACGACGTTCCGGAGCGCCCGATGGAGGAGGTGCGTGCCGGTGTGGTTGCGCATCGTGTCGGCCCGCCGCTCGGCGTCGACCTCGGCCGCGACCGCCTGCCCGACGACCAGCTTTCCGCGAAGCCGGCCGCGGAGGACATGGAGGCCGCCCACGGGCTTCTGCGTATCTTCGACTTCGAAGACGACGGCGCCGCCCGCGTCGCGGAGGACCCCCCGATCGCCGATCTGGCCGCCGCCCTCGGCGTAGAAGGGCGTCCGATCGAGGATCACCTCGGCCCCGGCGCCGGCCTCCGTCCGGAGCTCCGCGTCGGCTTTCGCCTCGAGGGTCTCGTATTCGAGGCCGTCGCGAAGGATCGCGAGGACCCGGGCATCCGGCACGGACGTGGTCTCGTAGCCAAGGAACGCCGAGTCGCCGGCACGGCCCTGGATCGACTGGTAGAGCGAGGCGAGCTCGGCGTGGCGGGCGAGCTCGGCCTTCTTGCCGGAGCGCGAGCGCGCACGCTGCTCGGCGAGCGCCCGCTCAAAGCCCTCGCGATCGACGCCGACCCCGTACTCGGCCGCGAGCTCGACCGTCAGGTCGATCGGGAAGCCGAACGTGTCGTGGAGCTTGAAGGCGACCTCGCCGGGCAGCTTCGGCGCGTCGGACGGCAGCTCCTCCGGGCGCAACCCGACCGTCCGCTCGTTCGAGGTCAGAGGGATGAGCGCCTCCTCGAGGATGTCCGTCCCGGCCTCGAGGGTGCGAGCGAACTGCCGCTCCTCGAATCCGATCACATCCTGGATCTCTCGTTGCTTGGCGTGAAGGTGCGGATACGCCTCGGCCATCAACTTGATGACCTCGTAGGACAGCTCCGCGAGGAAGGGCTTCGTGTACCCCAGAAGTCGCGCGTGGCGCACGGCTCGGCGAACGATTCGTCGCATGACGTAGCCACGGCCCTCGTTCGATGGCCGCACGTCGTCACCGGCCAGGAACGTTACGGCTCGCACGTGGTCGGCGATGACCTGGTAGCTGAAGCGCTCGGCCTCGAACGCCTCGGGGTCGTGGCCGAGAAGCTCCCGGAGGCGGTCGTGGATCGGGGTGAAGAGATCGGTGTCGTAGTTCGACGGGACCTGCTGGATGACGCTGGCCAGGCGCTCGAGGCCCATCCCGGTGTCGACCCCGGGCGCCGGCAGGGGTGTGAGGCTCCGGTCCGGGTGGAGCTCGTACTGCATGAACACGAGGTTCCAGATCTCGAGCCAGCGGGGGCAGTGCTCGGAGTGGTCGGGGATGCAGAAGTCACCCTCGCTGAACTCCGCGCCGCGGTCGTAGTGGATCTCCGAGCACGGCCCGCACGGACCGATGTCGGCCATCCGCCACCAGTTCTTCTCGTCGCCGTTGGGGAAGTCGCCCCAGCGCGCGATCCGTTCCGGCGGCAGCCCGATGTCGTCGCGCCACAGGCCGTAGGCGTCGTCGTCAGTGGTGTAGACGGTCGCCGCGAGGCGTTCGCCGGGGATGCCCAGGTCGCGGGTCAGGAAGTCCCAGGCATAGCGGATGGCCTCGCGCTTGAAGTAATCGCCGAAGCTGAAGTTGCCGAGCATCTCGAAGAGGGTGTGGTGGCGCGGCGTCCGACCGACCTCCTCGAAGTCGTTGTGCTTGCCGGCGACCCGGAGGCAGCGCTGGTAGTCGACCGCCCGGTTGTAGCTCCGCTGCTCGGCGCCGGTGAGGGCGTCCTTGAACTGGACCATGCCGGAGTTCGTGAAGAGCAGCGTCTGGTCGCCGGCAGGCACGAGGCCGGCGCTCGGCACGATCGTGTGACCGCGCTCCGCGAAGAACTCGACGAAGCGGCGGCGGATCTTGGCGGCGGGCAGCGGCACGATCCGGGGATCGCGCTCGAAGGTGGGGATCGCCATCGGCCGCAATGGTAGCCGAGGCAGCCTCCCCAACCGGTCAGCCGGCGCGCGATTCGGGGCCTAGGACTCCGGGTCCGTCAGCTCGCGGCGGATCCGGCCTCGGACGCGGCGGCGCTGCCAGATCGTGGAACCGGCGATCGCGGCCCCGACGAGGGCGCCGATCGTCAGGCCTCGGACAAACCGCGATGAACCGAGGCCGTCGGCGGCTCCCGGCTCGGCTCGTACCGCGCCGGCCGCCCGCTCGAGCGTGGAGAGGGCTCGCTTGAGGGTCATCTCACGGACCAGTATCGCGCCTTCCGAGATCACCGTGGGCGTCCGGTGCAGCCGCCGGTTCGCGCTGGCCGAGGACGGCCACGATCGCGACGACGACGATCCCGACCCAGGCCACGATCGATGCGCCGATGAGGTGGAAGTCGCCGATCCTGAGCGGATCGCCGCCGAGACGCCCGGCGAGCCCGTCCCCGGCCCACGCACCGAGGAAGGCGGCGAGCACCAGGATCGGCACGCGCTGTTCCGCCCGGCCCCGGATGAGGACGTAGATCGAGACGTGGAAGAGGCCCACGAGGAGGGCGAGGACCGGCGCCGGCCCCAGGGTCACGCGGCACCCATCGCCGCCGCCTCGATCGCAGCGGGGGCCGTGGGCCGGGCGATTCGGCCGCCACCCAGACAGGTCTGGCCGTCGTACAGGACCGCGGCCTGGCCCGGGGCGATCGCCCACACCGGCGTGTCGGTCTCGATCGTCCAGCGGCCCGCTCCGGCCTGGCGAACGGACGCCGGGATGGGCTCGCCCCGGTGCCGAATCCGGACGGCAGCCCGGAAGCCGTCGAGTGCCGGTGGCCCGTCGTCGACGAAGCGGACGTCCTCGACTTCGAAGGTCCGGGTCTCGAGGTCCTCGCGCCGGCCGAGCGTGATCGTGTTCGTCACGGGGTCGACCCGCGACACGTAGCGCGGCACCCCGAGAGCGATCCCCAGCCCCTGACGCTGTCCCGGGGTGTAGCCGGCCGCGCCGCCGTGCTCCCCCACCCTGGTCCCGTCCGCGTCGAGGATCGGCCCCGGCTCGGGCGCCCAGCCGCCGCGGTCGCGGAGGGCGCCGCGGACATCGCCATCGGGGATGAAGCAGATGCCCTGGCTCTCGGGCTTGTCGGCGGTCACGAGACCCAGGTCGCGGGCGACCGCGCGGACCTGGGGCTTGGTGAGCTCTCCGAGCGGGAACCGCGCGTCGCGGAGCTGGGCCTGGCTCAGGCCATACAGGAAGTACGTCTGGTCCTTCTCGGCGTCCCGGGCAGCGACCAGGCGGACGCGCCCGTCGGCCCCGACCACCCGCCGGGCGTAGTGACCGGTCGCGACGGCCTCGCAGTCGTAGAGGTGGCGGGCCCGCCCCAGGAGCGCCCCGAACTTCACGGCCGTGTTGCAGTCGATGCACGGGCTTGGTGTCGCCCCGCCAAGGTACGAGCCGAGGAACGGCGACAGGACCCCATCCTCGAACTCCCGCTCGAGGTTCATGACATAGAACGGGATACCGAGCTGGGCGGCGACCCGTCGGGCATCCTCGGCTGCATCGAGCGAGCAACAGCTCTTGCGGAACTCGGAGACGGAGTCGGCAACGTCGTGGAGCCGCATCCACACGCCGACGACCTCGTGGCCGGCACGGGCCACGAGCGCGGCCGCGACCGACGAGTCCACGCCGCCCGACATCGCGACGAGGACGCGACCCGGAACCCCCTCCGGGCGACCGGCGGTCTCGCGGCCGCCCATCCCGTGACCGCTCACCCGGGGATCGGCGAGCCAGCCGCGGGGCTCACCCCTGCGCCCGCCCCGGCGGCCGCCAGCGCCAGTCGCTCGGCCGCCATCTCCGCCGCGGCCGCGCGCGCTCCGGCCACCGTCCTCGGCACCACTGCGACCGCCTCGTCCAGCTCGGCATCGGTGGTGGTCCGGCCGAGCGAAAGACGCATCGCGCCGCGCGCTTCCTCCTCGGGATAGCCCATCGCCGTGAGGACGTGCGAGGGCTCCGCCGAGCCGGTGGTGCAGGCCGACCCCACGGACGCGGCCACGCCCTCGAGGTCCAGCTTCACGACGACCGACGCGCCCTCGACGTCGCGAACGATGATCGAGACGAGGCCCGGCAACCGGTCGCGGGGGTGGCCGGTGAGCTCGACGCCGTCGAGAGCGGTGAGAGCCGAGGCCAGCCGGTCCCGGGCTCGGCGCAGCCGTCGAGCGGTGGCCTCCCGCTCGGCGACCGCGAGCTCGACGGCCACGCCCATCCCCACCGCACCGGCGACGTCCTCCGTGCCGGCCCGCCGGTGGCGCTCCTGGGTCCCGCCGTGCTGCTGGCCCAGGATGTGGGTGCCCGCCCGGATGTACAGCGCACCGACGCCCTTCGGACCCTCCAGCTTGTGGCCGGCGATCGCGACGAGGTCCGCGCCGAGGTCCCCGACGTCGACCCGCAGGTAGGGCGCGGAGGCGATCGCATCGACGGCCACCAGGCAGCCCTTCGGACCGCTTGCCCGGACCCGCCGAACGACCTCGACGACAGGCTGGATCGTCCCGACCTCGCTGTTGGCGTGGCCGATCGTGACGAGGATCGTCCGATCGGTGAGCGCCGCCTCGACGTCGGCCGGGTCAACCCGACCGTAGCGGTCGACGGGCAGCTCGACGACCTCGAAGCCGAACTTCTCGAGGTGCTGGAGCGGGTGGAGCACGGCGTGGTGCTCGACCCTCGTCGTGAGGATCCGGTGGCCCCGGGCCTTGCCGGCCCAGGCGGCGCCCTTGACGGCGAGGTTGAGGGCCTCGGTCCCGCCGCTCGTGATGACGATCTCGCGCGGCCCGCAGCCGAGGCCCGCCGCGATCCGCTCGTGGGCCTCGTCGAGCGCCGCCCGGGCGCGGCGACCCCAGGCGTGGGGCGAGCTGGGATTGCCGAACTCGGCGCCGAGGAACGGCAGCATGGCCTCGAGGGCCTCCGGCCGGAGCGGCGTCGTCGCGGCGTGGTCGAGGTAGATCGGCATCGGCTCGATTGTAGATGCCGTCCGGTCGGCGGCCGCGTGTCAGGCGGTCCGGGCCTCCGTGACGGCGCCCTCGAGACCCTCGCCGACCGGTCGGCGCTGCCACCAGCTGCTTTCGAGCTTGACCGCGTAACGCGACAGGTAGCTTGTGGCCACGACGGCAGCGGCCATGGCCATCAGGACGGGTCCGAGATCGAGGTCCCGGAATCCGACGAGCCCGACCCCCCAGCCGACGATGATCCAGTGGCTGAAGTACATCGCGATCGCCCGGCGGCTCCAGCCGTAGACGACGCCGAGCCGGCGGTCGATCGCGGGTCGCCGGGTGATGAGGTCGCAGGCCGCCAGCCAGACGAGGATGATCCCGAAGATCGCCACGGCGAACGAGGCCGGCTGGTGCCAGTAGGTGTAGACGTCGAAGCCCGGCCGCTGGACGACGATGAGTCCGAGCCCCACCGCGATCAGGCCGCTGCCCAGGATCGCGCCGCGTCGGAAGACGGCCGTGGGGTCGGCTGCCCGGGCGATCATTCGACCGAGGACCGCACCCCCGAGCGGGTATGCGAGCCACGGCACGACCGCGTAGTAGACGTTCGGTGCCGAGCCCACGAAGGGCGTCAGCGGCGCGTCGAGGATCGGCGCGCCAACGGCGACCGTTCGCAGCCACGGCGCGACGAGGACGAGCGCGCCCGCCAGCCCGATCCAGATCCAGCCGGGCTCGAACCTGACCCGGAGAGCGGCGATGGCCACGAGCGACAGCCCGACCATGTGATGGAGGTCGACCGTCGTGCCGAGCCACCACAGCGTGTAGGGGTAGACCTCCTCGGCGGTGACGACCCCGCTCACCAGGGCCAGTGACGCCGGGATGACGCCCCGCAGGAAGTTCAGGACGTAGCCGAGGAACACCAGCCACAGCCCGCGGGCGGCGAGGCTCCGGAAACCGGATCGGGGCGCGGCCCCCAGCGACGCCCCCATCAGGAAGACGAACACCGGTGCGGCTGTCGGCCCGGCGGCGAAGCTGATGGCCTCCCCGATCGGAGTCGTCCAGGTCGGCGGTGCACCCCAGTGCCACAGGACGTGAACAAGGATCATGAAGAAGACGGCCAGGCCGATGGCGAGGTCGAAGGCCCTGACTCGACCACGATCGACGATACCGGTCACGGCGTTGAACGCGACCGGCCGGGACGACTCCATGGACCGCCACTCTACCCCGTCGATTCTGGTTGGCGCGGTGCCGCTCGGCACCACGAGCCCGGGAATCGCGGCATCGAGTCCCCTCGCCGGCCCGAATCGGGTGCTAGGCTCCCGCCGTGCACCGCAACGTCCCGGGGGCGTTCGGGAGGCTCCGGCCGCAACGATGGCTGCCGCGGGTCATCGCCCTCGGCCTCGCCATCGTCATCGTCGGCGCCTGCGGCACGGCCCCCGGCCAGGCGAAATTCTCGCTCGCCATCCGCAACGCCGGCGACCTGCCGGTCCGCCTGAAGGTCATCATCGAGAGCGAGGGCGCGCCGCGCCAGGACCTCCTCATCCCCGCCAGGAGCGGCATCCTCCAGACCGTCGAACGCGCGATGGACGTCAAGGACGGCAAGCCGGTGCCGGTCGTCGTCGAGCTCTACACCGACACCTGCGCGCTCCTGACAACCGTCAGCGTCGGCGAAGGCCGGACCCGGATCGACATCGGTCCTGACCTCGTGATGACGGCCTCGGGTGGCGCGTCCGGCAGCTCCGGCGCGGTCGAGCCCGATCTCGTCCCGGCCTGCTCGCCCGGCTCCTGAGGCGCGGCTACGCCTCGGCCCTGCTCCGGTCGTATTCGCGGCCGCGCTCGCGCTCCCGCTCGTGCTTGGCGAGGAGCCGCTTCCGCAGCCGGATCGACGCCGGGGTCACCTCCACGAGCTCGTCGGCGCCGATGAGCTCGATCGCCGACTCCAGGGTCAGTGGCCGGGGCGGAGTGAGGCGGAGGGCCTCGTCGTGGGCGTGGGTCCGGATGTTGGTGAGCTTCTTCTCCTTCGTGGGGTTGACGTCCATGTCGCCCGAGCGGGCGTTCTCGCCGACGATCATCCCCTCGTAGACCTCGATCCCGGCGCCGATGAACAGCTCCGAACGCTCCTGGAGGTTGAAGAGCGCGTAGGCGTTCGAGGTCCCCGAGCGATCAGCCACGAGGACGCCGGCGGTCCGGTGGGTGACCTCGCCGGCCCACGGGCCGTAGCCCTCGCCGATCTGGTGAAGGAGGGCCGTACCGCGGGTGTCGGTGAGGAGCTGGCCGCGGTAGCCGATGAGGCCCCGAACGGGCAGGACGAACTCCATCCTGACCCGTCCGTCGGCGTCTGTCGTCATCTGCTCGAGCCGGCCCTTGCGCCCCGCGAGCGCCGCCTGGACCTCGCCGATGTAGTCGGGCGGGATGTCGATCGTGATCCGCTCGTAGGGCTCCTGGACCGCCCCCTCGATCTCGCGGAGGATGACCTCGGGCCGCGAGACCGTGAGCTCGAAGCCCTCCCGTCGCATCTGCTCGATGAGGACGGCCAGCTGGAGCTCACCGCGGCCGCGGACCTCGAACGTGTCGCCCGACTCGGTCGGGTAGACCTCGATCGAGACGTTGCCGAGGACCTCCCGGTCGAGCCGGGCCTTGATCTGGCGCGAGGTGACGTACTTCCCCTCCCGGCCGGCCAGCGGCGAGGTGTTGACCCCGAACGTCATCCGGAGGGTCGGGGCGTCGACGTCGAGGCGCGGCAGCGGCCGCGGGTCGGCAGGGTCGGTGAGCGTGTCGCCGATGGTCACGTCCGGGAGGCCGGCCACCGCCACGATGTCCCCGGCCGAGGCCTCGGCGATGTCGATCCGCTCGATGCCGTGGGCGGTCTGGAGGCTGGTGACCGTACCGCCGAGCGTGACGGTCCGCCCCGGCTCCACGGCGCCCGACGTGTCATCCGCCTCCTCGCGCACGACGACGATCCGCTGGCCGACCCGGATCGAGCCGTTCCGGATCCGGCCGACGGCCATCCGGCCGACGTAGTCGTTGGCTGAGAGGTTCGTGACCAGCAGCTGGAGGGGGTGGTGGGCCTCGAAGCGGGGCGGCGGGGTGACGGTCACGAGGAGGTCGAGGAGCGGCCGCAGGTCCGTCCCCGGCCGGGCGAGATCGAGCGTCGCGGTGCCGGCCTTGGCGTTGGTGTAGACGACCGGGAAGTCGATCTGGTCGTCGTCGGCGCCGAGGTTGATGAACAGCTCGTAGACCTCGTCGAGAACCTCCGCCGGGCGGGCGTCGGCGCGGTCGATCTTGTTGAGGGCCACCACGACCGGAAGTCGCCGGGCCATCGCCTTCTGGAGGACGTAGCGGGTCTGGGGCAGCGGGCCCTCGGCGGCGTCGACCAGGAGGAGGACGCTGTCAACCATGAGGAGCGAGCGCTCGACCTCGCCGCCGAAGTCGGCGTGGCCGGGGGTGTCCACGATGTTCAGCCGGACGCCGTCGTGGTCGACGGTCGTCTGCTTGGCCAGGATCGTGATGCCCTTCTCGCGCTCCAGGTCCATCGAATCGAGGACCCGGTCCACGACGGCCTCGTTGGCGCGGAACGTGCCGGTCTGGCGGAGCATCGCGTCGACAAGGGTCGTCTTGCCGTGGTCGACGTGGGCCACGATCGCGAGGTTGCGCAGGTCGTCGCGGGCGACGCTGCCAGGGGCGTGGGCCGCGTCGGGCACGCCGGCATCGGGCATCGCGACATCGATGGCGCCGGGCAGCGTGGACCGGATGGGATCGACCATGGGGCTGCGGATTGTCGCACATGGTCCGTCGCGCGGGCCGGCGCAGGGTGAGTCCTGGCCCCGGACTCCGGCCCGAGGCGGGCGGGTCAGGCCGGGGCGCCGACCTCGTGATTGGCCAGGAGCTCGCGGGCGCGGGCGTCGTCGTCGGTGGTGATCGCGAGGTGGACCATGCCGTCTCGGCGACCGACGATGAGGAGCCCGTTGATCAGGATGCCCGCCAGCCCGAGACGGTCGGCGACCTCGGCCAGGGCACCCGGTCGATCCTCGACCTCGACCGTGAACGGCGTCCCCTCCACGAACGACTGCCCGATCGAGCGGAGAACTGCTCGCGTCGCGTCGTCGTCCTCGGTCTCGACCATCGCGTACCCCACGTTGCCCGCGCCGCCGGCGGCGCAGTGGGTGATGTTGATCCCGCGTTCGGCGAGGGCCCGCGCGAACCTCCCGAGGGAGCCCGGGCGATTCTCGATCTGGACCACGAACTGCGTTCCCACGGCCGGATCCTCCTCGCCTGAGGATCGTCCGGTCACGGCGATCTGGCCAGTGCCGATCGTCGTGTCGGGACCGCGCTCATTGGCAGCACCCGGCGCCGGCGGGTACGCCCCGATGACGGTCCCGCCGATTCGTCACGCCGGCCCTGCTAGCATCGGGGCCGTGACCGTTGCCGCCGTGATCCTCGCCACGTCCGCGGACTCCGCCCTGGCCGACGCAGCCGGCGTGTCCCGCGTCCGACGGATCGCGGACGCCGCCTGGGCCGGCGGGGCCATGCCGATCGTCGTCGTCGCTCCCGACCCGGACGGGGCGGTGGCCCTCTCCCTGGCGGGCGCGCCGGTGACCCTGGGGACGCCGGCCCCGCCCGAGGGCGGCCCGGTGGCCCAGATCGTCCGCGCGATCGAGCTCGCGATGGCCGAGATCAGCGGCACGGAGGCGGCCCTCGTCTGGCCGGCCCGCCTGTGCTGGGCCGGACCGGAGACTGTCACGTCGCTCATCGAGGCCCACGGCGTCGATCGCCAGACCGTCCTGCGGCCGGCCTACCGCGGCGAGGCCGGCTGGCCGGCCCTGCTGCCGGTCGGCGCCCTGGGCGCATTCCGGAACCTGTCGCCGAGCCTCATGCCCGGCGACCTCCTCCTGGCCCTGGCTGAAGGCGGTTCTGCGGCGGCCCGGACCATCGATCTCGGCGACCCGGGCACCGTCATCGACGGTGCCACGCCGCGCGACGAGCTGCCGCCGTACGACGGCCCCGCCGAGCCGGCCGCGCCGCACGTCCACGAGTGGGGCGCCGCCGTCGCCGCCACGCCCGAAGAGGCACCGCTCACCGGCCCGGCCGTGGCTTCCTACGAGCGGACGGAGGTCACCGAGTAGGGCCGTTCAGCCGTCCCACGAACAGGTGACGGCAGCGACGTCCGCCCGCCACAGCCCCAGGTGGATGTACGTCGCGGTGATCCGGAGCGGGCCCGGCTCCGGCGGCGCCTCCCGCGTCCGCGCCAGCGAGACCTCGATTCGCCCCGGCCGGAGCTGCTGCGCGCCGAGCTGGATGCCCCAGTGCCACGACCCCTCGGCCTCGGCCTCGACCGCCCGGGCTATCGCGGCGCTCGGTTCGACCTGGCGGCCCTGGACGATCCCGGTCGCCGTCGCCGGCGTGGTGCCGAGCAGGTACAGCGGCCGGCCCAGGCCGTCGTCGCCGGTCCAGCCGATGACCACGACGTCGTCGCCGCTCGGGAACGGGCTGCCCGTCGCCCACGACCACTCGTAGCGGACGGCGATCTCCGAAGGCGGACCGCCGCTGGCGTCGGCGGCGGCGCCGCTGGCGCCGCAATCCACCTCGAGCGTCGCCCGGAGGTCGGGCGGGTGGACATCGAGGATGCCGCCCCAGCCGAAGATCGTCGAGCCGGTCAGCGGGATCGCGAGCAGCACGAGCGCGGTCCCGACCAGCCCAACGCTCCGGTGGTCGCGCCGGGGCGCCGCCCGGTGGTCGGCAGGACCCAGCCAGGCCCAGGCCGCCAGGACGACGTCGAACGGGACCCGCAGCCGGCCGTCCGCGACCACGAGCCCGAGCACGACCAGGCCGGCCACACCGACCGCGACGAGCAGCGGTCGGGCCGCCGCGTACGCCCACGGCCGGCGGCGGTCGAGGGCCACGGCCACGACGACATACACCGCTGCCAGGAAACCGGTCGAGGTGTTGAAGGTGACCGCCTGGAGCCACGACATCGGGTCGGGCGGGGGGAACAGCGAGATAACCACGGCCGCGACGTCGATGGCGGCAAGGATCTTGAGCGCCAGCGAAGCTCGCGCCTCGAGGGACCCTGGGACCGGGCCAAGGATCTCCGGCTCAGTCACGCCAGCGCCGCCCTCGCCCGGTCGCGAAGCCGGCCGACGGGCAGCGTCGCCACGGCGATCCCGCCGATGATCAGGGCGACCCCGCCGAGCTGGACGACGGACGGTACCTCGGCCAGCAGGATGCGAGCGAGGAGCACCGTCGCGACCGGCTGCACGAGCAGGATGATCGAGACGAGCGCCGCCGGGAGCCGCGGCAGCGACATCGAGATGAGGAGGTAGCCGATCGACTGCGAGGTCAGCCCGAGGAGGGCGAGCCAGCCGTGGCTCGGCCAGGCCGGGACCGGGTCCAGGTCGCCGACGACGACCCCGGCGACGACCGCCACGACCATCGTCGAGGCGGTCGAGACGGCAACCGGCCCGGCCGGCCGGCGAACGTTTTGGGTTCCGCGACGGATGACGAGCAGGTATCCGGCGTAGCACAGGGCCGTCAGGAGCCCCAGGCCCACGCCCAGCGGCGGGTTGGCGCCGTACGCCCCGGCGCCCACGACGCCCGAGATGAGGACCGCGCCGCCGAGCACGATCGGCGTGGCGGCGATGACCGGCCGCGGCGGCCGCTCGCCGAGGACGGCCCAGGCCACGAACCCCACGACGAGCACCTGGAGGTTGCCGAGGACCGTCGCCAGCCCGGCCCCCACGGCGTCGACCGCGTGATGCCAGGTCAGGAGGTCGCCGGCGAAGAAGACGCCGGCCACGATCGCCAGCCAAACGGCCCGCCGCGGCAGCGCGCCGTAGCGGCGGTGCTCCAGCCAGGCGACGAGGACGAGGACCGGCAGGCCGTACAGGCACCGGAAGACCGTCACGGTGGAGGGCGACACCTCGGCGAAGCGATAGAGAATCCCCGAGAACGCGATGCACAGCGCCCCGAGCAGGGCGGCGGTCCGGGGCCGGGCCGCGATCGCGTCATACAGCCCGGTCACGGCCTCGGCGCCTGGATCACCCCTGCCGGGTCGGGACGCCGACGAACCGGAGCCCGAGCTCGGCGTACTGGGCCGGATCCGGCTTGGACGGGGCCTCGAGCATGAGGTCGCTGCCCGACTGGGTCTTGGGGAAGGCCATGACCTCGCGGATGTTCGTCTGGTACGAGAGCAGGGCCGCCCAGCGGTCGATGCCGAGGGCGATCCCGCCGTGCGGCGGAGCCCCGTACTCGAACGCCTCGAGCATCGCCCCGAACATGTTCTGCATTCGCTCGCGGGTGTAGCCCTGGAGGGCGAAGCTCCGCTCCAGGAGGTCGTGGCGCCAGATCCGGACCGAGCCGCCGCCGAGCTCCCAGCCGTTGAGAACGATGTCGTACTGCATCGCCCGGGCCCGCCCGGCCGGGTCGTCCGGGGTCGGGCGGGCGGGATCGCCGGACGCCGTGGTGAGGAGGACCTCGTCCTCCGGCACGACGCCCGAGAACGGGTTGTGGGTCGCGTCCCAGCGGCCGTTCTCGATGTCCCACTGGTACATCGGGAAGCGATGGACCCAGGCGTAGGCCAGGACGTCGGGGTCGGCCAGGCCGAGCTGCGTCCCGAGCTCCGCCCGGAGCCGGCCGAGGACGTCGTTCGCCACGGCCGAGCTGTCGGCCACGATGAGCACGAGGTCGCCGGGGCTGGCCCCGGCCCGGGCCGCCAGGCGCTCGGCGAGGTCCTCGCCGAGGAACTTCACGATCGGGCCCTTGACCGAGCCCGTCGCCTCGACCGAGAGGTGGGCGAGCCCGCGCGCCCCGAACCGCCTGGCCGTCTCGGTCAGCTCGTCGATCCGGCTGCGAGGCGCGTCGCCAAGGCCGGGAACGGTGATGGACTTGACCCGACCTCCGGCGGCGAGGGCCTCGTCAAACACGCGGAAGCCCGAGGCGGAAGCGCTGCTGGTGCCGGCGTGGGCCATCTCGGGCGCGAGGTCCACCAGCTCCATTCCGAAGCGGACGTCCGGCTTGTCCGAGCCGAACCGCTCCATCGCGTCGGCGTAGGTGAACCGCGGGAACGGCGTCGCCTGCAGCGGGCGCTCCGGGACCACGGCCCGGCTGACCTCGATCGCGACGTGCTCGACGAAGGCCATGACCGTGGCCTCGTCGACGAAGCTCATCTCGAGGTCGAGCTGGGTGAACTCTGGCTGGCGGTCACCCCGGAGGTCCTCGTCCCGGAAGCAGCGAGCGATCTGGAAGTAGCGATCCACCCCGGCGACCATGAGCAGCTGCTTGAGCTGCTGGGGGCTCTGGGGCAGGGCGTAGACCTCGCCCGGCTGGAGCCGGCTCGGGACGATGAAGTCGCGGGCGCCCTCGGGCGTGCTCTTGATGAGGTTCGGCGTCTCGACCTCGACGAAGCCGCTCGCGTGGTGGACCTCGCGGATCGCCTGGACGAGGCGGCTTCGGAGCAGGAGGCGCCGCTGCATCGCGTCGCGCCGAAGGTCCAGGTAGCGGAACTTGAGCCGGAGGCTCTCGTCGATCGTGGCCTCGGGGTCGTTGATGTAGAACGGCGGGGTCCTGGCCTCGTTGAGGATCTGGACGTCCGTCGCCTGGAGCTCGATCTCGCCGGTCGGCAGCCGCGGGTTCTCCGTTCCGGGCAGGCGCAGCGCGACCTCGCCGCTGACGCCCAGGACGAACTCCGAGCGGACCCGTGACGCCGTGGCGTGGGCTTCCGGCGAATCGGCCGCGTCGATGACGACCTGGGTCAGGCCATGGCGGTCCCGGAGGTCGATGAAGATGAGCGAGCCGTGGTCACGCCGGCGATGGACCCAGCCGGCCAGGCGGGCCGGGGAGCCGGCGTGCGAGGCCCGAAGGGCGCCGCAGGTGTGGGTTCGATAGGGCGTGGCGAGGCTCGTGGGGTCGGTCATGGCGGGCGTATCGTAGCCGCCGCCAACCGGGGACGAGGAAGGGCCGCATGGCCCTCGGAGGGATCGACGATGGGACGCCTGCTCGTGCACATCGCCACGGGGCCGGAGAACCCGTCTCGCGCGGCGCTCGGCCTGCTCGTGGCCCGGACGGCGCTCGGGGCCGGTCATACGGTCGACCTGTTCATCGCCGGCGATGGCGTCGGAATCCTCCGGCCTGAGACGCTCGACGCCGGTCACGGCATCGGCACCGGCTCGATGCGCGAGCACGTCGATGCCCTCGTCGCCGGCGGGGCGACGTTCTACGCGTCGGGCCTGTCGTCGAAGGCCCGGGGCCTGACGGCCGACGCCCTCGGCGGGCTCGCCGTGACGATGGCCCCGCCTGACAGGCTCGTGGAGCTTGCCTTCGCGGCGGACCGGGTCCTCAGCTACTGATGCTTCAGGGAACGAGGGTCAGCGCCACCTCGCGACCGACGACCTCGAAGTCACGACGATCGAGGGTCATGACGCGACGGCCTGAACGCTCGGCGCAGGCCACGACTGCGGCATCGGCGACGCCGAGCGGCAGGTCGGCGTAGCGGACGACGAGCTCCCGGATCCGGACGAGATCCGTCTCGCCCGGATCGTATCGAAACTGGCCCTCCCCGAGATCCTCGAGGAAGGCTGCGATCGCGGTGGTCCCGAGCCTTCGCTGGACGAAGTAGCCGACCTCGCAGAGGATCGCGGCGGGAACGAGCAGCGGCGGCCGTTCGTCACGGAGGGCCTCGACGACACGCTCGTGGGCTGCCTCGTCAGCGTCCAGCAGGGCGACCACCGCGGACGTGTCGAGGGTGATCACCCTGGACGTGGGGTCCGCCGGCGCTCGGCGTCTTCACGGTCCCACTCGGCATGGACCCACCGCTTTGCCTCGGACGCCGGGACGGCCCCGCTGCGAGCGATGCCGATCGAGCGAGGCCACGGCCTCTCGGCGCGCGCCACGTACTCCGCGACTGCGTCCCGGATCAGCTCCGCCTGTGGACGACCGCGGCGGCGCGCCAGGGCGCGCAGCTCGACCTGCAGCTCCTTGGTCAGGTAGAGGGTTGTCTTCTCCATGAGCGGAGGTTACCACATGCCATATGTGGCAGCGCGCGCTCAGCCGTGGCGGTGGGCCTTGACGGCGCGGGCGATCTCCTTGGCCAGGTCCGTCGTCGCGATCGCCCGCTGGCTGCCTGCCTCGAGGTCGCGGAGCTGGGCCTGGCCCTCGGCCAGCTCGTCGCCGAGGATGACCGCGAAGTGGGCCCCATCCCGGCCCGCGGCCTCCAGCTGCCGGCCGAGCTTGCGCTTGCCCGGGTCCGCCCGCGCCCGAAGGCCGGCAGCCCGAAGGTCGGTCGCGATCCGGAGCCGCGAAACGGTGTCGGCGGGATCGGCGGACACGACCACCGCGTCGGGAGCATCTGGGTGGCCCACCTCGGCCGCCCCCCCTGCCACGCCCTGCTCATCGAGGACCAGGGCGATCCGATCCAGGCCCAGCCCGAACCCGATCCCCGGCGTGGGCTTCCCGCCGAGCAGCTCCACGAGGCCGTCGTAGCGGCCGCCCCCGCCGAGGGCCTGCTGCTGGCCGGCGCGGCCCTCGACGTAGAACTCGAACGCCGTCCGGGTGTAGTAGTCGAGGCCCCGGACGAGGCCGGGCTCGATCCGGTACCGGATCCCGAGGGCGTCGAGGTGGTCCCGCAGGCCCTCGAAGTGGCCCGCGCAGGCCTCGCACAGATGGTCCGTCATCCGCGGCGCAGTGGCGTTGATCGCGGCCATCGCCGGGTCCTTCGAATCGAGGAGCCGGAGCGGGTTCCGCTCGAGGCGGTCCCGTTCTGTCGGTGGCAGCGCAGCGGCATGACCGCGGTAATACGCGACGAGGGCCTCGAGGTACGCGGGCCGGCAGGCCGGGTCGCCGATCGAGTTGAGGAGGACCTCCGCGCCCCGGACGTTCACCTCGGCGAAGAAGCGAAGCCCAAGCTCGATGATCTCGGCATCGATCGCCGGTCCGGGATCGCCGATCGCCTCGACGTCGAACTGCCAGAACTGGCGGTAGCGCCCGGCCTGCGGGCGGTCGTAGCGGAACATCGGCCCGGTCGAGGTGAGCTTGACCGGTTGGGGCCAGGTCTGGAGGCCGTGCTGGACATAGGCCCGGGCGATGCCCGCGGTTGGCTCCGGCCGGAGGGCCCAGGCCTCCGATTCCTCCGTTCGCGGCGCGATCCGGAACAACTCCTTCTCGACGACGTCGGTGACCTCGCCGATCCCCCGCTCGAAGACCGCCGCCTGCTCAATGAGCGGGGTCTCGATGGGCCGGTAGCCGTAGCGATCGGTCAGGCCGCGGGCGACCTCGGCGAACCGGAGAAACCGGGTGGCCTCGTCGGGCAGCAGGTCGCGGGTGCCGCGGGGAGCTCGATAGGTTGGCATCTAGCCGAGGTCGCGGGACACCGAGATGACGTCCTTGAGCTGCTCGATCCGGCCGAGGACGCGGGCCAGCTGCGAGACGCTCGCGACCTGGAGCGTGGCGCGGACCACCGCCACGTGGTCCGGGCCCACGGACACGTTCGCGGCCAGGATGTTGACCTTGGCCTCGGCCACGACCTGGGTGATGTCCGAGAGCAGCCCGGTGCGGTCGTAGGCCTCCACCCGGATCGCGATCGGGTAGGTCTGGGCCGGGGCGGCCTCCCATTCGACCTCGATGAGCCGGCTGACCTCGCGCTCGTTGATGACCGTCGGGCAGGACCGAAGGTGGACGGTCACGCCCTTGCCCCGGGTGATGAAGCCCTGGATCGGGTCGCCCGGGATCGGGTGGCAGCAGCGGGCGAACCGGACCAGCAGGTCCCCCACGCCCTTGACCCGGACGCCGCCGGCCTTGGCCGGTTGGACCTGGGGCGCGATCGTCGGCAGGGCCAGCTGGGCGTCGTCGACGACCCCGAGGCGCATGACCACCGACTGGGCCGAGATCGCGCCGTAGCCGACGGCGGCCAGGAAGTCGTCGAGCGTGTCGTGGTTGAGCTGGCGGGCGACCTCCATGATCCGGTCCTGGCCGATCGCCGCCATCGAGGTCCGGGCCAGGCGGCGGAGCTCGCGGTCGAGCGACTCGCGGCCGTGGACGATGTTCTCGTCCCGCTCCTGGCGCTTGAACCATTGCCGGATCTTCTCCCGGGCGTGGCTCGTCCGGACGAGGTTCAGCCAGTCGCGCGAGGGACCGTGCTCGGCCTTCGTCGTCACGATCTCGACGATGTCGCCGTTCTTGAGCCGGTAGTCCAGGGGCACGAGCCGGTTGTTGACCTTGGCCCCGATCGTCCGATGGCCGACGTCGGTGTGGATCCGGTAGGCAAAGTCGAGCGGCGTCGAGTTCGCCGGCAGGTCCTTGATCTCGCCCTTGGGGGTGAAGACGAAGACCTGGTCCTGGAAGATGTCGAGCTTGATGCCCTCGACGAACTCGGTCGCGTCGCTGACCTCGCGCTGCCAGTCCATGAGCTGGCGCAGCCAGGCGAGCTTGGCGTCGTAGTCCTTCTCGGCCTTGGAGCCTTCCTTGTAGCGCCAGTGGGCGGCGATCCCGACCTCGGACACCTGGTGCATGGCGTGGGTCCGGATCTGGATCTCGAGGGGCTTGCCGTCGAGGGCGATGACCGCGGTGTGGAGCGACTGGTAAAGGTTGTTCTTGGGGACGGCGATGTAGTCGTCGAACTGGCCGGGGATCGGGCGCCACAGGGCATGGACGATGCCGAGCGCCGCGTAGCAGTCCTTGACCTCGTCGACGAGGATCCGGATGGCGTAGACGTCGTAGATCTCGCCGAACTCGGCCGCTTTGCGCTGCATCTTCTTCCAGATGCTGTAGATGTGCTTGGGCCGGCCCTGGAGGTCGGCGATGACGCCGGCGTCGCGGAGCCTGGGCTCGAGCTCGGCGATGGCGCGCTCGATGAAGGTCTCCCGGCCCTTGCGGCGGGTGTCCAGGAGCTTGGCCAGCTCCCGGAAGCGCTCCGGCTCCAGGGTCTTGAAGGCCAGGTCCTCCAGCTCCCACTTGACCTGCCAGATCCCCAGGCGCTCGGCCAGCGGGGCGTAGATCTCGAGCGTCTGGCGGGCGATCCGAACCTGCTTGTCCATGGGCAGGGCCGCCAGGGTCCGCATGTTGTGGAGCCGGTCGGCGAGCTTGATGAGGACGACCCGGATGTCCTCGGCCATCGCCAGGAACATCTTCCGGATGTTCTCGGCCTGCTGCTGCTCGTGGCTGAGGGTGCTGAACTTGCCGAGCTTGGTCACCCCGTCGACGAGATGGGCGACCTCGCCGCCGAAGCGCTCTTCGATGTCCGACAGGGCGTACTCGGTGTCCTCGGGGACGTCGTGGAGGACGGCCGCCTCGATCGCGACCGGGTCGATGCCGAGCTCGGCCAGGATCTCGGCGGCGGCGATGGGGTGGGTCACGTACGGCTCGCCCGACGCCCGGCGCTGCTGGCCGTGGGCCTCGGCAGCCATCGCCACCGCCCGCTCGATCCCCGAGAGGTCGGCCTGGGGGTAGTGAACGCGGATGGCCGCCACGAGCCGCGCGGTCAGGACGTCGAGCGACGCCGCCTGGCGGGCGCTGGCGGCCCTCGAGAGGGCGCGGCTGGCCGGCCGCCGCCCGCGGACCGGGGTGCTCGGCGGAGCGTCGGTCGTGGCGGCGTCGGCGCGCATGCGAGGGGTGACCATCGTGCGCGGAAGTCTAGCAGCGGGATCCTTCGATCCCGACCGGAGGAACGTGGTGCATCCGGGCACCCACATTCCGGCGTATCGACCCTACGATGGCGCCCCGGCGGTCACCCCGGACCGCCCGTGCCTCGAAACCTGGAGGATCGGCATGCGCCCACGATTTGCGGTGGCGGCCGCGATCATCGCCCTCGTCATCGCCACGACCCCGGTCGGCGCCATCACCAAGGGCGGCGGCGATGACGGCGGCGAACACCCGATGGTCGGCCAGCTCCTGTTCTACGTCCCCGACGTCCCGACCAGCCTGTACCCGGATCCGGGCGGCTGGTTCAGCTGCTCCGGAACCCTGGTCAGCGCGACGGTCGTCGTGACCGCCGGTCATTGCACCTTCGCCGTCGGCCTCGACAGCGTCTCGACGACGACCGAGGAGAACCGCTTCACCGCCGAGGACGGCAACGGCTCGGGCGGCAACGACATGTGGTTCAGCCTGACCCACGACGGCAGCCAGTGGGATGGCTGGCCGCTCACGTTCAACGCCGACGGGAGCCTCGCCTTCCCGACCCAGGCCGCCCGGTATGCGGCCCGGAGCGCCTTCCTCAACGGCGACTCGGACTGGGTCCGGGCGACGTCCCACCCGCATCCCGAGTACAACGACCTGGCCTTCTACTTCCACGACGCCGGCGTCATCGTCCTCGACGAGCCGCAGAGCGGGCCGTACGCCACGGTGGCCGGGGCGGGCTACCTCGAGCGGTACGCGGGCGCCCGTAACGAGCACCGTTTCGAGGTGGTCGGCTACGGCCTGGAGCGGGCGCACCCGGTCTTCGAGTTCGGTGGCGACACCCGGATGAAGGCCGAGCCCAAGCTCAACAACCTCGTCTCGAACCCCAAGGACACCTACATCATCCTGTCGAACAACGCCCACACCGGCGGCACCTGCTTCGGTGATTCCGGGGGCCCGACGTTCGATACCACGAGCACCACGCTCCTCGTGGCCGTGACGTCCTTCGGCTTCAGCCCCAACTGCACCGGCGTCGGCGGGGCCTACCGCCTGGACCAGGCCGACGACCTGGCGTTCCTCGCCGACTTCGGCATCACGCCGTAGCGGCGCCCCGATCGTCGCGGTCCCGGGCCCCGTTCGCCATCCGGCGGGCGGGGCCCCCAGGTTGTCTCGCAGCGAGCCGTCGTCATCCAGAGCTGGAGCGACTGTTCGTCAGTGGCGCGAGCGCCGCTCATGGCCAGGCCACGCTCGGCCGGCCGCACCGGTGTCGTCATCCAGTCGCCACGCGAATGAGCGACGACATCCCGCGTGGCGAATAGTCGCGGGGGTCATGAATGACGATCCGCGTCGGCGTCGCTCGGCCGGGCGTCAGGCTTGCTCGTAGCCGAGTTCGGCGAGCGCGGCCCGGGCCTCGGCGACCTCGTCCCAGGGCAAGGCGTGGTCGGCGTACAGGATCGTGGTCTCGTGGCCCTTGCCGGCCAGGAGGACGATGTCGTTGGGACGGGCCTGCTCGAAGGCGGCCCGGATCGCGGCCCGCCGGTCAGGGATGACGAGGAGGTCGCGGCCGCGGGTCTTGCCGGCGGCGGTGGCGCCGGCCGCGATCTCGGCCAGGATCGCCTCGCGGTCCTCGCCGCGGGGGTCCTCGTCCGTCAGGACGACGAGCCGGCAGTGCTTTGCGGCGATCTCGCCCATGTCGGGCCGCTTCTGCGTATCCCGCTCGCCGGCCGAGCCGAACACGGCGCAGACCTCGCCGCCCCGCTGCCTGGCGTGGCGACCCAGCTCGAAGAAGACGCTCTCGAGCGCGGCCGGCGTGTGGGCGTAGTCGACGATGACCTCGAACGGCTGGCCGGCCACGATCCGCTCCATCCGGCCCGGGATGCGGTCGACGGATTCGAGCCCGGCCCGGACGGCCGCCGGTTCCAGGCCGATGGCCTCGCCGAGGGCGATCACAGCCAGGAGATTCAGGATGTTGAAGGCGCCGTTCAGCGGCGACCGGAGCTCTCCGCGGCCCGATGGCGCGACGTACCGGAGGCGCAGGCCACGGCCCCAGTCATCGATGGCGGCGTTCGTGGCCCGAACATCGCCCGGGAACCGGGACGGGTCCGCGCTGTACGTCAGGACTCGCGCCCCGGCGCGCCGTGTAGCCTCGACGAAGACGTCGGCCGACGGGTCCATGGCGTTGACGATCCCCGTCCGCGGCCAGCCGCGATCGGGCTTCGCCGGATTGGCCGGTCCGACGGCGAGGCGGTCGAAGAGCGAGCGCTTCGCGTCGCGGTACGCCTCCCACGTCCCGTGGAGCTCGAGATGCTCGCGGGTGACGTTGGTCAGGATCGCGACGTCGTAGCGCACGCCGGCGACCCGCTCGAGGGCCAGGCCGTGCGAAGTCGTCTCGACGATCGCCGCCCGATCGCCCGCGGTGACCATCGCCCGCAGGATCGCCTGGAGCCGCGGGGCCTCGGGGGTCGTGGCGTGCTCGGGGTTTGACTCCCGGACGTCGCCGATCTCGAGAGCAGCAGTGCCGAGCATCCCGGCCGGCAGACCGGCGGCCTCGAGGGCCGCGGCGGCGAGGAAGCTCGTCGTCGTCTTGCCGTCCGTGCCGGTGATCCCGACGACCCCGAGCTCGGCCGAGGGATCGCCGTACCACCAGGCCGCGGCACTGGCCAGGGCGGCCCGCGACCGACCCACGACGAGCTGCGGGATCCGCGCCTCGACTGCGTGCTCCACGATCGCCGCGACGGCGCCCGCCGCCGCCGCCGCGGCCACGAAGTCGTGGCCGTCGGCATGCTCGCCGGGCACCGCGATGAACAGCGCCCCCGGCCGGACCCTTCGGGAATCGAAGGCCACGCCGGCGACAGCGATGCCCGTGACATCGGCGATGGCCGCGGCCTCGCCCGGACCGGCCAGCAGTCCCTCGGTGCGGAGGCGGACGACAAGGCCGTCCAGCGGACGCGGCTCGCGCGGCTCGGACGCGGCGATGAGCCCGGCGATCGTCGTCACCCGGCAACCTCACGTGCCTGCAGGACCGAGACCATCATCGCCTCCGTGGCGCTCGCCACGTACGCACACCGGGGAGGAGACGCCGGAGCCGGTCCGCCTCCACGATCGACCGGCCCCGGAGACCCCGGCCGATCACCGCGCTCTCCATCGTCCGTGGGGCTGCATGCCAGAACGACTCCTTGTAGCCGCCCGCCCACAGGAGGTCGTATGTCCGGCAGCCGCGCTCGATCGCGGCGCCGATGGACCGATGGAAGAGCTGCTTCCCGAGCGACATCCGCAGGGTGTCCGGCGCTCGGCTCACGCCGATGATCAGCGCGACGGCTCGCCGGTTCAGGAACGTCGTCGCGAGACAGGCCCGGATCCCGTGGTCATCGCGCGCGAGATCGAGGACGGCAGAACCGTGTGCGAGCATCGATTCGAGGGCTTCCACGAGGAACGGCTCGAAGGCGGGATCGGGCGCAAAGTCGAGCTCCGCGGCACCCCACCGCTCGGCCATCAGGCGCCTGATCGCGGCAACTGCCTCGACCGCGGCCGCCGGGTCGGAGGTCTGCCCGAAGCGACCCCCGGCACGCTCGAAGCGGCGCGCCTCGGTCCGAAGGTTGTGCCGCGCCTTGGGGCCGAGCTGGGCGCCATGGCCGGCCTGATCCTCAGGAAGCTCGAGGACGTACGCCGTCGAGCGAACGATGCCGGTGAGGCTCGCGGCGCTCCATCCAGCGTCGTCTGCCAGGAAGCGCATCTGCTCGACGAGGTCGGAGCCTGGCGGCAGCCGCAACAGATTGAGGATGTCCCAGCGCGGGTGACCCCGCCCCAGCCAGTCGCCGAGGCCGTCCACCACGGCGTCCCGGTGCTCGTCGGTGGCGACGACATCGGCCATCCCCCGGACCGCCGGGCCGCGGCTGCCCCACAGGCCCAGCTCGGTCCGCCGGACGAGCCGGCCCGCCCTCCGGACCACGAGCGGCGCAACACCGACGACCCGATCCTCATCACGCCACACGAGCAGGCGCGGCCTGGCGTCGTTGGCGTAGTGGCGATACCAGGGACGGAGCCAGTCCGGCGAGTCGAACGGCGAGTGCGCATGCTCGGCCGCGAACCCGCGCCAGGTCGGCTCGAAGGCATCGATCGCCGCCTCGTCGACCAGCACCATCGGCGCGGCCAGGGCGCGCCTCATCGAGGCGCCCGCCCGACGAGCCGCGTTCCTCGCGAGATGAGCCGTCCGGCAGCGTAGCGACGCGGCCGGCTCACCCTCTCGTGGGCGCCGCTGAGCTCGACCCAGGTCGCCCCGAACGAGCGCTTGTGCTCGTAGAGGCCGTACATCGGCTCGCCCTCGACCGGGGGTCGGCGCGCCCCCGGGACGTCGACACCCCCGAGGTCCATCTCGGCGCAACCTTCGCGGATCGCGAGCTGGATGGCCCGCCAGCGGAGGATGTGGAGCGACCCAGGGTGTTCGCGACGGGCTGCCGCGTGGTCGCCCGAATGGACGGTGCTGAGGCGCCCGCCGTGGCGGTACAGGACGAGGCCGGCCAGCGGCTCGCCGGTCGCGGTCCTGGCCTCGAGAAGAACCAGCCAGCCCGCCGCGAGCGCCGCCCGCCACCAGCCAACGAAGACGCCCCGCGGCCCGAACGTGAACTGCCGCCGCTCGCCGGTCTCGAGGAGGAGGTCGTAGAACCGGTCGAGGGCGACGTCGGAGTCGCCCGTCGGGGCGACGAAACCCTCGCCCGGCCCGGTTTCCGCGCCGCGCGAGCGGTCGTGGCGGGTGACGATGGTGCCGGCCCGCTCGGCGGCCCGGATCCGCTGGCGGGTGGCCTTCGAGATCCCCGCCAGGACGGACCCTTCATCCGCCCCGTGACCGAGGGCGAGGGCCAGCCGATGGCGCGACGGCTGGATCTCCTCGATCGGCCGGAAGCCGGCGGCACGGATCAGGCCCGGGTAGCCGGTTGCCGCTTCGACCTCGGCGTCGCTGGCGATGACGTCGATGTCGTGGCCGGCCAGCCAGCTGCCGAACGATGCCAGGCGCCGGGCCATCGCCGGCGCATCGCCGGCCGGGATCGGGCCGCGCGGCAGGTAGGCGCTCCCGCCGCCGATGAGCGGCCAGGGTCGCTCGAGGGCCAGGGCGGCCGAGCCGTCGGACGCGACGAGGTGATGGGCGCGCCAACCGGCGGCGGCCCGGTGCCGAGCCCAGGCCATCGACTGGTAGACGTGCCCGCCCCAGGGTGTCACAACAAGATCGTCCCAGACCTCGAGCTCGGCGGCGGTGGCCGGGCGGACCTCCATCATTCGTCGATCCCGTCGACCCCATCCCCACCGGTCCCCGGGGCGGTCGCGGTCCCTGAGCCCAGCCCGTGGCGGCGGCGCTCCAGCCCGGCCCGGGCGCGCTGGGCGACGTCGTAGATCGAGCGTCCGAGCCGGTCAAGGACCAGGTCCCAGGCCCCGACATAGCGGACCTCGCGCCCGCCGAAGCCGGCCTTGAAGTGGGCGATCCCCGGGCGCGCCAGGCCCCACAGGTCGTAGGTCGCCGCACCCTGCTCGCGCGAGGACCGGATCGCCTCCCACTTCAGAAGGTAGTTCGCCCGCGATTCGGCACCGGCCGCCGTCATGCCGCCATACGGCTCCACGACCCGGTCGCCGCAGCGGACCAGGAACAGTGCCGCCGCCGGTTCGCCGTCGGGGTGGCGGGCCAGGAGCAGCCGGGCCAGGCCGAGCGGCCGGTAGGCCGACCAGATGTCGCGGTAGGCGTCCTCGGACCGGATCAGGAATCTGGCCCGCCGGGCGGTCTCGCGATAGATCGCGTAGAACGTGCCGAGGGCGTCGCCGGCGTCGTTGCCGGCGTCCTCGACCGTCACTCCGCCGGCCTGGGCCCGGTTGACGTACTGCCGCCACTTCTTGCGGAGGTCGCTCCAGAGCGCGGCTTCGTCGGCCCGCAGGTCGATGAGGCGGGTCGAGGCCGGCTGGATCGCAGGTGCCGGCCGCCACCCGGCGGCTCGCAGCGCGGCCCGCAGCGCGCCGCCGGGGTCGTGGGGACCGTCGAGCTCGAGCTCGGGGTCGATTCGGAGGTGGGAGATGCGACCGGCCGATCCAAGGGCGTCCCGCGTGGCCATCGTGAAGGCCTCGATCGAACCCGGACCCCAGCCCCTCGAGACCGGCCCGCGCGGCGCGTAAGCGAAGGCCCACGGCAGGGGACCAGGCCGGCGGAGCAGGACCTGGGCCCCGATCGGTCCGGCCGACGTCCGGGCGACGACGCGCGTCGCACGCCAGCCGTTGGCGCGCTTCACCCGGGCCCACGCCGCCAGCTGCAGATACGACCCCGGCACGGCCCCCTGGACGAACGCGTCCCAGGCGGCCTCGTCGCCGGGGACCGTGGTGCCGCTCACGACCCGCGCCGGCGCCGAACCTGGTCGGTCACGAGCCCGACGATAGAGGGCAGCTCCGGGATCCGCAAGGCGACCGCGACGGCGAGGTACACGGCGCCCCCGGCGAGCGTCGCGACCGCCGCGCCGACGAGGATCCCGGTCTTCGACGCGCCGGGTTCCAGGAGCGGGGCGACAACGGTCGTTGCCGCCAGCCAAGTGACGATCGCGGCGGGCAGGGCCCCGACGGCGGACTCCCCGAGCACCCGGGCGATGCCGGCCAGCTCGAACGTCGGAACCCGCCGGCCCAGGGCCAGGAGGAGGAGGCCCGCCTCGATCCAGGCGGCCGTCGCGATCGCCAGCGCCAGGCCCGGCAGCCCGAGGGGCCCCACGAACGCCACCCCGAGGGCCGTGTTGATCGCGACCGCGACGACCGCGGCGGCGACCGGTGTCCGGGTGTCCTGGCGGGCGTAGAACGCCCGGGCCAGGATCGCGATCGAGGCGTGGGCCGGCAGGCCCAGCAGGAACAGCGCAAGCGTTGCGGCGGTCCGCTCGACCGCTTCGAGGTCGAACTTGCCGTAGCCGAACAGGAGCTCCACGACGGGGGCCCGGAGCGCGATCCCGAGGGCCGCGATCGGGACCATCGCGAAGACCAGCAGCCGGACCGCGCGGGTCACCATGGCGACGTAGGTCGCCGTCCCCCCGAGGGCGTGCTCGCGCGCCATCGATGGGAAGAGGACCACCCCGAGTGGCACGCCGATGACCCCGATCGGGATCTGGAGCAGGGCGAACGCGATCGTGTAGCTCGAGATCGCGCCCTCACCGAGCGACGAGGCCAGGGCGGTCATGACGATGAAGGTGACCTGTGAGGCCCCCAGGCCGAGGGCCCGCGGCGCGAGCAGGACGAGGACGCGGCGCGCGGCCGAGTCGGCGAGATCGATCCCGAGCCTCGGCCGGAAGCCCAGGCCCAGGAGCGGCGGCAGCTGGATGAGGACGTGCCCGGCGGCGCCGGCCACCACCCCCCAGGCCAGCGCGGTCACGCCCAGCGACGGCCCCAGGACGATGGCCGAGGCAATGATTCCGAGGTTGTAGAGGATCGGCGCCAGCGCCGCCGCCGTGAACCTGCCCTCGGCGTTGAGGGCGGCCGTCGCGATCGCCCCGAGCGACAGCAGGATCGGCGCGGCGAGCATGATCCGGGTCAGGTCCGTGGTCCTCGCGAGCGCCGCCTCATCGAAGCCCGGGGCGAGCCCGCGGACCAGCAACGGCGCCCCGATGAAGGCGGCCACGGCAAGGGCCGACATCGCCCCCAACAGGAGGTTGGCCAGCGTCCCAACGACCCGCCAGGCGTGGGCCCGTTCGCCCGTCGCCAGGAGCCCCGCGAGGACCGGGATGAGGGCCGAGCCCATGGCGCCGGCGGCGACGAGCTGGAAGATCAGGTCCGGGACCCGGAACGCGGCGAAGAACGCATCGAGCTCGGCGCCCGTCCCGAAGGTCGCTCCGAGAACGACCGTTCGGACATAGCCGAGGGCCCGGGCGACGAGGAACGTCGTCGACAGGATCACCCCGGCACGGACCAGGCCCGCGCGTCGCCCGGTCGCGGTCATGCCGGGTCCGGCGCCGAGCCCGCCCGGCGGGCCCGCGGGTGGGCGGAGCGGTAGGCTGATCGGAGTCGAGCCGGCGAGACGTGGGTGTAGACCTGGGTGGTCGCCAGGCTCTCGTGGCCGAGCAGCTCCTGGACGACCCGCAGGTCGGCCCCGCCGTCGAGCAGATGGGTCGCGAACGAGTGGCGCAGGGTGTGCGGCGAGACGCCCAGGGGCAATCCCGCGGCCCGACACAGCCGGTCGATCCGGTAGCGCAGGCCGCGGACCCCGAGACCCTCGCCGTGATGGTTGAGGAACACCACCGAGGGAACCGGTCCCGACGAGGCCCGGAGCGCCAGCAGCACCGGCCGGGCCTCGTCGAGGTAGGTCACCAGCGCCCGGATCGCCGGTCGTCCAAGCAGCCCGACCCGCTCCTTGCGACCCTTGCCCATCACCCGTATCTCGCCGCGCCGGAGGTCCAGCAGCCCGAGCTCGGCCGCGGCAAGCTCGCTGATGCGGAGGCCGGCGGCGTAGGCCGTCTCGACGATCGCTCGATCGCGGAGCGCGATCGCGGTCGCGGTCGGGGCCGCCGCGCCGCGCTCCGCCGCGGCCGCCAGCTCCGCGTCGACGGCGGCGAGGAGCCGGTCCACCTGCTCGAGCTCGAGGACCCGGGGCAGGCGTCGCGGCAGGCGCGGCGTCGAGATCGCGCCCCACGGGTCGCCGGCCGCCAGGCCGGACCGGGCCGCGAAGCGGTGGAAGGCCCGAATCGCCGCGAGCCGCTGGGCGACCGAGCTCCGGGCGGTGGCACCGCTGAGCCTGGCGAGGTACGTCCGGAGGTGGCTCCGGGAGGGACTCCGCCAGTCGACCTCCCGCTCGACGAGCCAGGCGAGGTAGGTGCCGACGGCGGTCTCGTAGGCCCGGATCGTGTGGGGCGAGGCGTCGCGGGCGGCGAGACTGCGGAGAAAGCGCTCGAGGGCGCGCCCGGAGTGCCCCGGCGCGGTCACGCCGCGGGGGTGGTGCCGTTCGACCGGCCCCGGCCGGACGCCCTCCGCCCGCCGGCGGCGCCCTTCGCCGAGCCGCGACCGGCGGTGCCCCGGGATCCCGCAGAGCGCCGGGTCACACCCCGCCCGCCGGGCCGTCCCCCACCCCGGGCCGGACGCTTGGAGACCAGGGCCAACGGATCCGGCGGACCGCCCGCCAGGCGCAGGCCCACGATCGAGCCGTCGCCGGCCGGCAGCTGGATGGCCGCCCCGCACTTCAGGCACAGAGGGCCGCCGTCACGCCGCGCGACCGGGCCGTCGTCGGCGTCGTGGAACGCTCCCAGCGGCTCGTGGTTCGTCGTGTAGTCGCACTTCGGATAGGCGGAGCACCCCCAGAAGACGTTCCCGGTCCGCCGCGCGCGACGCGCCACGAGCCGGCCGTCGCCGTTCCTGGGGCAGACGACCTCGAACGGCAGCGGCTCGGGGGGCGGCGGGCCGTCGCGCTGGATGTAGTCGCAATCGGGATAGCGCGAGCAGCCGACGAACGGCCCGAACCGGCCGCGCCGCGAGGTGAGGACGCCTTCGCCGCACTTCGGGCACGGCTCGCCCGTCCCGGGCAGGGCCGGCGCTTCGTCGCCCGGCAGCGGCCGCGACTCCTTGTGCTCGGGGAACAGCGAGCAGGCCAGGAACCGGCCGTTCCGGCCCAGCCGGATGACCATCGGGTGGCCGAGCGAGCAGACCTCGTCGGTGGCCTCGGTCGTGAAGTCCCGGCGCCGCAGCTCCCGGCGCTTCTCGTCGACCCGGTTCTTCAGCGGGCCGTAGAACGCCTCGAGCAGCGGGACCCACGCCCGCTCGCCCCTGGCGACCTCGTCGAGCTCCTCCTCCATCCGGGCCGTGAATGCGACGTCGACGTAATCCCCGAAGTGCTCGACCAGGAGGTCGGTGACGATCTCGCCGATGAGCTCCGGTCGAAGCCGGCGGTCCTCGATCCGGACGTACCCGCGATCGACGATCGTCGAGAGGGTCGCCGCGTAGGTCGAGGGTCGTCCGATGCCGTGCTCCTCGAGGGCCTTGACGAGCGAGGCCTCCGTGTAGCGTGGCGGTGGCTCGGTGAAGTGCTGGGCCGTGGCGACGTCCGCGACCCGCGTCCGCTCGCCCTCGGCCAGCTCCGGCAGGCGACCCTCGGCTTCGTCCTCGCCGTCCTCGTCGCGGCCCTCGGTATAGACCCGGGCAAAGCCGTCGAAGAGCGTCCGGGTCGCCGAGGCCCGCAATTCGTAGATGTCGGCCGAGAGGTCGACCGTCGTCGTCTCGAGCTGCTTGGCCTCCATCTGGCTGGCGAGGGCTCGCTGCCAGATGAGGCGGTAGAGCCGCAGCTCCTCCGGCTTGAGGGTCCCGGCCAGCGACTCGGGATCCCGGGCGAAGCTGGTCGGGCGGATCGACTCGTGAGCCTCCTGGGCGCCCTTCGCCTTCGTCCGGTAGACCCGGCCCTTGGGCATCGTGTAGCGCTCGCCGAAGCGCGCCCGGATGACCTCGCGGGCCTCGCCCATCGCGACCCCGGCCATGGCCACCGAGTCGGTTCGCATGTAGGTGATGAGCCCAACGTGGCCGTCGGGCGTGTCGGCGCCCTCGTACAACCGCTGGGCGACCGACATCGTCCGCTTGGGGCTGAAGCCCAGCTTGCGACTGGCCTCCTGCTGGAGGGTCGAGGTGGTGAACGGCGGGGCCGGGCTGCGCTTCTGGCTCTTCGTGGCGATCGAGGTGACCGTCGGCTCGAGCGTTCGAAGGGTCTCGGCGTGGTGCTCGGCCA
This sequence comes from Chloroflexota bacterium, assembly GCA_040752335.1. GTDB lineage: Bacteria > Chloroflexota > Limnocylindria > Limnocylindrales > CSP1-4 > UBA5189. Next base: position 75,829 of record JBFMEV010000001.1, read on the forward strand.
GGATGCCGTTGCCGATGTCCGTCGGCCCGCCCCCGATCCGGACCAGGTCGGCGACGAAGGTCTCGCCCTTGTCGGTCTGGAGGGTGACGTGGATGGTCCAGTACTCGCGGGCCTCGAAGGCGGCGATCTCGCGCTCGCGCTCGACGACGAGGCGGACCGCGACCGACTGGACGCGCCCGGCCGAGAGGCCGCCGCGGACCTTGCGCGACAGCAGCGGGCTCAGGGTGTAGCCGACGAGGCGGTCCACGATCCGGCGGGTCTGCTGGGCGTCCACGAGGTCGGTGTCGATCGAGCGGGGGTGCTGGAAGGCATCGCGGACGGCCCGCTCGGTGATCTCCGAGAAGGTCACCCGGCGGGCCTTGGCGGCCGGCACATGGGCCGCCTCGGCGACGTGCCAGGCGATCGCCTCGCCCTCCCGATCGAGGTCCGTGGCGAGGTAGACGAGGTCGGCGCTGCGGGCGGCCCGCTCGATCGCATCGACCTGCTTGCGGCGGTCATCGGCAACGACGTACTCGGGCGTGAAGCCATGCTCGACGTCGACCCCGAACTTGCCCTTGCCGGGGTTCTCGGGCAGGTCGCGGACGTGGCCGTACGACGCCAGGACGCGGTAATCGTCGCCGAGATAGCGCTCGATCGTTCGCGCCTTGGCCGGCGACTCCACGATCACCAGGTGCTTCGGCATCGGGCGGGACTATACCGCAGGCCCCTTGGCCACCAGTTATCCGGCGATACGGCCGGCGCCAGGGGCTGCCTGGCCTCAGGCCTCGCGAATGCGGCGCAGGAAGTCCTCGTCGATCTCGAGCTCGGCGTCGGCAGCCGGCTCGGCCGCGGACGCGATCTCCGCGGCAGCGGCTTCGTCGTCGGTCGCCTCGGCCCGCTCGGGTCGGAGCTCGATGAACCGGATGTGGAGGTACGGCAGGACGAAGGTCGACTCGACCTGGTCGATGAACACCGGCCGCTTGCCGTCCAGGGTCCGCAGGTTGGTGCAGATGAGGACGGTGTCGTCGGGCTTCGGCATCTCGAACAGGTCGGCCGTGACCGGCTGCTCGCTGAGGAGGTGGACGACGGCGTTGCGGATCACGGCCGCCGGATCAGAGCGGGTGGTAGAAGTCGACGACGAGGCGGACGCGGCCGCTCGAGACCCAGACCCCGATCCCGACCCGGTCGTACTTGGCGTTCATCAGGTTCACGTAATGACCGCCGTTGTACGACTGTTCGCTCTGGAAGAAGAGGTGCGACCCGAGCACGGCGGCGTAGGGATCGCCGCTCCGGCAGCCCAGGTTCTCGGCCCAGATGTAGCTCGTGTAGCCAGCCGCCCGCAGGCGATCGCCGGGGTTGCCGCCCGAGAAGTGGGTGCACAGGTTGTTGACGGCCAGCTTCTTGGCGTACGGCCGGGCGACGTTGGCCGTGATCCCGGCGTCCTGCCACAGGGCCGCGACGTTCCGGCCACCGGGGCTGGAGCAGCTGCCGCTGGAGGTCACCCAGCCGCCGGTCCGGGTGCAGTTCATCAGGCCCAGGTAGTAGGACTCGACCGCGGCCCAGGTGCTGCCGCCGATGCTCCCGCCGCTGCCGCTGCCGCCGCTGCTGCCGCTGGTGGAGGTCCGCGGGGCCGGCTTGGCGGCGGTCGTGAAGGTGATCGAGGATGCCGCCACGATCGGCACCCCCGCCTTCGAGGTCGCCCCGGCGCCGACCAAGAGCTCCACCTTCTGGGCGTAGCCGAGGTTGGCGGCCGGGTCGAAGACGAGGACCGTGTCGTTCTCGGCCCACCGGAACGTCCCGGTCAGCTTGGTCGTCCCCTGGGTGGCGCTCCAGGCAGCCTCGGTGGTGGCATGGTCCATCGGCTCGGTGAAGCGGACCGACAGCAGCTGGCTCCAGGCGACGTCGGTCCAGCCGTGGCGCGGCCGGAACCGGACGACGGCCGGTGCGGCGGCAGTCCTGATCTCCAGCGCGGTGGCCTCGATCTCCGCCGCATCGCGGTCGCGGACCCCCGGCCCCAGGCCGACCGTATAGGCCGTGTCGGCCTGGAGCGCCTCGACCGGCCTGAACTCGTAGACCGGGGTCGCTTCGGTCGAATCCCCCGCCGGCACGAACGTGCCGTGGATGGCCGGGCTGACGACGAGATCGAGGGTCGATTCATCGATCGGCCCCGAGAAGGCGATTCGGAACCCGGTCGCGATCGCGGCCTCGCCATCGGTGACCGAGGTCGCAGTGACCTCGGCCGTGACCGCCGGGCGGGTCAGGAAGGCGGCCCGGACCGGTCGCTCGATCGGTCGGCCGGTCGCGTCGAGGGCGCCCTCGAGGACCGTTACGGTGTAGTAGGTGCCGGGCTTCCAGGCGGTCAGCGGCGCGACCGTCAGGCGGGTCGCGTCGGAGCTCCACGAGACGTCGACGCTGCGGGCCGGCACGACGCGGAGCATCAGCTCGACGCTGGCCGCGTCCATCGGCCCCGAGAAGGTGATCGTCACCGGCGACGCCGGCGACTCGGAGGTCCGGATCTGGGTGCTGAGAACTGCCGCTTCCAGGGGCTCCACCCGGGTCGGGATGGTGCCCGTCGTGGCCGCCGGCCGGGTGCCGGCGAAGGCGGTGATCGCGCCGATGGCGAGCAGGGCGACGAGGGCCACCAGGCGGCGCCCCCCGGCTCGCCGATCGACCGAGCGGGCGACGACGAGGGCGATCACGGGGACCGCCAGGGCGGCCGCTAGGACGTTCCGCAATACTGCAGTCTCCTGGCTCGTCGCTGGGGACGATGGCATCGTGGGGCTGCGGGCCGAGGGCGCACGGCCGCCGGCAGGATAGCACGGGCGTCGATTGGGAGGCCCTCGGCGAGACCGACGCAAGCTCGGGTCAGGCGGCCGGCTCGGCCGGCTCGGAGCTCATCGCCGGGTCCCGTGGCGCCGTTCCGGGGTCGGCGATGGCGAGGAACCCGGCCGGCCGGTACCGCCCGAACGCCCCGGTCGCGAGGCCCGCCGCCTCGAGCGCGGTGAGGCCGGCGAGGACGGCGGCGATCGGCATCCCGGTGGTCGCGACGAGCTCGTCCGCCGTCGCGGCGCCATCGACGAGCCCCCGGGCGAGGCGGTCCTCGCGAGGCGACAGCTCGATCCGGCGCGCCGCTCGCGAGGGCTGCCGGACTGGCCGTGTGGGCGGCACGAGGAGCCGCCGTGCGCCCGGCGCCGGGAAGGCCGCCGAGGCCATGAGCCCGAGGTCCTCGAGGAGCTGCGGCACGCCGGCGACGATCCGGGCGGCGCCCGGGTAGTCGCGCAGCCACGCCAGGCAGCCGGCCGACTGGGGGGCGTCGATGGGGCCCGGGACGAGGAAGCACTCCCGGCCCTGCTCCAGGGCCCACGACGCGGTGATGAGGGCCCCGCTCGTGGCTCCTGCCTCCACCACGACAACGGCGTCGGCGAGGCCGCTGATGATCCGGTTCCGGCGCGGGAACGTGCCCTTCGAGGGCATCGTTCCCGGCGCATGCTCCGAGGCGACCGCGCCGCCCCCATCCACGATGGCCTCGGCCAGGCGGTCGTGGGAACGCGGCACGAGGCGGTCGTGGCCGCCGCCGATGACGGCCGCCGTGCGGCGCCCCTCGGCCACGACCGCGGCATGCGCCGCACCGTCGATGCCGACGGCCAGGCCGCTCACGACGAGAGCTCCGGCGCGGGCGAGCGCGGCCCCGATTCGAGACGCGATCCGGCGCCCGGCGTCCGTGGGACGGCGGGTTCCGACGACCGCGACCGCTGCGGCGGCACTCAGGGCCGCAGGGTCGCCTCGGACGAACAGGACGCGGGGCGGCAGCTCGATTCGGCGGAGCCGATCCGGGAACGCCGGGTCGTCGATCGCGAGGGCCACCACGCCCGCCGCCCGGAGGCCGTCCAGGACGGTTCCAACCCGGCGGGCGGCGACCGCGAGCGCCTCGGAGGCGGCCTCCGACATCGCCACGCCCGGGCCGCCCGGATCGCGGCTTGCGGCCTGCAGGGCCGCGGCGCCGTCGCGCTGCCTGGCGAGGTCGAGGATCTCGTTCGGGCCGCCACAGACGGCCAGCAGCCGCTCGAGGATCATCGGCCCGACGCCGTCGGCGGAGACGATGACGGCGAGCGCGTCGCGATCCGCGAGGCGGCGGTCCCCGGGGCGGCCCTCCCCGGTGTTGCGCTCCCCGGGGCGGGCGGTCGCCGGGCCGGTCGGTCCCTCGCGTCCCACGCCGAGCACCCTCAGACCGCCAGGGCGAGATGCGGGCGGGCCGCCGGGGCCCGCCAGCGCGCCGCTTCCTCGAGGTGGGCGATCTCCACGGCGGGTTCGCCGGCCAGATCGGCGATCGTCCGGGCGACCCGCAGGAGGCGATCCGTGCCGCGACCGGAGAGCCGCTCCATTTCCGCCAGGGCGATGGCCCGGCGGCGGGCCTCGGGTTCGAGGCGGCAGGCGACCCGCAGCGCGCGGCCGGCGACACGCGAGTTCAGGAGGTTGGGCGGACGGTCCACCTGGACTCGACGCGCGGCCGCGATCCGCGCCGCGACGGTGGCCGAGGTTTCCGGATCGTCGGGCGAGATGAGTGCGGCCGCCGGCAGCCTCGGCATCCCGACCCACAGGTCGATCCGGTCACGCAGGGGCCCTGAGATACGCCCGACGTAGCGCTCCGGAGCATTCGGCGGACACTCGCACGGCTGGGGCGTGCCGGTGTTGCCGCAGCGGCACGGGTTCATCGCCGCGACGAGCTGGAAGCGGGCCGGCAGCACGGCCGTGCGGGCCGCCCGGGCGATCGCGATCCGGCCCTCCTCGAGGGGCTGGCGGAGGGCCTCCAGGACATCCCGCCCGAACTCGGGCAGCTCGTCGAGGAACAGGACCCCGTGGTCTGCCCTCGTCACCTCGCCCGGCATCAGGCCGGGCCCGCCGCCGACGATGGCGGCGTACGAGGCCGTGTGGTGGGGCGCCCGGAACGGCGGCCGCCGGACCAGGGCCCGGACCGGCCGCTCGGCGGAGACCGAGGCCACGATCGTCGCTGCCAGCGCCTCGGCATCGCCGAGTGGCGGCAGCAGCCGTGGGATGGTCCGGGCGAGGAGGGTCTTGCCGCTGCCCGGCGGCCCCATCAGGAGCAGGGCATGGCCCCCGGCGAGGGCGACCTCGAGGGCCCGCCGGGCCTCCTGCTGGCCGCGGACCTCGGCCAGGTCCGGGACCGCTGCCAGGCCGTCGGCATCGCCCTCGTCTTGGCCGGGATCCCCCGCCCCGCCCCCGTGGGCAGCGGGCTCGGCGGCAAGCTCGACCCGGGCCGGCATCAGCGGGCCGCGCCCCCGGGCTCGCCGTGAGCGGAGCACCGCGACCGCGTCGCCAAGGGTGGCGCAGCCGATCGCGTGGATGCCCGGCACGAGGGCCGCCTCCTCGAGGCTCGCTGCGGGCACCAGGGCGCGCCTGACCCCGTGCCCGGCGAGGGCGCCGAGCATCGGCAGCAGGCCCGGCACAGGCCGGACCTCGCTGCCGAGGGACAGCTCGCCGATGAGGGCCGTCCGGCCGGCGACGGCGGAAAACTGCTCGGACCCGAGGAGGATCCCGACGGCGATCGCGAGATCGACGCTCGCACCACCCTTCGGGAGGTCCGCCGGGGCGAGGTTGACCGTGATCCGGCGCGGCGGATGGTGGAACCCGGCGTTCCGGATCGCGCCGCGGACTCGCTCCCGGGCCTCGCGCAGGGCCGCGTCGGCGAGGCCCACGATCGTGAAACCGGGCAGGCCCGGAGCAACGTCGACCTCCACCCTGATGCGCCGACCGTCGAGGCCTACGAGGGTTGCCGAGAGGAGGGTCGCGAGCATGTCGCGGACCCTAGCGGGCGCCGCTTATCCGCGGCTCACCTGGCGTGCGGCGAGCAGACGATCAGCAAGCCGGCCGGACCGCCCGCGACGGCGCTAGCGCGCGCCGACCTTGGCGGCCGGCGCCGAGGCCCGCTCGACCTCCGTGGCCAGGGCCGCGATCTCGCGGGCGAGCGGCGAATCGGGCTTCGAGAAGGCGAACGGCGTACCCGAGTTCTGGGCGCTGATCGCGACCCGGTACTCATTCGTGATCTTGAACTCGAACTGGTGCTTGAGGGCCCCCTCGGCCGCCTGGACGCTGATCCCGGTGAAGGCGTTCGAGCGGTTCAGGAGGAGCTTCACCTTGCTCGATTCGTAGCCGACCCGGTTGAGGGCCTCCAGGACGAGGCGGACGTTCTTGAGGCACGACAGGTCGGCCGTCATGACCACGAAGATCATGTCGGCGTGGTCGAGGACCGAGAGGCTCAGGTCGCCGAGGCGCTTCTCGACGTCGACCACGACGTAGTCGTACATCGTCCGGAGGATCGTGAGGGCCTGGTCCATCTGGGCCTCGTGGACGAGGTCGCCGTCCTCCGGGCTCGGCGGGGCGAGCAGGAGGTCCACGCCCGAGTCGTGGCGGACCATGACCGACTTGATGAGGTCGTTGTCGATCGACGGGGCGGAGACCAGGTCGGAGATGCTCTTGCGGTCGTTGCCCAGGTCGAGGAAGACCCGGTGATCGCCGAACTGCAGGACCCCGTCGACCAGGGCGACCCGCCGGGTGTGCTCCTGGTGGAGGGCGATCGCGGCGTTGATGGCCAGGGTCGTCGTGCCCACCCCGCCCTTGGCCCCGTAGAAGGCCAGGAGCTTGCCCATCGGCGGCCGGATGCCGCCGGGGCCCTCGCGGGTGGAGAACCGGGCGAGGAGGCTCTTCATCCGAGCCAGCAGCTCAGCCTGGTGGAACGGCTTGACGAGGTAGTCGTCCGCGCCGGCACGGAGGCCACGGACCTTCTGCTCGACCTCCTTCTCGGCGGTCAGCATGATGATCGGGACGTGGGCGCCGGTGCCTTCGACCTCGCGGATCTTGGCCGCGACCTCGTAGCCGTCGAGCTTCTGGAGGGTAACGTCGAGGAGGATGAGCGCCGGCGACTCGACCTCCCACAGCCGCAGGCCCTCCGCGCCGTCGCCGGCGACGACGACCTCGAAGCCCTCCTGCTTCAGGGTGACCCGGAGGAGACGCTGGACGTTCGGGTCGTCGTCGACGACGAGGATCTTGGTCATGCGAGCTGGTCGGCCTCCTCCGGCGGCGGCGGGGCGTCCAGGACATCGGACCGCTCGACCGCTGGCGAGCCGAGTATACCCAGCGCGAGCTCGCGTTCCCGACCGCCGCCGAACGCCCGTCGGAGGAACCCGGTGACCCGCTCGTCCCAGGCCGCCGGCGCCGTCCGGCGACCCAGCGAGTGGTCCGCACCCGGGATGGTCCAGTGCTCGCCGCCCGGGCCCATCGCGGCGGCCAGGCGGCGGCCCTCGCGGATGGGCACGGTCGTGTCCGCCTCGCCGTGGATGAGGAGGCACGGAAGGTCCTCGAGGAGGCCAACGACCCGGATCGGCTCGGTGGCCCGTGGGTCCGCCCCCAGCCGGGCGGCGGCCGCCGCGAAGGCGCGCCGGGCGAGCCAGCGGCGGATGGGCCCGGGCCCGCGGATCCGGTTGGCCACGACCGTCGGCAGCTCCGCCGGGACGGCCTCGGCGACGATCCCCACGATCCGCGGCCGGGGCGGGGGCGAGGTCAGGCGCGGCGCATCGGGGTCGGCGTCGAGGCCGGCCAGCCCGCCATCGCCGAGGACGACTGCCGCGGCGATGGCCACGATTCCGCCCATCGAGGTGCCGGCCAGGACGACCCGCCGGATCCCCCGTTCGCCGAGCCAGGCGAGCGCGCCGCCGACGTCGTCGACCTCGTGAAGCCCGAACGTCGTCGGCGCCGGGTCGGACTCGCCATGGCCCCGAAAGTCGAGGCCGAGGACGCTCGCTGTCCGACGCAGGACCGGCCCGTACTCCACGAGGTCGGGCGCGACCGAGCCCGAATAGCCGTGGAGCAGGAGGATGGCCTCGCGCGGGTCAGGCCGCCACGCCGGGTCGCCGACCTCGGCCCCGACGTCGACGCCCCGGCCGGGCTCGGCGGCCAGCCAGCGCGCCGACAGGCGCACGCCGTCGCGGGACCGGACACGTGCCAGCTCGCCGCCAAGGCGATCGAGGGCCGGCCCGAGCGCCGCCTCCTCCGGTCGGGTCCTCGGCGCGTCGAGCATCCGCCGGGCGATCCGCCCGGCGATCACACCGCCGGCCCGGTGCTCACCCGCTCAGATCGTCCGCCGATCACCCGCCGGACGCTCCCGCCGGCCCGCCGCCCGAGGCCGCATCCCGGCCGCCCATGCCGCGCTCCAGGTAGCCGGTGAACGGCTCGACGAGGCGGGTGAACTCGGTCGGGATGATGAACTTCGTGGCCGGGCTGGCGCCGAGCGCCTTGAGGGCCTCGAGGTACTGGAGGGCCATCGTCTTCTGGTCGATGCCCTTGGCCGCCGAGAAGATCTGCTGGAGCGCTTCCGAGAAGCCCTGAGCCCGGAGGATCGCCGCCTGGCGGTCGCCCTCGGCCTTCAGGATCTCGGCCTGCTTGGTGCCCTCGGCCACGTTGATCGCCGCCTGGCGCGTGCCCTCCGACTCGGTGATGACGGCCCGCCGGGTCCGCTCGGCAGAGAGCTGCCGGTTCATCGCGTCCTGGACGTCGCGCGGCGGAACGATCTCGCGGATCTCGACGGTCGTGACCTTGCCACCCCAGCGCTCGGTGACCTCGTCGAGCTTGACCCGCAGGAGCTCGTTGATCTGGTCCCGCTTCGAGAGGACCTCGTCGAGGCCGATGTCGCCGATGACGGCCCGGAGGGTCGTCGTCGCGACGCCCTGGAGCATGCCAGAGAACTGCTGGGCGTTGAGGACGCTCTTGAGGGGATCGACGATCCGCCAGTAGATGAGGAAGTCGACGTCGATCGGGGCGTTGTCCTTGGTGATCGTCCGCTGGCTGGGGACCTCGGTGAAGGTCTCGCGGAGGTCGACCTTGCGGGGTTGGTCGACGATCGGGATCAGGAACCGCAGGCCCGGTCCGCGAACGAGCCCCTCGTTCGTCCGCCCGAGCCGCAGGACGACCATCTGCTCGTACTGGTTGACGATCCGCACCGACAGGTACAGGACCACGAGGAGGACCACCAGCACGAAGGCGACGATGGCCACGAGGACCGGCGTTTCCATGGTTCCTACGACCTCCTGGTGACGTCGATCCGGCCGGCCGGCCGGATCACGTCGCTTCCGATGATGACGCGTCGGGCTCGACGACGAGCGTCAGGCCATCGATGCCGACGACGCGCACCGGGACACCGCGCTCGAGCCGGACGCCCACCTCGGCCCTGGCGGTCCATTCCTCGCCGGCGACGTAGACCGAGCCGACTGGCTCGAGCGGCCGGCGGACGCTGCCGAGGCTGCCGATGACGAACGGGGCTCCCACCGTTCCGGGCGATGCCGCCACGCTCCGCGACCGGATCACCCCGAAGACGATCATGACCATGATCGCCCCGAACGTGATGCTGACGGTCAGGATTACCGGCAGGGCCACGCGGGCCAGGGGCTGGAACGGGTCCCCCGGCGTGCTGAATAGGGCCGAGGCGCCCAGGCCGAGGCAGACGACGCCCGCGAATCCCAGCAGGCCATGGCTCGTGACGGTCAGCTCCAGCCCGAACAGGACGAGGCCGAAGACGATCAGGATCAGGCCGCCGACGTTGAGCGGCAGGGCGCCCAGGCCGATGAACGCCAGGATGATGGCCAGGGCCCCGATGATCCCGGTCACGAAGTTCGGGCTCCAGACCTCGGCCAGCAGGCCGGCCGAGCCGATGCTCAGCAGCAGGAAGGCGATGTTCGGGTCGGACAGCAGCCGGATGAAGGCCAGGAACGGGTTCATCGGCCGCTCCGTCGCGGTCGCGCCGGCCAGGTCGAGGGTGAATTCCCGGCCGCCGACCTCGACGGTCCGGCCGTGGGCGAACGCCAGGACCTCCTCGATCGTGGCCGCCATGCCATCGACGGCGCCGACCTCGACGGCCTCGCTGACCGGGGACGAGCGGGCGTCCTCGACGGTGGACACCGCCCACTCCACGTTGCGGCCGCGAGCCTCGGCGATGGCCGTGATCTTGGCGATGGCGTCGTTCTTGACCTTGGCGGCCAGGACCGGATCGATCTCGCTGCCGTCGGCGCTCACCGGTGAGGCCGCCCCGATGCTCGTGCCTGGCGCCATGACCGCGATGTTGGCGGCCAGCGTGATGAAGGTCCCGGCGCTGGCGGCGAAGCCGCCGGCAGGTGCGACCCAGACGATGACCGGGACGTCCGCCTCGAGGATCGTCCCGACGATGTCGTTGGTCGCGGTCAGGAACCCGCCCGGGGTGTTGAGCTTGATGACCACGGCAGCGGCCCCGTCGCGCTCCGCCTGGTCGATCCCGCCGGCCAGGTAGCGGGCCATGCCCTCGTCGACGATTCCGGTCGTCGGCAGGACCACGACCTCCGGCCCGGCGGCCTGCATCGAGCCCGCTACCGCGAGGAGACCGACGGCGGCCAGGACGAGCGACAGTCCGAGGCGGTGACGACGAGGGCGGCGGGGTGCGCGGCGGCGAGCGGTCAAGGCGGGAGCCTCCGCCCGCAGTATCGCACCGGTGGCGTCAGGCGCCCCGGGCCAACCCGCCCGAATTCGTCGCGCCCCCCGGCACGAGTGCGGCCGCCGCCGGCTCGATGAACTCGAACACGAGGCGGCTCCACGATTCCATCAGCTCGAGGACGGCGGCGACCTCGGCGGCGGACGCGAAGGCGCCCGCCAGCTTGTGGGTTTCGCGGATCGCGACCGGGCGGCCGGCCGCATCGGCGAGGTAGACCGCGCCGAGGTGGACTGAGCCGACGTCGCCGGTGTCGTCGTTGAGCAAGCCGACGGGCCGGAAGTCGGGCGTGAAGTCGGCCTCGATCTCCTCGCCCCACTCGCGCCGCAACCCGTGGGCCAGGTCGGTGTCACCGGGGTTGAGATGGCCGCCCACGCCGATCGTGTAGCGGTCGTGGAGGCGGGCGTCGCCGCCGGCGCGAGTCCGGCGCATCAGGAAGAGGCGAGCTCCGTCGCGCAGGACGAGGTACGGGATGATCTGCTTGGACGATCGGTCAAGCTCGGCGATCGAGCGCGGGACGTAGCGCCCCTCGCGGGCGACGAGGTCGGGGAAGGTCTCGAGACCCGCGGTCCGGACGCCTCGCCAGCCCGGGTCGCCCATCACCGCCGAGCGGGGGATCACGAGGACCTGCTCCTCGGCCCCGCCGGCCGGGCTCACGCGCCTCCCGACGGTGGCCGCTCGAGGCGATCGCGGACGGCCAGCAGGCGGGCTTCGAGGCGGGCCGCATCCGGCGAGCCGTCGGCCGAGAGGTCGGCGAGCCAGGAGTCGAGGACCTCGCGCAGGTCGCGAAGGCCGGCCGCGATCGCGGCTGAGTTCGTGGCCGCGATGCCGGCGCCCATCCGCGCATCGCCCCGCGCCAGGCGGGTCATGTCGCGCCAGCCCGACGCAGCCAGGGTCGCCGCGGCCGGCCAGCCGGGCCGCTCGATCCCGGCCCCGGCGACAGTCTCGGCCAGGGCCGCGGCGACGATGAGCGGCAGGTGGCTGATGGCGGCGGCCGCGGCGTCGTGGCTGGCCGCGTCCATCAGGATCGGGCGCGATCCGCAGGCCAGCGCAACCCAGGCCACCCGCTCGACTGCCGCGGCATCCGCCCCGGCGCCGCGCACGAGGACCCATGGCCGGTCGGCGAACAGGTCGTCGATCGCGTTGGCGTAACCGGCCGCCTCGCGCCCCGCCATCGGATGGCCGCCGACGAAGCGAATCGCGGCGGCGTCGGCGGCGGCAAGGATCGCCGACTTGGTGCTCGCGACGTCCGTCACGACCGCGTCGGGCGCGAGCGCGCCCCGGAGGCGCCCGCCGAGCTGGCCCACCAGCGCGGCCGTCTCGAGCGGCGGCGCGCCGACAATCACCAGATCGGCGCCCGCCAGGGCCTCGGCCGGCGCGCTCGCGGCCGCGGCGAGGACGCCGTCCCGCAACGCCGCCTGGGGGCCCGTGCCCGACGGGCTCCAGGCGACGAGGACCGGCCGGGAGGCGCCGGCCCGGCCGGCGGCGAGGGCCCGGGCGATCGAGCCGGCGATCAGCCCGAACCCGAGGAACGCGATCCGGGTGGGTGGGCCGGTCGTCACTCGATCCAGCCCGGGTCCTTGCCGGTCGGTCCGCTGTCGCCGCGGCGCCGCCGGATCTTGCGTCGCTCGTCGGTTCGCCGCTCGCTATCCTCGGGCGGGCCGGGATCGTCCTGGGGGTTGACCCGGCGGACGTTGAGGCGGCGCTCGCGGTCCCGCCGATCGTCCTGGAGCGACGCCCCGCAGCGAGGACAGCGCCGCTCATCGGGGAAGAGCTGCTCGATCGGGGCGGCGGTGAAGATCTCTCGTCCGCAGGCGCGGCAGACGATCCTAGGCATGGGTGCTCACGGTGTGCGGTGGGTTCGTCGGCCCGATCCTACGCGACCTCGCGCCTGCGCCGCCCGCGACACGGGTTGGCCCGGGTCCGGCCCCGGTCGTCGCCCCGGTAGCGCTCGTCACCCGCACCGCCCTGGCTGCCGTTGCCCTCGCCGCCCTTGCAGGGCCGCGTGGCGTCGCCCGTGCCCTTGGCATGCCCCGGGGGGTCTTCGACAGTGCCCGGACAGGGCGGCCTGGCCCGGGACGCCGGCGAGTCTGGCTCCGGCGCCGCCGTCGGCCGAGGGGTCGGTGGCGCCGCCGTGGGCCGAGGGGTCGGTGGCGCCGCAGTCGTGGGGCCCGGGGTCGTCGGAGCGGCGTTCGGGGGAGCGGCGCTCGCGATCGCGATAGGGCCGGGGCCGACCGTCGGTTCGGGCTCGCCGGACGCCGCGGGATCCGGGGGCTCCGGCGTCTCGCCAGGACCGGGCGTGGCCCCTGTCCCGGGCGGTTGTGACCCCGTCGGCCCGCTGCTCGGGCCGGGCGAGCCGCCCGCGATCGGCGGTGCGCTGATCGTCGGGCTGGCCGTCGCCCGCGCGACCTGGTCCGGGGGCTCCAGGTTCCCGGCGAGACCGAGCGCGACCGTCGCGAGGATGATGTTGAGGCCTCCGAGGGCGAGGACCAGGCGGGTGCGCTGCGGTCCGGTCACGCTCGATACGGCTCCTCCGGTCGGTCCCCGACGACGATCGAATGCCGGAATCCTAGCAGGGACCGGCGGCCGGCGGCGGACCGCCGCGGTCAGTCGAGCGGAGCCTCGCGGAGGACCTCGTACCGGGCGGGACCCGAGCCGAGGTGGCTCCGATACAGCACCACGGCGGTCGCGGTGAAGCCGGCGTCCAGCGTCGACGCCGCGGCCTCGAGTGCCATCGCCGCGGCCGAACCAGCGCGCGCACCGTCGGTCCGGGCGATCGTGAGATGCGGACGGAACGGCCGCGCCTCCACGCCCCAGCCGGCTGCGCGGAGCTCCGCGTCGAGGGCCTCGGCCAGGCGCCCGAGGGCATCCGCACCGCTCCGGATCCCGAGCCACAGGGCCCGCGGCCGGGCGGCCGCCGGGAAGGCCCCCGCCCCGGCCAGCCGGACCTCGAACGGGGCCTCGCCGGTGACCGCCCGCTCGAGCGCCGCCGCGACGTCAGGGACGCGGTCGGCGGGCGTGGGGCCGAGGAATCGGAGGGTCACGTGCAGCCCCTCCAGCTGGACCCAGCGGATCCTGCGGCCTTCGTCGCCGAGCTCCGCCCGGGCTTCGGCGAGGACGCGGCCCACCTGGGCGCCCACGTCGGGCGGAATCGGGACGGCCACGAACAGGCGGGGGACGTCGGGCCGCCCCGGGCCGCGGTCGAGGCCCTCCCGCCTGCCGCCGTCTCGACGATCGCCCCGACCGGGCATCGGCTCAGCCGACCTCGCCACGCTCCCGGAGCCAGGCATCGTGGTCCAACCGCAGGATCTCCCGGGCCCGATCGGCGTCGCGCCAGCCGAGGACCTCGACCGACTTGTCCTCCAGGAGCTTGTAGGTCTCGAAGAAGTGCTCGATCTCGATCAGCCGGTGGGGCCGCATCTGGTCGAGGCGCCCGATGTGGGCCTGGTTGGGGTCGCCCTCGGCGACGCACAGGATCTTGTAGTCGGCGCCCTTCTCGTCGCGCATCTCGAGGACGCCCACCGGCCGGGCCCAGACATGACAGCCGGTGAAGGTCGGCTCGTCGATGATCAGGAGGGCGTCGGTGTGGTCACCGTCGTCGGCCCGGGTGCCCTCGATGAAGCCGTAGTCGAAGTTATAGAAGACGGCCGAGGACAAGACCCGGTCCAGGCGGTAGACGTCGGCCGCCTCGTCGAACTCGTACTTGTTCCGACTTCCGCGCGGGATCTCGACGACGACCTCGATGACCCCGGGGAACTCCGCGTCGCGCTGCATGGCGTGACTCTAGCGTGCGTCCCGCGACGTGCACGTTGGCGGTGTGGGCGGCGGCGACGACGAGGAGTCGGCCGGCGGCGAGACCGTCGCTGTCGTCCCGGAACGACAACTCGACGTCGATCGCAGCGTTGCGGGCGCCGTGGCGGTCGACGTGTCGTTCTATGGCGCCACCACGACCGCGCGAGGCGACGACAGGCCGGCAAATCACCACGCCGAGCCGGAACCGTGGTCGAGTTGTCGTCCCATGACGACATCGCGCGCCCAGACCCGGCTGCGGCCCACGCGGCGCCGACATCGAGCCCCGCCGAAGGCGGAGGCGAGCACGGTCGCGAGCGGACGCCCGAGCGCGGGCTACTCAGCCGCCGTCAGCGCAAGGCGGAGCCGAGGACCGGAGCGAGCGCACGCCGACGTGCGTGAGCGAGGACCGCAGGCGACAACGCGGCGATGGCGCCGGATCAGCCCGCGCGTCAGTCGTTGTAGAGACGCTCCTCGATGAGCTTCTCCTGGACGGTCCGGCCGTTGGGGTCGAAGCACGAATACTCGAAATGCTTCTCGAACTCGAGGTCGACGTTGTTCTGGCCGCCGCGGTTCTTCTCGATCGACAGGATGACCCAGTCGCGGAAGCGCTGTGCCTGGTACGGGTTGAACTCGATGTTGACCTTGGCGACGATGTGGTACTTCTCGTTGAGGATGACGATGATGTCGGCCTCGTAGTTGATCGCCGACGAGCCGCGCAGGTGGAAGTTCCGGAGGCGCGCAGCCTTCAGGCCCTCCTTGTCGGCGGCGACGATGGCGATCAGCGGCACCTCCTCGGACAGGGCGATGTCCTTGAGGCCGTTGACCACGAACGTGACCTTCTCCGATTCCGTATCCGGCTCTGGGATCTGCGGCACCTTCTGGAGATAGTCCACGATCACCACGAGGCGCCGGTCGCCGGCCAGCTGGCGGTATTTTTGGACGAGCTTGCGGATGTTGTCGATCGTGCTCGCCGTGGCCGATCCACGAAGCAGGAACAGGTTCTGCCCGTAGCGGGCGATCCGGTCGAGCGACGGCCGGAGGCGGGGGTTGTTGGCCAGATTCGGTGCCTCGGCCCCGGCCGACGACCACGTCCCGAGAATCTCCTTGCGGACGTCCTGGATCTTGATCGCGCCGGTCTTCTGGGGCAGGTGGGCGAGCGCCGACTCGAGGGCGATGAGCCGGTTCAGGAGATACGCCTCATCATGCTCGAAGCACAGGTACAGGACGCTGGCCTGGCCCGACGCGGCGACGTTCCGGGCCATCTGGAGCGCGATGGTCGTCTTGCCCGTGCCCTGGGCCCCGCCGATGAGCAGCAGCTCACCCGGCCGCAGGCCGGCGCCGATCGTCTTGTCCAGCGGGGTGAAGCCGAGCGGTACCGGCTGGTACTCGCCGAGCTGGCCGCTGACGACCTTGTCGTTCAGGTCCACGAGGACGTCGAGGGCCGACCGCGGAGCCATGCTCCCGGTGTCGCTCTCCAACCGCCACGCGCGGGCCCCCGCTTCGGCGGGCGCGTTCGCCTCTGTCGTCACGAGTGCATGGTCCTCCCCGAATGGATCCAATCGCGGCATCGTAGCACCGCGCTTCCGGGTGCCACCCGTCCCGAGGGCCAGTCGACGGCAGCCAAAGGTACCGGCGCGGGCCGGCCCGGGCCGGCGTGTGCCGGCGTTGGCCGGCGCGGGCCGGCCCGGAGCGTTACGCCAGGCCGTCGTGGCCGAGGCTGTCCCACAGCAGGCAGATCGTCCGGATGCCCGTCTCGTAGTTCGCCAGGACCATCGACTCGTTCGGGGCGTGGGCGTTGTCGTCGGGGTTTGTGAAACCCATCAGGACGACCGGCAGGCCGAGCTGCCCCTCGAACATTTCGACGACCGGGATCGAGCCGCCGCTACGCATGAAGACCGGCTCCCGCCCGAAGGTGACCCGCAACGCCTCGATCGCCGCCCGGACGACCGGATGGTCCACAGGGGTGGCGCTCGGCCGGCCGGAGCCGAGGCGCGTCACCTCCACCCGGACGCCCGGCGGGGCGACGCGGAGGACGAAGGCCCGGAATCGCTCGAAGAGCGCCAACGGGTCCTGCCGGGCGACGAGCCGCATGCTGACCTTGGCATGGGCATGGGCCGGGATGATGGTCTTCTGGCCGTCGCCCTGGAAGCCGCCCCATATCCCGTTGACGTCCAGCGTCGGGCGGGCGCCCTCGCGCTCCAGGACCGTGTAGCCGGTCTCGCCGGCCAGGGCCGGCACGTCGACCCGCGCGAGGTAGGCGCCCTCGTCGAAGGGCAGCGCGGCGAGCCGGGCCCGGACGGCCGCGTCGACCGGGACCACGTCGTCATAGAAGCCCGGCACCTGGACCACGCCGTCGCGGTCCTTCAGCTCGGCGATGATCCGGGCGAGGGCGTTGGCCGGGTTCTCGACGTTGCCGCCGTAGGTCCCCGAGTGGAGGTCGGCGGGGGCCCCGGTGACGTCGATCTGGGTGTAGAGGATGCCCCGGAGCGATTCGGTCAGGGCCGGGATGTTGCCCTCGAAGAAGCCCGTGTCGCTGACGACGACGACGTCGGCGGCGAGGCGGTCCCGGTTGGCCGCGAGCCAGCCCGGCATGCTCGCCGACGTCGATTCCTCCTCACCCTCGAAGACGATCCGGAGGTTGAGCGGCAACCGGCCGCGGACCGCGAACAGGGCCTCGGCGGCCTGAAGATGCATGTGGAGCTGGCCCTTGTCGTCGGCCGCACCGCGGCCAATGACCCGCCCGTCCCGCACGAACGGCTCGAACGGGGCCGTGGTCCACAGCTCGATGGGATCGACCGGCTGGACGTCGTAATGGCAGTAGACGAGGACCGTCGGGGCACCCTCGGCGTGGAGCCAGTCGGCGTAGACGATCGGGTGCCCGGGCGTGTCGCAGGCCTCGGCGTGGTCGAAGCCGATCCGGGCCAGCTCGGCGGCGATCCACTCGGCCGCACGGCGCACCTCGCCGGCGTGCTCGGGCAGGGCCGAGATGCTCGGGATCCGGAGGAGCTCGAGGTACGACGCGAGGCGAGCCTCGCGGGTCGCCTCGAGGTGGGCTTCGACGGCCGGGTCGAGCGTCGTCATCGGGCCTCCACGTGGTTCGGCCGGCGGTCCGAGGGGACCGCCGGCCGAGGGTGTTCGACGGGCTGAGCGTTCAGGCCGGGTTGGGAGCCGGCGCCGAGGACGGCGGGGCTTCCGGTTTGGGCGTGGCGTCGGCCGGCGCCGTCGGGGTCGCGGGCGGCTCGTGCCGGCGCGGCCCGAGGCCATGGAGGTTCTCCTTGGGCGGCAGGCCCTCGAAGAGCGACTCGAAGCTTTCGCCGTCGACCGTCTCCTCGGCGATCAGCTTCTGGGCGAGCGCCTCGAGCCGGTCGCGGTGGGTCTCGAGGACGTGGGTCGCCCGCTCGTAGGCCCGGTCGATGATCGCCCGGACCTCCTCATCGATCTGCTTCGCGATCTCGTCCGAGTAGTTGCGCTGCTCGCCGATCTCGCGACCCAGGAAGACGAGCTCGTCGCGCTTGCCGAAGGACAGCGGTCCGAGGCGGTCACTCATGCCGAACTCGGTCACCATCCGGCGAGCCAGGGTCGTCGCCTTCTCGATGTCGTTGGACGAACCGGTCGTCGTGTCGCCGAAGATCATCCGTTCCGAGGCGTTGCCGCCGAGCAGGCCGGCCAGCTTGTCCTCGAACTCGCTCTTCGACTGGAGATAGCGATCCTCGGTCGGCAGGGCCATCGTGTAGCCGAGGGCCATGCCCCGGCTCACGATCGTGACCTTGTTGACCGGGTCGCACTTGGGCAGGACCCGCTGGACGACGGCGTGGCCGCCCTCGTGGTAGGCGATGATCAGCTTCTCGGCGTCCGAGATGATCCGCGACTTGCGCTCGGGACCCGCCACGATCCGCTCGAGGGCCTCCTCGAACTCGGACATCCCGATCGTCTTGCGGTTGCGCCGCGCGGCGAGGATCGCGCCCTCGTTGACGAGGTTGGCGAGGTCCGCCCCGGAGAAGCCCGGCGACTGACGGGACAGGTCCTCGATCGAGACGTTCTTGTCGAGGGGCTTGCCCTTGATGTGGACGCGCAGGATCGCGACCCGGCCCTTCATGTCCGGCCGGTCCAGGATGACCTGGCGATCGAAGCGGCCCGGCCGGAGGAGCGCCGGATCGAGGACGTCGGGACGGTTCGTGGCGGCGACGACGATGACGTTGGTGTTGGTGTCGAAGCCGTCCATCTCGACGAGGATCTGGTTGAGCGTCTGCTCCCGCTCGTCGTGGCTGCCGCCAAGGCCGGCGCCGCGCTGGCGGCCGACCGCGTCGATCTCGTCGACGAAGACGATGCAGGGGCTGTTGCGCTTGGCCTGGTCGAACAGGTCGCGGACGCGGCTGGCGCCGACGCCGACGAACATCTCGACGAACTCCGAGCCGGAGATGCTGAAGAACGGCACGCCGGCCTCGCCGGCCACGGCTCTGGCCATGAGGGTCTTGCCGGTGCCCGGGGGGCCCACGAGCAGGACACCGCGCGGGATCCGGGCCCCGAGGGTATTGAACTTCTCGGGGTACTTCAGGAACTCGACGACTTCCTGGAGCTCGGTCTTGGCCTCGTCGACGCCGGCCACGTCGGCGAAGGTAACGACCGTCTTGTTGCCGAGGAACATCCGGGCCCGGCTCTTGCCGAAGCTGAGGGCCTGGTTGTTCGTGCCCTGGGCCTGGCGCATCATGAAGTAGATGAATCCGCCGATCACCAGGAGCGGCAGGACGGCCGTCAGGAGCAGCCCGACCCAGGAGTTGTCGGGTGCCGGCTGGGTGTCGTAGATCGAGGGATCGAACGTCCCGCCATCGGCCTCGGCCGCGGTCCGCATGTCGCCGAGGACGTCGGTGAGCGTCGGCAGCGGCGGGATGTTGACGGTGTAGGTCTTGTCGTCGGTGCTCGTGACCGTGAGGACGTCACCCTTCTGGACGACCTTATCGACCTTGTCCTGGGTGACGTTCGTCAGGAACTGGCCGTAGCCCACGGTCTGGGCACCGGTCGACTGGTTGAGCCATGTATAGAGCAGCGCCGCGACGCCGATGGCGAGGACGAACATCAGCAGGGCGTTGCGCATGAGCCTGGGATTCAAGAAATGCCTCCGGTGGCGGCCCGGCATCGGGACGGTCCGCGGCGAGTATAACGTCGGGTTCCCGGGAGCCCGCCGAGCACGTTGGGCGCGCGGCCAGGGGCTGACCGAGGACACATCAAGGATACGGATGGGCATGCCGGCCCGGATGAGCCGGCAGGTTGGATCGCGGCGAAGAATTCGCCACAAATGACGCGGGCCCCCCGGC
>JBFMEV010000001.1:95446-161281 GCA_040752335.1 Chloroflexota bacterium
GGGGGGGTGGGGGAGCATCCACCCCCTACCCTGCCCCCGCCCCGCCGGGGGGCCCCCCGCCGCTCGAGGTCAGCTGGTAGCGGAGACAGGATTTGAACCTGTGACCAAGGGCTTATGAGTCCCCTGCTCTACCACTGAGCTACTCCGCCATCGACCGGGGATTCTAGCCGACAGCACCAATCCCGCCATGGCGACGCGCTCCGAGCCGTACGCTGTCCAGGTGCGCTTCGTCGTCGCGCGCAATCCGGATCCGGACTCGCACCTGCCGTACCTGGTCGCCTCCGACGGGGGTGGCGATCGACCTGGTCCTGGATCGCCCGCGCGAGAACCGCTCGCAGTTCGTCTTCACGACCCTGCCGTCGGGGCGAGAGGGCATCTTCTGGCAGACGCGGAAGGTGGTCACCACGGCCCGGCCCGGCGCTCGGATCCCGGGTCGGCGGGCGAGCGGAATCGCCGAGCTCGTCATCGTCGTCGACAGCCGCGAGCACTACCCCTCCAGATTCTCGAAGCAACAGGCGTCGACGGTCCGTGCGACCCTCACCGCCGGCGACTACGCCGTCCCAGGCGGAGTCCGGCACTGTCGTCGCGGTGGTCGAGCGGAAGTCGCTTGCCGACCTCGCCGGCGCCATCAACAACGGCACGTTGGTGTTCGAGCTGGCAAAGCTTGCCCGAGGCTCCTCGCGCCGCGGTCGTCGCCGACGACCGCTACGGCAACCTGCTGAAGCACGCCGACGCACCGGACGGTTTCCTGCCCGACATGTTGGCTCGGGTCCAGGTCCGCTACCCGGAGATCGCGATCGTCTTCCTCGAGACCAGGCCGCAGTTGCGTGCTGCCGAGTCGCGGCAGGCTACGTACCGATCGGCACCGAACGGGCAGGCAAGCCCCGGAAGGCGCGCGCCTGAGCCAACCCGGCCCGAGCGAGCCGGTTGTCCTCGCGGCCGGCCGATGCACCCCTCCGACCACGACCCCAGCGGACCGCATCGCCACCGGGACGATCGGGTCATGGCCGGCGTGGGACGTGCGCCGAAGCACCGCTGCGTCCGGGCACCGGGCTACGCGCGGGCCGCAACCCTACGTACTACTTCGCCCCTGTAAGGTCCTGGTCCCTTCGGGCTACGGTCGCCCCGTCCGATCGACGAGATCGGATGCCACGGCGGTCCGATCGGGGGACCGGGCCGCCTGCAACACACCGCCAGCTGGTCCCCCGGCGCCAAGGGGGAATCGGTGTCGCGAACCTCGCGTCCGGGCCGCACGCCGCTCGCGATGAGCCTGTCCTCGGCGCTCCTCGCCTCGATGGTCATCATCGCGCTGCCGAGCGGTCCGGCCCTCGCGGCCTCGGGCAGCGTCTTCGTGGACTTCGGTCCGGAGAGCGCCTCCGCCACGGTCGGCTCGAGCGTCAGCCTGGCGATCAGCGCCCAGGACACCGCCGGCGATCCCTACCCCGACCAGGACGTCCGCGTGTATTTCGTCGGCGGCCCCAACGACCCGGGCGGACCCGGTAGCAACCCCGATCTGACCTGCACCACCGACGCGACCGGCGCCTGCTCTGTCGCCTACACGCCGACGGCGACCGGGACGGACGTTCTCTGCGCCGTCATCTCGGGCTCGCCCTTCCAGTGCGACGAGCCGGTCGGCGACCTGGAGCTCGACGACAACGTCGACGTCATCGAGGTCGTCGTCTCGGACGCCGGCCCTACGCCGACGCCGGACCCGACGCCGACCCCGAGTCCTGACCCGACGCCGACGCCCACGCCCACGCCCGATCCAACGCCAACCCCGACGCCTGATCCGACGCCAACCCCGACGCCTGATCCGACGCCGACTCCGACGCCTGATCCGACGCCGACGCCGACTCCGACGCCTGATCCGACGCCGACGCCGACTCCGACGCCTGATCCGACGCCCACGCCCGATCCGACCCCGACGCCCACGCCGACTCCTGACCCGACGCCGACCCCCACGCCCGATCCCACGCCGACCCCCACGCCCGATCCCACGCCGACCCCCACGCCCGATCCCACGCCGACCCCCACGCCCGATGCCGCGCCCACGACTGCCCCACTGCCAACGCCGGACGCGGCGGCTTCGCCGGACCCGACGGCCTCCCCGGACCCGTCGGCGGCTGCTTCGTCGCCCACCCCGCAAAGCGCGACCCCGGCCCCGGCGTTCGGCCCGGTTCAGCCTCCGACGCCGTCCGCTGCCCCGGGGCGTGCGAGCGGCGCGACGATCGAGCCGGGCGACGGCGGGCTGTTCAACGCGGTCCTCAACGTGGTCGGTGAGCAGGTCCGGACCACGGTCAAGCCGGAGGTGGTGGCAGTGCTCGCCACGACCTTCACCTTCCCGCTGGCCCTGGCGGTCCTCGTCCTGATCTTCCTGCTCGTCCAGTCGCGCCTGGACGGCCGCGATCCCAAGCTCCGCTACGCGCCAGCGTCGGCCGGTGAGACCTACCTCGCCTTCGAGGAGGAGGATCGATGAGGACGGGCCAGCCGGATCGCCTGGAGTACACCGCGCTCGGCGATCGGATGATGCTGCTCCTGGGGATGCGCGTGGCGCTCGCCGCGATCGTCGTCGCCTGGAGCGCGTGGCGACCGGAGCTGTTCGGCCTCACCCTGCCCACGCTGACCATCGGCACGCTCGCGTACGTCGCCCTGTCGGCGGCCGGGGAGCTGGCCCGCCGTCGCTTCTCCCGCCGGAGCCACCTCGTCCTGTCGCTGACGCTCCTCCTCGACGGGATCTTTCTCGCCTCGGCGATGTACGCCACCGGCGGAACGCAGAGCCCGATCCGCTTCCTGATCTACCTCCACCTCGTCGCCGTCTCGCTCCTGGCCTCGTACCGGACCGGCCTCAAGATCGCGCTGTGGCACTCGCTGCTGCTGTTCGTGGTCTTGTACGGTCAGGCCGCCCAGCTGCTGCCGCCGGTCGACGTCCTGCCGGGTCGGGAGATCGAGTTCGATCGGATGCCGGTCCTCAACGTCACCTCGTTCTGGCTCTTCGCCCTCGCGACCTCGGTCTTCTCGGCGATGAACGAGCGCGAGCTGCGCAACCGGCGGATTGACCTCCAGTCGCTGGTCGACATCAGCTCCCGCCTCGACACCGTCACCGACCCGGTCCTCCAGTCGCGGCTCCTGCTCGACGGCCTGGCCGAGCGCTTCGGCTTCGAGCGAGGGCTCGTCCTCGGCGCCACCGACGGCCGGGCGATCGTCCTGGCCGCGCGGGGCACCGGCGCCGTCCCCACGACGGCGTCGGCGCCCGACCACGTCGTCGAGCGGGCCTGGACCGAGCGTGAGCTGCTGCCGGTGAAGCGCCTGGACCCGGATCGCAATCCGCTCCTGACCGCGGCCTTCGGCGACAGCCGCAACCTCCTCGTCGCGCCGATGCTCGCCGACGGCCGGGCGATGGGCGCGGTCGTGGTGGCCCACCGCTCGCGGACCGGCTTCGGGATCGAGCGTCGCGTCGCCAACGTCCTCGGCCAGCTGTGCGCCATGGCCGCCCTGAACCTGCGCAACGCGGTCCTGCTCCAGCATGTCCAGGACCTGGCCGAGCGGGATTCGCTGACCGGCGCCGCCAACCGCCGGATGTTCCAGCTGACGCTGGAGCGGATCCTCGCCGCGACGCCGCGTCGGCCCGGCGTCGTCGAGCGTAGCGTCACGGCCGTGCTGTTCATCGACCTCGACGACTTCAAGGTCGTCAACGACACCCTCGGCCACACCGCCGGGGACGCCCTCCTCGTCGGCGTCACCGAGCGCATCACGCGATCGGTCCGCGACTCGGACCTGGTGGCCCGCCTGGGTGGCGACGAGTTCGCGATCCTGACCGACGACGCCCCCGACCTGCGGCGCTCGGTCGCGATGGCCGAGCGACTCGTCCGCGACCTCCGGGCGCCCTATGTCATCGATGGGACACCGGTCGTCATCACCGTCAGCATCGGCATCGCCAGCGCCCGCGACACGACCGAGACGGCCTCCGACGTCGTCCGCAACGCCGACCTCGCGATGTACATGGCGAAGGCCAACGGCAAGGCCGGCTTCGCGATCTTCGACCCCGGCATGCACGCCCTCATCCGCGAGCGCCACGAGCTCGCCTCGCAGCTCCTCAACGCCGTCGACCTCGGCCAGCTCCGGGTCATGTACCAGCCGATCGTGTCGCTCGCCGACGGCGGCGTCGAGGGCGTCGAGGCCCTCGTTCGCTGGGACCATCCCGAGCGCGGGCTCGTCGCCCCTGGCGACTTCATCGAGATCGCCGAGGAGAACGGCGCGATCCTGCCGATCGGTCGCTGGGTCCTCGCCGAGGCCTGCCGCGCGGCCCGCTCGTGGGGCGGCGACGGGCGGCCCGCGCCGTTCCTGTGCGTGAACGTCTCGGCCCGCGAGATCCAGCAGCCCGACTTCGTGGAATCGGTCGAGCAGACGCTGACCGAGGCCGCCTTCGAGCCGTCCCAGCTCAGCCTGGAAATCACCGAGACGGCCCTCCTCCGGGCGACGCCGGCGACGATCAAGACCCTCGAGTCTCTGCGCGGCCTGGGCGTCCGGGTCGTGATCGACGACTTCGGGACGGGCTACTTCTCGCTCAGCCACCTTCGGCAGTTCCCGGTCGACGTCCTGAAGATCGCCAGTGAGTTCGTCCAGGTCCCGGACTCGGATGCCAAGTCGGCGGCCCTGGCCGGCGCGATCGTGGCGATGAGCGAATCGCTCAAGATCGTGACCGTTGCCGAGGGCATCGAGAACGCCGAGCAGGCCGACCGGATGCGAGCGCTCGGCTGCACCTACGGCCAGGGCTTCTTCTTCGCCCGGCCACTCACCGCCGACGAGGCCGCGTCGACCGTGGGCCTGGCCGTGCCCGTCCCACAGCGACGTCGCTCGCGGGTCCGGCGGCCGGTCCTGGCCACACCGGCCTTCGGTTCCCGGCACCTCGCCGGCACGACCCCGGCCTGAGGTGGCAGCCGCTCCGCCGACCCGCCTGCGGGCCCTCCCCGGCCATGAGGCAGAACGCCGCTCGCGACCGTCCGCCGGCGTCTCGGCGCCGGCGGCCCCGCACGGACCTTCAGGCAACCCCGACGGTACCTCCGACCCAGTCCGTCGCCAGGACGCACCGCGCTACGGTCTGGTCATGCGCATAGCGGGGGACGGACTGACGCTGCTGCCGGTCGTGCTGTTTGCGGCGGCGGGTGCGGCTGCCGCGGCCCTCGGCGCCGAGGTTGTTGCCGCGCCCCTGCTCGCGGTCGGCCTTGGAGCCGTGATCGGCGTCGCCAGTACCCGGCTTGCCCGCAGGAGCGGCGTCCGCGCACTTGCCGACGCCGCCACCGGACTTGCCGACGGGACCCTGACCGAGGTGCCGCCGGCCGAGCGGTTCGGGTCCCTGGCGCCGGTCGCCCGATCACTGGCTGAGGTAGCTCTGGCCCTCGAGTCGGCCCAGGAGGCGGCCACGACGGATCGCCTCACGCACGTCGCCAACCGTCCCACGCTCCTTGCCGACCTGTTCGCGGAGGTCGAGCGGGCCGGTCGCTACCAGCGCCCCCTGTCGGTCGCCTTCATCGACCTCGACCACTTCAAGGCGATCAACGACACCTTCGGCCACGAGGTCGGCGACATCGTCCTCCGGGATGTGGCCCACGTCTTCCGGGCGAACACTCGCCAGACCGACCTCGTTGGCCGCTACGGCGGCGAAGAGTTCGTCCTCGTCTTCCCCGAGACGACCGTCGACGAGGCCACCGAGGTGGCCGAGAAGCTTCGCCTCCAGGTCCTCAAGCTGCGCTTCCCGGACACGGCCGACGACGTCGCGGTCTCGGTGTCCATCGGCATCGCCGGCGGCCAGGGCCAGCATCTCCGGGTCGACCAGCTGCTGCGCGACGCCGACGCGGCGATGTACTCCGCGAAGTCGCTCGGCCGGAACCAGACGTTCGTCTTCGCCGAGGTCGACGACGACAGCGCCCGCATCCCGCGAGCGCCGATCTCCCCCGCCGGCCGGGCCCGCGCGGCCGAGGTCGGCGAGATCGCCCGCCAGGCGGCCGAGGCCGCCCTCGCGGCGGTCGTGGCGCCGCTCCCCCACTACCGTGGCAAGCCGTCGTCGCTCATCGCGGCGATCGCGGTCCAGATGGCCCGCCGCCTGGAGCAGCCGGAGCAGGAGGTCCAGCGGATCCGGGTGGCGTCGCTCCTCCACGACGTCGGCAAGGTGGCCGTGCCCACCCAGATCCTCGAGAAGCCCGGCCCGCTGACGGCCGACGAATGGCAGTCGATCGTCCAGCATCCCCGGCTGGGCCAGGTGATCATCGACCAGGTGGCGGCCGTTCGCGACGCCGGCGCGATCATCCTCCACCACCACGAGCACTACTCCGGGCACGGCTACCCGTTCGGGCTCCGGGGCAGCGACATCCCGCTGGGCTCCCGGATCGTGGCCATCGCAGACGCCTACGACGCGATGATCCACGATCGTCCGTACCGGGCCGCGGTCAGCCACGACGCCGCGGTCGCGGAGCTGCGCAAGCACGCCCAGATCCAGTTCGACCCGGAGCTGGTCGACCTCTTCTGCTCGATGTTCGCCGCATCTCCGCCGCGGCCCGACCCGTCGCTCCTCATCAGCGCGCCGTCACCCCTCGACGAGCCGTCGGCGCGGCGCGAGCGGCGGCGGGCCTCGTCGGCATGACCGCGACTAGCGAACCACGACCGTGGCCGGCCTGATCGCGAGCCTCGTCCGCCGCGTCGGCGCCAACACCCGGCCGGCCGAGACGGCCGAACCCGAGACCGCCCCCGGGACGGAGACCCGGGCGCTTGCCGAGGTCGAGTTCGCCGGCTACTCCGAGGACTGCCGGGTCTTCGGTTTCTTCCAGCACGCCGCCGGCCGGATGACCGACGCGCTCAACGATGGAGAGGCGTACCACCTGACCGACGTGATGATCGTGTCGCTCGCCGACGGCCACGCCATCCAGGCCAAGGAGCTCACGGTTCAGCGCGCCGAGCTGCTCGCGGTCAAGGCCGCCGGTCGTCGAGGCGAGCCCGGCCTGCGCGGTCGATCCCGGCCCTACCCGGTCACCCTCCAGTCCGGACCGTTCACGATCCACGGCTACCTCCACGGCCTGCCCGGCGCCGATCCGCTCCTGCAGCTTCGACGCCGGCCCGCGATGGTGGCGCTGACAGAGTCGTGGATCGAGTACCAGTCGGCCGGGGCGTCGCACCGCGCCCGGGTCGGCACGATCATCGTGAACCGTGAGGTCCTCGACTGGATCCGCCTCTCGAAGGACGAGGAGGTGGGTCTGCCCGACCTCCCGGCCGAGGTCGCACCCGATCCTCGGGCCAAGGACATGACCGGCTACATCCGGATCGGGGACTCCTGGCAGCGGGAGGGCTGATTCGCCCCCGCTCAGTCGACCGGGCTGAGCCGGCCCGTCGCCACGTCGTAGAGCAGGCCGTGGACCGGCACCCGCAGCAGCTCTGGCCGGCCGCGGAGAACCCGGACCTGCTCGCGGACCATCGCCACGAGGTCGCCGAACGCGCCGAACACAAGGTCGGTGGCCTGATGGGTCGTTGCCTGGACGCGCTGGCGGATGACGGCCTCGTCGGCGCCGTGGAGGCCGCAGCCGGTGTGGGCAATCACGAGGATCTCCCGGGTGCCGAGGAGCTGCTGGCTCACCACCAGCGAACGGATCGCATCCTGGGTCGCAAAGCCGCCGGCGTTGCGGATGATGTGGGCGTCACCGACCCGCAGGCCAAGGGCGTCCTCGACGTCGATCCGGGCATCCATGCAGGCGAGAATCGCGATCCCGGTCAGGGGCGCGGCCGTAAGGGCCGACCGGTCGAAGGCCTCGGCGAAGCGCTCGTTCTCTTCGAGGATCCGCTCGTATTCACTCATAGTGCCTCAGATTGTGGCGATTTCGAGCCGGCCACGGCGCGCCCTGAGCTGGTCGCGGCGCGCCCAGGTGCCGTCAGCGCAAGGCGGAGGCGAGCACGCGAGCGAGCGCACTCCAACGTACGTGAGCGAGCGCCCGGACGCGTCAACGCCGCAGCGGGCCGCATCCGGCGTCGCTCGCGGCGCCGCAGGCGAGCCCGATGCAAGGCGACGCGGAGGACGCGAGCGAGCGCACTCCAACGTGCGTGAGCGAGCGCCCGGACGCGTCAACGCCGCAGCGGGCCGCATCCGGCGCCGCCCTCAGGCGCTGGCGGGTGGCCCGCCAGCGCCGGTGTATCGATCCATGATCTCGCCGATCGTCAGCTGGCCGTAGCGCTCGTCGAGCTGATCCTTGGCGATGCGCCACATCGTCCGGAGCGGCCGCGGCCCCGTCCGTTCCAGCTCGGCCAGGCGCATCCGGCCGAAGCGCTCGATGCCGGGCACGGCCCGGAGGTCACCGGCCAGGGCCGCGGCCGCGTCGTCGAGCGTCGATTCGCGGCCGAGCCGGCCGACGGCCGGCAGCGACGGTCGGACCGCGGGAGGCGCCGCTGGCGTGGCCATTCTCGCCGCCGTGGCCGGTCCCGCGACCGGCGCCGAGCTGGCCGCCAGGGCCGATGCCGCCGACGCGGCGGCGGTTGGCACGCTGGCTGCGGCACCTTCCGGGCTCGAGCGACCGGCTCGGGCGATCGCCTCCGAGGCTCGGGCGAAGGCGGCCGTCGGGTCGATCGAGGCCGCGGGGCCCGTGTCGGCGGCGGCGACGTCGGTGGCCAGGCCCGTCCCGGCCGCCGCTTCGGGGGCGCTACCGGTGGCCGGCGCCGGGGCGGGGGTGCCGCGACCACCGGCCGGGGAACGCGGGCTCCGGGGCCGAGACGCTCCGCCGCCACCCGTCCCGCCGCCAGTTCCGCCGCCTCCGCCGCCCGTCTCGCGCGGTCCCCCACCGCCGCCGCCCGTCGCGCCACCCAGCGCCCCGCCGAGGAGCGCGGGCACGTCGATGCCGGTCAGGCCCTTCACCGTGGCGCTCGCCTCGGCAACCGTGCGGGTCGTGTTCTTGACCATCTCGGACGCGCCGTCGTTGGAGAGGATCGTCAGGTTGTCGATGTTGGCCATCGGCTCGGCCGCGGCCCGCACGATCTCCGGCAGCATCGACAGGACGGTCTGGATGATCGCCGCCTCGTTGAACTGGCGGTAGGCCTCGGCCCGGAGGGCCAGGGCCTTTGCCTCGGCCTCGCCCTTGGTGAACACGATCCCGGCCTCGGCGTTGCCTTCCACCTGGACCCGGTGGGCCTCGGCGTCGGCAGTCATCGAGACGACCTTCGCCTGGGCCTCGCCCGAGAGCCGAACCCGCTCGGCCTCGGCCTGGGCGGCCGCGATCCTGGCGAGCTTCTCGCCCTCGGCGCGCTTCACCTGGGCGTCCGCGTCGGCCTCGGCCGGTCGGATCGTCGAGGCGATCAGCTCCTTCTGGGTCCGGTCGGCCTCCAGCTGGGCCAGCTCGGTCTGCTTCCGGACGACCTCCTGGGTCGCCTCGGCCTGGGCCAGGGGCCCGGACTGGGCGGCCTTGGCGTTGGCAGCCGCGGTCAGCGCCTCTACCTCGGCCTGACGGAGCGAGACGTCGCGTGACGCGTTGAGCTTGACCTGCTGGGCCTCGGCTTCCCGGACCGCGGCTTCCTGGTCCGCGGTGGCCTTCGCCATCCGGGCGTCGCGCTCGCGACGGGCGGTCTCCTGCTGGCCGATGAGGTCCATGTAGCCGACCTCATCCCGGATCGCCTGGATGGTGAAGTTGTCGATCGTCAGGCCGGACGTCGCGAGGTCGCCGCGGGCCGCCGACTGGACCTCCTGCTGGAACTTGGCCCGATCGTAGTTGAGCTCCTCGACGGTCAGGGTGCCCACGATCGAGCGTAGCGAGCCCTCGAGGACGTTCTTGACGATCGAGTCGATCTGGTCCTCGCGCTCGAGGAAGCGCTCGGCGGCCGCCCGGATCGACTCCTCGTCGCTGCCGATCTTGACCGTGGCCACGCCCTGGACCGCGACCTTGATGCCCTGCTTGGTCACGGCGTCCGAGAGCTGGACGTTGATCTGGCGGGCGCTGAGGTGGAGCCGCCCGACCTTGTTCACCAGGGGCAGGACGATGACGCCCTGGCCGCGGACGACCTTGAGGCCCTGCTCGCCGGCCGGTCCACGCTCCCGGCGGCCGCTGATGATGAGGGCCTCGTTCGCGCCGGCGACCTTGTAGCGGCTACCGAGATAGGCCACGACGAGGACCAGGACGAGGACGACGAGCAGGACCGGGATGACCCCTTCGCCGACGAAATCGAACAGGCTGCCGAAGTCAGGCACGGTTCCTCTCCCTCAGGGCTGGCGGATGCATCAGGCGGCGGGCGGGGTGATCGGCTCGACCACGAGGCCCGTTCCGGCGGTCCCCGTGACCCGGACCGGGGTCCCGGCCGGGATGTCGATGGCTGCGGTTGCGGCAATCTCGTGGTTCTGGCCCTCGGCCCGGACGTAGACCGTGCCCAGGCGCCCGGCCGGGATGGCCACGCTGACCGAGCCCTCGCGACCGACGAGATCGGTGACGGCGAAGGGCCGGGTCCCCTCCGCGCGTCGGAGGGCCCGGAACATCCCGTAGGCGACGGCGAAGCCGACGCCGCCGAAGCCGACGCCGACGAGGGCCGCCTGGCCGCCGTGGATGTCGAAGACCTGGGTCGCGAACAGGCCACCGACGCCGAACATCGCGATGAAGGCGAGGAGCGGCGGCATGAGCGACACGCCACCGATGTCGAAGCCGATGTTGAACGATTCGAGGATCCCGCCCAGGATGTCGTCGACCACGACCGTGACCAGCAGCAGGCCGGCGCCGACCAGGGTGGCCAGGACGAAGACGAGGTCCTCGATCGGGATCGTGATCGTCGGCACGCGCTGCACTCCCTCTCGCCCCGGGCTCCGGGCCCGGCTCACGACCCGGCACATGATCGCGCGGACGTGGCACGAGCGGCGCCGGGGCCGGTGCGCCGTCGATGCTCGACGGACCGGGGATCACCCGACCGGCAGGGGGCAGGATACCTCCGCCGTCGGCCCGCGTCGGGGTCAGTCGCCGGGGCCGAAGAGAACGGCCAGCCAGCGCTCGAGCGGGCTCATCGCCGCGGTCTTGGCGCCGAGTCCGGTGGCCGCTGAGCCGGGCGCGTCGGCGCCGAGCGGCGGCGCGTCGGCCTCGAGGGCGAACGGGATCTCGCCGGGGCTGCCCAGGCGGAAGGCCCGGGCGGCCTGGCTGATGTAGCGCTGGTCCTGGATCACTTGGAGCTCTCGTTCCATGGCCTCGACCTCGGCGGCCAGGGTGGCGTTCGCTGCCCGCAGCTCGTCGGCCCGGGCCGAGGCGGCCGAGGCCTCCGCCACCTGGCGCCCGAACGACACGATCAGCCAGGCCAACAGGACGGTCGCCCCCACGAGGATCAGCCGCCGCGGGGCGATGCCGAGCATCGGGAGCGACGCGACGTCCGGGATCGCGGGCCCCTCGGGTGGCGAAGCCGGGACGCGGACGGGCAGGCGGGGCTGCGCGTCACGGGCCGCGGCCGGGCGGCCCCGAAGGAACGACGGAACCGCGGCGAGGTCGCCCGGCGACGCATCCTGCCGGCTCGCGGCGTCCGCGTCAGCGCCTGTGCCTGACGAGGAGGTGACATCGAGCGGCTTGAGAGCTCCGGGATCGGGCATGGCGACGAGCGTAGCTACGTTCTCGTCCACGTGTCAAACCGCCGTTCGGCCCGTGCCGTGTGCCAGGCGAGGTGGCACGGCGGAGTTGCAGGCTCGGCTATGCTGCCACCTATCGAACGGCCGTTCTGTTTGGGAGCCGATCCGATGCGCACCTACGCCCCCGCCACGACCGCGACCGTGCTCGACCGGCTGCTCGAGGAGCCGTCGCTCGCCGCGGCGGTCGTTCATCACGAAACCATCCCGGCGCGTCCCGCCGACGTCGCCCCGTTTCCCGAGTGGCTGGATCCCAGGATCGTTGCCGGCCTCCGGAGCCGGGGCATCGAGTCGCTCTACCGCCACCAGGCGGAGGCCATCCAGGCCGTCCATGCCGGCGAGGACGTCGTCGTCGTCACCCCGACGGCCTCGGGCAAGACGCTGTGCTACACCCTGCCCGTCCTCCAGGCCCTGGCCGACGACCCCTCGGCCAGGGCCCTGTTCCTGTTCCCGACCAAGGCTCTCGGCCAGGACCAGGTCGCGGAGTTCGCCGGGCAGGCCATGGCGAGCTCGCTTCAGGTCGCCGTGGCGACGTACGACGGGGACACCCCGGCTCCCATCCGCTCCGCCATCCGGACCGCCGGCCAGGTCGTGGTCACGAACCCGGACATGCTCCACTCCGCGATCCTGCCCCACCACACGAAGTGGTTCCAGCTCTTCGAGCAGGTCCAGGTCATCGTCATCGACGAGCTCCACACCTACCGCGGGGTGTTCGGGAGCCACGTCGCGAACGTCCTCCGGCGGCTCCTCCGGCTCTGCCGCCACTACGGCTCCAACCCGGTCATCGTGTGTGCCTCGGCCACGATCGGGAACCCGGCCGAGCTCGCCGCCCAGCTCACTGGCCGGCCGTCGCGCCTCATCGACCGCAACGGCGCGCCCCGGGGCGAGCGTCACGTCCTCCTCGTCAACCCGCCGATCCTCGATGTCGCGACCGGCGCCCGGGCCTCGGCCTTGACTCACGCCCAGCGCTGGGCCCTGCCATTCATCCGGGCGGGTCGCCAGACGATCGTCTTCGGCAAGGCCCGGGTCGCGGTCGAGATCCTCCTGACCGGGTTGCGGGAGGCGCTCCGCGAGCACCTCGGTCCGCGCTCGAAGATCAGGGGCTACCGGGGCGGCTACCTGCCGACGGAGCGTCGCTCGATCGAGCGGGGCCTCCGCGACGGCGAGATCCTCGGCGTCGTCTCGACGAATGCCCTCGAGCTCGGCGTCGACATCGGCTCGCTCGACGTCTCGGTCCTGGCCGGCTACCCGGGCTCGGTGGCCGGCACCTGGCAGCAGCTCGGCCGCGCCGGCCGGCGCCTGGAGCCCTCGGTCGGGATCCTCGTCGCGTCCGGCTCCCCGGTGGACCAGTACGTCATCCACCACCCGGAGTTCCTCCTCGAGCGCTCGCCCGAGGAGGCCCGCTGCGATCCCGACAACCTCCACGTCCTGCTCGCGCACCTTCGCTGCGCGACGTTCGAGATGCCGTTCGAGCCGGGCGAGGTCTTCGGGCCCGCCCCGGCCGACGACCTCCTCGCCTTCCTCGGCGAGGAGGGCCAGGTCCGCCAGGCCGGAGACGGTCGCTGGTACTGGAGCTCCGAGAACTTCCCGGCCTCCGAGGTCAGCCTGCGAGCCGCGGCCCCGGAGAACGTCGTGATCATCGACACGACGCCGAACCGGCCGCGGGTCCTCGGCGAGGTCGATCTCTTCAGCGCCCAGGTCCTCGTTCACGAGCGGGCGATCTACATCCACGAGTCGGTCCAGTACTACGTCGACCGCCTCGAGTGGCACGAGCGCAAGGCCTACGTCCACAAGGTGGACGTCGACCACTACACCTACGCCAACCGGGCGGTGACGCTGAAGCCGCTCGATGTCTTCGCCGAAGCGCCCGCGACCGGCGGTCGGCGGGTCCACGGCGAGGTCATGGTCGCCAGCCTCGTGACGCTGTTCAAGAAGCTGAAGTTCGGGACGGACGAGAACGTCGGCTGGGGCCCCATCGATCTCCCGGAATTGGAACTGCAGACCACCGCGTACTGGGTCACCGCCGAGGTCGCGACCGACGGGAGCGCCCCCAGGTGGCGACGCGACGACCTGGACGTCGCGCTCGTGGGGGCGGGGCGCGCCCTCCAGGCAGTCGCCGCGGTCCTCCTCATGGTCGACCCGCGCGACCTCGGGCTCGTCTCCCAGGTCCGCTCGCCGCACCAGGAATCGCCGACGATCTATCTCTACGAGGCGATGCCCGGCGGCGTCGGGCTGTCGGAGCGGCTGTGGGCCCGCCACGACGAGCTCGTCGAGGGGGCGGCAGGGCTCGTCCGCGAGTGCCCCTGCGAGAGCGGCTGCCCGGCCTGCACAGGCCCGCGACTCGATCCCGAGGTCGACGCCAAGGCTCTCGCCCTGCGGCTCCTGCAGGCGCTCGGGGCGGGCGGTCGGGAGGCCGCGGCGGACCCGGCGGCCTCGCCGGCGATCCCGGCCCGCGTGGCCTGAAGCGTGGCCGTCTCGCTCGACCGGCGCTTCGCGAACTTCCGGCAGGGACTCGCTCGGCCGGCGGGCGAGGCCGTCGACCAGCCGTTCGGGCTGGCCGACCGGAGCCGGAGGACGGCCGTGGCGGCAGAACGCCTGGCGGCCGAGGTAGATGGAGAGCTGGTCCGGACCGCAGTCGGCTGCTTTGTCCGCGTCGAGGGCCGGGGCGACGTGGTCCCGCTGGACCGAGAGCGGCTCGCCCGGCTGCCTGGCCAGCCGCCGCCGGACGTGCCGCTCCTCTGCCTGGACACGGAGACCACGGGCCTCGCGACGGCGGCGGGGACGCTCGCCTTCCTCGTCGGCCTCGGCTGGTGGGAGGGCCGACGGTTTCGGCAGGCCCAGCTCCTCCTTCCGGATCACGCCGATGAGCCGGCCCTCCTCGATGCCCTACGGGCGATGATCCCGGCCGGATCGTGGCTCGTGACCTACAACGGGCGCGGCTTCGACTGGCCGCTCCTCGTTGCCCGCTACCGGATGGCGCGATCGGGGGCGCCGGCCCACGCCGGGCACCTCGACCTGCTGCCGGTCGTGCGTCGCCTCTTTCGGCACCGGATGCCAGACGCCCGTCTCCAGACCGCCGAGACGGAGCTGCTGGGCCACCGCCGCCACAGGGACGTCGAGGGCTGGGAGATCCCGGCACGCTACCTCCAGTTCCTGCGTGACGGCGAGCCCGCGCGGCTCATCGAGATCGTCCGGCACAACGACGAGGACGTCCGCTCACTGGCGAGGTTGCTCGCCCATCTCGACGCGCAGCTCGGCGACATGACGGCGCGCCACGAGGCCCCGGCGGGCGACCTCGCCGGGCTCGCCCGGGCCTTCACCGACCAGCGTCGCTACGAGGAGGCCCTCGATTGCGTCGACGCCGCGATCGCCGGCAACGCTGTCACCGCACAACGACCGGCACCGCCGGCGCCGCGGCCGCCGGTCTCGGTCATCCGCCCGGAGCCGCACCTGGTCCGCGAGGAGCTCGATCCGTGGTGGTCGCCGCGACGCCGGCCGGATTTCGGGGGCCGGTTCGGGCGCGAGGGGGCCGAGTCGGCCTGGCGCGTCCAGGCCACGCAGCGCCACGATGCCGGCTGGACGCCATCGCGCCTGGCCACCGAGCGGGCCCGTCTGCTCCGACGGCTCGGCCGGTACGCGGACGCGGAAGCGGCCTGGCTCGAGGTTGCCGACGCCGGCGGGACGCTTGGGGCGCTCGCCTGGGTCGAGATCGCCAAGCTCCGCGAGCATCGGCGCCGCGACCCCGAGGCGG
The DNA here is from genome assembly GCA_040752335.1 of Chloroflexota bacterium. Classification (GTDB taxonomy): domain Bacteria; phylum Chloroflexota; class Limnocylindria; order Limnocylindrales; family CSP1-4; genus UBA5189. The sequence continues at coordinate 110,809 of JBFMEV010000001.1, forward strand.
CCCTCGCCGCGACGCTCGCCGCCCTCCGCCTCGTCGAGCGGCGGCGCTTCACCGGCCGTCCCGATGCCCGGCTGGAGCGGGATCTCGCCCGGCGGACGCTGCGCCTTCGCCGCCGGATCGCACGGCACCGCTCGCGCGGCGCGAGCCCCGGACGGTTCGCCGCAGAGGCCCGCGAACTCGTCGAGGTGGCTTCCGTCAGCCAGGCCTGAGCGTCCGTCCCAGGCGCTCCGCCACGGCCTCTGTCGTCGGCACGCCGAGGGCCCCCAGCTCCTCGACCGTGAGCGAGCCGAGGGCCGCGGCGAGGCGGAGACCGGCGTCGGGCCGGGCGGGCTGGGCCAGCGGATGGCCGAGCTGCGCGGCGACGAGGCCGGCCAGGAACGCGTCGCCGGCGCCGGTCGGGTCGGTGACGCGGGCGGCCGGGATCGCCGGGTAGCGCCGGGTCGCGACCGTGCGGGCTCCGTCGGCCCGCCACACGCTGCCGCCAGCCGGCCCGTCTGTCACGACGAGGATCGCGCCGGGACGCAACAACGGGCCGAGGCCCGGCAAGTCGACGTCGGCGGGCAGGTCCAGGCGGCTCACGACGACGAGCCCGGCCCGGGCCAGGAGCGGCGATGGCCCCGGACCTCGCCGGGTGACGAGCCCATCTCGCGACAGGTCCCGCAGCAGGCCCTGCCAGCCGAGGGCGACCCAGGCAGCGGGCGGCGGCACGCTCCCCCACCCCGCCGGCAGCTCGTCTGCGACGGGCCCGAAGACCCAGGTTCCGGAATCGCGCCACGCCCCAGGCAGCTCGTCGAGCGGCAGCGGATCGCCGGGCTCGAGGCAGCGCTGCTCACGGACCCCGTGGACCTCGCGGTTGTCGAAGATCGGAGAGCGGGCCAGCTCGACGACCCGGACCTCGGCCCCGGCGGCCCGGAGCAGGTCGAGCTCGGATGCCGACGCCGCCGGCGCGTCAGCGCCGATGAGGACCCGCGGTCGAAGCCCGAGCCGGGCCAGCGCCAGGCCCGCGTACGTCACCGCCCCGCCGAGTCGCCAGCCCCGCGGGTCGCGCGCGGCGAGGTCGCGCGACGCCGACCCGACGACGACCGGCCGGCCGGCCGGCGTCACGCGGCCACCGGCCTATACTCGGTCGACAGGCCGCGAGCTGCGGCCCCTCGCTGGAGGCGATCGTGCACTTCTACGAGCTCCACGAGGGCGACGACGACACGTTCTTCGATGTCCTGCTCTTCCGCGAGGACGAGATGGATCCCGATGAGTTCTACACCGTCGTCCAGTCGATCCGTCGCCGAATCCAGGACACGCACGAGGCCGACACCCTCGTCGAGGCGATCGCCGAGGAGCTCGAACAGGACTACGGCTTCGTCTACCTGTCGGACGATCGCCTGACCGCCGCCGTCAACGTCTCGAAGGTCGAGGAGGACAACTTCCTCGCCGACCTCGAGCCCGAGGCGCTCGACGACGACGAGGAGATCGACTACGCGTCGGTCTACGCCGACCTCGAGCCGACCGATCGATCCCTGAACTGACCGCGGCGCCGGGCGACGTGCCACGCGATCTCGTCAGCGGCTGAACAGGATCTCGATCACGTCGCCGTCCTGGACCTGGTAGGCCCGGCCCTCCGAGCGGAGGCGCCCGTGCTTCCGCGCCTCGGCCATCGAGCCGAGCGCGAGGAGGTCCTCGTAGGCCACCGTCTCGGCCCGGATGAAGCCCCTCGCGAGGTCGGTGTGGATTGCGCCCGCGGCATCGACGGCCGAGCTGCCCGCCGTGACCGGCCAGGCCCGGACCTCGTCCGGCCCGGCCGTCAGGAACGAGATCAGGCCCAGGAGCCGGTACGAGAGGTGGATCACCCGCCCCAACCCGGATTCGGCGATCCCGAGCTCCTCCATGAAGACGGCGGCTTCGTCCGGCTCCAGCTCCCCGAGCTCCATCTCGATCTTCGCCGAGAGCGCCTCCACGAGGGCGTGCTCGTGGACGTAGCCGGCGGCGATCCGCTCGACGAGCGCCGGGCCCGCGGCGATGTCGCGCTCGCCGATGTTGAGGAGGACGAGGACCGGCTTCTCGGTCAGGAAGCGGAAGCCTCGAATGGCCTTCGCGTCGTCGACGTCGAGGCCCAGGTCGCGGATCGGCCGGCCGGCCTCGAGGCCCTCCTTGAGCCGCCGGAGGATGACCTCCTCCCGCTCGTTCGCCTCGCGCTCGGCCGGCGTCCCGTGGCGACCCGACGAGCCGAGGCGCTCGAGGCGCCGGTCGACCATCGCCAGGTCGGCCAGGATGAACTCGAGATCGAGGCGCTCCAGGTCGCGCGCGGGGTCGACGTCGCCGTCCGGGTGCGGGACCGACGGATCCTCGAACGCGCGGACGACGTGGAGCAGCGCGTCCGAGTCCCGCAGCCGGGCGAGGTGCTCGGCCGGCAGCTCCTCCGTCCCCACCCGGCCCTCGTGGGACGGCGGCGGCGCGGGCAGGTCGACGTAGGTGACGTCGGCGTGGACGATCTTCTTCGGGTGGAAGATCGTCGCGAGCCGGTCGAGGCGCTCGTCGGGGACCTTCACCACTCCCACGTTGAGCGTCAGCCCGCCGAACCCGCCGGTCTCGGCGTGGCCGCGGGTCAGGGTGTTGAAGACGGTCGTCTTGCCGCTCGCGGCGAGGCCCACGATCGCGATCTGCATCTCGCCGCGAATCGTGACACACGCCCGAGGCGGACGCTCACGCCTGCGGGTGGTTCACTCGCCGTGCAGCGCCGCCGTGCGGGCCTGACCTCATGGGAACGGATAGCAGCCATCGAACAGGATCCCAGACGCGATGTATGGGTCCTCGAACGTGCCGGCATTCTCGTCCCACCCGACCTGGCCGAGCTCGACTGCTTGACCCTGGCGCGCGACGACGCGTCCGCCTTCGTTGTAGAGGGCCGCTTCCGGCTCGAAGCGGACGCTGAAGCCCTCTGGCCACACCACCGACAGCTGCCGTCCGGGGGCGTTCCGCAGCCAGACTGGTTCGCGGGCTCCGACTGCTCCTTCGAGGATTCCTCGGACGGGGTCGACCACCGCGAACGCGGGGCAGGCGACGGGTGCGCCGTCCACCTCGCGGAAGACCGTGAACGTCCGGAGCCCATCGGCGCCGATGACGATCTCACTGTGCCGTTCGGTCGCACAGCCCAGGCTTGCCAGCGCGATCGCCAGCATCGCTCCCAACCGCACCGCCTGGACGGCCTCACGCACCCCTCGTCCTCTTGTCATCCGGGCTCCGCCGAACGCCTGCTGTGATGCCAGCGGCATCGGTCGCTCGGCGTGATGTCACCAGGGCCGGGATCAGTACCCCGCCCCCGGGTCGACGACATTGCGGAGGGGCCTGCCGGTCGCGTAGCGGCGGAGGTTGTCGCAGAAGAGCTCGATGCTCCGGTCGAGGACCCGGGCGCTGGACCACGACGTGTGCGGGGTGACGATGACGTTCGGGAGGTCGTAGAACGGGGACGTCGCGGGCAGCGGCTCCTCGCGGAAGGTGTCGAGGGCGGCCCCGCCGATCGTCCCCTCCTCGAGCGCCCGGAGGAGCGCCCGCTCGTCGACGAGGCGGCCGCGGGCGATGTTGATGAGCCAGGCGTCGGGGCGCATCGCGGCCAGCGCGACATCGTCGATAAGGCCCTCGGTCTCGGGCGTCAGAGGCGCGGCGAGGACGACGACGTCGGACGCCCCGAGGAGCTCGTGGAGACCGTCAGGTCCGACGATCCGCGCGGGCTCGGGCTGGAACGGGAACTCGTCATCGGAGCCCTCGACCGGCGGCGGGGGCGGGCCGTCTGCGTTCCGGCGCAGGGCGATGACCCGCGCGCCGAAGGCCCCCGCGAGGGATGCCACGGCCCGCCCGATCGAGCCGTAACCCACGATCCCGATCGTCGTCTCCCGGAGCTCGACGCCCTCGAGCGGTTGCCACGTCCGCTCGCGCTGGAGCTCGAGCAGCTGGGGCAGGCGTCGGCTGATCGCCAGGATCAGCATGAGGACGTGCTCGGCGATCGGCCGGGTGAAGACGCCCCGGGCGTTTGTCACGACGATCCCCCGCTCCCGCGCCGCCGGGGTCAGGGCCCGCTCCACGCCGGACGTCGCCGAGTGGACCCAGACCAGGCGCGGGGCGCGGGCGACGAGCCGATCGAAGGCCTCCGAGCTGAGCCAGCCACGGAGGACGACCTCGACGTCCTCCACCGGGCCGTCGGCCAGGCCCTCGACCGACAGGTTCACGATCCGGGCCCCCGGCGCGGCCGCCCGAATTCGATCCAGGTCGCCGGCTCGGATGCGGGCCGACAGGATCGGGCTGACCGCGATCGCGGCCGGCACGCCGCCGGGGCCGCTGCCGGGGCCTGGGGTCTCCGCCGGCAGGCGGCTGTCGGCAGTCATCGACCGGCCTCCGCCCGGGCAGCGGAGGTCGCGTCCAGGACCCGGGCGATCCAGCGCGGTGGCGTCTCGATCTCCTCGGCCGTCGGCAGCGTCGCGGGCGAGGCCCAGATCCGATCGAGGGCGGCCCGGCCGCGGGCCTCGGCCACGGCCCGGACGAACCGCTCGCCGCGCTTGTACTGCTCCATCTTCAGGTCCATTCCGGTCAGGCGGAGGACCGCCCGCTCGAACCCGGTCCGGTGCTCGCGGCGCTCGTGGAAGCGGGCCGAGATCCGCTCCACCCCGGGCACGAGACCGCGGCCCACCTCGTCCATGATGTAGTCCGAGAAGCCCTCGAGGAGGCTCATCACGGCCTGGGTCTCGCGGAACAGGCGTCGCTGCTCGGGGCCCATCAACCGTTCCATCCAGTGCTCGCCCGGGGTGCCCTCGCCGCGGAGCGTCCGACCGAGTGCCCGGACGGCGTCGCGACCGAGGGCTTCGGCCGAGCCGCTGAACAGGCTGAGCTGCTTCTCGAGGCGCTCGGCGAGGTAGCCGCGCAGCCAGGGGTGGCCCTCGAACTCGAAGGCGTGGGTGGTCTCGTGGAGGGCGATCCAGGTCCGGAACGGCCCGATCGGGACGTCGAGGGTCCGGGCCGTCGCCCGGATGTTCTCCTCGACGAACAGCAGCCGGCCGTCCCGGGCCTCGGCCGAGACGAGGGCCAGGTCGTACTGGCCAAGGACGCGGGTGCCCATGAAGCCGAGGAGGAAGCCGATCTGGCGGGTGGTCACCCAGCGATTGGCAATGACCATCGCCGCGGCGGCGACCCCGCCGCCCGGCCGGACGACCTGGGCCAGGAGGTCGCCTTCGATCCGGCCCACGAGCGATCGGAACGTCGCGATGTTGGCCCGGATCCAGCCGGCTCGATCCACGACCGTCGCCCGCTCGACGACCCCCGGCAGCGGCGTGCCGAGCGCTGCGGAGAGCCGCGGCACGACCGCGGCCATGGCCTCGCGGTAGGCGGCGTCCGCGGCCTTGAGCTCCAGCGGGCTCAGCGCGCCCGGGGCGGACGCCGCCCGGCCCACGGCCAGCCGCTCGACGTTTGCCCAGTCCACGAGCCCGCGCCGAGCCGAGCGCTCGGCGCGCCGGCCGATGACCGTGGCCGCGATGCCCAGGGCCGAGCCGACGAGGAAGCCGGCCTGCCAGCGGCGGTCCGCGGACCAGTCGCGACGTCGATCCTGCGGGGCGCTCATGTGGTGGCCCCGGTCCGCGCCGCACCCGCCGGCGCCCGAACGGCCCCGACCTCGATCCCCGCGACATCCGGGAAGGCGTCGCCGAACATCCGCCCGGCGATCGCCCGGAAGGCCTCGACGTCGCCGGTCGTGAGCTGGACATGGGTCGGCTCGCCAACCCGGCCCGGCGGGGCCTCGTGGCCGTCACGGCCCGCGTCGGCGGCCGTCCCGCGACTGCTCCCCGGCGCTTCGAGGCCGTTGATCGAGAGCAGCTCCGACAGCGCCGACGCCGTGGCCGACGCCGAATCCACGATCGCGATCCGGTCTCCCGCGATCGCCGCCATCACCGGCCGGAGGAGCGGGTAATGGGTGCAGCCGAGGAGCAGGGTGTCCACCCGGGCCGAGGGCGGCAACGGGAAGATGAACTCGCCGGCCGCGTCACGCTCGCCGAGGAGCGGGGCCAGCGCCTCGGCGACGGTCGCCTCCACCTCCGGGCCGGACAGTTGCCCCGCCTCGACCATCGGGACGAGGGCCGGGGTGGCGTGCTCGTAGACCTCCACGGCCGGATTCTCGTCCTTGATCGCCGCGAAGTAGGCGTGCGAGCGGATTGTCGCCGGCGTGGCGATGACGCCGACGCGCCGGTTCCGAGTGGTCAGCGAGGCCGTCACCGCGCCGGGCCGGATGACGCCGAGGACCGGCAGATCGTAGCGCCGCCGGAGGTCGCCGATGGCGACCGCGGTCGAGGTGTTGCAGGCGACGACGATGGCCTTGACGTCGCGCTCGACGAGCGCGTCGATCGATTCGGTGCTGAAGGCCCGGACCTCGTCGTCGGTCCGGGTGCCGTACGGCGCCCGGGCGTTGTCGCCGAGGTAGATCGTCGATTCGGCGGGACTTCGCCGGAGGATCTCGCGGAGGACCGTCAGCCCGCCGACGCCGGAGTCGAAGACCCCGACTGGGCGCGGGTCGGACATCCGCGCCCGATCAGCGCGCGCCGGCGGCGACCGGCGCCCGACCGGCGCCGACGAGCCCGGCCGCGATGCGCTCGATGTCCTGGCTGACGCCCGCGCCGGGGTCCGAGAGGACGAACGGCACGCCCTGGTTGTTGGCCGCGACGACGACCGGACCATCGGACCGGACCAGGTGCTCGGGCACCCGGCCCAGGGCCCGGGTCAGGTCGGCGGGATCGATGCCGGCGTTGGCGTCGGCCCGGTTGACGACGTACTGGACCTTGGACGGCGAGTAGCCGATGACCCGGAAGGTGTCGGCCAGGGCGATGGTGTTGTGGATCGTCGTCGAGTCGTAGGTCACGATCTCGAGGATGACGTCGGCCCGGTCGAGGAGCGCAAGGTTCAGCTCGTCGAGGACCACCGACATGTCGATGATGACGGCGTCGTAGAGCCGCCGCAGCAGCGACAGGACCTTCTCGACGTCGCGCAGGGTGACCATCTCGGCCATCTCGATCCGGGGCGGGGCAAGGAGGATGTCGATCCCCGAGGTGTCCCGCCACAGGACCTCGCCGAGGTCGGACTCGACGACCCGATCGGTCGGCAGGTCCAGGATCGACGGCGCATCGGCCGGGACGCGCAGGAGAGCTCGCAGGTCGGCGAACTGGATGCTGCCGTCGACGAGGACGGTCTTCGTCCCGAGCTTGGCCGCGGCCACCGCCAGGTTGAAGGCGATCGTGGTGCGGCCCACGCCGCCCTTCGGGGCGAACACGGCGACCGTCCGTGAGATCCCCCGATCACCGGTCTGCTGGTGCTCCTTGTGGACCTGGTTCACCCGGGTGATCAGGTCGTAGCCCGAGAACGGCATCGACAGGACGCCGTGGATGCCCTTCGCCGGATCCGCCTCGACCGGCTGCTGCGGCACGGTCAGGACGATGACCGGGACATCCAGCCCGGCCTCGTGGATCTGGCGCACCAGCTGGAGGCCCTTGATCCGGCCCTGGAGGAGGGCATCGACGAGCACGACGTCGGGCCGCAGCTCGGGAATCTGGGCCACGGCCCGCGAACCGTCGGTGAAGACGTCCAGGATCTTGATCGCGGATTGCGATACGAGCAGGCCGCGCACGTACTGGGCAACCTGTGGCACATCCTCGATCAGCAGGAGCCGGACTTGATCGCTCGTGGCCATGGACCCTCACGGTACCACGGGGTCCCGGGAGGTCGTCCTTCGGACACCAGTCCTGCCCCCGGCCCGCCGTCAGTCCCGGGCGGCGGAACCGTCCACCCCCGCCCGTGGGCGCCCGTCAGGGCCGTCGGGCAACCAGGATGGCCCGCTCGGCGCCCGGGCCGAGGGGACTCAGGTCGTAGTCGCCGGCCGCGATCTCGACGACGAGGCCGGCATCCTCGGCGTGAACCCGGAGCTCGTCGGCAGAGACGAGGTGGAGGGCATCGGTCCGCGTCCAGCGGGTCGGCGCCTCGCCCGGCCCGGCCTCGTCGAACATCGTCGTCAGGGTCACCGTCCGGGTCGCGCCGTCGTACCAGGCGGCGGCCAGCTTGACGACGTCACGACCCGTCGCCGGATCAGGGCGCAGCCACTCCAGCGACAGCCGGCCGTCGAACCTGACGAGGTCCTCGGCCAGGGGCTGCCACGCATCCACGACGGCGACCCCGCCGGGCGCCAGGAGGTCCGCCATGACGCCGATCGCGCGGCGCTGCTCGCGGAGGCCGCCGAGGAGGGTGATCGAATTGAGGGCGAGGATCGCCAGGCCGTAGCTGCCGGCCTCGTCGGTCAGCCCCGCGAACAGGTCGCCCTCGACCAGCCGCAGGCGCGCCGCGGTCCCCTGCCCCGCCTCGCGGGCCCGGGTCCGCGCCCGGGCCAGCATCGCCGGGTCGATGTCCAGGCCGGTGACCCGGTGGCCTGCCGCCGCCAGCGGGACGGCAATCCGGCCGGTGCCGGTCGCGAGCTCGATGACCGGTCTGTCCGTCCGGGCGGCGAGCGCCAGGTAGAGATCGAGGTCGCCCGGGTCGACGGCGAGATCGAGGTCGTAGAGGCGGGCGAGGGCGGCCGGCGCGTCGCGGTCCATCGGCGGCGATCCTACTCGGCGGGCCCGGCGGCTCGCGGCGGTGGTGGCGCGCCCGGTGTCGCGTGCCACTCGCGCCGGCCCTCGAGCACCGTGCGAAGGACCCCGGGCACGTCGGTGAAGAGGCCATCCACACCGAGATCGAGGAGTCGGGCCATCTCGGCCGCCCCGTTGACGGTCCAGACATGGACCGGCAGCCCGAGGTCGTGGGCCGCGGCGATGAGGCGCGGCTCGGCGAGCGGCAGGCCCCAGCCGCCCCGCCGCGGAACCTGGACGCAGCGGCCGGGCCGCCGACGGAGTCTGGCGAGGAACGGCCGGGCGCCCCACGCGGCGGCCCGGAGCGCCGCGATCTCCCATGGTCCCAGGGCCGTGCAGATGGCCGACCCGAAGGCCTCCCGGATCTCGACTACCCGGGCGTCGGAGAACGAGCCGACGCAGACGCGGTCGGCGGCTCGCGCGTCGCGCACGACCTCGATCAGTGGCCGAACCGCGGCGTCGTGCTTGGGATCCACGTTGATCCTGGCCCCGGGGAAGGCGGCGAGGAGCTCGGCGAACCGGACGATCGGCTCGCGACCGGCGACCCTTGCCCGCCGGACCTCCGTCCAGTCCAGGTCCGCGACCGCGCCGTGGCCGTCGGTGACCCGCTCCAGGCGGTCGTCGTGGAAGGCGACGAGGACGCCGTCGGCGGTCGCGTGGACGTCGGTCTCGAGGTAGCGGTAGCCGAGCGCGACGGCGGCCTGGAACGCCGCCATCGTGTTCTCGGGCTGGACCTCGGCCCCGCCGCGATGGGCGAACGGGATCGGCCCCGGGTGATCGAGGAAGGGGTGGTCGGCGCTCAGCGCTCCCAGCGGACGCGCTCCCCGGCCCGGCGCTTCACGGCGAGGGCCGAGATCGCCTCGAGGGCGGCCCGGTTGGCGATCATCGCGGTCGACTCGGCCCAGTCGTAGGGTGGCGCCACCTCGACGATGTCCATCCCGGCGAGATCGACAGCCCCGACGATCTGGCGGACGGCGCGAAGCAGCTCGCGTGTGAGCATGCCACCGGGCTCGGGCGTGCCGGTCCCGGGCGCCAGGCCGGGATCCACGACGTCGATGTCGATCGAGAGGTAGATCGAGTCGGGTCCGTCGAGGGCCTCCCCGATCGCGTCGGCGATGACCGCCTCAGCGCCGCGCTCCTCCATCTCGGTCATGAAGTGGTAGCGGAGGCCGTGCTCCCGCATCCACTCGAGGACGTCGACCGGCGGCCAGTAGCCGCGAAGACCCACCTGGACGAAGTTGCGGCCCTCGACGGCCCCCGATTCGATGAGCCGGCGCATCGGCGAGCCGTGGCTGGCGATCTGGCCCCAGCTGTCGGGGGCCGTGTCGGCATGGGCGTCGAAGTGGACGATCCCGACGCTGCCCGGCCGGCGGACCTCGGCGATCGCGGTCGCCGCGGGCCAGGTGATCGAGTGATCGCCGCCGAGGATGATCGGGATGGCGCCGCTCCCGGCGACCTCCAGGACCTTCCGGTAGATCATCGCGTGGCCGCGCTCGTGGTGGGCCGGCACGATGTTGGCGTCGCCGGCGTCGACGACGGTCAGGACCTCGAAGGGCTCCACCCCGAGCTGGAGGGAGTTCAGCGAGCCGGTGCTGTACTGGGCCTCGCGGATCGCGCGAGGCCCGAACCGGGCGCCGGACCGGTGGGTCACCATGTCGTCGAACGGCGCGCCGACGATGGCGACGTCGACCGCGCGGCTCCGCAGCTCCGCTGGGTCCGTGATCCAGGGCAGCTTGGCGAAGGTCGAGGGCCCGACGTACGAGGGCAGGTCGAAGTCGTCGTAGACCGTGAACTCCCGGTCCCAGCCGTTCATGACGGCGAAGTCGGGGCCGCCGGCCGGGTCGATGGGGCGCTCGCTCACGCGATTCCTCCGGGGACGCGCGGCGGAGGCTCGCGGCCGCTGCGTCGCTCGCCGGGACGCCGCCGGTGCGGATTCAGCCGTCCAGCGGGGCGCCGCCGGCATCGTAGCCCATCGGGCCAGGGGCGCGAGCCGCGGAGGGGATGAGGCGCGGCGGGCGAGCTGCGGCACCGCTCCGTGTGGCGGTCACGATCCGGGCGGCGGCACCACTCCGGGCGGCGGTCACGATCCGGCGCGGAACTCCGCCCAGGCCGCCGCCACGAGATCCGGATCGGCAAACAGGTCAACGGCCGTCTGGGCCACGAGAGTCGCGGCCATCAGGGTCGTGGTGTCGGCCCGGGGCTCGGCGGCGGCGGCGCGAAAGCGGACGGAGTGACCCGGTGTCGGGTGCTCCACGATGGCCAGGTCGGGGTGGATCGTCGGGCAGACCCATGACACGTTCGCCATGTCGGTGCTGCCCGAAGACGCGTCAGGTCCCTGGTCGACGATGCCGTAGGCGGCCGCGTTGGCCACCCAGCGGTCGGCCAGGACACGGTTCGTGCGCATCGTCCGCGACCCGCCCGAGAACTCGACCTCGACGGTCGTTGCGGTCGCCAGCGCGGCCCCGTCGCAGAGCTGCCGGAAGCGATCCTGCATCGCCTGGAAATCGGCGTCGTCGTCGCTCCGGACCATGAACCAGGCCCGGGTCCGGTCCGGGATGATGTTGGCCGCCGTGCCGCCTTCCTGGATGATCCCGTGGACCCTCGCGCTCGGGCGGAGCTGCTGGCGCCACAGGCCCACCGACGAGAACAGCAGGATCATCGCGTCGAGGGCGTTGCGGCCCTTCCAGGGATCCGACGCTGCATGCGACTGGAGGCCCGTGAACGTCACTGACGCATCGACCGAGGCAAGCGGCTCGGAATCGACGTGGTCGCGGTCACAGGGGTGGTAGAGGAGCGCCGCGTCGATGCCCTCGAACAGGCCGTCGTCGATCATGAACTGCTTGCCACTGCCGCGTTCCTCGGCCGGCGTGCCCAGGAACACGATCTCGCCGGGCAGCTCGTCGGCGATCGCGGAAAGGGCGATCGCCGCCCCGACTCCCGAGGCGGCCATCGTGTTGTGACCGCAGCCATGGCCCAGGCCGGGAAGGGCGTCGTATTCGGCCAGGATCCCGATCCGGGGCGACGTGCCGCCTCGCCCACCCCGCCGCGTCGCCCGGATGGCGGTGGCCAGGCGGCCTGCCGGCAGCTGGACGGCGAACCCGTGGGCGGCGAGGACCTCGGCGCACCAGGCGGCGGCCTGGTGTTCCTCGAAGGCAGGCTCGGGATGCGCGTGGATGCGGTGCGAGAGTCCCAGGATCTCGTCGCGGGCGGCGTCCACGGCCGCCGCGACCCGGCGCTTGGCGTCGGCCTGCGGCTCGGCCGGCTGGGTGGATCGAAGGTCGGTTGGCATGGTTCCTCCGGGCGCCGTCAGCGTCCCATCGACAGGGTGGATTCGGCAACGAGGACGAGGGCGATGATGAACAGCGCAAGCTGCGGCTGAAAGATGTCGAGGAGCCTGAGCACGACGAAGAGACCCACCACGAGGCCGACCCACGCCCCCCGCCGCATCGCCCGGCCCCACGAGCCACGATAGGCGATCCGGCGGGCGCGGGCGAAGGCCGCGAGCCAGAACAGCGGCACCGTCGTGAGCCCGACCGCAGTCCCCATCGTCGCCGCGCCGGCATAGCCGGCGAGCGGCTCCAGGACCGGGTCGCGGGTCACGACGATGACACCAACGACGAGCCACGCGGCAAGGGCTGCGGCGAAGAACGCGAGGTTCGTGCGACGGTCCCGGGTCTCCATGCGGGACGGAGTCTAGGCGGTCGGATCGGCGAGCCGTGACGGCAGGTCTGCGAGGTGATCCAGCTCCAGGTCCGGGCCCGGGCCAGCGGTTCGAGACGACGTCGGCAGCGGCGTGTCTGCCTGCGCCCCGCGCAGCCAGGCGACCCGCCAGCCGGCCTCGCGGGCCCCGACCACGTCGGCCGCCCAGTCGTCGCCGACGTGAAGGATCGCCGGCGGTGGCGTGGCCAGGGCCTCCGCCGCGAAGGCGAAGATCGCCGGGTGGGGCTTGATCGTGCCGATCCGCTGGGACACGAAGATCCCGGCGAGGTTCGGGCTCCAGCCGGCCGCGGCCGCGTACCGGTCGATCGTGGCGGCCAGCGGCCAGTTCGAGAGGATCGCGAGCCGGAAGCCGCGGCCGGCGAGGCCGGCCAGGAGCTCGGCCACGCCGGGGACCGGGTCGATCGTCGCGATGAACGCGCGGCTGTAGGCCTCCACGATCGCGCCGACCTCCATGGGGCTGGCGAGGGCCGCCGCCGCGACGTCATCCCAGGGCTCGTCCGGTGGCGGCGGCGGCAGACCCTGCAGCCGGGCGACGATTCGGACCGCGCGCTGCTCGAGGTCCATCTCCCGCCCCGCTGGGACGTCCTCCCGAAGCTGCCGTTCGCGCTCTTCCGTCCAGGCCAGCCCGAAAGCGCCCGGGTCGGCAAGGCCGAGCGCCGCCGAGACTGCGACCGCGGTCGCCTCATTCACGGCGCGCAGCCCGTCGCGGCTGACCGGGACGAGGGTGTTGCCGAAATCGAAGGTGATCGCCCGGACGCCCGACAGCGTCCCGTCCCGTGACTCGTTCACCGTTCGCACCGCGCCGCCGTCACCGGGCCGCGCTCGACGGGCAGATGTCACGGAACGGGCAGTAGGTGCAGGCCATCGTCGTGGGCGTCGGGGTGTAGTCACGGGCCCGGATCCCGGCCGCGGCCGAGGCGATCTGGGTCCGCGCCCGCTCCAGGCGCGCGGTCTCGGGCGCAGCCCGCCCGACGAGACCCGAATCGAGGAAGTGGAGCTGGACGGCGTCGGGCAGGCGGCCCGTCATCGCCTCGTAGGCCATCGCGTAGATCTGGAGCTGGAGCGAGTCGCGGGCCCGCTGGCGAGCCTTCGCCGGGTCGCGGACGTCGCTCGACTTGTAGTCGGTGATCGTGACCTCCTCGCGGCCGAGAAGCCCAAGCGACGGCTCCACGACGTCGGCCCAGGCGCCCGCGGCGGGCCCCGGCCGGGACGCCTCGGCGAGCGCGGCCGCGACGTCGAGCTCGGCCGCCCCTCGGCCGCCGGAGAGGCCCACGATGTCGACCCGGTCGAAGCGGCCCCGGATCCGGTCACCCCCGAGGCTGAACGAGAAGTCGCGCTCGACCCAGGCCGGAGCGACGATCCCGGGCTCCAGGCGGGCAGCCCGGAAGCGGCGGAGAGCGTCCCGGCCCGCCTCCAGGCGGGCCATCTCGTGCTCGCGTGAGACGAAGCCCTCGTTCGTCCAGGCCGCTTCGAACGCGCCGACGAGCTCGGCCTCGGTCATGACCCGGCCGCGGCCTTCCGCCCGGTGGAACTCCTGAACCGCCTGATGGAGGGCGGAGCCGTACACCAGCGAGTGGTGTGGCGCTGTCGGGACGTGGAGGACGTGGCTGTACTGGTAGCGCTTCGGGCAGGTCAGGTAGGCGTCGATCGACGAGTGGCTCAGGAGGAGCTGACCCTCGATCGGGCCCGTCTCCCGGGCGAGTGACGCCGGGCTCGGGGCCATCGCGGCGAGACGCTCGACCGCGCCCGGCCCGGTCGCGCCCGCGCCGGGCGTCCCGGCCGAGGTCGGCAGGTCGAGCGCCTCGAGCACGAACGGCGAGACGCGCCGGGCCCGGGCCCCGCCGTAATCCGCCGCGTGGGTCAGGATGAGCTCGTCGCGGGCCCGGGTCATCGCCACGTAGAAGAGCCGTCGTTCCTCCTGGAGGTGAGGATCGCCGTCCGTCGCCCCGACGCCGGCGAGCGCCTCGGGCAGGGCCAGCGGCTCGCGCCGCGAGGCCGCCGGGAATCGGCCCGCGACGAGGCCCGGGATGATGACGACCGGGTACTCCAGGCCCTTGGCCTTGTGGACGGTGAGCACGGCGACCGCGTCGAGGTCCGGATCCGGCTCCGCCGCGGCCGGGTCGTCGCCGGCGTCGATGAGCGTCTCGAGATGGCGGGCGAGGAAGATCGCCCTGTCGTCGGCGAGGAGCGCCGATTCGCCCCGGACGATCTCGAAGAAGCGGGCCACGTTGGCGAGCGCCTCGTCCGTCGCCGCCGATTCGCCCGAGGCGAGCGTCGCCAGCCAGCCCGTCTCGCGCAGGAAGGCGTACATCGTCTCGCCGGCCGGGCGCCGATGGCCCAGATCCCGGAAGCGGCGCAGGTCGCCGACGAGCCTGGCCACCCGAGTCTGGCCGTCGGCGCTGAGGCGGAGAACCTCCGGGTGAGCGTCCGCCTCCTCGAGGACCTCCCACGCCGTCCGGTGTCGCCGCCGCGCCGAGCCCATGATCGCGCTGAGATCCTCGCCGCCGACGGCGTACACCGGCGATGCCGCAAGGGCGTAGACATCGGTGCTGGAGGCCGGGTCAGCGATGGCCCGGAGGAAGGCCAGGAGCACCCGGACCTCGGTCTGGCCGTACAGCCCCAACGTCCCCGAGAAGCGCCACGGGACCCCGGCCAGGTTCAGGCTCCGGACGATCGGGTCCGCGTCTGCATTCGCACGCACGAGGATTGCGTGGTCCCGTGGAGCAACACCGGCATGGATCCGCCGACGCAGTTCCGCGGCGATCCAGTCCGCCTCCTCCGCCCCACTGGCGAAGGCGTGGTGGCGGACCGGCGCCGGCGTGGCGACCGTCCGCTCCGGCCGCAGGCGCTTCGAGATGCCGACGCGGGATTCGAGGCGATCCGGGTCGTTGAACCGGACGAGCCGATGAGCCGCGTGCAGGATCGGTGCGACGGACCGGTAGTTCCGCCGCAGGACGACCGTCCGGGCGCCGCGGTGGTGTTCCCGGAACTCGAGGATGTTGCTGATCGCCGCACCCCGGAAGCGATAGATCGACTGGTCGTCGTCGCCCACGACGGTCACGTTGCGGTGGCGCTCGGCGATGATCGCGACGAGCGCCGACTGGGCCCGGTTGGTGTCCTGGAGCTCGTCGACGAGGACATACCGGTAGCGGGCCTGGACGGTGGAGCGGATGGCCGCGGACTCCCGGACCAGCCGGAGCGCGAGAGCCACCTGATCGCCGAAATCGATCGCCCCGCGCTCGGCCAGAAGGGCCGTGTAGCGCTCGTAGGCCCGGGCGAGCTCGGTCTGCCGCCGGGCCGTCTCCAGCGCCGCAGCCACGGCGTCGACGTCGGCCGCGCCTGCGTCCGACGACCCGGCCAGGGCCGCCTCCCCGGCCGCAGCCTCGGCGGCCAGTCCCGCGGCGTACGCCGCGTATCGGGCCGGGCTGACATCCTCGTCCCGGGCCCGGGCGAAGAGCGTGGCGAGCGCGCCGAGGAAGCGGGTCGGGTCGCCGAGGGGCAGGTACTCGTCCAGGCCGAGCTCGAAGAGCCGCTCGCGGAGGAAGACGATCGTCTCGGCCCGGGTCAGGACCCGGGCGTCGGGCGAGCGCCCGGCCTCGTAGGCGAACTCTCGGATGAGCCGGTCGCCGAAGGCGTGGAAGGTCGAGATGCTCGTGTCGGCGAAGCCGTACGGCACGAGCTGGTCCACCCGGGCCTGCATCTCGTTGGCCGCCTTGTCCGTGAAGGTCAGGGCCAGGATCTCGGACGGCAGCGCCCGCCGGGTGGCGATGAGCCAGGCGATGCGGCGGGTGAGGACCTCGGTCTTGCCGGTGCCCGGGCCGGCGACGACGAGGAGCGGGCCCTCGCCGTGGGTGACGGCCCGCCGCTGCTCCGGGTTCAGGCCGCCGAGGAGGGCCTCGAGACCGGGCTCCGTGGCGACCGGATCGTCGGCCAGCGGCCCGAACCCGGCCCAGACCGGAATCTGCTCGAGGGTCGCGGGGCCGCGGCGTCGGGCGCTGGGCCGGGTCATGGGGTCCATGGCCGCAGGATCGGGGCCGGGCGTGCCACCTCCGCTGGCACGACTCGCACTTCAGCCGGCGGCGCGAGCGGGCGGCGCCGTCGCGATCCGGAGGGCCTGGGCCTCCTCGTCCGAAAGGGCCGCCTCGGCCTTGCCGCCGGCGATCGCCTTGGCATAGACGCGGGTGCCACTCCTGGCGTGGAGGCTGCTCATGACGAAGCCATCGCCGTGGGCATCGAGGAGGGCCAGGGCGAAGCTCTGGTTGCCGCCGGTGTCCTCGAACGGGTTGAACCGGACGAGCCCGACCCGCGAGAAGGCCAGCTTCAGGTCCCGCTCCAGGATCGCCGTCCGAGCCTCGACGGCATCGACGTCGCGGACGACCTCGTGGACGCGGACCAGGTGGGCCTCGAGGATGGCCTCGAGGCTGCGCTCGTCGCTGCCGCGGGTGAGTGCCGCGAGCCGGGACCGAAGTCGACCGATCCGGCGGGCCTCGACGACGGCGAGGATGAGGAGCAGCAGCGTCGCGATCGCGAGCCCGACCACGATCGGGCCGAGATTGTCGCGAACGATGGCGTCGAGGTCGATGGCCGGGCCTCCCTGGCGGTCCGATGGGTCCGATCCGGGGCCGGATCGGATGCCCGATCGAGTCTACCGCCGTGCCATTGACGCGGGCTCACCGGCCGGCGCGGGCGGTCGACCTCCCTCGGGAGGTTCAGCCCAGCCGTGATGCCGCGAGCATCAAATCCCGGGCAAGCGAGGCGAGAAGCCTGGCTCCATCGACGTTGAACCACGTGCGGCACGAGCGAACGAGCTCGATCGAAGCCGGCCTGGCCGCCCTATCGCGTTCGAAGGCCTCGACTTGATGCTGGGGGCATCAACGCGTCCGTCAACGGCTGGTCGGCGCCCCGATGGCCGGTGGACCGGGTCTCCCACGATCGATCGCCAGTCGGTCGGTGTATCCTTCCGCGGGTCCACGAGCCCCAGATCCTCGGAGCACGAACGGTCCATGGCCAAGCGAACCCGATATCCCGGCCGCCCCACGGCCCGACCCGGCGCCCGCAAGCCCGGTACGGCGCCGGGCGGCAATGGCACCCGCGGATCGGTGGCTCCCGGGTCCTCCGCCCTCCGAACCGGCGGGCTGACCCAGGCCGAGCTGGACCGCGCGGCCGAGATCGAGGCCGAGCTCGTCGCCCGCGAGAAGGCCGCGATTGCCGAGAACGCTCGCCGGCGGGCCCGGTCGGGTCGCGTCGACGTCACCCTCGTGAGCGACCCCGGAACGCCCCTCTCGGTCCGCGCCGCCCACGAGTACGCCTACGTGGCCCGCGACGTCCGCCGGATCGTCGTGACCGCGGTCCTGATGTTCTCGATCCTCGCCATCCTCTGGATCCTGGTGAACGTCGCGGGAGTCGGCCCCGCCTGAGCAACAGGCGAAGATTGAACGCGCCCCGACGGACCGTGCCCCTGATTCGTCGTGAGCCAGTCGCTGCGGTCGACCACATGCTTGTCGGCCGGGCCCACCGCCGGGTTTCGTGACCGCTACGCTCATCCCACCGTGGCGGAACCAGTCCCGGGAGAATCGTCCGTCCAGTCGCAGGACGTGCTGGTCCGGCGCGCCCGCGCCGGCGACCACGACGCCTTCGCAGCTCTCGCAGTGCGGGTAACGCCGCGGCTCTACGGCCTCGCCGTCCGAATCCTCCGCGACGTTCCGTCCGCCGAGGACGTCGTCCAGCAGTCGCTCGTCGACGCGTGGCGTGATCTTCGCGGCCTCCGGGATGCCGCCGCGTTCAACTCCTGGATCGTGCGATTGCTGGTCCGCAACGCCCATCGGGAAGCGAGGCGCACGCGAGCGGTCTCGCGGATCTCATTCCCGGCTCCTGATCCGGGACCGAACCCGATGGCAGCTATCGACGAGCGCGATGCCATGGAACACGCGTTCCGTGAATTGACCCCGGAGCACAGGGTCGTGTTGACCCTCCGCCACTATCTCGGTTGGGATCCTGCCGAGATCGCCCGAGCCCTCGGGGTGGCCGACGGAACCGTCCGATCGCGGCTTCACTACGCGCTGGCCAGCCTGAGGGCCGCGCTCGAGGCGAGTGAGCGAGGGTCCAGGTCGTGAGGGGCGGCTCGTGAACACGCCACGCCGCCCGGCGGATCCACCCGATCGTGAGCTGGAGCGCCGCGTCTACCGCTGGCTGGCGGAGCAGCCGGATCGCCCTGATCCGGACCTCATGACGGCTGCCGTCCGCCGGTCGCGCGAGATTCGACAGCGACCGGTCTGGTTGGCGCGCTGGTCGACCGCTGGACGACCGGAGCGGACCGGCGGTTCGATCCTCGCCGCGGCGACCGCGGCCGTAGTCCTGATCGCAGCGATCGTGCTCTCGGTCGGCGGTCCGAACCAACGAGGAACGACCGGCCCGAGCAGAAGTGCCTCGCCACACCCCATGGCGACGGTGGCAGCGTCGACGCCTCCGTTCGGCGATCGCATCGCCCGAAGCGTGCCGCTGGCACGCTCACCGACCGCGCTGGGAGGCGCGTTCGGCTCGCTGTGGCTCACCGACGACGCCGGGCAGCTGCTGCGTCTCGATCCCGCCTCGGCCGAGGTCCTGGCCAGCGTCGACCTGGGCGTGCTCGGGTGCGGTTCGATCCGCGAGGCGGCCGATTCGTTGTGGCTGTCGGGCTGTCCGGATGGCGACGCGGTCGACAGCCGTATCACACTCATCGTCGACCCCGATCGAACGACGGTCGTCAGCCGCTTGGCCGACGGAGGTGGCGACGGTGTTGGAGCAAGCGCAATGCGCGGCCTCGTGTGGTTCGTATCCGACGTCGCCGCCGGCGTCCTGAGCGGCGTTGACGTCAACACCCGAGCGAAAGTCGCCGAGGTTAAGGTGGGCTTTGGAGCAAGACACGTCACGGCCGGCTTCGGCTCGCTGTGGGTCGCGCCGATCGGACGAAACGAGGTCCTAAGGATCGATCCGGTGGACGGTCGGGTCATCGCGACCGTGGCCCTCAGCGGCGACCCGTCGGTCCTCCTTACCACGGCCGACGGGATCTGGGTCGCGGAGCCCCACCAATGGCTGCTTGGTCGTGTCGACCCTGCGACCGATCGTGTGGTCATCGAACTCGAGGCAGCGCCGGGCGTCGATCAACTGGTGGCGGCCGAGAATGGCTGGATCTGGAGCCTCGGCGACGATGAGGCGTTGGCCGTCGATCCGCTGGTCAATCGCATCGCAGACCGCTTCAGCGTGCCACCCCACGCGGGCCCCGACGGGATCGCCCGTCACGTCCTCGCCGCGCTGGACGGCGACCTCTGGTTCGCCGACCGGACGTCTCTCGTTGAGATCGGGCCGGTCGATTGAACGGGGGCGTCCCCGGCCGCCCCTAGTTCTTGACGCGCCGGAACAGCGCCGAAGGTGGAGGAGCGACATGGTCCCCGACGTTCACTCGCCTGCCCTGGCACGGCGCCGCCTCATCGCCGGTTTGCTCATCGCCGTGCTTGCCGAAGGCTGTGGCGACGCGTCGCGCTCGCCCGGCGCGACCCCCGACCCAACCCAGAGCGCGCCCGCCTCGACGCCGACTTCGACCAACGACCCCGAGGCGCTGGACGGGACCTGGGTCGGGGAGTTGCGCGATCCGACCACCGCGTACCCGGTTCGCCTGGCGTTCGACGACTGCACCGGCCCGGGGACGACATGCGGAGACCTGGAGTACGAGGATCCGGCCAGCGGCTCCGTGCTGTGTGCGTCGGAGCTGACGCTCACAAGCGTCGAAGGTGGGCGCTTCGCGTTCGACGAGGCAATCGTTTACCACCCCTGGATGTGCCTCGCCACGACCTTCCGGATGGTCTTCACGGGCTCCGGGTCGCTCGAGGTCGAGCAGCTGGTCGATGGTGCCGTGTGCTGCCAGGGCCAGCTGGAGCGGCTCGAGGGACCGGCACCCACGCCGTTGCTGCCGGTCGTGGACGGGCTCGGGTCGACGACCTCGCGGGTCGCGCTGGGAGGCGCGACGACCCAATACAGCACATCCTTGGCCGGGTCACTGTGGTTCCCGGTGGAGGATGCCGGCACAGTGGTCCGCGTCGACGGGACGACTGGCGATGTCGTCGCGTCGATCGACGTGGGTGACCCCGGGGCGGTCGACGGCCTGCGGTCCGATCCCCATTCGGTGGTCGCCGGCGAGGCCGGAATCTGGGTGGCCCAGGCGGCTGCCAAGGCCGTCGGGCGGATCGACCCCGACTCGGACGCCGTCGTGAAATCGATCACGGTCGGGGTTGTTCCGTACGCCCTGGCCCTTGACGGCACGACACTGTGGGTCGCGTCGTTCGACGGAGACGCCGTCGTGCCAGTGGATCTCGAGGCGGGATCGGCCGGTACCATGATTGCGGTGTCGAAGCCGACAGGGATTGCGGTTGGGCTCGGCGCTGTCTGGGTGGTCCAGCACCGCAACGACTCCGTCGTTCGTATCGATCCCATTTCCAGCGCCATCGTCGCCACGATCCGCCTCGGCGACCGCGGCCCCCACGCGCTCTGCGGCATGTGTGTCGAGAACGTCGTCGTCGCCGACGGCGCGGTGTGGACAGCGAACAACGTTGGGCGTTCGGTCGGCCGGATCGATCCCGCCACAAACTCGGCAGTGACGATTGAGCTGCCGCTCCGGACGTGGGCGGTCGCTGCCGGGGGCGGATCGATCTGGGCGAGCCAGTACGCCGCATCGAATGACGACCGGCCGATCGATCTCGAAACCTGGGGCGTCGCCCGAATCAACCCGATCACGAGCGTCGCCACGGTGTTCGACTATCCCGGCGCCTTCGGCGTGGCGTGGGCCGAGGGAGCCCTGTGGGTTGCCGCCCCGACCCGGCGCGGTGACGAGGTCGCAAGGATCGCGATCGTGCCTTGACGAGGCCCGCGCGCCGCGCGGAGCGTGCCATTCTGGCGGCCTGTTCCAGATCGACGAGGAGCCTAGACTCGCGGCATGCCGCCGACCCGCCGCCTCGCCGGCGCCCGCCCCGAGGCCCTCTTCAAGCCGCCGCCCGAGCGCCAGCCGCTGGCCGCACGCATGCGCCCACGGACGCTCGAGGAGTTCGTGGGCCAGGAGCACCTCGTCGGCGAGACGGGGCCGCTCAGCCGCGGCGTGGCCCGCGGCCACCTTGCCTCGCTTCTTCTGTGGGGTCCGCCGGGCACCGGCAAGACATCGCTGGCTCGCCTCCTGGCGGCCGCCGTCGGCGCGGAGTTCGCGACCCTGTCGGCGGTCATGTCCGGCGTCGCCGAGGTCCGCTCGACCATCGCCGAAGCCCAGGAGCGGCTGGCCCTCAACGGCCAGCGGACCGTCCTCCTCATCGACGAGATCCACCGCTTCAACAAGGCCCAGCAGGATGCCCTCCTGCCGCACGTCGAGGACGGCACGATCACCCTCGTCGGGGCGACGACCGAGAACCCCTACTTCGAGGTCAACTCGGCCCTCCTCTCGCGGCTTCGTGTCTGGCGCCTGGAGCCGCTCTCGGACGCGGACGTCGCCACCGTCCTCCGGCGCGCCCTCGCGGACGCGGAACGGGGCCTCGCCGGCGAGCTCGGCCCCCGCGGTGGCGTGGTCCTCGGCGACGAGGCCTTCGAGCATCTCGTCTCGATCTCCGGCGGCGACGCCCGGACGGCGCTCAACGTCCTCGAGGGGTCGGCCGCCCTGGCCGAGGCCGCCGACCGGCGGGACGGCGACGGCCGGGTCTCGCCCAGCCTGATCGACGTCGAGGAGGCGGCCCAGCAGCGCATCCTCGCCTACGACCGCGCCGGCGACGGCCACTACGACACCGTATCGGCGTTCATCAAGAGCCTCCGCGGCAACGATCCCGACGCCTCGCTCTACTGGCTCGCGGCCATGATCGCGGCCGGCGAGGACCCCCGGTTCATCGCCCGGCGCCTGATCATCAGCGCCTCCGAGGACGTCGGCAACGCCGACCCGCGGGCCCTCCAGGTCGCCGTCGCGGCGGCCCAGGCGCTCGATCACGTGGGCCTGCCGGAGGCGCAGTACGCCCTCGCCCAGGCGACGGCCTACATCGCGACCGCCCCGAAGTCGAACCGGGCCGGCGGGGCCTACTGGGCCGCCGCGGCCGATGTCGCCGAGCACGGCTCGTTGCCGGTGCCGTTCCACCTCCGGAACGCCGGCGACCGGCGGATGAAGCACCACGGCATCGGTGTCGGCTATCGCTACCCGCACGACTTCGAAGGCGCCGACGTCGACCAGCAGTATCTGCCCGACCAGCTGGCCGCGCGCCGCTACTACCTCCCGACCGACCAGGGCTACGAGGCCACGATCGGGGAGCGGATGAAGCGTCGGGCCACGGCGCGCGACGCCGCCCGCGCGGACGGCAACACGCCCCGCAACCCATTCCCCGCGCCGTCGGTCAGCATGCGGACCGGCGATGCGGTGCTCAAGGCTCGCGAGGCCAGCCGCAGGAGGATCGCCGAGACCGAGAAGCGCGACGCGAGAAGCTAGCCGACGAGGGCGCCAAGCGAGGTCGCCGCGCTGCGAATCCGGGGATGGGCATGCTGGCCGCGGGCCGGGACCGCTAGTCGCCCGAGTCTCGCCTGTCGCTGACAGTCACGCCCAGGGCCGCCGCCGTGACGCAGACGATGGCGAGCAGTCCCTGCACTCCGACAGCCTGGCCGAGCAGGATGGCCCCGACCGCCGCGGCCACGGCCGGCTCCAGGGTCACGAGGATGCCGTAGCTGCGCGCCGTCATCCGTTTCAGGGCCTCGAACTCGAGCGACCACGGCAACGCGGTCGACAGGACGGCGACGGCGATTGCCGCGGCCAGCAGGCCCGGGGTGAGCCCAGCCAGTCCGCCGACTGCCAGCTCGACGGGCAACACCACCACCGCCGCCACCAGCATCGCGATGGCCAGCCCCGAGTTCCCGGGCATGGCCTTGCCGATGCGCTGGCTCATCACGGCAAAGCCGGCCCAGCACAGCCCGGCGGCGCCGGCCAGCACGACGCCGAGCGGATCGAGCTCGCTGCCGATCTGCGGCGTCAGCAGCACGATACCGAGCACCGCGAGGGCGATCCAGGCGAAGTCGCGGGGCCGTCGCGAGGTGACGACGGCCAACCCCAGCGGCCCGACGAACTCGATGGCAACCGCGATGCCGAGCGGGATGCGGGAGATGGACCCGTAGAAGGACAGGTTCATGACGCCGAGGATTGCCCCGTAGAGCAGCAACGCGCCCACATGTCGGCGTACGCCCGGGCCGATCGTGGGCCGAGTCGCTGCGAGCAGGAGCGCAGCCGAGAAGGCGAGGCGCAGGAACGCCGTGGCGACGGGGCCGAGAACCGGGAAGAGGTCGACCGCGACCGCCGCCCCGAGCTGGATCGAGACGATCGAGATGAGCAGCAGCCCCGGCGGTGGGACCGCGGCGGCGGCACGGGCCAGGGCGCCCTGGGCGGGCGATGAATCTGCCACGCTCAGCTGCGGTCCTTGGCAGTGATCGGCCGAACGGTGACGCCATCCGACCGGAGGTCGACGTCGACGCCGTCGCCGACGCCCTCGCCAACGCCGGCAATCCCCGCGATGCCATCGATGAGCCCAGCGCTCGCCGCGAACGACGGCGTGGCGTAGAACGTCGTCGCCCCGTCGCCGAGGACCCGCCACGCCGCCATGCCCTCGGCCGATGAGGAGTCCGGTGCGCGGATCGGTTCGATCGTCATGTCACTCCCTGTGGCCGTCCCCGCCCGTTCGGCGGCCGGTCCAGCGTATCGGCCGGACCAACATCGATGTGTCACCGTTTGCCGGTGCACCGTCCCGTCCCGTCGACATCGGCATCCGCACGGCGCGACGCCTTGCCCATCCGTCGATGACGCCGTGACCATCGTCCGCGCGCTCGTCGACCGCGTCTTCCCGCGCGGCGCCCTGGTCCTGTCGACGCTGACCTTCGGCTACTTCGCGATGGGCGTCATTCGGAACCGGGCCCTCGCGACGACGTTCGGCGGCGGCCCCGAGCTCGATGCCTACAACGCGGCCTTCCGGATCCCCGAGATCGCCCTCGACGTCCTCGTCGCGGCCGGGCTCACGGCGCCATTCGTGCCGATCTTCAACAGCCTCCGGCTGCGCGACGAGGCGGCGGCCCACGACTTCGGCCGTACGGTCCTGACCGTCGCCGTGCTGGTGATGTCGGTCGTCGTCCTGGGCCTGTTCGTAATCGCGCCCTGGACGGTCGATGTCGTCGCCCCGTCCTTCGACGCCGCGACGCGGCAGCTCTACGTCGAGCTGTTCCGGATCATGTGCATCACCGCGGTCCTGTTCGCCGCCTCGATCGCGGTCGGCGAGGTCCTCGTCGCCCACCAGCGGTTCCTGTTCTACGCCCTCGCCCCGATCCTCTACACCGGCGGAATCGTCCTGGGGACGGTTATCGGAGGCGAGCGCTACGGGATCCACGCCACGGCATTCGGGGCGGTCGCGGGCGCACTCGCCCACCTTGGGATCCGCACCGTCGGGCTGCGGCGGACGCCGTTCCGGATCCGGCCACGCCTGGCCGTCCGGACCGCGCCGTTCCGCGAGTTCGTGCGGCTGATGCTGCCCCGGATGGTCAGCCACCCGATCGATCCGTTGACCCTGACCTTCTTCACGAACCTCGGCTCGTCGTTCGGGGTCGGGGCGATCACCTCCTTCAACTTCGCCTCCGACTACCAGGTCGTCCCCGTGAGCCTCATCGGGGTGTCGTTCTCGCTGGCCGTGTTCCCGTCGCTGGCTGCGGCCTGGGGCGCGAACGACGGGGCCGCGTTCCGGGCGATCCTGCGCCGGAACGTCATCACGATCGGCGGGCTCACGATCCTCGCCGCGATCGTCCTCGCCACGCTCGCCCACCCGCTCGTCGACATCCTCGTGGGGGGCGGTGAGTTCGGACCGGACGACGTGGACCGAACGGCCACGGTCCTCACCGCCTACGCCCTGGCGATCCCGCTCGACTCCCTGTCCTACCCGCTGTCACGGGCCCTCTACGCGACCCACAACACGATCCTCCAGGTGATCGCCTCGATCGTGGGGTTCGTCACGATCGTGGCTGTTGGCCTCGCCCTTGCCGGCCCGGTCGGGATCGTCGCGATCCCCCTGGCCGCGGCCGCCGGCGGCGCGGTCAAGGTGGCCCTGCTGGTGGTGTTCCTCGTGCCGCGTGTCCGCCGGATCGGGGCCGGCGCCGCCTGAGGGCCCCGACCCGCCGGCCCGGAGTTGATTGGCAGTCACAGGAATCTGAGCGGGGGGGCCCGAGAGCCGTGTCGCGGGCGGCCACGGAGACTCTAGCTGAGGCTTCGATGTCCGAGGGTCACGGATCCGTGCGGGAGGCCTCGCCGCGACGTCCGCCGAACGGCGCGAAGCACGATTCGATGACTCCGGGACAAGGCAGCGCGCTGCGACGCTCGGCGCGCCCGAAACCTCGGGTCGCAGGCCCGTTCGGCGCCGAATCTTGCCTGCAGGGCAAGGCCGGAAGCGCCGGGGCCCGAAGCGCTGGCCCGAAGGCGCCGGGGCCCGAGGCACCCGGCCCGAAGCGCCGGACTCTACCCGCCGGAGCTCAACGGCAGCGTCGGGATCATCACGATGAATCGTCCGTCACGGTCGGGGTACTTGCCCTCGGGGCGTTTCCACGGCAGGAAGTTGCGGACCATCTCCGCCCCGTCCTGGAACGTGCCCGGCGGGTCCGAGGCGCCCCAGATCGAGGAGACCCACGGATACCACGGATCGAGCACGTAGGCCCCGCTGACGACCGCGTCGGGAAAGATCGCGGGATCGGCGTCGGCCCGGAAGCCGCTCATGACCCAGGTGTGCGCGCCGCGCCAGGCCAGGAGCACGACTGGCGCCCCGGTCGCCTCGATCGCGACCGCCGATCCCCGCAGGGCGTCCTCGCGGGTCTCGTAGGCGCGGACCTCGTAGCCCGGCACGCCATATGCGGCGAGCGCCTCCGACATCGCGGCAGGACCCCAGCCGCCGTTGTGGCTGTCGTCGTAGCTCTCGAACTCGTGGACCCGGCCGGCGATCTCGCGCTGGATCTCGTCGCCGGCCGCGACCTGGCCGTGCATGGCGAGGACGATCGTGATCCCGGCCGGCGCGCACCACGTGTCCTTGATCTCGTGGGAGAAGACCGCGTTGGGGTCCCCGGCAATGACGACGTCGACCGGGACACGGGCCGGGGTCGGTTCGGGGGTGGGCTCCGGCGTGGGTGTCGCTTCGGGCGGGAGCGTCGGCGCTCGCGTGGGTCGCGCCGTGGGCCGGGCCGTCGGGCTGGGCGTGACCACGACCGTGGGCACGGACGTGCGATCCGGCACGGGCCCGGCGATGAAGCGGTCGACCTTCTCCAGGAGCCGCTCCCAGCGATCCCCGGCGCCGAAGGCGTCCGTCCAGATCGCCGTCGTCCCGACGACGGCGAGAGCGAGCCCCATCGCCCCGACCACGCGCAGGACGCGCCGGCGCCGACGCGGCGGCGGCGGCGTCATCCAGGGTTGCGGCGCACGCGAAGGGCGTGTCGTGGTCGGTCCGGGCATGGTCCGTGTCTCGACGGGCGAGCGACCCATGATGCGACGCTCAGGCAAATCGAGCAGCTGACGTGCCCGTGCGGGCGGCGGGGGGCGGCGGGGCGGCGAGGCCCCCCGGCCCTGCGTCCGCCTGCAGGCTCGGCCGCCGCGTGCGACCATCGACCCTGCCTCGAGACCCCCCTGGAGACCCGACCGTGACCCGCTTCGAGCCGAACCTCCGGATCCCCGGCCCGACGTCCCTGCCGCCCAGCGTGCGCGAGGCCGGCGCGCGCCAGATGATCAACCACCGCGGCCCCGAGTTCGCGGCGATGCTCGGCCGGATCCGCGACGGGATGCGGCCCTACTTCGGGACGCAGAGCGAGATCGCGGTCCTGTCCTGCGCCGGGACCGGCGGCCTCGAGGCGGCCGTCGTCAACGTCCTCTCGCCCGGTGACCGCGTCCTGGGAGTCTCGATCGGGGCCTTCGGCGACCGATTCGCCAAGATCGCCGAGGTCTACGGCGCCGACGTCGACAGGATGAGCGCCGAATGGGGCCACGCCGCCCGTCCGGACGAGGTCCGCGAGCGCCTCCGCGGCGGCGCGTACAAGGCCGTCCTCCTGACCCATAACGAGACCTCGACCGGGGTCATGAACCCGATCCCGGCCCTCGCCGCGGCGATCCGCGAGGAGGCCCCCGAGGCGCTCATCCTCGTCGACAGCGTCTCCGCCCTCGGCGCCGTCCCGTTCGCCATGGACGACTGGGGCTGCGATGTCGTGGTCACCGGCTCCCAGAAGGCCTGGATGGCGGCCCCCGGCCTGGCCATGGTGGCCGCCAGCGAGCGCGCCTGGGCGGCCATGGAGACCGCCCGGATGCCGCGCTTCTACCTCGACCTCCGGAAGCACCGCGACAGCGCGGCCGAGGGCCAGACGCCCTGGACCCCGGCGATCGCCGTCGTCTTCCAGGTCGACGAGGGCCTCAAGCTCATGGCCGCCGAGGGCGCCGAGAACGTCTTCGCCCGCCACCGCGCCTGTGCCGCGGCAACACGGGCCGGCCTCGAGACCCTCGGCTTCGAGCTCTTCGCCGATCCCGCCGACCGCTCGCTGACCGTGACCGCGGCCTGGATCCCGGAGGGCCTCGA
The DNA here is from genome assembly GCA_040752335.1 of Chloroflexota bacterium. Classification (GTDB taxonomy): domain Bacteria; phylum Chloroflexota; class Limnocylindria; order Limnocylindrales; family CSP1-4; genus UBA5189. The sequence goes on from JBFMEV010000001.1 coordinate 138,785, forward strand.
CTGGAAGGCCTTCAACGGCGAGGTCAAGCGCCGCGGCGTCGTCCTGGCCGGCGGCCAGGGCAAGCTCGCCGGTCGCATCTTTCGGGTCGGCCACCTGGGCTCGGTGACCGTCGACGAGATCCTCGGGGCGATCGCCACCCTGGAAGCCGTTTCGCTCGAGGTCGGTCGGGCGGTCGAGGTCGGGACCGCCGTCGCGGCGGCCCAGGCAGCGGCCCTCGCGGCGGCCCGCACCGCCGGAGCCGCCCAGCCGGCCGTCGCCGCCGGGGCATGAGGATCCTGGTCGCCGAACCCATCGCCCCGGAGGGGCTGGCGAAGCTTCGGGCCGCCCATGCCGTCGACGAGCTCGTCGGGCGCTCGCCGGACGAGTACCGCTCGGTCATCCCCGGCTTCGACGCCCTCGTCGTGCGGAGCCAGGTCCAGGTCGATGCCGCGCTGCTGGAGGCCGGGACCCGGCTCCAGGTCGTGGGCCGGGCCGGGGTCGGGGTCGACAACGTCGACCTCGAGGCCGCCACGCGGCTCGGGATCACCGTCGTCAATGCCCCGACCGGCAACACGATCGCGGCCGCCGAGCACACCCTCGCCCTCCTCCTCGCCCTCGCCCGGCGGATCGCCCCGGCCGACGCCTCGGTCCGGCGCGGCGAATGGAGGCGGGCCCAGTTCCAGGGCGTCGAGCTCCGCGGTCGGACGCTCGGGATCATCGGCCTGGGCAAGATCGGGATGGCCATCGCCGATCGTGCCCGGGGGCTCGAGATGGCGATCCTGGGCGTGGATCCCTACGTCACCGCCGAGCAGGCGGCGATCCACGGGGTCGAGCTCGTCGACCTCGATCGGCTCCTCAGCCGGTCGGACGCGGTCACCGTCCACGTGCCGCTGACGCGCGCGACGCGCGGTCTCATCGGTGCTGCCGCGATCGCGAAGCTCCGCCCAGGCGCCTTCATCCTCAACGTCGCCCGCGGCGGGATCGTGGACGAGGCGGCCGTCGCGGAGGCCCTCCGGTCCGGCCACCTCGGCGGCGCCGGCATCGACGTCTTCGACGCCGAGCCGCCTGCCGGTTCACCGCTTCTCGACGCGCCCAACACCGTCCTCACCCCGCACCTCGGCGCCTCGACCGCCGAGGCCCAGGTCGCGGTCGCCGAGGAAGTCGCCGACCAGGTCCTCGACATCCTCGCCGGTCGGAGCGCCCGCTACGCCGTGAACGCCCCGCTCCTGGGTCCCGAGGCGGCCCAGGCGATCGGGCCGTTCCTGCCGCTGGCCGAGATCCTGGGCCGCTTCTTCGCCCAGTTCGCCCGCGGCGGGGCGCGGACCCTGACCCTCGAGGTCGCCGGCGAGCCGGCCGCCTACGACCCCGCCCCGATCACCGCGGCCGTCCTTCGCGGCCTCCTGGAGACGGTCACGACGGAGCGGGTCAACCTCGTGAACGCCGGCCTCCTGGCCAGGTCACGGGGGATCACCGTCGTCGAGCGCCGGACCCCCGACGCCGGCTCGTTCAGCGCTCTCGTGACCCTGTCCGGCGAGGTCGAGGGCCGCGAGGTCGCCGTCGGCGGCACGCTCGCGAATGGCGACCCACGACTCGTCCGGCTCAATGACTACCGCCTGGACATGGAGCCGGTCGACGTCATGCTCATCACCCAGCACCACGACCGCCCGGGGATGATCGGCCGGATCGGCGGGACGCTGGGGGCGGCCGACGTCAACATCGCGGCTATGCACCTGGCGCGCTCGGCGCCGCGCCAGGACGCGCTGATGATCCTGGCCCTCGACGACGATGTCCCGGACGCGGTCGCCCGGGAGATTCGCGACCACGAGGCGATCATCGACGTCTGGACGATCCGCCTGGGAGGCGACCGCTGAGCTCGCCGGACTCGCCGGGCTCGCCGGGCTCACCGGGCTCACCGGGGTCGCGCTCCCCCGGCGACGCGGGCGAGGCCATCGCCCCGGCCGGGCTCCACGGCGCCGTGGTTCTCCTCCGGCACGGCGAATCGACCTGGATCGCCGAGGGTCGCTTCCAGGGCCAGGCCGACCCACCGCTGTCGGCGGCCGGCCGCCGCCAGGCCGAGCTCGCCGCGGCCCGGCTCGCCGATCCGCGCCGGCCGCCGACGCTGCCCATCCCCCTCGGGCCGCCCGGCGAGATCGTCCATTCGCCCCTCGCCCGGACGGCGGAGACCGCCACGCTCGTGGCCGCCGCTGTCCCGACCGACGGGCCGCCCGTCCCGCTGCGACCGGAGGCGGGCCTGCTCGAGATCGGCCAGGGCGAGTGGGAGGGCCTGCCGGTGGCCGAGATCGAGCGCCGCTGGCCCGACCGCATCGCCGGCTGGCGACGCGACCCGCTGGCGTCCTGGGCGCCCGGCGGAGAATCCCTGCCCGAGGTCGACGCCCGGGTCCGCGTCGCGCTGCGCGGCGTCCTCGGCCGGATGGCCGAGCGACTCGAGACGACGCCGGGCTTCCGATCCCATGTCCTGGGCTACGGCGACGCCGATTCGACCGACCCCTGGACCCTCCTCGTGGCCCACGACGGCGTCTTCAAGGTCGTGCTCCTGGCCCTCCTGGACCTGCCCCTGGCCCGGTTCTGGAGCCTGCCCTTCGCCCTGTGCGGGATCACCGTCGTCGAGTTCCGGGCCGGCCGGCCGCGCCTCCGGGCTCACAACCTGACCGACCACCTCGCTCCGCTCGACGACGCAGCGGTCCGGGCGGAGGAGGCGGCACGGACCGGGAGCGGAGCCCTGTAGCGCCGACGTTCGACGACTGCGGCGGCCCCTAGCCCTGGCCTCGGCGACCCGGTCGCCGCGGGCGGCGGAAGGCCAGCCGGAGCAGCCGGATCCGGAGCCGCCGGTGGGCCTCGGCCACGGCCCGGAGCCGATCGGTCGAGAGCTCGCGCCGGCCGTAGGCGATCTCGACCTTGGCGTTGGCGACGGTCCGCAGCTCCGGCCGCGCCGTCGGCAGGACGTCGCCAAGGGCCCCGGCGTACTCATAGACCGTCTGTGACGGCCGCGGCCCGAAGCCGAACCGGGCGGCCAGCCGGCCGATCGAGCCCCATGCCCGATCCGGATGGATCGCCCGCGGCCCCCGTCGCCAGGCGGCGAAGCCGAGTGCCAGCGCCCCCACGACCAGCAGCACGGCGATGGCAATGAACGGTCCGGGACCCGGTTGGGATGTCGTTGAGCCCGAGCTGCCATCCGGCCCCAGGGGGTTCGGGTTGATCTCGGGGTCCGATTCGAGGGGTCCGCCGGTCCCGAAGCTGAACGACGGCCGCGGCGTCGGGCTCGCCGGCGGCCCGGACGGCAGCGGACCCCGCTGGGCGACGTTGCCGCCGGTCGGGTCGAAGTCCACCCAGCCGTAGCCCGGGAAGTAGACCTGGACCCAGGCGTGGGCGCCCGCGTTCCGAACGACCTCGAGGCCGCTGACATCGCGGTCACCCGGCAGGAAGCCCTGGACCAGGCGGGTCGGGATGCCGAGCTCGCGCAGCAGGATCGCCATCGTGCTGGCGTAGTACTGGCAGTAGCCGGCCCGAATCCGGGCGAAGCATTCGACCGTCGAGACACCCAGGCAGTTGCCCTGGGCCTCGTCCTGGACGTTGGTGTCGTAGCGGAAGTTGCGGCCGCTCCGGAGGTACGTCTCCATCGTCGCGGCGATGTCGTAGGGGTTGTCGGCCGGGACCCGCTCGAGGATCGAATCCAGGAGCTCGGACGCATCCGGCCCGATCGAGCCGGCCGGGACCGCGAGGTACAGCCGTTCGATCTCGGCCGGATACTCGCGGCTGGCGACGCGAAGCCGGTTGGCGGTCGTTGCACCCTCGTCATTGCCGATCACCGGGACGAGGGCCGTGATCTCGTAGCGGTCGGTCGAGTCGACCTTCACGGACGCGAAGTAGGCGCCCGGCCCTGTGATCTTGACGGTCGCAGCCCGGTCGATCGTCTCGATCGTCAGGGGGCTCAGGACGACCGTTCTGAGGTTCGCGGCCTCCGGGCTGATGACCACCTCGACCTGTCGGACCCCGGCCACGCCGGCGACATCATCGGGCGTGCCCGTGAGGAGTGCCGCTCCCGCGGCGCGGGTGATCGTCCGGGTCGTGCCGACGGTCCAGGCGGTCAGCTCGAAGTTGGAGTACACGCCGGCCTGCCAGTAGAACCGCTCCGTCTCGGCGGCCGGCAGCTGGGCCCGGAACGCGACGCCGTCGCTGGCGTTCCAGGATCCGGTGATCAGGGCTTCATCGCCGAAGGTGACGATCCCGGGGTTGCGGGAATCGCCGCCCAGCGGGACGTAGCGCTGGAGCCACTGGCTGAACTCGACGAGGCTCGCCGGAACGTCCCGCCACAGGCCCTGGAGCGGCGCCGAGGAAGCGGTCGTGGTGAGCACGAGTGAGCCCAGCACCGCCCCGCCGATGAAGGCGGTGCTGCCACGGAGGTACAGGCTAGCCACGGTCGCGGGGTCGCCGATCCGCCGCCGCAGCCATGTCAGCCGCTCCTCGTAGGCATGCGAGCGGGCCAGCAGGCCGAGCGCCCCGATCGAGAAGATGACGATGAGATGGAGCTGGTCGTTCTGGGTCAGGGCCATGTTGGCCAGCAGCACCAGGCCCGTGACAACGACCGCGTCGAGGGCCCGGTGGTGACCGAAGACCGCGTACGCCGCGAACTGGCCGGTCGCCCACACGATCGTCCCGAAGGCGATGAAGTAGTGGCCGTACTGGGTGGTCAGCGGTCGACCATCGATCGCCAGGTCGATCCACACCCGATAGACCACCCGCGCCGCCTCGCGGTAGCGAGCCGTCAGCTCGGCCGCCCCCCAGCCGGTCACCGAGTCGCCGAGGACGATCCCGCCGGCGATGATCGGGATCACGATCGCGGCGAAGCCGACGCCGATGAAGTGGGTCGTCCAGCGACCCCAGCCCAGCTTGGGGCCGCCGAAGCCGACGAGGATCCCGGCCAGGCCGACGAGCGGCAGGAAGTCGGTCAGCTCGCCGGCACCCAGGACCCAGCGAGCGTCGTCGATCGACCAGGCCAGGCTGGTGACGATGACGACGACGCAGGCGAGGGCCAGCCAGCCCTCGGCCGGCCGGAACGGGAGGTTCGGCAGCCACGGCATGAGCAAGCTCGTGGCATCCGTCGGCTCCTGATCGTCGGGGAGGCGGACGCGCCGGCCGGGCACATCGCCGGGCTGGCGGGCTCCGGGGCTGCCGCGGACCGCGCCCGGCTCGCGCCTCGCGTCGCTCATGACACGAGGACCTGGCCGAGGGCGACCCCGGGACGCGCCGTGTACACGGTGACGTCGAACTCCGACAGGGCATGCCGGAGCGCCCTGATCCGTTGCGCCCGGGCCGCGTCCGCCACCGGGTCGAGCGGCCCTGGCGCCGCCCGCGGTGTCGCGGCCGGGTCGATCGAGACCCACGGCTGGTGCGGCCCCTCGTCCGGCGCGTACCGCTCGAACTCGCCGGCGTCGAAGCTGACGACGACGCAGGCGACGCCGCGGGCCCGGAGCGCGGCGATCGGCTTGACCCAGTCCCGCTCCAGGGACGGGGTGATGATGACCGCGGTCATCCCCCGCCGGATCCGGGGCACGGTCGCGACGAGGGCCTCGGACAGGGGTGAGGTGCCGTCGCCATCGACCGCGGCGAGGAGCTGCATGATCTTGAGGTGCTGGCGGCCGCCGCGGTCGGGCGGCAGCTGGGCCAGGCGGTGGGCGCTGACCGTCAGGCCCACCGCGCGGTTCTCGCGAATGGCCTTGTCGGCGATCGAGGCCGCGGCCCGGACGGCGACCTCGACCGTCGATTCGTCGCCCCGCCCGAGCTGGCCGGACCGATCGAGGTCGAGAACGATCCAGGCGTCGGCCGTCTGCTCGAGGTCGAACTCCTTGACCTGGATCTCGCCGTGCCGGGCGGTCGACTTCCAGTGGATCCGGTTGAAGGCGTCGCCCGGGGCCCAGGGTCGGACGGTCGTCGCGAGAGGTGAGGTCTGGAGTGTTCGCTCGGGCATGGCGTGACTGCCGTCGATGTTGGCCGCCGGCAGCCTCCAGAGCGGCAGGGCCTCGATCCGCGGATACACCACGACGGTCAGGCCCGTGCCCACCGCGGCCGAGGACTCGAAGAACCCGAACGGGTCGCCGGTCCGGATCTGGAGCGGCTCAACCCGGAAGTGACCGCGCCGGACGAGCGGCGTCCGGACCAGCCACGACCGCTCGGTCTCGGGACCGAGCGAGATCGCGCGCCCCGGCAGGCCTGCCGGCAGCGAGGTCGGGTTGTGGACCTCCAGCCAGAACTTCGGGATGCGGCTGGTGTTGCGGAGGGTGTAGGTGACCCGCAGCCGATCGCCGACGTGGCCGGACAGCTGGTTGACGGCGTAGCCGGCCTCCAGGTCGGACAGGCCAAGGCGAGTCAGGACGTAGGCGCCGCCGATGACCAGGATCGCCAGGTAGACGAGGTAGAACAGGAACGGCAGGCCGGTCGAGAACGCGGCCACGACCAGCACCAGGCCGAGGACGACGAGCTGGATTCGACGCAGCAGCCGCGACACGTCGGCCTCGCCCGGTCTTCGATCAGGCCTCGGTCGCCGAGGGTCGGGCGGCGACCTCGCGTGGGCCGCCCGACCGCGCCGAACCGCCGGAGCCGGTCGGCGTGATGCCCTCGACCGGGGTCGTCTCCATGAGCTCCGCGACGACCTGGGCCGGGTGGATGTCGTGGATCGAGGAGCTGGTCTTGATGATGAGCCGATGGGCGAGGGCGGCCTCGGCCAGGGCCTTCACATCGTCGGGCAGGACATAGTCCCGGCCCAGCAATCCGGCCAGGGCCTGGCCGGCCCGGTACAGGGCGATCGAGCCGCGGGGCGAGGCGCCGAGATAGACGTCGGGGTGGGTCCGGGTCGCCCCAACCAGGCGGACGATGTACTCGGCCACGCTGGGGTCCACGTAGATCTCGCGGACCGCCTCCTGCATCTCGCGAAGCTCATCGACCGAGCAGACGACGTCGAGCTCGTCGATCGGGTGGTGCCGCTTCTGCTCGTCGAGGATCACGATCTCCTCGACCGACTGGGGGTAGCCCAGCTTGATCCGGAGCATGAACCGGTCCAGCTGGGCCTCCGGCAGGGCGAACGTGCCCTCGTACTCGATCGGGTTCTGGGTCGCGATGACGAGGAACGGGTCGGGCATCGGGTGGGTCACGCCGTCGATCGTGGCCTGGCGCTCCTCCATGCACTCGAGGAGGCTGGACTGGGTCTTGGGGGTGGCCCGGTTGATCTCGTCGGCGAGCACGACCTGGCTCATGATCGGCCCCGGCCGGAACTCGAATTCCTGGGTCTTCTGATTGTAGATCGAGAGGCCGGTGACGTCGGACGGCAGGAGGTCCGGGGTGAACTGGATCCGTCGGAAGGTGCAGCCGAGGCTCTTGGCGATGGCCTTGGCGAGGACCGTCTTGCCGGTGCCGGGGACGTCTTCGATGAGGAGGTGGCCGCGACACAGGAGCGCGACAAGGGCGAGGCGGACCTCGCGGTGCTTGCCGACGATCACCCGCTCGACGTTCGCCAGAACGCGGTCGCCCGTCTCCTGGATCTTGGTCATCCGTCTTCCTCGGGTCGGGGTATTGGGGTGGCCGCGCCGCGTCCGGGCGTGGCGTCGTTGGATGGTACGCCGGGGACGCCAGATAGGTTCTCGGTGTGACGGCCGACGTAGCCGCCCGCGGGTCACGGCGAGGTCGACACACGCGCCTGCTGGCCTGGCCGCCCGTGGCGGGCTCCACCGCCAAACGATGTCGGAACCGCCGACGGCGGACAGCCGAGAGAACTCTGGCTGCCGATTGGCGGCGTGGAGCGCCAATCGACGTCGGAGCAAGCCCAGCTGGTCGCCACGTTCGTCGTTTGGCGGCGATGGCCGCCAGCTCCGCTGGCATCTGGCACCAGTGCGACGTTCGCGCCTCGTCCCCGTTCGACCGTGGCAGAGTGTGGCCGCGTCCCGGGACCGACTCACCCGGATCGGACCCCGAAGCCCTCTGGAAGGACGTGATCGCGATCGCCCTGTCGAACCGGCCGACGATCGACCTCGAAACCGCCGGCCGCCCAGCGGCGGTGTCCGCCAGGCCGTTCGACGCCGTCGCCCTCGGCGCGGCGTTCGAGCGGGAGGCACCGATCCTCCTCGCCGCGGCGCGGGCGATCACCTTCGACGCCGTCGAGGCCGAGGACCTCGTCCAGACGACGTTCGAGATCGCGTTCCGCAACGTCCACCAGCTCCGGGACCCCGGCTCGCTCCGATCCTGGCTGCTGACGATCCAGACCCGCGAGGCTTTCCGGTCGTCCGCCGCCTTCGGCGGACCTTCGGGCTGCGGAGCGCCGTCGTCGAGGTCCCGATGGCCCGCGTCAGTCCCGCCGACAGCGTCGCCATCCGCGAGGCGCTGCGCGGTCTGCCGCCCCGAATGCGGGCCGCGGTCGTCCTCCATCACATGGCCGGGCTGACCGTGCCCCAGGCCGCCCGCGCCCTCGACCGATCCGAGAACATGATCCGCTCGCAGCTCCGGGTCGGCCTGCAACGTCTTCGGGAGGCCCTTCTTGACGACTGATCAGCAGACCGAGGTCGAGGACACGCGCCTCGCGGCCTTGCTCAGCCGGTGGTTCGAAGGCGAGGTCAGGCAGGCAGCCGTCGACATACGGCGAGCCGGGCTCCAGCCTGTCAGAGCTCGGTCTTTCGCGTCGCTCGGCATCGCCGCACCCGCCACCGGAGTCGTTCTCCTCGTAGCCCTCGTCGTCACGGCTATCAGCCAGCTGCCCCCCGTCGCGGTGCCGGCGACCGAGCCGACGGGCGGCACCGTGCCCCCGTCGGCGACGCAGCCCCAGGCGACCGATACGTCTCGTGCGACGGATGCCCCTGACCCGACGATCGGCGTCGCAGACCGGTATCGAGACGGGATTCCCCAGAGCATCGACGCGGAGTACGTGCTCCGACAGGGCGTACTGGGCCACCAATTCCCCGTGGATGACAGCCCGTTCCTCATTGGTGGCTGGCTCCTCCACGTTCAGGCCGTTCGCAGCTGTCCTGCCGCCCTGTCACCGCTCGAACCATGCCTCAATCCGGTCCTGTCGCGGACGCCGCTCGAACGTCTTGATGCTCTCCCGACCGTGCTCGGGACCCACCCCCTCGACGAAGGGCCGGTGATCCTGCGAGTGCACGTCAATGACCGGCGCGCGATCGATTGCCGGGAAGACGTCGCGCTCACGTGCCGCTCGGCGCTCGTGGTCGAGGAGGTCCTGTGGACGGATGACGCAGTCAGCCGCACGGCGCCAATCGGCACGATCCATGCGATGCGCCGCCTCGCGTCGATTGTTACCGATCTCGAGCTGTCGCCGGTCGGGAGCCCGATCGATCCGCCGTTCGGCGAGGACAACGCATGCAGCCCCGGGTACCCCGTGCAGACGTGGGTGACGCCGGGACTGCAGATCGCCCAGGTCCTCGTCTTTCCGAGCGTCGCGGCGCGCGACGCGGTCGACCACAACTTCACCGGCTCGGGGTGGTTCGGGACGAGGCCCAATGGCGCCCCCTGCGGGTTCATGACCGATAGCTTCTACAGCCATACGTGGGTCGTTGCGCACAACGTCATGGTCGCGGTCCTGGTCAATGTCGACGGAGCGTCGCCGGCCCAGCAGGCATTGGTCGACGAGGTGACGGAGGCGCTCCGCGAGCCGTGATTCCACCAGCGCCGGTGGCGCCGAGATCAACCCCGGAACAGCGTGATCGCGCCGGCCCAGGCCGTCATGAGCGCGCCGATGGCGGCCATCACCGCGAGGAAGAGCTCGCCGCCGACCCACGAGGCGACGGCGACGCCGCCGAACAGAAGCGCGAGCACCACCGCGATGCCGGCCAGGCCGAGCCGCTCCAGCAGCGGCCGCCGACCGCCCGCGCTGGCGCCTGAGCGACCCTCGGCGCCCTGACCCGGCCCGGAATCCCGGCTCACCGCCCAGCCCAGGCCTTCCACGCCGCCAGCAGCGTCCCCGCGATCGGCGCGGCCCGGGCGGCGCCCCGGCCGCCATGCTCCACGACGACCGCGATGACGACCTGCGGATCGTCGGCCGGGGCGAAGCCGATGAACCACGAGTTGGGCTCCCCCTCCCCGCCCAGCTCTGCCGTCCCCGACTTGCCGGCGACCGTGAGGCCCGACACCTGGGCCCCGGTCGTGTAGGCGACCCCGAGGTCCCCGTTCACTGCCTCGACCATGGCCGCCGTGATCTGGTCCGCGATTCGGGCCGGCATGACCCGTCGCCACTCCTCCGGCGAGATCGTCGTCGTGCCGGCCTTGCCCGTGAACGACAGCGCGAGGTGCGGTCGCATGATGACCCCAGCGTTGGCCACGGCCGAGGTCACGAGCGCCATCTGCAGCGGCGTCACGAACGTCTCGCCCTGCCCGAACGCCGCGCTCGCCAGCTCCACGTCGTCGAGGAACCCGCCCGGCGCCGGCCCGTCGCCACCGGTCACCTGCGACGCCGCCGTCGGCAGATCGAACGGCAGCGGCTCGCCGAAGCCGAGCTGCGCCGCCCAGTCGACCAGGCGGTCGCCGCCGGTTTCGAGGCCGGCGAGGGCGTACCAGAGGTTGCACGAGACCTCGGTCGCCTCGATGAAGTCGACCGCCCGCGACCCCGTCTTGGAATGGTGGCCGTCCCGGACGCGGAAGCCGGACACGAGCAGGCCGTCCGCCTCGGCCGCCGGCTGCTCCTCGAAGGTCGTCGACACGTCCACGGCGCCGGAGCCGAGCGCCGCGATCGCCGTCACGATCTTGAACACCGAGCCCGGCACGTAGCGGCCCTGCGTCGCGCGGGGCAGGAGCGGCCGCCCGACGTCGTCGGCGACGAGGGCCTGGAACGTCGCCGTCGAGGTCGCCGGGTTGGCGATCCCCGACGCATCGTAGACCGGGGTCGAGGCCAGGACGAGGACCTCGCCGGTCCGCGGGTCCAGCATCACGATCGCGCCGCTGTCGTCGTCGAGCGCCCCGATCGCCGCCTGTTGGAGGCTCGCCACGAGCGTTGTCCGGAGGGCCTGCGGGTCGGACGGGTCGGTCCGGAACTTCTTGAGCAGGTCCTGGACCGGGTCGGCCGCCGTCACGCCCGACAGCTCGGCGTCGAAGGCACGCTCCAGGCCCGCGGTCCCGTAGGCCCGCGAGGCGTAGCCCACGACCCCCGACAGCGAGCGCGACAAGTAGACGCGGTACGGCTCGCCGTTCTCGTCCTCGGCGCTCCAGGCCAGGCGTTCGCCGTCGCGATCGGTGATCTCGCCGCGGACGACCCTGCGGCTCGCCGCGATGACCGCCGCGTCATCCGGCGCCGACGACAGCTCGGAGGCCCGCCAGACCTGCCAGTAGCCGGCCCCCGCGGCGAGCGCTCCGAAGGCCACGGCCATCGCCAGCCCGATCCGCCCGAGCGTCGCCCCGATCCCCGGCCGCCGAACCGGTGCGCCGGCCGCATTGCGCTGGGCCGTCCCGCCCAGGGAGCCGCCGAGGGTCACGGCGCCCCCCGATCCAGGATTCGCCGCAGGCCCCGCGCCGCCGTCGGGGGCGGCGGCGGCTCCGCCCCGCGGTCGGACAGGGCGATGAGGAGCCCCACGACCAGGCCGTTGGTGAGGAGCGAGGAACCGCCGTAGCTGATGAACGGCAGGGTGATCCCGGTGAGGGGGATGAGCTTCAGGACCCCGGCCGCAATGATGAAGGCCTGGACCCCGATGACGAGGCTGAGCCCCGCGGCCAGGATCGCCCGGAAGTCATCGGCCGCGGAAGCTGCGATCCGGAGTCCCCGCTCGATGACCACGAGGTAGAGCCCGAGGATCGCCAGCACTCCGATGAGCCCGAGTTCCTCGCCGAGGGCCGCCAACGGGAAGTCGGTGTGGAGGGCCGGGATCCCACCGGGCGGCAGGTTCCCGACCTCGGGCAGGCCGGCGCCCAGGCCGGTCCCCAGGATCCCGCCCCGGGCAAAGGCGTGGAGGGCCTGGACGACCTGGTAGCCGGCGCCGCTCGCGGTCGCGAAGGGGTCGAGCCAGATATCGACCCTTGTCCGGACGTGGGGCACGACCTCGTACAGCACCGCCCCGCCGGCGACAAACGCCACCAGCCCGAGGGCCACGAACGAGCCACGCCCGGTCGTGACATAGAGCAGGAGCAGGAAGACCACGAAGAACAGCAGGGCCGCCCCCAGATCGCGCTGGACGACGACGATCGAGAGGGCGATCGCCCACATCGCGACCATCGGCGCGAGGTACGGCAGGGGTGGCAGCCGGAGCGGGCCCACGCGGGTTGACTGCTCGACGAGGAGCGCCCGGTTCTCGGACAGGTAGCCGGCCAGGAAGATGACGAGGATGACCTTCAGGAGCTCCGACGGCTGGCCGCTCAAGGGGCCGATTGCGAGGGTCAGGCGCTGGCCATTGACCTCGCGTCCAGCGACGAAGGTGAGCAGCAGCAGGCCCACCCCGAACGCCGCCCAGGTGTACTTGTAGAGGCGGAGCCAGGCGTCGCTCCGGATGAACGCCGCGATCATCGTGATGACGGCGATCGAGAGCGTCAGCCAGACCAGCTGGGTCGTTCCCAGGCCCAGGCCGCCGGCGAGATCCTGGGGCAGGCGCTCCATGAGCAGGAGGCTGATGCCGCCGAGCAGGCCGACCGTCGGCAGGAGGACCTCGTCCGTCCGCCGGCCGGTCAGGACGAGGACCGCGTGTGCGACGAACAGGGCCCCGAGGTAGACGGCGAGCGCGACCCCGCTCGCGAGCGGCGGGCCGCCGTTGCCGAGGAGCGGCTCGCCGGCCGCTTGCCGCTGCGAGAGGGCCAGGCTGACGCTTCCGATCGTGATCGCGAACACGGCGATGACCAGGAGGCCGAGCTCGCGATGCCGGAGGCGCGGCTGAAGCCGCGGGCCGACGGTGACGGTCACCGGCGGGCCCGCTCGAGGCGGAGCCGGACGTTGCCGAGCTGCAGCTCGTCGCCGAAGGCGATCGCGGCGATGCCGTCGACCGCCTCGCCGTTGACGAACGTGCCGTTCGTCGAGCCGAGGTCCTCGACGTACCAGGCCCGGCCGCGATAGGTGAGGACGGCATGGCTGCCGGAGGCGTACTCGTCGTCGACGACGATGGTGTTGTTGACGTCCCGGCCCATGGTCGTCATGGCATCGAGCGAGAAGGCTGAACCGACCGCCGGCTCACCACCCGGCGATGCCAGGACGAGCAGCCGGCCGAGCTCGGCGCCCGGCTCCCGGGCGGCGGCCCGGAGATCGCGCATCAGCGTTCTGACGACGGTCCACAGGAACCAGTACAGGAGGGCCAGGAAGACGAGCCGCAGGATCCAGATCGAGAGGACGACGGGGTCCATGGGTCAGGCGTCGGCGTCGGTGGCCAGGCCATCGTCGATCGCCTCGACTCGGATGACCGAATCGCCGATCCGGATCTCGTCGCCCGCCCCGATGGGCAGCTCGCGGATCGGGTCGCCGTTGACCCGCGTGCCGTTCGTCGATTCGAGGTCCGTCAGGACGAGGAAGCCGTCGCGGGCGACGAGCCGAGCGTGGTGACGCGAGGCCCGGGGATCGGCCAGGACGAGGACGTTGGACCCGGCCCGCCCGATGGTGAGGGCGCCTCCGTCGTGGACGATCCGACGAGATGCGCGGTTCGGCTCGCTGATGCCGAGGGTCGCCCGCGGTCCGCTGGTGGTCGGCACGACGAACACCCGGGTCCGACTGGCGGCGGCCTCCACCTCGCCGAGATCGGGGCCCACGGCCGGGTCGGAGAAGCGGGCCTCCACCTGGGCCTCGCCGGGATGGCCGCTCCGGTCGGGGATGACGGCCACCCGCGGTCGGCCGGCCAGCGCGTAGCCGTGGCGTCGGGCGAAGGCGAGCGCCCCGGACGCGAGCTCGACCGGCAGGCCCTCGGCGGGCGCCAGGCCGGCGAGGTCGATCGGATGGACGCGAACCGTGAAGCGGTCCGGCACGAGCGTCCGGCCGGCCTCGACCCGGCGCTCGCGCTCCATCGCCCGCTCGACCGCACGCTGGACCTGCACGGGATGGAGTCGAGCCCGAAAGATCCGCGCGCTCGGTCGCTCGAAGAGGCGCTCGAAGAAGCGCTCGACGGCCGACAGCGGTCGCATTCGCCGGAGCCTACCAGAGGCAGCCGGCACGGCCCGGCGCAGTACCGGTGGCGGTCCCGGCTGGTACGTGCTGGCTGGGGGTGGCCTCGAAAACGTGGTCTATACTCACGAGCCCGTCGCACCCGGGGAGCCGTACAGAGCCACGCATTCGGCCGGGGGGCCAATGACCGAGATCCTCACCGAGTCCTTCTGCGAACGGTGTGGCACGCGCTACACCTTCGAGTCGACTGCCCCGCGCCAGACCAGGATGGGCGGGATCCGCGTCCTGGGCCGGGGGCTCAAGAACTTCGTCCTGTCCGATGACTCGTCGCTCGACGAGGCGATGGCCGCTGCCCGCTCCGACGTTGAGCGCGAGGCCACGGCCCAGCAGCTCGACGCCTTCCATCGGACGTTCAACTTCTGCATGTCGTGCCGCCAGTACACCTGTGGCAACTGCTGGAACGAGGTGGAGGCCCGCTGCCTGTCGTGTGCCCCGCTGCCGGAGGCGGCGATCCTGGCGCCGGCGATCGAGGCGGCGCCGGCCGACGTCGATCTCGAGCGCCTCCTTCGCCTGACCGCGCCGCCGTCCGAAGCCGCCTGGCCGGCCGAAGCCGCCTGGCCGTCGGACGCATCTGGCCAGCCCGCGCTCGAGCCCGAGGTGGTCGGCCAGGCCGAGGTTGCGGCCGTGGGCGAGGCCGAAATGGCGGCCGTCGGCGAGGTCGAGCCGGCCGTCACCGATCTCCCGGCCGGCGCTCCCACCGAGGTCATGACCAGCGTCGACGTGGCGCCGCTCGAGCCCGCGGCCGTCAACGGGGCGGACCCCGGCACCCTGCCCGCCTGGGCAGCGCTCCGACACCCCGACGCCGAGCCGCCGACCGCCGACCTCCCGGTGGAGGAGCCGAGCGCAGAGCAGCCCGTCACGGCCGAGCCCAGGCTCGAGGGCCTCGGCCCGGGCGAGAGCCTGGACGACGCGATCGCTGCTTACGAGGCGGCCCAGACGGAGGCCCCGTTCGAGGGCGTCGCGGGCGGCCCGGGCATCGACGTCGTGGAACAGCCCACCTGGCCGAGCGCCCCGATCGCGCCCATCGCAACCGACGCTGAAGCCGGCGCCGCGACGCCAGGCATCGAAGCACCCGAGCCCACCCTGGAACCGGAGCCGCAGCCGGAGGGAGTTCCGGCGCCCCAGCCGGTTGCCGCGGCGGCCGAGCCGGAGCCGGAAGCGGAGCCGATCGCCGCGGCTGCGCCGGTCTTCCCGCTGCCGGTCCAGCCGGAGGCGCCGGTCCAGCCGGAGGCGCCGGCCCAGCCCGAGGCGGCCATCCCGCCGACCCCGCTCGCCCCACCGGCCCCACCGGTGGTCCCGTTCCCACCGGCCGCTGCCCCCACCGGGGCGCCCCAGTGGCCCACCGGCCCGCGCTGGCCGACGGGCATTCCGGCCCGCCAGAATGGGCCCCCGCCGGCGCCGCCCGTGGCCGGCCCCGTGGCCGATCCGCTTGCCGCCCTCATGGCCCGCCAGGCGACCGAGGCGATGTGGGCCGCGTCGAGCCAGGACGTCGTGCAGCCGCCGCTCGTTGCCCAGCCCGCGCCCATCGCCGGCGTCAGGCCATGCGTCAGCTGCGGGATCTCGCTGTCGGCGAACGCCCGCTTCTGCCGCCGCTGCGGGACCTCGCAGGGCGGCTGATCGACCGGCCGATCAGCGGCCCACGGTCACCGGCCGCGGTCACGGGCCCGCGGTCACGAGCCCGGCGTCCGCGCCATCGTCGTCGCGCCCCAGTCCGCGTCCCGTTGCCGGACCCAGGCCGCGCCGAGCAGGATTGCCTGGAAGGACAGCGACAACCAGGCCAGCGCGGCAAAGGCGGTCGCGAGGGTCCCGATCGTCGCCGCCGCCCCCACCAGCCGCGGGGCGATGAACACGAAGACCCGAGTCAGGATGGTGAGGGCGAGAGCCACGGCGATCGCCGGCGGCAGGATCGCCCGCCACCCAGGGGCGCTCACCGGGACGAGCCGGAAGACGAGGGTCACGGAGGCCACGGCCAACAGCGACGGCATGACGGCCAGGACCGCCCCGACGACGAACCCGACGACGGCGCCGCCCCGCGCCTCTGCGGCGTCGAGGAACGACGACAGCCCGGCCAGCACGGCCCCCAGGATGGCCACGCCGATGAGACCGAGCACCGCGACGAGGGCTGCCGCGTTGCGACGGACGAAGCCCCGCCGTTCTTCGCCCCCGAAGATCCGTCGCATCGCGTCCTCGAAGGCGACCGCGAACCGGCTCGCCCCCCAGGTCAGGGTCAGGCCGCCGAGGACCGAGATCGTCCCTGCGGCGCCCGCCGCCTCATCGAGGACGACCCTGACGACGTCGCGCAGCGGCGGCAGGACGTCGGCGATCACCGCCACCACGGCCGCGCGGCGGGCCTCGTCATCGACGACCAGGCCGACGATCCCGGCCATGAGCGCGGTCAGCGGCACGATCGCGAAGAGGGCGCTGTAGGCCAGCCCGCCGGCCAGGAGGCTCCCGCCGGCGGCGCCGTAGCGATCGAGCACACCACGGATCGTGGCCACCGGCCCCCAACCCAGGACGGCGGCCAGGCGGGCGAGCCGACCGCCCTCGAGCTCGTTCAGTCGCGGAGATCCTCGAACAGGCCCGGCTGGAGATCGTCGGCCCGGACCCGACGCGGCGGGGCGATGAGTGCCCGGACTTCGCCGCGCCGGACGAATCGCCGACCGCCGAGCTTGATGCTCTGGAGCTTGCCGCTGCGGGCCCACGTGCCGATCGTGGCTGGCCGGAACTTCACGTTGGCAGCGGCGAGGATCTCGGCGGCCTCGGCCAGGCTGATCCAGTCGCTCGCGGCACCGGCCATCGTCAGTCGCCCCGGTCCGCGGTCGACGTCGTCGCGGTCGCCGCCGCTGCCTCGTCGCCCTTCGTCGACGCCGACCCCTCGCCGCCGCTCGACCCCTCGCGGCCGCTCGACCCCGCCCCACTGCCGGCGCCGGCCTCGTCGCCGGACTTCGAGGTCTTCGAGCGACCCGGTGACGATGTCGCGGAGCGATCCTTCTTGGCCCAGCCGGAGCCCTTGAAGTGGACCGCCGGGGCGGCGAAGCCCTTGCGCATCGTGCCCTCGGCGCCGCAGTTCGGGCAGAAATGCGGGCCGCCCTCGTGGATCCCGTGGATGACCTCGGTCAGGTGCCCGCAGCGAGCGCAGGTGTAGTCGTAGATGGGCACCGGCCGGGGCTCCTCGGTCGCCGTCCGCTCAGCCGCGAAGGAGGCGCATGCCGCACTTCGGGCAGTAGAAGGCCCGCTCATGCGCCGATTCGAAGCCGCAGTGCGGGCAGACCACCCCGCCGTGCCCGTGGGCCGCGGCCGGCCGCTGGACGGCGGTAAGCCCCAGCGAGTACTGGCTGGCGAGGATCTGGGTCAGGAGGCTCGTCAGGATCTTGGAGCCGATCCGGTCCGAATCTCCGCGGACGCCGCGGCCGCCCCAGCCGACGACGCCCCGGACGATCAGGTCGCCGGTCACCTCGTCCCAGTGGGCCGCCACGCCCCCGACGATCGCGTTGTACTCGGGGTAGCCGGAGGTATCGGTCTCGCCATCGAGAAGGGCACAGACGAAGGTGTCGAAGGCGAGGTCGACGGCGTCGATCGTCTCGAGCACGACGAGGGCATGCCGGGCGATCGGCGAGAGCATGTGGTGGGCATTCAGCCACTGCATCGCCTCCGACGGGCGGACGATCGTCGGCGTCGCCTGGCTGTACTCGATCGGCAGGGGCTCGATGACCTCGATCTCGCTGCGCGCGATCCCGACCAGCATGTCCGGCAGGTCGGCGAGGGCCCGCGGCCCGGCCTTGATCCGGACGCCCTCGCTGGTCTTGCCGGCATAGTTCAGGCGGAGCTGGTGCTCCTGGGCCACGACCTCCTCGGGCAGGGCGTGGCTCGCCGGCCCGGCGGGGCCGGGCTGGCTGGCAGTGGGCGCCGGTGCGGGATCACCCCCCCGACGGCGCAGGAACTCGAGCGGCACGTGGCACTCCCCGGGACGGCGACGCGAACTGGCTGCCTATCGTAGCAGCGCGACCGGTCGGCCTTGCCGCCGACGCCCTGGTCAGCCCCCGCGGGCCGAGATCACGGCCTCGAGCGGTCGCAATGACACCCGCCGATCAGACCCGATCGGCGGACCGGCGTCGAGATGCGTCCCGTCGACCCGCGTCCAGGCGCCGCTCCCGACCTCGGCACCGAGGGTGACGGCGACCGGCCGGGGCGCGAAGTTGACCACGACCAAGACCTCTTCGCCGGCGGCTTCGCGGATCCAGGCGAGGACGTCCCGATGGTCGGCCCCGATCCGTCGGAACGTGCCAGCCCGGAGCGGCCGCAGCAATCGGCGTGTGGCCAGCAGCCGGCGGTACGTGGCCAGGACCGAGCCCGGATCGGCGGCCTGGGCGGCGACGTTCCGGGTCACGGCGTCGGGGGCGAGTGGCAGCCACGTTCGGACACCCGGCGCAGCGAAGCCGGCATTCGGCTCGCCGGTCCAGGGCATCGGGCTGCGACAGCCGTCGCGGTTCCACCACGGGAAGAAGATCCCGGCGCGGCGGGCCGGCGGGTCGATCGCGTCGGCTCGGCGGACGGCGATGTCGCCGAGGCCCAGCTCTTCCCCGTAGTACAGGAACGGCGTGCCCCGGAGGGTCAGGAGGATCACGGCCGCGGCCCTGGCCACGGCGTCGCGGTGGTCCTCGCCGAGCTCCCGGGCCAGGCGCGACGCGTGGCGCGGTCGGTCGTGGTTGGACAGGACCACGGTCGGCCAGCGGACCGGGCCGAAGGCCCGCTCGACCCGCTCGATCGCGGTACCGAAGGCCGCCGCCGACCAGGGCCGCTCCAGGAGCACGAAGTCGAAGATGAGGTGGCGGTCGGCGGCGAACGAGGCGGCCGTCTCGGCGCCACCCCCGAACAGCTCGC
Source organism: Chloroflexota bacterium (assembly GCA_040752335.1). Lineage (GTDB taxonomy): Bacteria > Chloroflexota > Limnocylindria > Limnocylindrales > CSP1-4 > UBA5189. Next base: position 157,783 of record JBFMEV010000001.1, read on the forward strand.
CGACGGTCATCCGACCGGGCCGGGTGTCGACCTCGGCCCGGAAGCGGGCCAGGAACTCGACCAGCTCGGGCTGGTTCTGGTCGTACACGTGGCGCTGTCGGTCCCACGCCTGCCGGCGCAGCCCGGCGGCCGGGTTGGCAACGTAGTCGGCGTGCTTGAAGAAGGTGTTGAAGACGTCGAGGCGGAAGCCGTCCACGCCGCGGTCGAGCCAGCCGCGGACCATCTCCAGCTGCGCGGCCGGGACGGCCGGGTTGCGCCAGTTCAGATCGGGCTGCTCGGCCAGGAAGGTGTGGAAGTAGAACTGACGGCGGCCCTCGTCCCACGTCCAGCCCGAGCCGCCGAACCACGACAGCCAGTTGTTGGGCGGCCGGGGCCGGCCACGTCGATCGCGGCCGGCCGCATCGCGCCACATGTACCAGTTGCCGTACGGGCCGTCCCGATCCGCCCGCGAGGCCCGGAACCAGGGGTGCTGGTCGCTGGTGTGGTTCATGACCAGGTCGAGGATCACTCGGACCCCCTGGCGGTGGGCCGCCGCGACGAGCGCCTCGAAATCGGCCATCGAGCCGAAGATCGGATCGACCGCACCGTGGTCGGACACGTCGTAGCCGAGGTCGCGACCCGGCGAGGGATAGATCGGCGACAGCCAGATCGCATCTACCCCCAGGCCGTCAGGGCCGAGGTGGTCGAGATGGGCGGTGATACCCGGCAGGTCCCCCACCCCGTCGCCGCTCGAGTCGGCGAAGCTGCGGGGGTAGATCTGGTAGACGACGCCCGTCTGCCACCAGTCGTCGTCGAGCGTCGCCGGCGAGGCCGGGTCAAGCGATTTCGGATCCAGGGTCACGCGGTCGCACCTTCGGGAGCTGGGGCGGTTGAAGGCGGCCGAGGCCGTCGGATTCGGGCTGGCTGGGGGGATGGTACGGGAAACCCTTGACGGATGTCCTGACGCGCGTTAGTAATACGCGTTACTAACACCACACGAGCGCGAGAGCTAGAACCCCGGCGGGCGCCCAGTCGCAGATCCAGCGTCGAGGCATCCCATTGTCGAAGCGTCGCCGTCGTCCCACCAGCGCTGACGTGGCTTCGCGGGCCGGCGTCTCCCGGACGACCGTCTCGCTGGTCCTCAACGACCGCGGCGAATCGATCCCCGAGGCGACCCGGCGACGGGTCCTCGAAGCGGCCCGCGATCTCGGCTATCACCCCGATCACTCGGCCCGCGGCCTGGCCGGTGGTCGCAGCCAGACCCTCGCCCTCGTCCTGCGCCAGACGCCCGAGCAGGTCGCCGGTGACGCGCTCCTGGCCGAGACCCTGCGGGGCCTGGCGACGGCCGCGCGGGCCTCCAGCTTCCGGGTCCTCGTCGAGCCGCTGGGCCCTGGCGAGGCGACCTACGGCGAGCTGGTCCGCTCGGGCCGGGCCGACGGCGCGGTCGTGTCCGGCCCGCTCTTCGACGATCCGGAGCTGGCCGACCTCGTCGCCGAGGGCTTCCCGATCGTGATCCAGGGCCACCTGCCCGGGGCGGCCGCTCCAAGCGTCGACGTCGACAACGTCGCTAGCGCCCGGCTGGCCGTCGATCACCTCATCGAGCTCGGCCATCGGCGGATCGCGTGCATCACCAACGCGACGCTCAGCTACACGGCCGCCGCCGACCGCCTGGCCGGCTACCGCGAGGCCCTCGCCACGGCCGGCCTGGCCGCCGGGCCCGAGCTCGTCGCCGAGGGCGCCTTTGATGCCGCCAGTGGCCACCGGGCCATGACCACGATCCTCGGCCAGGGACGGCCCGACGCCGTCTTCGTGGCCAGCGACGTCGTCGCCCTCGGGGCGATTGGCGCCCTCCGTGAGGCGGGGCTTCGAGTCCCCGACGACGTCTCGATCGTCGGCTTCGACGACGTCCCGCTGGCCGCCTACTTCGACCCACCCCTCACGTCCGTCCGCGTGCCGGCCCACGACCTGGGCCTGGCCGCGGGCAACGCGCTGCTCGATCGGATCGCTGGCCGGGAGGTCCCCGACCGCACGCTCCTGCCGACCGAGCTGATCGTCCGCGCCTCGACGGCTCCTCCGTCGATGCGCACGTGAGGGTTGGGCGGTCCGGCCCCGAGGTCGCCGGATTGGTCTTGGAGGACGGACCGAACCAGAGGAAGCGGTCCCGGAAAGGAGTTACGCATGAACCAAGGTAAGCGGGGGCTGAGAACGCTCCTCGCACTCGGAGGAGCAGCCCTCCTCGTGGCGGCGGCCTGTGGGACAGGAACGCCGTCCGGTGGCGTCAAGGTTTCGGTGATCGGAACCTGGGGCGGTGCCGAGCAGGAGGCATTCCTGGCCATGGTCAAGCCGTGGGAGGACAGGACAGGAAATACCGTTTCGTATACCGGCACGCGCGACATCAACGCCGTCCTGACGACCGGTGTCGCGTCCGGGATCCTGCCCGATCTGGCGGGCCTGCCGGGCCCGGGCCAGATGGTCGAATGGGGCAAGTCGGGGGCACTCAAGCCGCTCGACGACGTCCTCGACATCGAGACCTACAAGTCCGAGACCTCGCCGGCCTTCGTCGACCTCGGGACGGTCGACGGCAAGGTCGTCGGCGTCTTCATCAAGAGTGCCCTGAAGGGCCTCATCTGGTACAACCCGAACGACTACACGGGCGGCGCGCCCGCGACGTGGGACGACGTGATGGGCACCTCGACCGGGGGGGCCGAGTCGCTCTGGTGCGTCGGCCTCGAATCCGGGGCCGCGTCCGGCTGGCCGGGCACGGACTGGATCGAGGACTTCGTCCTTCGCCAGTCGGGCCCCGACGTCTACGACGCCTGGGTCGCGGGGACCCATGCCTGGGCCTCGCCCGAGATCAAGTCGGCCTTCGAGGCCTTCGGTGACGTCCTCGATGCGTCCTATGGCGGCGCCGACACGGTGGTGAGCACCAACTTCGGCGAGGGCGGCAATCCGCTCTTCACCGATCCGCCTGGCTGCGTGTTCCACCATCAGGCCAGCTTCATCACCTCGTTCTTCAAGGACCAGGGCGGAGCCGCCGATGGCGACTTCGACTTCTTCCCGATGCCGGACATCAACCCGGCGTACGCGGGGGCATTCACCGGCGCGGGTGACCTCTTCGGCATGTTCAACGACAAGCCGGCGGCGCGAGACCTCCTGAAGTACCTCGTCACTGCCGAGGCACAGCAGATCTGGGTCTCCATCGGCGGGGCCCTGTCGGGCAACACCAAGGTCACCGACTACCCTGACGACGTCTCCAAGCGCTCGGCTGAGATCCTCGGCAGCGCCAAGATCTTCCGCTTCGATGGCGGCGACCTGATGCCCACGGCACTCCAGTCCGCCTTCTTCGGGGCGATGGTGGAATTCGCCCAGGACCAGAGCAAGCTCGACGACATCCTCGCCGGGCTCGACGAAGCCTCGACCGCGGCCCGCGGCGGCTGAACCTGCGTCGGGGGGGGGGGGGGGCCCCCCCCCCCCCCCCCCCCCCCCCGGCCGCGGGGGGCCGGGGAAGGGGGAAACCCCC
>JBFMEV010000001.1:161291-199438 GCA_040752335.1 Chloroflexota bacterium
CCGGCGTGGGGGGAGCCGGCATCCCGGCTCCCCCGACCAACGACCGGAGGCGGAGGGACCATGGATCAGCTACTCACGGCGGCGATCGTCGTCGTCGGCGTCCCGGCGGTCCTCGTCGGCTACGTCGTCCTCGCGGAACGCCTGCTGGGCCTGTTCGAGGAGCGCCGTCGGGGTCGCATCCGGCCGTGGATCTGGATCGCCCCGGCGGTCCTCTTCCTCGTCGTGTTCCTGGTCTACCCGACCTTCAACACGATCATCCTGTCCTTCCAGGACCGGGCCGGCCAGGCGTTCGTGGGCTTCGCCAACTACCAGTACTTCTTCACCAACTCGGACACCCTCGTGTCCCTCCGGAACACCATCCTGTGGGTCGTCCTGATGACCGGCGGGGTGGTGGGCCTGGGCCTCATCATCGCCATCCTGGTCGACCGGGTCCGCTATGAGCCGATCGCCAAGTCCGTGATCTTCGTGCCCCTGGCGATCAGCTTCGTGGCGGCCTCGATCATCTGGACGTTCATGTACCAGTTCCGGGCGCCGGGCTCCACCCAGACCGGGACGCTCAACGCCGCCCTCGGCGTCTTCGGCCTGGGACCCGAGGCGTTCATCCCGACGGCGCCGCTCAACAACGTCTTCCTCATCATCGTCGGCGTCTGGATGTGGACCGGGTTCGCGATGGTCATCCTGTCGGCCGGCCTCAAGGGCATCAGCACCGAGCTCCTGGAGGCAGCTCGCGTGGACGGCGCCAACGAATGGCAGGTATTCCGGGGGATCATCTTCCCGCTCCTCCTGCCCACGGTCTTCGTCGTCGGGACGACGATCGTGATCACCGCCCTGAAGTCGTTCGATGTCATCTACACGATGACGAGCGGCAACTTCGACACCTCGGTGATCGCCTACACGATGTACCACGAGATGTTCATCGCGGGCCACCTCGGCCGGGCGAGCGCCGTGGCGATCGTGCTGCTCGTGGCGATCGTCCCGTTCATGGCTCTGAACATCCGTCGCTTCCGCGAGCAGGAGGCGATCCGATGAGCGGCGGTTTCCCGCAGACGCCCGTCCCGGCCGTCACGCCCGACGGCCGCCCAATTGGGGCTGAACGCGAAGGCAAGTCCCGGACGACCGCCGTCCGCGGGCGGCCGATCTGGTCGCGCCTTGGCCTTCACGTCGTCCTGCTCTTGATCATGGCCGTCTGGCTGATCCCGACGCTCGCCCTGTTCGTGAACTCGTTCCGGCCCGCGGCCGACGTGTCCTCGTCCGGTTGGTGGAATGCGCTGGTCCCGCCGTGGGACTTCACCCTCGCCAATTACGAGCACGTCCTCGCCCGGCAGGGCCTCGGGCAGGCCTTCATCAACAGCCTGTTCATCACGATCCCGGCGACGGTCATCTCGGTGATGGTCGCGGCGATCGCCGCCTATGCCTTCGCCTGGATGGACTTCCCGTTCCGGAACATCCTCTTCGTGATCGTGGTCGGGCTCCTCGTCGTGCCCCTCCAGTCGACCCTCATCCCGGTCCTCCGCCTGCTGGCCTCGACCGGCATCGCCGGCACGTACATGGCCGTCTGGCTGGCCCACACGGGTTACGGCCTGCCGTTCGCCGTCTACCTCCTCCGGAACTACATGGGCGGGCTTCCGAGAGAGGTCTTCGAATCGGCAGCGATCGACGGGGCCAACCCGATGGTCGCGTTCTTCCGCCTCGCGCTGCCGATGAGCGTCCCCGTCCTGGCCTCGCTGGCGATCTTCCAGTTCCTGTTCATCTGGAACGACCTGCTCGTGTCGCTGATTTACATCGGCGCGACGAACTCGGAGTTCCTGCCCCTGACCGTGGTCGTCGCCAACCTCGTGAACTCACTCGGCGGCGAGACGCACTTCCTGACCGCGGCGGCCTTCATCACGATGGCCCTCCCGCTCATCGTCTTCCTGGCCCTCCAGCGGTACTTCGTCCGCGGCATCACCGGCGGCGCCGTCAAGGGCTGACCGATCCGCTCCTCCTCAGCGCCCGCCGCGACGGTCCCCGTCGCGGCGGGCGGCAACTCCGCTCCGCTCGCCTCAGCCGGCCAGGCGAGCCTTGAGCCTTCCCACGGTCTCGGCCAGCTCGGCCTCGCGGGCGCGGGCACCCTCGACGACGGCCGCCGGGGCCTTGGACGTGAAGCCCTCGTTGGCGAGCCGGGCTCGCGCGGCCGCAAGGAAGCCCTCGGCCTCGGCGAGCTCCTTCTCGAGACGCGCCCGGTCGCCGTCAGACGGTCCTGATGCGGCCGTCATGACCCGTGCCTCGAAGTCGCCGGCGATGACGGCGAGACCGGTCGGGGCGGCCGTCTGGAGCGCGGCATGGTTGGCGTGGATCGTGAGCGGGCGGGCCCGGGTCAGGCGGGCGATCGCCGGGGCGAGCGCCTCGAACGCGAACCCGAACCGGGCAGGCACGGCGACCTCGACCGGCAACCACGACGCGGCGACGATCCCCGCCTCGGCGCGCGCGTTCCGGATCGCCCGGACGAGCTCGATGATCGCGTCGACATCGGCCTCGGCGGCGAGGTCGCGCGCCCCGGGCGCCGGCCAGTCGGCGACGATGAGCAGGTCGGGATCCTGGGCCGCATGCGGGATCGCGGCCCACAGCTCCTCGGTCACGAAGGGCATGACCGGGTGGAGCAGGCGGAGGTACGTGTCGAGCGACTCGACGAGCGTCCACCAGGTCGCCTCACGCGCCGCCGCCGGGACGTTGGCGTCCGCGAGCCGGACCTTCGCCAGCTCCAGGCCCCAGTCGCAGTACTCCGACCAGATCGCGTCGTAGAGGGTCCGGGTGACCTCGGCCAGCTGGAGCTCGGCCAGGCCCTTGTCGACGGCCTGGATGGCGGCCGCCGTGCGCGACCGGATCCAGCGCTCGGCCGGACCGAGGTGGGAGACATCCGGTGCCACCCGGGCCGCGTCGGCGGGGATCCACGACGGCCGCGCGCCGAGGACGAACCGCGTCGCGTTCCAGAGCTTGTTGGCGAAGTTCCGGCCGTCGTCAAGCTTCTCGGTCCGGAACTTCTGGTCGTTGCCCGGCGAGGTCCCGTGGACGAGGGCGAAGCGGAGGGCGTCGGCCCCGGATTCATCGATCGCGTGGAGCGGGTCGACGACGTTGCCCTTCGTCTTCGACATTCGCTTGCCGTAGGGATCCTTGACCAGGCCGTGGAGGTAGACCGTCCGGAACGGGATGTTCTCGGCCAGGTGGATGCCCAGCATCATCATCCGGGCGACCCAGAAGAAGATGATGTCGTAGCCGGTCTCCATGACCGAGCCGGGGTAGTAGCGGCGGAGATCCTCGGTCTCGTCCGGCCAGCCCAGGGTCGAGAACGGCCACAGCCCGGAGCTGAACCAGGTGTCGAAGATGTCGGGATCCTGGACGAGCTCGCCGGCCGGCCGGCCGCAGGTGCCGCAGGCGCTCGGGCCGCCCGCCTCGGCGCTGACCGTGACGTGGCCGTCGGGGCAGTACCAGGCTGGGATTCGGTGGCCCCACCACAGCTGGCGGCTGACGTTCCAGTCGTGGATCGAGGTCAGCCAGTGCTCCCAGACCTTCTCGAAGCGGGACGGGACGATCGTCGTCCGCCCGCTCCGGGTCGCCTCCAGCGACAGCGCCGCGAGCGGCGCGACCCGGACGAACCATTGGGTCTTGAGACGCGGCTCGATGACGTCGTTCGAACGCTGACAGCGTCCGATGAGCATCGGGTGAGGCTTGGTCGCCTCGAGGTCGCCGCGGGCATCGAGGTCGCGGACGATCCGGTCCCGGGCCTCATACCGGTCGAGCCCGACGTAACCGTCGCCTTGCTCGTTGATCGTCGCGTCGTCGGCCAGGACGGTGATCATCGCCAGGCCGTGGCGCTGGCCGATCTCGTAGTCGGTCTTGTCGTGGGCCGGCGTGACCTTCACCGCCCCGGTCCCGAACGCCGGATCGACGACGTCGTCGGCGACGATCGGGACGTTGCGCTCCACGAACGGGATGCGGGCCAGGCGCCCAACGAGGGCCTTGTAGCGGTCGTCGTCGGGGGGAACCGCCACGGCCGTGTCTCCGAGGATCGTCTCGGGCCGGGTGGTCGCGACGCTGATCCACTCGGTCTGGCTCGACTCGCCGGTCGCCTCGTCTATGAGGTGGTAGCGGATCGTCCAGAGCGTGCCCGACTCCTCGGTCGGGATGACCTCGAGGTCGCTGACGCTCGTCCGGCAGCCCGGGCACCAGTTGATGAGCGCCTCGCTCCGGTAGGCCAGGCCCTCGTCGTAGAGTCTCGTGAAGGCCACCCGGACGGCCCGCGCCGAGCCCTCGTCCATCGTGAACCGGAGGCGGCCCCAGTCGAGCGACGCGCCGATCCGGCGCTGCTGGCCGAGCATCACCTCACGGGTGGCGTTGATGAACTGCCACATCCGCTCGAGGTACCGCTCCCGGCCGAGTGACTCGCGGCTCTCGCCCTCCTTCGCGATGATCTGGTCGAGGACGTACTGGGCCGCGATCGAGGCGTGGTCCAGGCCCGGCAGCCACAGCGTCGGGTGGCCGCGCATCCGGGCGTGCCGGATCATGACGTCCTCGATGGTCGAGGTCAGGGCGTGGCCCAGGTGCAGGGCGCCGGTGATGTTCGGCGGCGGCTGGATGACGACGAACGGCGGCTTCGAGGCATCCGCCCGGGAGCCCGCCCCGTCGGGCGCGAAGACATCGGCCGCCAGCCAGCGCTCGTAGGTCGCGGCTTCGAAGTCGGCCGGCCGGTAGGCCTTCGCCAGCTCGTGCTGCTCGGTCGTCATCGCCGCGTCTCGCTCCCGGATCGCTCCATCAATGTCGAAACCCGCTCGTCCAGCGGACGAACGGGTCGTGGTACCACCTGCTGGTTCGAGGTCCGGGGGTCGACTGCTCATCACTCGCCGCCTTGTCCGGGCCTCCTCGTGGCGCGCTATCGGGCGCCGACCGCACGGCTCGCGAGCGACCTTCGAGGCCGTCGTGCCCGCGCGGCTCGCACCGTCCCGCGCTCGCTCCGTGGCCGGCCCGGCCCTACTCCTCTCGGTCGTCGCCGTGAGGGCGGGAGTGTAGCACGGGGTTCCCGGCCGGCCGCGTCACCGCCCCGTAGATCGCGCCGAGGAACCGGCTCGGGACGCGGTGGAGGAGCCGAGGCTCCTCGTACCCCGCGGCCCGGGCATCGCGGCGCCACGTCTCGAACGAGAACGGGTGCGGGACCCAGGGGTTGCCCCGGTCGGTGTCGTACTCGACGATGACGAGGCGGCCGGCGGGCTCGAGTGACCAGCGGATCGAGCGCAGCGTCGCGTCCCGGTCCCGAACGAAGTGGAGGCTGTTCGCGGCCAGGACGCCGTCGAAGGGGCCGTACGGAATCGCGTCGCTGAAGTCGAAGGCGCGCATCGTCAGCCGCGTCTCCGGGAACGCATTCTGCATCCGGCGCTTGAGCTGGCGGAGGGCACGCGGCTCGCGGTCGGACGCCAGGATCTCGGCGCCGGGTCCGAGCAGATCGGCGAGCGCCAGCGTGAAGGCACCCTCCCCTGCCCCGAGCTCGAGCCATCGGCGGCCGCCGCCCTCGACCCCGGCCCGGATCAGCGCGACGTGGTCAGCATGTTCCATCGACTGATGATCGGCGCATAAGCGCCGCCCGTCATGCTCCGGCCGTGGACGATCGGACGGTCGGGCTCGTGCTCAGGGCGCTGCGCCGTCGGCGACGCTGGACGCAGGACGAGCTTTCGAAGCGGGCGGGCTGCTCGCAGTCGCAGGTGTCCATCGTCGAGGCTGGGCACCTCGGAGCGGTGCAGGTCGACCGCGTGCGCCGGCTCTTTGCCGCCGTGGACGCCCGGCTTGAGCTCTTGTCCCGCTGGCGCGGCGCCGATCTCGAGCGCCTTCTCGACCAGGCCCACTCGGAACTGGTCGCCGAGGTCGTGCGGCGCCTCGAGCTCGCCGGCTGGGACGTCGCGATCGAAGTCACCTACTCGGAGTACGGCGAACGCGGCTCCATCGACGTCCTGGGGACCCATCCCCTTCGACGCGCGGCCCTGGTGATCGAGGTGAAGTCCGATCTCCCGTCCGCCGAAGGTGTCGGCAGGAAGCTCGACGAGAAGACCCGGCTCGCGCCGAAGATCGTGCTCGACCGGTTCGGGTGGAGACCGGCGGCCGTGGGACGGCTGCTGGTCCTGCCGGAGACGGGTCGACTCCGTCGGCTGGCCCGGATCCCGGCGATCGCGGCGATGCTCCCGGCCGACGCAGTGGCGGTCCGTCGCTGGCTCCGGTCACCGACCGGTTCGCTCGCTGCCACGTGGTTCCTGCCAGATATCGGCGTGCGTAATCCAAGGCGCGTTTCGGGGCCTCCTCGGCGGGTTCCGGGGCCACCCCGGCGGGCATCGAACGAGCCTCCGAGCGTGGAGAGGCAGCCGCCACAGCCCCCGATCGATCCCGACTCAGTGCGATCGCCGCGATAAATCACGGGGGCTGATCTGCGGCGAACGCGATGCACCTCGGGCCGCGTTTGATCCCCCTGGACGATATTCGGCAAAGGCGGGGCCGGTGCGTGGAGGCGGGCCGCTCGCTTCGCGGCGCGCTTCCCACCGCGGGCGCCGCGGGCTCAGGCGCTGGCGCCTCGCGCGGCGAGCCACTCCTCGTAGTTCGTCTCGTCGACGCCCTTGTCGACCTCGGTCTTGGTCAGGAGGAGCGGCAGGCGGCCGTCGCGGATGGTCTCCTCGGTGATGATGCATTTCCGGATCTCGGTCCGCTCCGGGATGTCGAACATCACCTCCAGGAGGGCCTCCTCGACGATCGAGCGGAGAGCCCGTGCCCCGGTCTTGCGGTCGAGCGCCACGTCCGCGGCGGCCTGCAACGCCCCGGGCGTGAACACCAGCTCGACCTTGTCGAGCGACAGGAACTTCTGGAACTGCTTGGCGACCGCGTTCTTCGGCTCCGTCAGGACGCGCACGAGATCGGCGGCCGTGAGGGCAGAGAGCGTGACGATGACCGGCAGGCGGCCGATGAACTCGGGAATGAGCCCGAACTTCAGGAGGTCCTCGGGCATGAGCTTCTGGAGGATCAGGCCCCGCTCCACCGCCGAGGGCGCCGAATCCGACCCGAACCCGATGGCTCGCCGCCCGACCCGCTCCTCCACGATCTTCTCGAGCCCGTCGAAGGCCCCGCCGCAGATAAACAGGACGTTCGTGGTGTCGATCTGGATGAAGTCCTGGTGGGGATGCTTGCGACCGCCCTGCGGCGGCACGTTCGCCACGGTTCCTTCCAGGATCTTCAGCAACGCCTGCTGGACGCCCTCGCCCGAGACGTCCCGGGTGATCGACGGGTTGTCGGCCTTGCGCGCGATCTTGTCGATCTCGTCGATGTAGATGATCCCGCGCTGGGCCCGGGCGACGTCGAAGTCGGCCGCCTGGATCAGCCGCAGCAGAATGTTCTCGACGTCCTCGCCGACGTAGCCGGCCTCGGTCAGGGACGTCGCGTCGGCAATGCAGAACGGCACGTCCAGCACCCGGGCCAGGGTCTGGGCCAGCAAGGTCTTGCCGGAACCGGTCGGCCCAACGAGCAGGACATTCGACTTCTGGAGCTCGACGTCGTCGATGGCGTGGCCGGCATTGACCCGCTTGTAGTGGTTGTAGACCGCGACCGACAGGACCTTCTTGGCCTTGTCCTGGCTGATGACGTACTGGTCGAGCGCGTCGGTGATCTGGCGGGGGTTCGGGAGCTTCGCGGCCGAGGCCTTGGCCTTCGGCTGCTCGAGCATCTCCTCCTCGATGATCTCCTGGCACAGGTTGATGCACTCGTCGCAGATGTAGACGCCCTGGCCCGCGATCAGCTTGCGAACCTGCTCCTGGCTCTTGCCGCAGAAGGAACAGCGGTACGGGACCTTGGGGCCCTTGCTGCTGCTCGTCGTCGTGCTCAAGTGATTGCCTCGTGCATCCGTCCCGGGCCGCGTTGCCAGCCCGCCGCCGTGATCAGCCCTTCGATTTCTTGGTCTCCGCGTCCGCGATGTCCGCGACCTTGCCGCCTTCGCCGCCGGCCAGGCCGGCCTGGTGGGCCTGCGAGATCAGCGACGACCCCTGGACCGTGTAGACCGCGTCGATGATGCCATAGTCCTTCGCCTCCTCGGGCGACATGAAACGGTCGCGGTCCGTGTCCCGGACGATCGTCTCGATGTCCTGGCCCGTGTGGCGGGCGAGGATCTCGTGGTTCATCCGGACGATGAGCTCCCACTCCTTCATCTGGATGACCGCATCGGGGGCGTTGCCCCGGAAGCCGCCCGACCCCTGGTGGATCATGATCCGGCTGTGGGGCAGCGCGTAGCGCTTGCCCTTCGCCCCCGCTGCCAGCAACACCGCTGCCATGGACGCAGCCTGCCCCAAACAGATCGTGCTGACCGGGGCCCGAAGGTACTGCATGGTGTCGTAGATCGCCAGTCCCGCCGTCACGACGCCGCCCGGCGAGTTGATGTACAGGCTGATGTCCTTCTCCGGGTCCTCGGACTCCAGGAACAGGAGCTGGGCGATGACCAGGTTCGCGAGGTGGTCCTCGATCTGGTCGCCGATGAAGATGATCCGCTCCTTCAGCAGCCGCGAGTAGATGTCGTAGGCGCGCTCCCCCCGGCTGGAGGACTCGATGACCATCGGAACGAGCATGTCGGGGCTCCTGTCGAAACCGGTTGGGTTCTAGCCGGCGGCGGTCGGACGGGCGCCGGCCTCGACGCCGGGTTCCGCGACCGCTCCGGGATCGCTGGCATCGATGGCCGCCGCCGCCGCCTCGGCCGCGCTCGCCGCGACGCCACCCGTGACGTCGTCCTCGACATGCGGGATCGCGGGATGCTCGGGATGGGCGGCCAGCCAGCCTTCGACGAGCTGCTCGACGACGCGCGTCCGGCGGAGCGTGCTCCGGATGAAGCCGCGACCGCGCGCGGATTCGAAGTAGGACACGGTCTTGCGGTCGCTGCCATACCGTTCGCGGGCCCTGGCGACCTCGGCCTCGACGTCGGCGTCCGAGATCTCCACCCCGTCCGTCTCGGCGATCTTCGAGAGGACCATGAGGACCTTGACCCGCTTCTCGGCGTTGGGCCGGAACTCGGTGTGGAGGTCGGCCTCGGTCTTCTCGACGACCTTGAGGTAGGCCTCCTCGGCGATCCCCTGGCGGGCCAGCGAGCCCCGGAACTCGTCGTGCATGACCTCGACCTCCTGGTCGACGAGGACGTCGGGGAGCTCGAGCTCGGCATTGGCGACGGCGTACTCGATGATCCGGTCGGAGAACTCGTGGCGGGCCTTGTCCAGGGCGTTGCGCTCGAGGCGGGCGCGGACCTCGGCTCGGAGGGCGACGAGGTCGGCGAAGGTGCCGATCGAGCGCGCGAAGTCGTCGTCGATGGGCGGCAGGACCTTCTCGCGGAGCTCCTTGAGGTCGACCGCGAAGTGGGCGACCTGGCCGGCGAGATCGGCCTCGCCGTAGTCGGCCGGGAAGGTGATGTCGAACTCGGTCGATTCGCCGGGGCGGAGACCAACGACGTGGGCCTCGAAGCCGGGGATGAGGCGCTCCTGGCCCAGGATCAGCGGCATCCGCTCGGTCGAGCCGCCGTCGAAGGCGACGCCGTCCCGGGTCCCGGTGTAGCCGATGACGGCGTAGTCGCCGGCCTTCGCCCCCCGCTCCTCGACCGGTGCCAGGGTGGCGTGCTGGTCGGCCAGCTCGTCGAGGACCTTGGCGACCTTGGCGTCGTCGATGACGTCGATCTCGGGCCGGAAGTTGAAGTTCCGGTAGTCGCCGAGCTTGACCTCCGGCCGGACCTGGACGGTCGCGCTGAAGATGACGGGCTTGCCCTCCTCGGCCTGCTCGACCTCGACGTCGGCGTTGGTGAGGGGGGTGATGTCGTGTTCCACGAGGGCGTCGCGGTAGGCCCGCTGGACCAGGTGGTCCATCGCCTCATCGAGGATCGCGGGCGCACCGACTGCCCGCTCCACGATCGGGCGCGGGGCCTTCCCGGGCCGGAAGCCGGCGATCCGGGTGCGCTTCGAGATGTGACGGACGGCCTCGTCGATGGCCGTCGTGAGGTGCTCGGGCGGGAGCTCGAACCGGAGCTTGAGCGAGCTCCGGGGAGCGGGGCTGACGGTGTTGGACATCGCCGGGGAAGTATACGGGCGAGGGGCGTTCGGGCCCGCTCGAACGGGGCGGGGCGGCGGGGCTGCCGAGCGTCCTGCCTGCCCGCTGCGCCTGGCTCATTACTTGCCGGGGGGCGGGGGCGGGGCGGGGGCGGGGGCGTTCGTGCCGGATATGGCCGGGGGTGATTGCGAACGCGCCCCGGCCTTCGTTCCTTGCCAGAGATCGCCGCCCGCGATCCAGTGCGCCATCCGCGAGCCGTCGGTGGCCGTCTGGTTCCGTCCCGTGTGGCGCCACGTGCGGCGGCGGCGCCCGGGTTGCCGCCGTTTCCGCCGCGGGGGCGCGGGAGTTCCGGCACTCGATTACCGCGGTCGATATCCGGCAGATCTCACGGGCCGGGACCCAGGATCCGGGATCCGGGATCCGCTGATCCGCGGGCACGGGTCGGCGGGCGACCGTGGTTGGCAAAGAGGTGGTGGGCAAGGAGGTGGTGGGCAAGGAGGGACTCGAACCCTCACGCCCCTTGCGGGGCACCGGCTCCTAAGGCCGGCGCGTCTGCCATTCCGCCACTCGCCCGCGGCGAGGATAGCGCCCTCGCCTGTGGCGAGGGCGCTCCAGCCTAGCCGGCGGCTGACCCGGTCCCGTCCGAGTCGTCCGACTCCGCCACGGACCGGTCCATTCGGGCCCGCGCCTTCCGCAGCCCTTCGGCGAACGACGGCCCATCGGGGTCGAAGAGCCGCTCGGCGAGCTCGCGCCCGGCCCGGACGGACGCTGGCCGGAGCAGGTTCGCCAGCATCCCGCTGGCGACGCCGACGAGATCGCGATCTCGCCGCTCCGGGCCGGTCTTTTCGAGGTATCTCGCGAACTCGCGCTCCAGGGTGCCGCGAACCCGGTCGCCGTCGGGACCGAGCATCTTGAGCGTCTTCTCGACCTCGGCCGGGAGCATCGACTTCGGAAGGTCCGCGTCGGGCCCGAAGAGCGCCCGGCGCGCGCCGCGCAGGAGCCGCTTGGGGCCGCCGAGCAGCAGGAACGCAGCACCGGCCGCGGCGCCGCCGACCTTGGCCGGCTCACGCCGGATCCGGGCCGGGATGTCGATCGCCGCGCGAGCCGAGGCCTCGAGCCGAACGATCTCGTCCTCCAGCCCGCTTCGGGCGGCCTCGACCTCGGCCTTTGCGGCTAGGACTTCCGCCCGAGCGGCGTCCGCTGACGCACCCACTCGATCGTCTCCTTCGTCGTTTCGATGGTCTCGCCGGGGTAGAAGCGGGCCTTGAGGGCCTCGCCGTCGATGCCCGACCTGGCCGCGTCGAGGCCCATGAAGGCCGGCCAGGCCAGCAGCCAGGTGAGGGTCCCGAAGGCCGCCCCGACTCGCGGCCCCATCGCGATCGCGGTCACCGCGCCGAGGACGATCCCGACCGCCGCCCCGGCGACGAGCCCGCCGACGGCCGAACCGCCGGCGGCCCGCAGTGCACCGATGAGCCCGACGATGCCGAAGACGACGGCCAGCGAGAGGACCGCGATGGCGAGCGGCCGGAAGCCGACATCGACGCCCGGCAGGAACTCGTCGCCGGCGGCCGTCCAGGCCCGGTTCGTGAGATCGAGGCCCAGGACGATCCCGACGACGACGCCGAGCGCAATTGCCAGCACGGCGTCGCGGGCAAGCCGACTGCCCGGCAGGCCGAGGGCCACGAGCACGGCCGTTGCCGCCGCGTCGAGGAGCAGGATCGAGCCGAGGAGCACGCCCCAGCCGAGCGAGCCATAGAGCCACTCGCCGAGGAACAGCAGCAGGCCGATCGGCAGGAGCAGCGCCGCCAGCAGGACCAGGGCAAACGCGGCGCCGCCGAGGGCGGCCACCCGGCCCACCTCGCCCATGATCGCGCCGAGCTCGGCCTTCGCCAGGTCCAGGTGGGCGGTGACGATCCGCCGAGCAGCCGCGATGACGGCCGCAAGCTGCTCGCGCAGGCCGGGTGCGTCGGTCGGCACGGCTCCTCCGGGCGAGCGCGCGGCGGGTCCGCGCAACGGTCCGCGATTGTACCAGCGGGACCCGCCGCACCAGACCGGCCGAGCGGCCCCCGGAGTTCGGGCCGGAGGTCCCGCCGGTCGGCTACGCTGCCGTGGATGCGCCCGATCCATGTCGCCGAGCTGCTGTCGGTCGGCTCTGAGCTGACCGTCGGCGAGACCCGTGACACGAACGCCGGCGAGCTCGCCCGGGCGCTGACCGAGGCCGGCGTCGAGGTCACCCGGATGACCGCCCTGCCCGACGACCTCACGACCGTCAGCGACGCGTTCCGGGCCGCCATTGGACGGTCCGACCTCACCGTCTCCACCGGTGGCCTCGGGCCGACGCCCGACGACCTGACCCGCGAGTCGATCGCCGCCGCGCTCGGCGAGACCCCAGCCGTGGACCCCGAGCTCGAGGCCTGGCTCCGGGACCTCTTCGCCCGGCGCGACCTGCCGTTCCCGGACGCGAACCTCAAGCAGGCCTGGCTGATCCCGCCGGCGACCTCGATCCCCAACGCCAACGGCACCGCCCCCGGCTGGTGGGTGGACGCCCCCGACGGCCGCGTCATCGTGGCCCTGCCCGGCCCGCCGCGCGAGATGCGGCCGATGTGGCGCGACTGGGTCATGCCGCGGCTCCGGGAGCGGGGCCTGGGCCGGGAGGCCGTGACGATCACCCTGCGGACGGCCGGCATCGGCGAATCGCTGATCGCCCAGCGGCTGGGCCAGCTCCTCGACCGGGGCGCCAACCCGACCGTCGCGACCTACGCCCGCCACGACGCCGTCGACATCCGGATCTCGGCCTTCCCGGCGCCGGGCGCCGATCCGGCGGCCCTCGTCGCCACCGCCGAGGCCGCCGTCTTGGCCCAGCTGGGGGCCCACGTCTGGGGTCGGGGCGACGTCACCTGGGCCAGCGCCATCGGCGACGCCCTCCAGGCCCGCGGCTGGCGCCTTGCGATCGTCGAGATCGGGACGCGGGGCTCCGTCCTCGCCCTCCTCGGCGAGGGCCTCGGCGACCGGATCGCCTTCGCCGAGGTCATCGGCGCCGATCACCACCCCGCGGGCGGCGGCCGGATCGATCTCGAGGCCCTGGCCGAGAGGGTCAGGACGGCCGGCGGACCCGAGCTCGGCCAGGTCGAGATCGGCCTCGCAGTCCGGGCGACGGAGCGTGGCGCCGACCTGGCCGTCTCGATCGCGGTCGTCGATCCGGCCGGCTCCCACACCGAGCGGCGGCTGGCGTTCCTGGGCGGCCAGATGGGCCGGACCCGGGCGGCGCTCCTGGCAGCCTCGGTCCTCCACGCCCGGCTCCGTGGCTGAGGTGGTCCCCGCCTGCGCGGCTGACGTGGCCTCCGCCTGCGTGGCTGACTGTCGGCCAGGCGACACCCGGCGGGTCTGGCCGGGGCTTTCGCGCGTCGGCCCGACCTGCGACCATCCGCCCGACGCGCCGGCGTCCGGTGCGACGCGAGGATACGAATGCGCCTGACCGTTCTGGGCACCGGGACCGCGAGACCCCTGCCCGACACCGCCGCCTCGGGCCTGCTCGTCGAGTCCGACCGGACGGCCGTCCTGTTCGACATCGGCAGCGGCATCGCCTCGCGCCTCGAGGCGTCGATCGGTGCGGCCCGGCTGGATGGCCTCGTGATCGGCCACATGCATGCCGATCACTGGATCGACATCGCGCCGCTGCGCTATCGGTTTCCGTGGGGCGAGCCGGCGCCGCGACCCCTGCCGGTGTACCTGCCGCCGGGCGGCAAGGACAAGCTCGACCACCTCGCGATCGTGATCAGCGAGCGGCCCGGGTTCTTCGAGGTCGCCTTCGACGTCAGCGAATACGCCACCGACTCCACGCTCCAGATCGGGGAGCTCAGTGTCCGCCCCCACCCCGTGGGCCACTACGTCCCGGCATGGTCGATGGACATCCGCGGGCCCGGCGGCGAGCGGATCGTCTATGCCGGCGACATGGGACCGTCAGACGATCTCGTGGAGCTGGCCCGGGGCGCCGACCTCCTGATCCTCGAAGCGACCCTCGAATCCGCGGCCTTCGACGATCCCCGGCGCGGCCACCTGACGCCCGACGAGGCGGTCGACCATGCCGTCCGCTCCGGCGTCCCGAAGGCGCTCCTCGTTCACTATCCCTCGGACCGGCTGGCCGAGATCGCAGCAGCCTGCGCCGCGACCGATGGCCTCGTGACGCCGGCCCTGACCGGCATGGTCGTCGAAGTTCGCCACGGCCGGGTGCCGGCGCTCGTGGCGGCCGGTCAGGAGACCGTCAGGAGGGGCTGACCGCCGCCGGTCGCGGCCCGGACGCTCATCCGGGCGGCCACGATCCGGGCGAGGTGGGTGAGGGCCTGGGCCGCCGGCCCCGGCTCGCGCTGGGCAACGGCCGGGACGCCCACGTCGCCGCCCTGGCGGACGGTCACGTCGAGCGGGATCCCGCCGAGGTACTCCAACCCGTGGTCGCGGGCGAAGCGCTCGCCGCCGCCCCGCCCGAAGAGCTCGATCGGCTCGCCGCAGTGGGGGCAGATGAGGGCGGTCATGTTCTCGACGATGCCGATGACCGGGACGCTCATTCGCTTGAACATCGCGAGGGCCTTCTCGACGTCGAGGAGG
This sequence comes from Chloroflexota bacterium, assembly GCA_040752335.1. GTDB lineage: Bacteria > Chloroflexota > Limnocylindria > Limnocylindrales > CSP1-4 > UBA5189. The sequence goes on from JBFMEV010000001.1 coordinate 175,968, forward strand.
GCGACCTCCTGGGGCGTCGTCACGAGGACGGCCCCCGAGATCGGGACGGCCTGGGCCAGCGTCAGCTGGGCGTCAGAGGTCCCGGGCGGCAGGTCGATGACCAGGTAGTCCAGCTCGCCCCAGTCGACGTCCCGGAGGAACTGCTGGATCGCGCCGCCAACCAGCGGGCCGCGCCAGATGATCGGCTGGCCGGCCGGGACGAAGAACTGGATGCTGATCGCCTTCACCCCGTGGCGGCTCAGCGGCAGGATCTTCTCCTGGTCGCTCTTCCCGGGCTGGCCGTCGAGGCCGAGCATGAGGGGCACGTTGGGGCCGGTGATGTCGGCGTCCAGGAGCCCGACGCTGGCCCCGTCGTTGGCGAGCGCCACCGCGAGGTTCACGGCCACGGTGCTCTTGCCCACGCCGCCCTTGCCGGACGCGACCGCGATGACGTTCTTGACCCCGGGCAGGAGCTGCTCGGCGGTCCGCGGCGCGGCGCGGCGGACCGTCGCGCCCCACGTGAGGGCGATCGAGTCGACGCCGATCGGGGTGAGCGCCGTGCGGACCCGCGACTCGATCTCGTCCTTGAGCGGACAGGCCGGGGTGGTGAGCTCGATCGTGAAGGCGACCGCCGTCCCATCGACCGTCAGGTCCTTGACCATCTGCCGGGTCACGAGGTCGCCGCCGAGCTCGGGCTCCTGGACCTGGCTGAGCGCGGCCATGACGGCGTCCTGGGTGACCTGGGGCATGGGTTCCTCGGCGGTGGAGGGATTCCGACGATGGGTGCGTCGATATCCTAGCCCCCGACCGTCGAACGCGCCGCAGGCCGCCCGCCCCATCAGCGGGGACCCGCTCCCACGTCCGGTGCCTGCGGCTGATGTCCCCGAACTTCGTGGGATCGTCTGCCAAATCCGTGCGAGATTCGCACCCCATCCAACCCTCCTGCTCGGGGGTCCCTCGTTTGACACCGTCGATCGTGGGAACCTATCCTCCGGCCACGCCCCGCCCCCCGTGGAGGATCGGGACTGGCGCGCGGCAATCGGCGGCCGGGCCGCCAGCGGAGGAGACAGCAGGCACGTGCCCGAGGTCGAGGTTCGCCTGACCCAGGTCTACAAGGCCTTCGGCGGCGATGCGACCGGCCGCCGGGCGGCCCAGGCCGACGCGAACGAAGCCGGCCTGATCGTGGCCGTCGACCACATCGACCTTGAGGTCCGGGACGGCGAGTTCTTCAGCCTCCTGGGGCCGTCGGGCTGCGGCAAGACGACGACCCTTCGGATGATCGGCGGCTTCGAGCAGCCGACGTCGGGGACGATCGAGCTCGACGGCCAGGACGTGACCTGGCTGCCCCCGTACAGGCGCAACGTCAACACCGTGTTCCAGAACTACGCCCTCTTCCCCCACCTGACGATCTTCGACAACGTGGCCTTCGGGCTGCGCCGGCGCCAGGTCCCCGAGGCCGAGGTCCGGCAGCGCGTCGGCGAGATCCTGGCCCTCGTGGAGCTGCCCGGCTTCGAGCGCCGCAAGCCGGCCCAGATCTCGGGCGGCCAGGCCCAGCGGGTCGCGCTCGCCCGGGCCCTCGTCAACAAGCCGGCCGTCCTCCTCCTCGACGAGCCGCTCGGCGCCCTGGACCTGAAGCTGCGCAAGCAGATGCAGCTGGAGCTGAAGCGGATCCAGCAGGAGGTCGGGATCACCTTCATCTACGTGACCCACGACCAGGAGGAGGCGATGACGATGTCGGATCGGATCGCCGTCATGAACCGGGGCAAGTACGAGCAGCTGGGCGATCCCGAGACGCTCTACGAGCGGCCCGCGACGGCCTACGTGGCCGGCTTCCTCGGCGTCAGCAACCTCCTGCCGGCGACCCTCGGCGCGCGGGACGGCGAGTATCTCGGCGCGACCCTGACCGACGGCGCCGCGATCCGGGTCCCGGCCGCGGTCGTCGAGGGCAAGTCGGGCGTCCGGATCGGCGTCCGGCCCGAGAAGATCCGCCTGCACCGGGAAGCGGCCTCGATCGCCGACCGGATGAACCGCCTCGAGGGCCGAGTGATCGACGCCTCATACCTCGGCGCCTCGACGAGCTACATCATCGAATCGAAGGCCGGCGAGCGACTCACGGTCTTCGAGCAGAACGTCGAGCGGACCTCCCACGGGTCGCTCCATCGCCCGGGCGAAGACGTCCTGCTGGCCTGGTCGCCGGACCACACCTTTGCCGTCGGTGCGGACGGCAACGCCCCCAACCCGGCGACCACCACCGCGTGACTATCGCGACGATACCGTGACGAGAGGAGACGACCGCATGACCGATCTCGACCAGCGCCTCGCGACCCTGCCGCTCACCCGCCGGGTGTTCCTCCAGGGCTCCAGCATGGCCGGCGTGGCGGCCTTCCTGGCCGCCTGCGGCGGTGGCAGCTCGCCGAGCCCGACCGGGCAGGCCTCGGTCTCGCCGTCCGAGGGCGCCACCGCGGAGCCGACCGAGATGGCCATCGAGGGCCCGCTCAACTTCGCCAACTGGCCGGCCTACATCGATCTCAACGAGGACGAGACGGCGTCGCCGACCCTGGACGACTTCGAGGCGACGTACGGCATCGAGGTCAACTACCAGGAGGAGATCGAGGCCAACGAGGACTTCTTCGCCACGATCGCCCCCCAGCTGGGCGCCGGCCTCGACTCCGGCTGGGACATCATCGTCCTCACCGACTACATGGCCGCCCGCGTCGTCCGCGCCGGCTGGGTCGAGGAGATCGACGCCGCCGCCACGCCGACCGCCCATGCCAACGTCCGGGATGAGCTCAGGGGCCTGGACTGGGACCCCGACATGAAGTTCCACTTCCCGTGGCAGTCGGGCGCGACCGGCGTCGGCTACAACGTGGTCTCCACGGGTCGCGACCTCACGACGGTGGAGGACCTGTTCGACCCGGCCTTCAAGGGCAAGGCGACCCTGCTCTCGGGCTACCCGGACACGTTCTCGCTCGTCGGGCTGATGCTGCGGGCCAAGGGCCAGATCGCGAACGTTCCGGCCGAGATGACCTTCGAGGACGCCCAGGCCGTCCACGACTACCTGAAGCCGTTCGTCGACGACGGCCACATCCGGGCCTTCACCGGCAACGAATACCTCCAGGACTTCGGCTCGGGCGACACCTGGGTGGCCTTCGTCTGGTCGGGCGACCTGGCCTCGTCGGGCGGCCCGGACGATCGCTTCGTCTTCCCCGAGGAAGGCTCGATCATCTGGACCGACAACATGCTCATCCCCAAGGGCGCCCAGCACAAGGCCGCCGCCGAGGCGATGATCGATTTCGTCTACGACGTCGCGAACGCGGCCCGCCTTGCGGCCTGGATCTACTACATCTCGCCGGTCAAGGGCGCCGGCGAGGAGATCGCCAAGACCGACCCCGAGCTCGCCGCCAACGAGCTGCTGTTCCCGCCTGCCGAGATCGCCGCCAAGATGTACCCCCAGATGGCGCTCGCCGACGAGGACGACATCGCCTGGGCCGACCTGGCGGCCGATCTCGAAGGCGCGTAGACCGCCTCCCACCTCCCACCAGATCGCGGCCGGGGCCGTCCCCGGCCGCGCCTGGCATCCCACCGACGAGGGCAGACCAGCGTGTCGTTGCTGCGGAGCCGACGGGCGATCCCGTACCTGCTCATGGCCCCGGGTCTGCTGTGGCTGCTCCTATTCTTCGTCATCCCGAACGTCCAGATGCTCGTCTTCAGCCTGTCCGAGGGCACCCTCCGGACGGGCTTCACGACCCCGCCCGATGTATGGGACATCGACAACTACACGGGCAGCATCTCCAGGTTCTCCGACAACTTCTCGAACTCGATCGTGTACGGCGGCCTGGCCACGATCCTGTGCTTCCTCATCGGCTACCCCCTGGCCTACGCGATCGCCTTCAAGGGCGGCCGCTGGAAGAACCTCTTGCTGTTCCTCGTCATCGCCCCGTTCTTCACGAGCTTCCTGATCCGGACGATCAGCTGGAAGATCATCCTCGGCAACGACGGGCCGGCCCTCGCCGTCGCCCGCGACTTCCTGCACCTGGTGCCGGCCAACTTCAGCATCATCGGCACGCCGCTGGCCGTGGTCGGTGGCCTGACCTACCAGTTCCTGCCGTTCATGGTCCTGCCGCTCTACGTCTCGATCGAGAAGGTCGATCGCCGGCTCATCGAGGCGGCCCAGGACCTGTACGCCGGCCCGTGGCGGCGCGGCGGCCTCGTCGCCGGGGCGATCTTTGGGGCCTTCGCCCTCGTCGCCCTCCAGGTCGGCCTGGGCTATGGTGCGTTCGTCGGCGAGGACGCAGCACCGGCCGCCGTCGTCGCGGCGGGCCTCATCGGGGCCGTCGGCGGCGGCCTCGTCGGGGCGTTCCTGATCAGCCAGTCGTTCATCCGGGTGACCTTCCCGCTGTCCCTGCCGGGCGTCTTCGCGGCCTCGATCCTGACCTTCATCCCGGCCATCGGCGACTATGTCAACCCGCAGCTGCTCGGCAGTCCCAAGACCCAGATGGTGGGCAACGTCATCCAGGGTCGCTTCCTCGACCAGAACGACTACCCGATCGCGGCCGCGCTGGCCTTCCTCCTCATGGCCGGCATCCTCATCGCCATCTTCCTGTACGCCAGGCTCCTCGGGACCGAGGAGTTGACGGGCGGCACGGCGTGACCGCCGTGGGCGGCAGCACGGGCCCGGCCACCGGAGCCGGGGCCGCGGTGGCCGGGGCCGGGCCCAGCGCCGGGCGGCGCCTGGCCGGCTTCGTCGACCGCTGGCTGCTGCGGCTGTTCACGATCGCCGCGATCGGCTACCTCATGGTCCCGATCCTGGTCATGATCGTGTTCTCGTTCAACAAGCCCGAGGGCAAGTTCAACTTCGTCTGGGCCCAGTTCTCGCTCGATGCCTGGGCCACGCCGCTCAATCGGCCGGGCCTCTCGGATGCCCTCTGGACGTCGATCCTCGTGGCCATCGTGGGGACGTTCTTCGCGACGATCCTGGGCACGCTCATCGCCCTGGCGCTGGTCCGCTACCGGTTCCGCGGCCGCAACGCCACGAACCTGTTCATCTTCGTCCCGATGGCCACGCCCGAGATCGTCCTGGGAGCCAGCCTCCTGACGATCTTCGTCTCGACCGCGACGCTCGAGCCGTTCAAGTCGATCATCCCGTCGGGGATCTTCTACCCGCTGGGCCTGCCGACGATCATCATCGCCCACATCATGTTCAACATTAGCTACGTCGTGGTGACCGTGAAGGCGAGGATCCAGGGCTTCGACCGCCATCTCGAGGAAGCGGCGATGGACCTCGGGGCCAATGAATGGACGACGTTCTGGAAGGTCACCTTCCCGCTGATCCGGCCGGGCATCGTGGCGGCCGCCCTGCTCGCCTTCTCGCTCTCGATCGACGACTTCATCGTGACGAACTTCACCTCCGGCCTCGTGAACACCTTCCCGGTCTGGGTCTGGGGCACGATCCGCAACAACCTGCCGCCGCAGGTCCATGTCATCGGGACGGCCATCTTCCTCATCGCCGTCGGCGGCGTCGCGTTCGCGACCTGGCTCCAGTCGCGCGGCGGCCGGACCGTCGCGATGCGGCCGCGCTGAACCGTGCCGACGCAATGAGCATGCTGCAGGAGGAGCCTCCCCACGCCATGACCGCCTTTCCCGACCACGCCGTCGTCCCGCCCGTCTGGGGCCGGATCACGAATCTCGAGATCGACCGGGGCGAGGGTTCGTGGCTGATCACGCCAGCCGGCGAGCGCTACCTCGACTACTCGTCGGGGATCGGCGTGACGAACACCGGCCACGCCCACCCGCGCGTGGTGGCGGCGATCCAGGCCCAGGCCGCGAAGCTCCTCCACGGTCAGCAGAACATCGTCTACCACGAGCCCGGCGTGCGACTCTACGAGCGTCTCCGGGGACTGCTGCCGGGCGGGCCGTGGAGCGCCTTCCTGTCGAACTCCGGGGCGGAGGCGGTCGAGGCCTCGGTCAAGCTGGCCCGGGTCGCGACCGGCCGGCCGGTGATCATCAGCTTCCGCGGCGGGTTCCATGGCCGGACCGCCCAGACGATGGCCCTGACCACCGCCAAGGACGTCTACCGCGCCGCCTTCGAGCCGCTGCCGGGCAGCGTCTACCACACGACGTTCCCGTACTGCTACCGGTCGGCGGCCGGGTCGCACGCGCCGGACGAGAGCTGCGCCTGCTCTTGGGAGACGGATCTCGATCTCCTCTTCCACCAGCTCATCTACCCGAACCGGGTCGCGGCAATCATCGTGGAGCCGGTGCAGGGCGAGGGTGGCTACATCGTCCCGCCGCCGGCGTTCCTGCCGCGCCTCCGCGAGATCACGCGCGAGCACGGGATCCTGCTCATCGCCGACGAGGTCCAGACGGGCTTCGGCCGGACCGGCGAGCTGTTTGCCGTCCGCCACTGGGACGTGGAGCCCGACATCCTCGTCATCGCCAAGGGCATCGCCTCCGGCCTGCCGCTGTCGGGGATCCTCGCCCGCCAGGACCTGATGGAGCGGTTCGCGCCGGGGACCCACGGCGGGACCTACGGCGGCAACGTCGTGTCCTGCGCGGCCGCCCTCGCGACCCTCGACGTCATCCGGGACGAGGATCTCGTCGCCAACGCCCGGGCCCGCGGTGCCCAGCTCGCCGGCGGCCTGCGCGAGCTCGCCGCCGACCATCCCGCGATCGGCGACGTTCGGGGACTCGGCTGCATGGTCGCGATGGAGTTCGTGAAGCCCGGCACGGGGCGGGGAACCGCCGCGCCGGACCCGGACCCGGACCTCGCCAAGCGGGTCCTGGCCGCGGCCCTGGAGCGGAAGCTCATCGTCCTCTCGGCCGGCTCCTACGCCAACGTCGCCCGGATCATCCCGCCGCTCGTCACGACGGCTGACGAGGTCGATCAGGCGCTCTCCATCCTCGAGGCCAGTGTCCTCGCGGCCGACGCGTAGGGGGCTGGCGCGCAGGCGGACGGTGGTGGCGCGCAGGCGGACGGCGGTGGCACCTGGGCGCGGCACCCCATGACCGCCGACCTCGACCGCCACCTCGCCGCCCTGCCCGACCCGGCCCGCAACCGGCTCGAGCGGTTCGCGGCCGAGTTCGAGCGGCTGGGGGCCGGCCAGTACGTGCTCTTCGCGACGGTGGCTGAAGACGACGCTCGGACCGACCGGGCGTTCGAGGCAGCCCGCGTGTCGCGCGGCTCACCCGCCCGCAGGGCGGCGGCCCGGGCGGCCGCGGCGGCCTTCGTCGACTGGGTCGTCCAGGGCTACACCAGCCGCCTGTCGCTACCGGACACGATCCTGCTCTTCCAATCGCTCCCGGACCGGCCGCAGGATCGGATCCGGCTCGCCCGGTCGGTTCAGGCCGCGGTCATCGGCCTCGTCGCCTGGGAGACTGCCGCGGGCGAAGATGTCGGCGTCCTCGTCGGGCCGTTCCTCGAGATGGCGGAGCGCGCCGCCGGCGAGGTCCCGGGCGGCGACGGCTAGCCTGTGGTCGCCGGGAGCGGGAGGGTCCGCGCTCACCGGTGGCAGGAGACCCCGCGCTCACCGGTGGCAGGAGACCCCGCGCTCACCGGTGGCAGGAGACCCCGCGCTCACCGGTGGCAGGAGACCCCGCGCTCACCGGTGGCAGGAGACCCCGCCATGAGCCTGGTTCATCGTCCCGACGGCCGAGCCTGCGCGGCCATCTTCAGATTCGCCGCCACTGGCCGGGGATTCGCGGACGGCCGAGCTCGCCCCGCACGAAACCCATGAGCCAGCCTCATGGCTCCGAGCTCGACCGCCTCGGCGCTGGCCGTTCACGAAGCCTGTCGTCTCGACGGCCCAGGGCGTAACGGATCATCTCGCATCGCGTCTCCTCCACAGGGACCGCCGGTCAGCCGGGTCTCGCCGAGACGTCGGCGGGACCGGCCGTCCATGGAGGTGCCTGCCGATGCGCAGACTGACCGCGCTCCTCGTCGCCGGGGTGTTGATCCTCATCACGGCCGCGCCAGCGGCGGCCGGGGCCTACAACGTCAGGGTCGACGGACGGGCCGGCTGGACTTTCACCGGCGTTTCCGTCGAGAGTTCGATGGTCCTGCCGATCCAGGCGAAGGGCTTCGTCCAGACCGCCTGGGTCCCGCAGTTCCTGACCCTGCCGGCCACGCCGGGATCGGGTCCCGCGGGCCAGACCTGGGGCCAGACGTGCGGCGAGGCGATCCTCGGTGACTGGTACGACCCGTCGGTCTACGGACCCTGCGGCGTCGAGGACGCGTACTGGGGTGAGCTCATCGCCCGCGTCGGTGACACGACCTGGGCTGTCGGCGACGCGCCCGAGCTCATCGTTCCGGAGGGCGTTTCCGGGCCCCTGCTCCTCGCAGTGAACGACCTCCAATACGCGTACGCCGACAACCGCGGTCACTTCACGGTGACCTTCCGCTTCTCAGTCTGACGGTGGCAGGGCCCGCTCCCGCCACCGTCCCGCTGCCGTCAGCCGTTCACCAGGCCCATCGGGTCGACAACCTCGACGCCTGCGCCGATCACGGCGCGGAAGTCATCGACCATCGCCCCCGCTCGTCGGTGGCAGCGCAGCAGGATCGCCGGTGAACCGGATCATCCGGGCGAGATAGGCCGCCGCATCGCGTCGGGCATAGCCGACGAAGAGGGCGATCGCGACGACCGCCACGACACCGCCGATGCCGACGGCGGGGGTCATCGATCCCGCGACCTGGACCGTCAGGAGGCCGCCGATGACGCCGGCGATGACGGAGTTCACGACCGCGACGACACCCGGCGTCGTGACGAACATGTGGAGCGTTGACACGCCGGTGACGTGGATCGCTGCGTACGACTGGGCGAAGCCTGGAGCGTCCAGGCCGACCCCAGTGACGAACTCGTCCTCGATGCCCGGCTCGAGCTTCGCGTACTGGCCGCGGAGCCGGTTCATGCCGGCAACCCAGTAGAGGTCCTCGTTGTTCACCTGGACAAGGCGGACGAACGTCGCGACACCGAGGAACAGGGTGACGGCCAGGACGAGGAGGGCGAACACGACGAACTCGCGCCCGAAGTCCGTCGCCGAGCCGACCAGCGCGAGCGCCACGGTGGCGGTCGACAACGAGGTCAGGAACATCCCGGTCCGGGCGAACGATTCGTTCCAGCTCATCGATCGCGTGGCCAGAAGGCTCCAGTGCTCGGTCGCGAGGAACTGGGCTCGCCGGGCGGGCGATGGCTGGTTCGCTCCGGCCGGCGCCGTCTCGCCGGCCGCGGCCCCCGCGGGTGCCTCATGGGGTGTCGGCATCGCCTCGGTCATCGGGACGCACCTCCCTCGGCTGGCTCGACCAGCATCAGCCGGACATCCTCGTGGAGGACGCCGTTCGTGGCCAGTGTCGTGCCAGAATCGAAGATCCGTCGACCCTCGAAGTCGGTCACCCGGCCGCCGGCCTCCTCGACGAGGATGACGGGTGCGGCGGCGTCCCAGATCGAGAGATCGATCTCGAACATCGCCTCGAGGGCGCCGCCGGCGACGAGGGTGTAGGCCCAGAAGTCGCCGTAGCCGCGGTCCCGCCAGGCCGCCCCGAGGACGTCACGGAAACCAGGCGCCAGGCCCGACGCCTCGAGCTCGGCGGCGCTGGCGAACGAGATGCTCGCCTCGGACAGGTCGGCGATCCCCGAAACCTGCAGCCGCCGCGGCGCCGACCCCGGCTCCACAGCCCACGCCCCGCCGCCGCGCCAGGCCCACCATCGAGCGCCCAGGGCCGGCGCCGAGATGACGCCGGCCTGGAGCTCGCCGTCCCGCTCGACGCCGATGAGCGTCGCCCAGATCGGCACGCCGCGCATGAAGTTGTGGGTCCCGTCGATCGGGTCGAGGAACCAGCGGACCGACGCTCCCCCACCCTGGTCGCCGTATTCCTCGCCGACGACGCCGTGGTCCGGGAAGGCCGCCGTGATCCGGTCCCGGAGGAGCGCTTCGACGGCGGTATCGGCCTCCGTCACGAAGCTCCGATCGGGCTTCCGTGTCGTGGCCGGGTTCTGACGGAAGTGACCCATCGCGATGGCGTCGGCGGCATCGCACCAGCGGAGCGCTGCCTCGACCCAGCCGCGCAGCTCGGGGTCGCTGCCGCGCCGCAGCGTGGCGCTCCAGTCGCGGCCGAAGGCGGGGGACGCCGCGCTGCTCACGCCCGGATTCTCTCGCCGTCGGGATCCCACAGCGGCTCGCGGACGACCACGAAGCCGACCCACTCGCCGAACACCTCGATCTCCCCGCGGGTGCCGATCGCCGCCTGCTCGGGCGGCAGGTAGGCGTAGGCGATCGAGCGCCCGACGGCGAAGCCGTAGCCGCCGCTGGTCACCCGGCCCACGATACGCCCATCGACCCGGACCGGCTCATTGCCCAGGACCACCGATCGGGGGTCGTCCAGGACCAGGCAGCGGAGCCGCTTCCGGGGCCCGGCGACCTTCGCCGCCACGAGGGCCTCGCGGCCGACGAAGTCGAGGCCCTTGTCGAGCTTCACCGCGAACCCGAGGCCGGCCTCGTACGGCGTCTCCTCGGGGGTGATATCGGCCGACCAGACCCGGTAGCCCTTCTCGAGCCGGAGGGCATCGATGGCCCGATAACCGGCGGCGACGAGGCCGTGCCCCCGGCCCGCCTCCCAGAGGACCGACCAGAGCGCCCGCCCGTACTCGGCCGGCGGGTAGAGCTCCCAGCCCAGCTCCCCGACGTAGGTGATCCGGAGGGCGAGGACAGGGACGTTCGCGACGCTGATCTCTCGTCCGCTGAGATACGGGAACCCCGAGTCGCTCACGTCGTCCTTCGTCAGCGGGGCGAGGATCTCGCGCGCCCGGGGCCCCCACAGCCCGAAGCAGGCTCTCGTGGACGTGACGTCCTGGACCCGGACACCCCCGTCGCTGTCGTCCGGCGGCAAGTGCTTCCGGATCCAGCCGAGGTCGTGGTTGCCGTAGGCCGTTCCGGTGACGATCAGGAAGCGATCGGCGGCCAGCCGCGTCACCGTGAAGTCGCACTCGATCCCACCTCGCCGGTTGAGCATCTGGGTGTAGACGATCGAGCCGACCGGGCGATCGACGTCATTGGCGCACAGCCCCTGGAGGAAGGCGAGTGCGCCCGGGCCCTCGACCTCGATCTTGGCGAAGCTCGACTCGTCGAACAGGCCGGCGGCCTGCCTGGTCGCAAGCGCCTCCGCGCCGATCGCCGGGCTCCAGTGCTCGCCGGCCCAACCCCGCGGCCGGAGCGCCTCGAGGGCCGCCCGCGAGGTGACACCGGCGCCATCCTCGTTGGGCGTGAACCAGTTCGGCCGCTCCCACATCGACTTCTCGCCGAAGACGGCCCCGAGCGCGGCGACGTCGGCGTACGCCGGCGAGACGCGCAGTGGCCGCGCTGCCCCCCGCTCCTCGTTCGGGTAGTGGATGTCGTAGTACGTGGCGTAGGTCTCATAGGTCCGGGCCAGGGTCAAGGCCTGGCTCCGGTACTGGCCGCCGAAGCGCCGGATGTCCATCTTCCAGAGGTCCAGCTCCGGCTCGCCGTCGACGATCCAATTGGCCATCTGCTGGCCGATGCCGCCGGTCCCGGCGATGCCGTGGGCGCAGAACCCGGCCGCCACGAAGAACCCCCGGACCTCCGATTCACCGAGAATGAACTCGTTGTCGGGGGTGAACGCCTCGGGCCCGTTGATCATCCGGGTCACGCCGGCGTCGGCGATCGCCGGGACCCGCCGAATCGCGCCCTCCATGATCGATTCGAAGCGCGGCCAGTCCGGGTCCAGCAGACGGTGGTTGAAGTCGGGCGGGATGCCGTCGAGCGACCACGGCGCGGGGTCGCGCTCGTAGCCGCCCATGCACAACCCACCGACCTCCTCGCGGAAGTAGCACAGGTTGTCGGGGTCGCGCATCGTCGGCAGGCCCGGGTGGACCCCCTCGATCGCGTGGGTGAAGAGGTACTGGTGGGCCATCGGGATGATCGGGACGGTCACGCCGGCGAGCCGGCCGATCTCGGGCGCGAACATCCCGCCGGCGTTGACGACGACGTCGGCCGCGATGGACTCCCGCGAGCCGTCGCGGAGCTCGACCTCCACGCCGGTCACCCGGCCCCGCTCCACGCCGATCCCGACGGCCCGGGTGTGCTGGCGAACCTGGGCGCCGCGCGCGCGGGCGCCCGCAGCCAGGGCCATGGCCAGCCCTGAGGGATCGAGCCAACCGTCCGTCGGCAGCCAGACGGCGCCGAGGACGCCGTCGGTGGTCATGAGCGGGAAGCGGTCGCGCGCCTCGTCGGCCGAGATCAGCTCGAGCGGCAACCCGAACGTCTTGGCCCAACCGGCCTGGCGCTGGAGCTCCTCGTAGCGCGCCGTCGTGGAGGCGAGCCGGAGCGAGCCCACCTCGTGCCAGGCGACGTCGACACCCGTCTCCGCGGTGAGCCGGCGGTAGAGGGCGGCCCCGTACATCATCATCCGGGTCAGGGTCACGCTCGAGCGGAGCTGGCCCACGAGGCCGGCCGAGTGGAACGTGGAGCCCGAGGTCAGCTCGGCCCGGTCGACGAGGACGACGTCCCGCCAGCCGAGCTCCGTGAGATGGTAGGCGATCGATGTCCCGCCGACACCGCCGCCGATGATGACCGCCCGGGCGTGCTCCACGACTCCTGCCGCTAGCCTTCGGTCGCGTCCCGCAGGGCTCGCTCGAAGGCCGGCCCCGAGGCATTGGCGAGCAGGCGATCGAAGTGCTCGCGGGCGTAGGCGACGAAGTCGACCTCGAGGCTGCTGATGCACTGCTGGAGGACGCCCCACATCGCCTCCCGGAAGTCGGACGCAATCCGCATGAGCGCGAGCCTGGCGGCCTGTGGTCGCCGGACGGCGCCCTCGTGGGCCTCCAGGAGGACGGCATCCTCGTCCGGCGTCAGGTCGTGGTTGACCGAGAAGTTGCCGAGGTCGAAGAACGCGTCGCCCAGCCCGGCGTACTCCCAGTCGACGATCCGGATCCGCTCGCCGTCGTCGATGAAGTTGGCATTGAGGAGATCGTTGTGGCACGGCCGGAGCTCGATCGGCGAGGCCAGGAATGCGAGCTCGATTCGACGTGCGATCGACATCGCCAGGTCGTACTCGGCGGGGATCGGGACGCCGCGAGCCAGGGCCAGGGCCCGGTAGGCCTCCACGATCCGGAAGGGCACGAAGAGACCCGGGATGGCCGGCCCGTCATGGAACCGGCGGAGCGAGTCGGCGACCCGGCGAATCGTCTCGGGCCGATGGACGGCCTCGAGCGAGACCGGCGAGCCCTCGATGAAGCGGGTCACGAGGTAGCCCTCCGGCCGGATGAAGGCGACGACCTCCGGCCCCACGCCGACCCCCGCGGCCGCCACCGTGGCCGCGTGCTCGACTTCGCGGCTGATGCCCAGGAGGTGCGTGTCATTCCCGGCCATCCGGATGACGTACCGATCCTGCGCGCCCGGCACCGTCACGAGGAAGTTGCGGTTGGTGATGCCGCCGGAGAGGGCCGTGAACGTGAGGCTGCGGCCGGCCAGGTCCGGAACGCGCTGCATGGCCCGGGTCAGCTCGTCCCGGAGTTCGCCCCGGAGCTCTTCGTCCATTGCCGGCGCCGCCATCGTGCCGTCCTCCCGGGACGCCCTCGTCGATCCGCTCTTCGTCCCACGCTCGGCATGATGCCGGAATCGGACCGGCCCGGGCAGGCCTCCGTGGCCGAGCTGTCCGTCGTGCGCAATGCGCGTGGGCGAGGGCGACCCCCGCGAGCGCGTGAGCTGAGCCCGCGCCCGCTCCGACGGGGCCCCGCCCGACCCATTCGGCCTGGGACGCCGGACTTCGTGGCGTGGCGGTCGTGAACCGGCACCCGATGCCGAACTTCGACCACTCGGCGAGCTCCAGTGGTTCCACGATCGCCACGAGCCGGCCTGGGACGCCGGTTGATGGCAGCAGGCTACGAGTCCTCGGCCTGCCATACCGGGTGGCCGCCGCCGCGCAACCGGGGGTGGTCGCACCGCGCGCCGGGTGGTCGCGCCGCGCCGGGGTGTCGGACGCTGGGCCGGCTCCGGTCAGACGCGGGCGGAAGCCGCGACCGCCTCCAAGATCGCCGGCGGCGCCGACCGGTGGAGCCCCACAGGCTGCACGTACCGCTCCACCATCGCCCGCGAGCCGACGACCCCCAGCTCCTGGAAGAGGAAACCGATCTTGGCCGCCTGCGCGGCGAGGATCTCGTCCTTCGTCGGGAGGTCCCACAGCTCCCGCTTGAACGGCCCGATCGCCTTCTTGCGGGTGGTGTAGACGAACTGCTGGTCGGTCTGGTCCGCCTTGCGCTCGTCGAGGGCGTTCTCGAAGCACCAGCCCTCGATCTTCGTTTGGAGCTCGGCCGGGAAGGCCGGGTGCTCGTAGAGGGCGTTCTGGAAGCCGGTCGCGAGGTGGATCTCGGCCGTCTCGACGTCGCGGAACGTGTGGAACATCTCGTCGGGCAGGGTCGAGGCGCCGTGCTGCACGGTGCCGGCCAGGCCGTACTCCTGCCGCGCCACCTCACCGAGCCGGCGATGGACGTCGAAGTCGACCGCGACCTTCGCGACCGAGCCGTCCGGCAGGACGACGCCGCCATGCGAGGTGCCGGTCTGGACCGAGACCTTCGAGATGCCGATCGCGCCGGGCGCCAGCCGGGCGAGCTCCCGCCGCAGGCCGTCGAGGTAGGCTCGCAGCTCGGCCTCGGTCGAGTTCTGCTTCCCGACCTCGCCGATCTCGCCGCCGACGCTGACCGTGACGCCGTCCGCCTCGAGCGACCGGATGAGGGTGGTGAGCTCGGCCGTCCGCAGGTAGTTCTCGCGCTGCTCCTCGTCGACGTTCGGCTTGGAGAGGTCGACGAGGGTCGAGGAGTCGATGTCGATGTTGCGATAGCCGGCATCGATGGCCAGGCGGCAGGCCCGTCGGATCTCCTCGGTCATCGACTCAGGGTCGGAAGCGTACTTCTTGGCGTTGAACTGGTAGTGGTCGCCCTGGAGGAATACGGGACCCTGCCAGCCGGCCGCGACGGCGCCGGCCAGGCAGGCCGTCGCGTAGTCGATCGGGCGCTGCCAGGTGTACGTCTGCTCGCTCCTGGCGAGCTCCAGGATCACGGCCCCCACGTCCGCGGCAGCCGCCGTCTCGAACGTGATCCGGGCCATGTCGAACGTCTGGGCCCGGATGTTGATCGCGGGAACCGTGAACCCGGCGACCTCGCCCCGAGCGCGGGCGGCGTACAGCTCGTGGATGCTGGCCGAGCGCGCGCTTGTTGCCTGCGATGCCTCCCAGGCCAGCCATTGGGCCGCCGCGACCGCGCCTTCGTCCGAGCCGAACGCCGCCGTCCAGGCGATGTCCCGGATCGCCTCACCGCGGAGCCGGTCGAGGTCGTCGATCACGAGGCCGTCGTGCTCCAGGTGGAGCGCGGGGCGGACGCGGGCGAGGAGGTCGGCGGCGGAGCTGGCGACGTGCGGCATCGGGCGGTCTCCTGGGTCGGTCGGTGGCGACCGTTCGGGGTGGTCCGCCCATTATCGCCGGGCGAACCCTAGAACGGCTTGACCACCATCAGGAAGACGATCGAGACGATCAGCGTGATCAGCAGGTACCCGCCTCTCCGGACGCGCGCGATCATGGCCATCAGCTCCGGTGGCGGACCACCCGCCGGCGGACCGCCAGTCGCGGCGGAGGCGGGCGGCGGGCCGCCCGACGTGATCGCGATGACCCGGTCCACGAGCGGGACCTGGACGAGCAGCGCAAACCCGATCGCGACCGCATACAGGGTGATCCCAAGCAGCAGCCAGCCGTGCTCGAACGGGTTGATATTCCCGGTCACGATGAGGCCGAGCCCGGTCAACCCCTGGACGTACGCGAGCGGGAGCGTCTGCACGCGGGCGAGACGGCTGCTCACGCGAATCGCGAACGCGGAGTGCTCCCGCTCTCGCCCGCCCATCCGGCCGATGATCGGGGACGAGAAGGTTGGCCCGAAGGCGATGATCGCACCCAGGATGTGGGCGAACAGGAACCACGGGAACAGCCAGCTCATGGGGTGCCTCCGAGGGACGGTGTTTGGGCGCCTCGATCGTAGCGCCCGCGGCGGTGCGTCAGTGGCCCGATCCGTCGTGGGCGTGGCCATAGCCGACGCGATAGCCGGCGACGAGCCGGCCAACCTCGACGAGCGACGTGACGCCGGCGGTCGCCAGGCCGGCGAGGTCGTCGCGCCGGTGGTGGAGGTCGGCCTCCAGGTCGCCCGTCCGACGATCCAGCCGCGCCGCGATCTCGGGCAGGACACCCCAGGCGAAGTGCTCGAAGCGCTGGGCCCCTGCGTCCCACGTCGTGAGGACCGCGGGATCCAGGAGCTGGGCGTGACCGTGCTCGTCGCGGTGGAGCGGCCGGACGTAGTGGGCGGCCGCGATCCGAACGGGAGACCTCGGCGCCATCGCCGGGTCGGCGGCTTCGACCGGCGCGGCCTCGTCTTCGCCCAGGACGAGGACGCAGCCGAGGAACGACAGCTCGTCGCGCGACAGGCCCAGCGGCGGCGCCTCGGCCAGGCGGTCGCGGACTGCCTGCAGGCTGGCGCCACGGGCGACCCCGCCGTCGCGGCGGCCGTGGGCCAGGGCTCGGGCCGTCCGCGGGCCGAGCGGCGCGGCGATTCCAGCCGTCCCGCCGATCTCGTCCACTCCGGCCAGCCCGAGGTCAGGTCGGAGCGATGCCAGGATCCCACGCAGGATGTCGCCGGCCACGCCCGCATCAACGAGCTCGTCGCCGGCGGCCACGACGATCGGGATCCGGGCCTCCGCCAGGACCCAAACGATCGCCGCGAGCTCGGCGTCGAGGGCCCGGCGCCGAATCAGCTCGACGAGCGACGGCGGCTCGCCGGGCTTTGGGAGGGCGGGCACGGGGCGACCGGCGGCTGGGAGATCCACGCTCGCCAGCGTAGCCGAGGGCGCCCTCGGCCATCCTGGCCTAGCATCGGGTCGGACAGGAAAGGGGGCGTTCCCGATGCACTTTGCCAATTCGATCACGATCCGGCGACCGCCGTCCGAGGTCTTCGACTACCTCACGACGTTCGAGAACATTCCGCGCTGGAACTACGCCATCGCCGAAACCCACAGGACATCGGCGGGGCCGGTCGGGGTCGGGGCGACCTTCCAGCAGCATCGGACGCTTCCGCGCCCGGCCGACGAGACGTTCGAGGTCGTCGAATTCGAGCCGAATCGGCGGCTCGCCATCCGGGGCGACCTGGGCCCGCTCCATGGCACGCTTCGATACGAGCTCGAGGCCGTACCGGAAGGTACGCGTCTGACGAACGAAGCCGACCTCTCGGGCTCCGGCCTGGCCGCGATTGTCGCCCCGTTTGCCGCGAACCAGATCCGCGAGGCGGTCGGGGCCAACCTCGGCGAGCTGAGGGCGATCCTGGAGGCGGCCTAACCTCGTGGAGCGACTCGGGATCGAACCGCTGACGCCCGGGACGTGGCCGCTGCTCGAGGCGCTCTTTCGCGAGGGCGGCGACCCGCGCTGGTGCTGGTGCCAGTACTGGCGCCTGCGGTCGAAGGACTTCGGGGCGGCCAAGGTCCCCGAGCTCCGCGAGCGCCTCCGGGCACAGGCGGCGACATCGATGCCACCAGGTCTCGTGGCGCTCGAGCCGGGCGATGACGGCGAGCCGGTCCGGGCCGTGGGCTGGGTGAGCGTCGGGCCGCGAAGCGATTACGAGCGGATCGTCCGCTCGAAGGTCATTCCCACGATCGACGATCGGCCAGTCTGGTCGATCGTCTGCTTTGCCGTGTCGAGCTCCGCGCGAGGTCGGGGCGTCGCTCGGGCGCTCCTCGACGGCGCGATCGACTTCGCCCGTGAGCGAGGCGCCGAAGCCCTGGAGGCCTATCCCGTCCTCGTCGACGAGGGCGAGGGGATCCATCCTGAAACGGCCTTCACCGGCACCCTGCCGATGTTCGAACGGGAGGGCTTTGCCGTCGTCGCCGACCGCGCCTCGGATCCCGCGGCCTCGCGCCAGCGAGTCGTCGTTCGCCGGGAGCTTCGGTTGACCAGGTAAGCCGCAGTGAAGCGTCGTCGGGCATCGTCTGCCTGTGCCCGGCTTCGAACGATCCTTAGAGCGCGCATCCCGCCAGGCGGCGGCTGCCCTGACTCGCGCAGGGAATGAGCTGCGCGAAGCTCGCCTCGGACGAGGGCTGAGCCTGCGGACGGTCGCCAACGCGGTCGGCATCTCGCCGTCAGAGGCAAGTCGCATCGAGCGCGGCCACTCACCCAGGGTCCCGTTCCAGGCCCTCGCCCGCTACGCGGCGGCGGTCGGACTCGACGTGCCGCTTCGGATGTTCCCGGGTCCACGGCCCATCCGGGATGCGGCGCATATCGCGCTCCTCGATGACTTCCGTCGTCGCCTCCACCGTTCCCTGCGCTGGGCGGTAGAGGTTCCGCTTCCGAACCCCGGCGACCAGCGCGCCTGGGACGGCATGATCATCGGTCCAGACTGGAGATACGGGGTCGAGGCGGAAATCGTTGTGAGCGACGCGCAGGCCACGCTCCGCCGCCTCATGCTCAAGGCCCGGGATGGCGGTGTGGACGGCGTGATCCTGGTCGTTCGGGGCACTCGGAGAACGATGGACGCGGTGCGCGCCGCCCGGCCGGAGCTGACAGCCGGCCTCCCGATCCCAGGTCGACGCGCGATCGAGCTCCTCGCGGCCGGCGTGGACCCGGGCGGCTCGGCGCTGGTCGTCCTGCCGCCCAGGCCACGGCGGGTCCCTGTGCTGCCCGGCGGTCGATCTCGACAACCCGAGCAACCCGCCATGGCCCACGTGGCAATGGTGTCTCGCTGGGCTGCACGGCCTGACAGATGGGGCCTGAGATTGCCGTGGGACGGCACACAGCGACGGGCTGCTTGAATGCCGAGTGCGGGCCATGGGCAAGCCTGTCGAGATCGACCGCCCCACGGCACATCCTGTCGCATCGTGCCGTGCCGCGGCACGAATCGGCGATGGGGGCTCCGCCTCGCCCAGACGCCCCCGGAGTGTTCGTCGACGTCGAGTTCCCAGGTGTGGGCCCAGGGGCTGCCGGTCAGCCCCCGCAGGCGCTGGCCGCGTCGGCGATCTGGCGCTCGGCCTCGGCATTCGCGCGGGTGAACCGAGCGGACATCGCGCGCCACGCCCGCTCGCCGTCGTAGGCCACGTTCTGGACCTCGTAGGGCGTGCTCTCGACATAGCGCGGCGCGCCGGTCCGCTCGGCCACGAATTCGCGCTTCGTCTCGACCCAGGCCCCGTCGATGCACTCCTCGGTGATCCGGCAGAAGAAGCGGTAGTGCTGGAGCGGGACGCTCAGCGACCATGTGCCCGTCCGGCGGAACTTCTCGAACCGCTCGCGGAGCCTCCGGAGCGACTTCGCCGCGGCCTCGGCCGGCTTCGTGGTCGTCGAATCGAAGCCGGGGATCCCCAGGCCGAACGGCGGCTCGTTGCCGAGGATCGTCGGGATCGGGTCGGTGAACGCGCCCGGCAGGCTCATGACCGCGCCCATCGCGGCAAGCCGGGCGTCGAGGTCGTCGAGGGCCTCGTCGATGTCCTCGCCGTACGGGTAGTTGCTGTCGATCTTGAGCTGGCTCTCCGAGATCAGGTACAGGTCGACCTCGATCGAGTTCCGCTCGGTCACCCGCGGCGGGGCGTCGTCCGGGCACTTCGGCCGCTCCCGCGTCGGGGGTGTCGGCGGTGTGGGCGGTGTCGGGGGCGTCGGTGGGGTTGGCGGGGTTGGCGGCGTCGGGGGAGTCGGGGGCGGTTCCGCGGGCTTCGGCGGTTCGGGCTCGGGCGGCGTCGGCGGCGCGCCCCCGGGCGGCGGCAGGCAGCCGGCGTCGATCGCGGCCTGCAAGGCTGCCGCAGCCTTCGCACAGGCGTCGTCAGCCGCTCGTCGCGCGGCATCGGCCGCCGCCGTCGCGGCGTCCGCGGCGGCGATGGCATTGTCGAGCGCCGCCTGGGCGGCAGCCTCGGCGTCCCGCGCTGCGTCGAGGGCCTCCTGGGCCTCCTTGACCCACTTCGCTCGGCCCTCGCGGTCGCGCCGGCGGATCTCGTCGATGCCTTCGGGCCCGTCGAGCCGCTCCAGCTCCGCCTGCCAGGCGTCGTTGGCGGCCTGTCGCTCGGCATCGGTCGTCGCGGCGTCACGAGCAGCCACCCAGGCCTCATTGGCGGCGGCGCGGGCCTCCTCGAGCAGGTGGAGGTCGTAGGAATCCTCCGTGACGGTCCGGCCGCCGTAGGTCGTCGACGCTGAGTCGCCGCCGCGAGCGGGCGGCTTCTGGCGACGGGCGAGCTCCTTCTCGGCGGCCTCGCGTGCCTTGCGAGCGTCATCGAGCTCGGCCCGGGCGGCATCGACCTCGGCCGACCGTGCCCGCGCTTTGTCCGCGGCTTCCGCGGCGGCGCGTTGGGCCTCCTCGCATGCCCGGCGGGCGGCCTGGGCCGCGGCGATGAGCGGCGGGCAGGGATCGCCGGGCGCGCCGCCGATGGCCACGCCGCCGCCCCCGGTCGTGGTGCCGGAGCCGCCGCCGCGGCCCCGCAGAATGAGGAACCCACCCAGGACGACGAGCCCGATGCCCGCGAGGACCACGACGGCCCACGGGAACGCGCCACCCGATCCCCCGGCCGATGGTGGCGTGGTCGTCGGCGTCGTGCTCGCGGTCGGCGACGACCCTGGGGTGCCGGTCGGGGCGGGGGTCGACAGCGGGGTCTCCGTGGGAGCGGGCGCTTCCACCACCTCGACCGTCGCCGGCTCCTCCCAGGCCAGCATGGACTGTCCATCGAGGCCGCGCACCGTGTCACGCCCCGTCCCCGCCGGGGTCCCATCCGAGGCGTAGCCGTAGACATCCCAGCCCGTGGGCATCCGCTGGATGTTCTTCGCCTCGGCCACGAAGGTGATGACGTCATTGCCGATCCAGACCGTCCGCGCGTCGGTCCTGAACTGCTGCCATTGACCGTTCGTGTAGGCGAAGTAGAACACCTCGGACGTCGAGCCCTGGAGCCGGGTGATGATCGCGTGGGTGCCGCCAGAGAAGAGGTTGTCGCCTTCGAGCGGCGCGGGCGGGTACTCGGCGAGGGTCAGGATCGGCCCGACCTCCACCCGCCAGGCCGGGGCGACCTCCTCGATCGGCGCCGCCTGGCGCTGGTAGAAGGCGTAGGTCGGGCCATCGAAGACGTCGTCGGGGCTGCCGGTGGAGGGGCAGGCCACGCCCGGCGAGCCGCACGGGCGCATCGTCAGCAGGTCGCGAGCCCCACTCGGGAAGTAGGCGTAGCCGGCACGGGTGATGTCGTTGACGCCTGCGTCCATGCCCATGACGTCGCCGGCGGGATCCTCGTCCGTGACGATGCCCTCCGGGCTGACCACGAGGAACTTGCCGTTCTCGAAGGCCAGTGCCTCCAGGACCGCGAGCAGCGGGTCCGGGTCCGCGGCCTGGACCAGGCGCGACGGGTCGTCGCGCGCCGGTGTCGCGAGAAGGCTCATGAGCCCGACGACCAGCGCCGCGCCGAGCGCGATCGCCCCGGGCGCCGGGCGCGCCGCCGCCGATCCGTCGCGCATCGTTCGCCGGGACGCCGGGCCGCTGGCCGGGCGAGCCATCTCCCCTCCGGATCCCCCGCTGGTTGCCGGCACTCTAGACCGGCCTCGACCGGCTGACAACGGGGAATTCGGCCGCTCGGGCGCCGCCGCCGCACCCGCGCCGCCGCCGCACCCGCGCCGCCGCGGCACCTCGGCATCGATGGGTTCACCCTGGCGCTTGGGGCGGCTATCCTCACCGCGCATCGGAGGGGATCGCCCGCGCGGGGAGGGCACGAATGAACGGGCGCACGCTGATCGGGACCGTCCTGCTGGTCCTCGGCCTGGTCCTGGCCGCCGTCGGCGGCTACGAGCTTGCGACCGGTGGCGGCCCGCCCTTCGGCCCGGGCACCGTGATCGGGACGCCCGATCCGACGGGCGGGCCGCCCCCGTCTCCCACTCCGACCCCGCCGCCGGCCGCCACGCCCACGCCTGCGACGACCCCGCAGCCCAGCCCTGAGCCCAGCCCGACGCCGCAACCGAGCCCGACCGGCGCCGAGACGGAAGCCGCGATCCGCGGCTTCCTCGACGAGCTCGTCGCGGCCATCCGCGCCGGCGAGGTCCATGCGATGGCCGGGCGCCTCCACGATGCGACGATCGACCGCTACGGCCTCGCCGCCTGCGAGACGAAGCTCGCGAACGACCAGGCCGACGCGACCTACGAGGTCGTGATCGTCGAGATCCACCCGCTCGCGCCGTGGGACTACATCACCGACGAGAGGACGACGACGATCGCCGAGGCCTGGACGATCGATGCCGACGTCACGGCCCAGGGCACGACGGCGCGCCGCCAGGTGCACCTCGCCCCGATGGACGGCGAAGTCACCTGGTTCTCCGACTGCGGCGACCCGCTCCCCGGGCAGTAGGTCAGTGCGGTCCGCCATCCACGCACCCGTCGAATCATTCCCCGCCGCCGGCGCGGGTGAGCGGCAGTGAAGCGGGTCGGTTCATCCTGAGGACGTGCCCCGCGAACGACCGATCGACCGCGCCAACCGAGCCGCCGATGCCATGCTCGTGCGGGCGGGTGGCGAGCTCCGCGATGGTCGCCTCGATCGCGGGCTCAGCATCGATGCCGCGTCAGCCGCGGCCGGCATCTCGAATGCCGAATGGAGCCGGATCGAGCGCCATCGATCGCCGCGGGTACCCCTCGTGACGCTGGTGCGATGCGGCGCGGTGGTCGGGCTCGACGTCAGCGTCCGACTCTTTCCGGGCGGTCCGCCGGTCCGGGATGCCGCTCACCTGGCCCTGCTCGGCGTGCTTCGGGAGCGACTGCACCCATCGCTTCGCTGGGCAACGGAGGTCCCGCTGCCGATTGCCGGTGATCAGCGCGCGTGGGACGCAACGATCACCGGTCCGAACTGGACCGTCGGCGTGGAGGCAGAGACGCGACCCCGCGACGCCCAGGCACTCCACCGACGTCTCGGCCTGAAGCTTCGGGACGCTCGGGCGAGCTCGATGATCCTGCTGCTCCGAGATTCGAGGGCGACGCGCGTGTTCCTGCGCGAGGCCGCTGACGAGATCATGCCGAGCTTCCCGGTCGCTGGTCGCCGTGCACTCGGGCTGCTCGGCGCGGGTATCTCGCCGGGCGGGAGCTCGATCGTCATGGTCCCGGTGCCACTGCGCGTCCCGGGTCGGCATACGCCGGGCGTCTGAAACCGACTCGCCGCGTCCGGAGAGGCTCGGTCAGCCCGTCGATCCCATACGCGGCGCGTCAGAAGACGACGCGCCGGCATCGAGCAGACCCGGCTCATACGCGTGGCGTATGAGCGAGGCCTCCGCAAGTCCCGAGACGTTGTCTTCATACGCCGAGCGTATGGCCGGTCGGCGCTCATACACGGGGCGTATGTGAACCGTACTGACTTTGGTGGAGGCTCCAACTCTTGGAGAATGGAGCCATGGCAGATCGTCCCCGTCCCTCGCGCCGCGGCGAGATCCCGCGGCAGTACCCACCCGAGTTGAGAGAGCGAGCCGT
>JBFMEV010000002.1:0-139018 GCA_040752335.1 Chloroflexota bacterium
GATCAGGGCCGGCGAGACCGTCCGCTGGTTCAACGACGACGCCCTGCCCCACACCGTGTCGGCCAGCGACGGCTCGTGGGACTCGGGCAACCTCGCGCCGGGCCAGGCCTATGAGCGTCGCTTCGACGCTCCCGGCTCCTATCCCTACCTCTGCCGCTACCACCCCGGCATGGTCGGCACGATCGACGTCGTCGGCGCCTAGGGCCCACGGCGCGTGAACTCTCTACCGTGCCTCGGCGTGGGCGATCAGCTCGGCCGGCGCCCAGCGCGCGATCGCGGATGGCCACCTCGTCGAGGATGCGGCGAAGCGGCTTCCTCGCGCGATCGCCGGCCCGTGGCAGACCGTAAAGGGCCCTGGATCGACCAGCCCTGTGTCGCCCGAACCCGCGAAGTCGTGGTTCGGGGCGGGGGCCGCCAGTCTACCGTCGGCTGACCCCGGGACGTAGGGCCGAGGGCCAGCGCCTCCGGGCGGCGGAAGCTGCTCCACGTGCCGGCCGCGTGGAGCGCGCGCAGCTGCCCAAGCCGCTCGAGGCGAGCGAATACCTCACGCATGTCGGCTCCGGTGCAGTGCCGTTCGCGATCTCATGGTCGCGCCACTATCAGGCGCTCGTGTCAAGGACCTCGCGCAGCTTCGCGGCGAAACCGTCGGGGTCGCCGGGCCAGCCGTACTCGCCGCCGAGGAAGCCGCCGTGGTGACTCGGGAAGATGACCGGCGTGGTCCCGAGTCGCTCGGCGACGCCGAACGCTCCGCGGTTCGCCATCTCCCCCTCCGACTCGGCGCCGGCGGCGATCACGATCCGAGTCGACGCTGCCCGCAGCGCCTCGAAGTCCGGCTCGTAGTGGGTGGTGCCGATGATGTTCTGACCGAGCAGGACGTCGGTCCGGCTGCCGTCGTCCTCCGTCGGCATGCCGAACATCGCCGGGTCAGGGGGCGGGGTGCTCGCAACGTCGTCCGGGAACGGGCCGCGATGGCCGGTGACGGCCATGAAGTGGGCCATCCCGGCCCCAAAGCCGCGGGTCTGGTAGGAGTGCTGGATCGCCCGGACGGCGGCGCTGGCGTTCTCGCGGTCGGGCAGGACCGCGGTGAGCGGCGGCTCGTGGGCGACCAGGATCCGGACGTCCTCCGGATGCCTCGCGACGAGGGCGAGGGCGTTCACCGCCCCGCCGCTGCTGGCGAAGACATCGACCGGGCCACCAATCTCCTCGATGATCCGGTGCAGGTCGTCGGCATGCTGTTCGGGATTCGATGGGCTCGAAGGATCGTCCTTCGTGCTTCGCTCAGCACCGCGCGGGTCGTAGGTCACGATCGTGCGGTCGGGGAAACGGCTCGCCAGGCTGCCGAAACCGGCGGCACCCATCGGTGAGCCGATGAGGAACAGCGGCGGCTCGATGCTGGCGGCGTTCCGCCGGACGTCGTAGGCGAGGGTCGCGCCGGGGACGCCGAGGGTCCGGGTCTCGGGCTGGGTGGTCGTGGTCGTGGTCATGGGACGCTCCTCGGGTACGAGCTGGTGTCGTGGTCTTGACGGCTCGGCGAACCCGAGCTCATCGGCGGGTCGCGACGGCATCCCCGGCGAGGATCGCGTCGATCTGGCCGACGGCCTGCCTGAGGCCCTCCTCCATGCCCATGGCCAGGACCTGCTCCATGGCCGCGGCATCGGGGAAGACGCTCTCGATCGTCATCCTTGTCCGGCCGGCATCGAGCGCGGTGATCGACACCCGCGCCTGGTTGAGCGGCATGTCCGTGTTGGGCGTGCCGTCGGCATTGGCGAAGCCGTCGCGGAACACCAGCCGGCGCGGCGGATCGACCTCCACGACCTCCCAGTAGCCGGCCGGCTGGTCGCCCTCAGGCCCGGTCATGTGGTACTCGACGCGGCCGCCGGGGCGCAGATCGTGCGACGTCACCGTGGCGGGGTAGGTCGGCGGACCCCACCAGCGCTCGAGCTGGCGCGGATCGGCCCACAGCTGCCAGACCCGTTCAGGGGAGGCCTCGAACTCGGCGTCGAGGGTCATCGTCAGGGACTCGGGATCCTTGCGGATGGCGGTGACGGTCATCGGTCGATCTCCTTCCATTCGGACGTGTGGGACACCCCGGACACGTGGGTCGTGTCCTTGACGAGCGCGGTCATGCGGTCGATCCGCCCGCGCCAGAGCTCCTCGTAGCGGTCGAGCAGCCGGCGCGCCACCAGCAGCCCGGTGAGGTTCGTCCGGACGACCTTGCGGCGCCCGGTCCGCTCCTTGGTGACCAGGCCGGCTCGTTCGAGGATCGCGACGTGCTTCTGCACCGCCGCGAAGCTCATCGCGTAGTGGCTCGCCAGCTCGGCCACCCCCTCCTCGGCATCGATCGCCCGGCGGACGATGTCGCGCCGGGTGGCGTCGGCGAGGGCGCCGAAGGTGCGGTCGAAGTCGGGAGGGGCGAGCTGCATTGGTACAACCATACGGTTGTATGACAGCGGTGTCAAGCCCCCGGGGCAGGCGATGTATCGATCCGGGCCGCGATCTCGTCCTCTGGGCAGATGGCGGGTAGGCAGCTCGCCCGGGACGGAAAGGAAACGTCATGATGAAGCTCAGGACGAATGTTGGATCGATCGATCGAGGCTTCCGGATCGTGCTCGGAACCGCGCTCGTGGCGGTCGCCCTGGCCGGGGCCCTGTCGGGTCCGGCCCTGGCTGCGGCCTGGATCGCCGCGGCGATCGCGCTCGTGACCGGCGCAGTCGGGTTCTGCCCGCTGTACGCGCTGCTCGGGATCTCCACGGCCGACAACCGCTTCGCGTTCCGGCGGTGATGCCCGTCGACCCGGGCCTCGAGGGGTGGGCGCGCGAGGGCGACGCCTTCGCCGCTCGCCTCAACGACGCTCTGCCGTGGCTCGTCGGTCTCGCGACCCGGATGCTCCGGGACGCCGACCTGGCAGAGGACTGCGCCCAGGAGACGATCGTCGGGGCGTGGCGCCGGCGGGACCAGCTCCGCGACCCGGCCGCCCTGCCGGCCTGGCTCCGGCGGAGCCTCGTGAACCGGATCGTTGACCGCTCGCGGCGCCATCACGACGAGCTCGACATCGACGCCGTTGAGGCCGACTGGCGCGACGACTCGTTCACGGTCATGCCCGAGCGGGTCCTCGAGCGGGCCGAGCTGCGCGACGAGCTCGAGGACGGCCTGGCCCGCCTGCCGGTGATCTACCGCCTGCCCGTCGTCCTCCACGACGCGCTCGGCTGGACCGGGCCCCAGTTCGCCGCGGCGATGGAGATCGGCCTGCCGGCCGCCAAGCAGCGGCTTCGCCACGGAAGGATGATGCTCGTGACTGCCCTGGCCGAAGACGACGCCCGCCGCAGGGCGAGCCTGGCCCAGCCGCTGCGCTGCTGGCGCGCCCGCCGCCACGTGTCGGCCTACCTCGACGGCGAGCTGGACGCCCCGACCGCGGCGAAGGTCGAGCGCCACCTCGAGTCGTGCCCCACCTGTCCACCGCTGTACGCCAGCCTCGTCGGCATCCGGGCCAGCCTCGGCGAGCTGCGCGATCCCGACACTGTCGTGGAAGACCGGATCGCGACCCGGATCAGGGCCCACCTCGAGCGCGAGCGCGCGACCGAGGTGCGCGTCGCTGAATCATGACTGGTACCCTTCACGTTCCGCTCGGCGAGGGGTGAACGCGGTCGATGCAGGTCGTTCTTGGGAACCGCGGTGACTACACGGTCCGGGCCGTGCTCTTCCTCACCCGCCATCCCGGTCGCCAGCGCCGCCGGGCGATCGCGGAGGCGATGGGGATCCCGGACAACTACCTCCCCCAGATCCTGGGTGGCCTTGTCAAGGCCGGCGTGGTCCGCTCGACCGTCGGCCGCCACGGGGGCTACGAGCTCGCCCGAGCCGCGACGTCCATCACCCTCCGCGAGGTCATCGAGGTGGGCGAAGGGCCCATTCGCAGCCAGAAGTGCGTCCTTCGCGGGGGTCCCTGCTACTGGGGCGACAAGTGCGCCATCCATGACGCCTGGCTCGAGGCCGAGAAGGCGCTCACGGACCGCCTGACCGGCACGACCTTCGCGGACCTGGCCATGGTCGACTGGGAGCTCGAGCAGCGGTCACCCGACGCGCACCGGCCAGGCCCGAGCCGACCCAGGATCCACGCCCCGAACACCTGAGCCCAGGGGCCCGCGGAATGGCCGCACGGCCACTCGACGGCGTGCGATAGGATAAGCGCGGCGCTCTTCCTTTCGGACACGAGAGCCCGCGCGGCGGGCGGCACCGGAGGGTGGCTGGGTGCGGCGGATCAATCGTCGCGAGTTCCTGATCGCGGCCTCCGGCGGCACGGCAGCCGTGGCCGCCCTGTTGCTGACGACCCGCCGCAGCCCGCTCGCGCTCCTCGAGCCGGTTGATGTCGCCGACCCGCTGGCCGTGTATCCGGACCGTGGGTGGGAGGCGGTCTATCGCGATCAGTATCGCTACGACCGGAGCTTCACCTTCGTCTGCTCGCCGAACGACACCCACTCCTGCCGGCTTCGTGCCGTGGTCCGAAACGGCGTCGTCATGCGGACCGAGCAGGCGTACGACGTCTCAAGCTACGCCGACCTGTACGGCAACACCGCCACGGCGGCCTGGCACCCGCGGGGCTGCGCCAAGGGCTACCAGGTCCATCGCCGGGTCTACGGTCCGTTCCGTCTCAAGTACCCGCTCATCCGGAAAGGCTGGCGGGAGTGGGCCGACGACGGCTTCCCGCCGCTGACGGCGGACCTCCGGACGAAGTACCGCTTCGACGCCCGCGGCTCCGACGAGCTCGTTCGGGCGTCCTGGGACGACGCCCACCGCTATATGGCGAAGGGCCTGGCCGCGATCGCCAGGACCTACAGCGGCGACGAGGGCCGGGCACGGCTCGAGGCCGAGGGCTACCCGCCGGAGATGCTCGACGCGATGGCCGGCGCCGGGACCCGAACGTTGAAGTTCCGGGGCGGGATGGGCCTCCTGGGCGTCATCGGCAAGTACGGCATGTACCGCTTCGCCAACATGATGGCCCTCCTCGACGCCAACGTCCGGGGCGTGGCCCACGAGGACGCCAGGGGCGGCCGGCTGTGGTCGAACTACACCTGGCACGGCGACCAGGCGCCCGGCTTTCCATTCGTCCACGGGCTCCAGTCGGCCGACGTCGACTTCAACGACCTGCGCTTCTCGAAGCTCACGATCCAGGTCGGCAAGAACCTCGTCGAAAACAAGATGGCCGAGTCGCACTTCTTCATCGAGACGATGGAGCGGGGCGGGACCATCGTCACGATCACGCCCGAGTACAGCCCGCCGGCGACGAAGGCGGACTACTGGATCCCGATCCGGCCCGCGACCGACGCGGCCCTGTTCCTCGGAATCACTCGGCTGCTCATCGATCGGCGGCAGTACGACGCCGACTTCGTCCGCCGCTTCACCGACCTGCCGCTGCTCATTCGAGCTGACACGGGGCGCCGGCTCCGGGCCGCTGAGGTCTTCTCCGGGTACAGCCCGGGCCTCGCGCCCGACGGCGCCTCGTTCGCCCTCCAGGGCCTCAAGCCGGAGCAGTACGAACGCCTCGGCGATTTCGTGGTCTGGGACGAGGGAGCCCGCGAGCCCCGGCCGATCACCCGCGACATGGTCGGGGCCCGGTTCGATGATGCCGGACTGCGCCCGGCCCTCGACTGGACCGGTCCGATCCGGCTGGCCGACGGCAGCGAGGTCGAGGCGACGACCACCTGGACCGCCTACCGCACCCATCTCGCCGACTACGACCTCGATTCGGTCGCGGAGATGACCGGCTCGCCGCGCGAGCTGATCTCCCGGCTGGCCGACGACATCGCCCGGATCAAGCCCGCCTCGGCCCACATCGGCGAGGGCGTCAACCACTGGTTCCATGCGACCCTGGCCAATCGCGCCATCTACCTGCCGTTCATGCTCACCGGCAACATCGGCCGGCCCGGCGCCGGCGTGTACACCTGGGCCGGGAACTACAAGAGCGCCCTCTTCCAGGGCCACCCCGAGAGCGGTCCCGGGTTCAAGGGCTGGATCGCCGAGGATCCCTTCGAGCCGAACCTCGACGAGGCGGCCGACGGCAGGGACATCGTCGCCCACCTCTACGGCTACGGCGAGGAGCCCGCCTACTGGAACCACGGGGATCGGCCGTTGATCGTGGACACGCCGCGCGACGGCCGCAAGGTCTTCACCGGGGCGAGCCACATGCCCACGCCGACGAAGGCGCTGTGGTTCACCAACGTCAACCTGCTCAACAACGCCAAGCACCACTACGAGATGATCCGCAACGTCAACCCGCGGATCGATCTCATCGCGACGACCGACATCGAGATGACCTCGTCGGTCGAGTACGCCGACATCGCCTTCCCGGCGACGTCGTGGATGGAGTCGCAGACCCACGAGGTCACCGCGTCCTGCTCCAACCCGTTCCTCCAGGTCTGGGGCCGGGCCAAGGACGGGATCGATCCGCTCTACGAGGCCCGCGACGACGCCCGGATCCTGGCCGACCAGGCCAGGGCCCTGGGTGACGAGCTCGGCGACTCGCGCTTTGCCGAGTACTGGAGGTTCATCCTCGAGGGCAAGGAGGACGTCTACATCCAGCGCCTCCTCGATGCCTCGATCACCACCAGGGGCTATCGGCTGGAGGACATCCTCGTCGGCGCTTACGGTGAGCCGGGCGCAGCGCTCATGCTCTTCCGCACCTACCCGCGGATCCCGTTCCACGAGCAGATCGCGGACAGCCTGCCGTTCTTCACCGACACGGGGCGCCTCAACAGCTACTGCGACATCCCCGAGGCGCTCGAATACGGCGAGAACTTCGTCGTCCATCGCGAGGGACCCGAGGCGACGCCGTACCTGCCCAACGTCATCGTCTCGTCGAATCCACTCGTCCGGCCCGACGACTACGGAATCCCCGAGGCTGAGATGGGCTGGGACGAGCGGACGGTCCGGAACATCCGGAAGCCGTGGCCCGAGGTCAAGCGGACGGCGAACCCGCTGTGGGAGGCCGGCTACGACCTGTTCTGCCTGACGCCCAAGACGCGCCATCGCGTCCATTCCAGCTGGAGCACCAGCGACTGGTCGCTGTTGTGGGACTCCAACTTCGCCGACCCGTACCGCGCCGATCCTCGGACGCCCTGGGTGGGGGAGCACCAGCTCCACATCCACCCGGAGACCGCGCGGCGGCTCGGGATCGAGGACGGCGACTACGTCTACGTCGACGCCAACCCGGCCGATCGGCCGTACGTCGGCTGGCGGCCGGACGACCCCTTCTATCGGGTGGCGCGGCTGATGCTCCGGGCGAAGTACAACCCGGCCTACCCGCGCGGCATCGTCATGGCCAAGCACGGCCCGTTCCAGGCGACCGAGCGATCCGTCAGGGCCCACGAATCGCGACCCGATGGGCGGGCCCTGTCCGAGGGCACCGGCTACCAGGCGAACCTCCGCTATGGCAGCCAGCAGTCGATCACCCGCGACTGGTCGATGCCGATGCACCAGACCGAGAACCTGTTCCACAAGGCCAAGGACGCGACGGCCTTCATCTTCGGCTACGAGAACGACAACCACGCCCTCAACACGGTGCCCAAAGAGACGCTCGTCAAGGTGACCCGGGCCGAGGCCGGCGGCCTCGGCGGGCAGGGGCGGTGGGTGCCCGGGACCACCGGCTTCTCGCCCGGCAACGAGTCCGCGACGATGCGGCGGTACCTGGCCGGGACTCTCGGCCCGAAGGCTGACCGGTGAGCCGGCGCGAGCTCCCGATGCTCGGCCCGAGCGGTAGCGCGAAGACCGCTGAGCCGGACGACCCGCTCGAGCTCGTGGGGGTGCCGGTGCCGGTCGACGAGGCGACGTTCGACGAGATGGCCCGGACCCTGATCGAGGAATACGTCCGCGACGGCTGGACCGACGCCCGGCTCCTGGCCCTCTTCCGCTCGCCCTTCTACGCCGGGCTCCACGTCGTGCTGCTGCGGCGGGGGGACGCCTGGGTTCGGGCTGAGATCTCGGCCTGTCGAGACCGCTGGTCCCGGCCCGACCCACCGGTTGGAGGGCCGCGCTGATGCCCGACGTCCGGAACTGGCAGCTCGGCCGGTCGATGGCCTACCCCTACGCGGAGCATCACCCGGATTGGCAGTTCGCGTTCGTCTTCAACATCAACCGCTGCATCGCCTGCCAGACCTGCTCGATGGCCTGCAAGAGCACCTGGACGTTCTCGAAGGGCCAGGAGGCGATGTGGTGGAACAACGTCGAGACCAAGCCGTACGGCGGCTATCCACGGTCCTGGGACGTCCGGCTGCTCGAGCTGCTCGACGACGCCCACCGCGGCGCCGGGATCGACCCGGCCTGGGCGTCGGGCGGCGCCGATGGCAGTGGCCGCGAGGCGCCGTATGGGACGTACGAGGGGCTGACGGTCTTCGAGGCGGCAGCCCAGCAGCAGCCCCAGCAGCAACAAGCGCTCGGCTACCTGCCAGCCGACGAGGACTGGCGGGCGCCGAACGTCTTCGAGGACGTCGCCCCTGAGGGCCGGCCGGCAAAGGACGCCCTGGGCCTCCAAGCGGACGGCGCCGTGCTGCCCGAGCACACCGCCTGGTTCTTCTACCTCCAGCGCCTGTGCAACCACTGCACCTACCCCGCCTGCCTGGCGGCCTGCCCCCGCAAGGCCATCTACAAGCGGCCAGAGGACGGCGTCGTGCTCATCGACCAGGAGCGCTGCCGCGGCTACCGCAAGTGCGTCGAGGCCTGCCCCTACAAGAAGTCGATGTACCGGCCGACGACCCGGGTCAGCGAGAAGTGCGTGGCCTGCTATCCGCGCCTCGAGGGCGTGGATCCGGCGAGCGACGGCGTGCCGATGGAGACTCGCTGCATGGCCGCCTGCCCGGGCCGCATCCGCCTCCAGGGCCTCGTGCCGATCGATCCGGACGGCAGCTGGGCCGACGACCGGCAGAACCCCGTGACCTTCCTCGTCCGCCACGAGCAGGTGGCCCTGCCGCTCTACCCCCAGTTCGGAACCGAGCCCAACGGCTTCTACATCCCGCCCCGCTGGGCCCCCCGCCCGTACCTGCGCCAGATGTTCGGGCCGGGCGTCGACGCGGCCATCGCGCGCTACCGGGCGCCGTCTCGAGAGCTGCTCGCGGTCCTCCAGCTGTTCCGGGCCAGCCAACGGGTCATCTATCGGTTCGAGATCGAGGAGGGCCCCAGGGTCTTCGAGACCGAGATCGACGGGAAGCCCTGGGCGATGTACGACGACACGGTCATCGGCTTCGACAAGAAGGGCCGCGAGGTGGCGCGCCTCAACGTGGAGGAGCCGGTCCACGAACGGCCGGCCCCCCACCCGAACTCGATCTGATGGCGAGCCAGGCGCGGCCGGCGCTCGTCCCGCTCGACGCGGACGCCCTCGACCGCGGGCTCGCCAGGGCCGATGCCTACCGGGTCCTCGCGGCCGCGTTCCGCGACCCCGACGACCCGGGCGTCGAGGGCGAGCTCGACGTGGCGACCCTGCGTTCGGCCGCGGCCGCGCTCGGTACCCCGATCGGCCCCGACTCCCTCCGGGGTCTTCGACGGATCGTCCGGCGCGACGCGCGCGCGTCGGAGCACCGGGCGGTCTTCGGCCACGTCGTGGCCCATGGCTGCCCGCCCTACGAGACCGAGTACGGCCGGCGACACGTCTTCGGGCAGAGCCAGGACCTCGGCGATATCCGTGGCTTCTACGAGGCCTTCGGGGTCCGGCCACGCTCCGGCGGCGAGCGGCCCGACCATGCTGCCTGTGAGCTGGAGTTCCTCGCCCTGCTGTGCCTCAAGGAGGCGATCGCGCTGGCGGCGGCCGACGCCGACCGGCGTGTAGTCTGCCGGGCCGCTGCGGCGCGGTTCCTCACCGACCACGCCGGACGCTGGTTGCCGGCCCTCGCGGGGCGCATCGCTCGTCGGGCGCCCGGCAGCGGCTATGCCGCGGCCGCCGTGGTGGCCCGGACCGTCGTCGCGGACCATGCCCGGGAGCTGGGGGCCACGACCCAGCCGCTGGACCCGGACGACGTGCTCCCGATCACGGACGAGCCGGACGGCCTTGCCTTCGACTGCGGCGTCGTCGCCGGCGGCGATGACCTCAACCCGCCGGGTGGCGCCTGATGCTGGCCGTGAGCGCCGCCCCGTCGCTGACCCTGCGCATCGATCCGGCGCTCGCCGAGGCTGCCGTGGACCGGGCGCTGACGAGCGGCGATTCGACCCGGCCCGATGCGCTCGCCGGGAGCCGGCATCGAGCCGAGCCGCTCTACGGCATCGCCGAGCCGGCCCTCCGCGCTGCCGCCTTCGGGCGCTTCGCCCTTGCCGAGTTCGAGGCGATGGGCCTGGCCGAGCCCATCCTTCGCGCCATCGCCGAACGACCCGGCGTCGCACAGCGCGTCCGGGTCGCGCTCCTGGGCGAGGCCCGCGGGCGACACGACGAGGGGGTCACCTGCGAACCCCAGGGAGAGCACCTCGGGTTCAGGATCGAGGCGTCCCGGTTCGCCAACCCTGCCGCCGTCCTGACCTGGGCCCGCCACGCCCTCGGCCACGCCGAGGACACCCTCGATCCGGCATTCGGCTTCGAACCCGGCTGGGACGAGGTCGGGGGCGCCGCGGCCGCAGCGGCAGCCCAGGCGCGCCTGCATCGACTGTGGGACGTCAGCGTCGATGGCCGCCTGGCGGCCGCCGGCCATCTCGCGGTCGAATCCGCTCGCGGGCGCCATCGAGCGGCGATCGGCAGCGATCTGCGCGGGGTCAGCGAGATGGCGATCGAGGCCGTCGTCGCACGGCTCTGGGCCGGGCCGCGGCCCACCTTCCCCGACCTCCTCGACTGGGCGACGCGACCGATCGCGCTGGTCCGGGCGCTGGCGCCGGGCGAGCCCGGGCAGCCCCGGCCGGATCGCTGCCCGCTGTGCGGCTTCGCCGCCGACGACGTCGTCCCGCCGGCCACCTCGGTCGCAGCCCTCGTAAACGCGGACTACCCGGCCTGGCGACCGGAGCACGGCCTGTGCGGCCGCTGCGCCGATCGGTATCGCTTCGCCGGCCGACTCGGGGGGCCGGCATGACCCGCGCGACGCGTCCGCTCCGCCTGGTGGGCCTCGGCGCGGTCGGACTGGCCGCCCTCCTGTCGCTCGCCGGCGTCCCGATCACGAGCGCCCAGGGCCAGACGATCTTCGCCCACCGCGTCGACGGCGCCCTGCCGGTCGACTCGCCGTACGACCCGGTCTGGCAGGACGTCCGCCCGGTCGTGGTGGTGCTGAGCGGCCAGCCCGTCGTGCCACCGATGCGCCTGGAGCCGGCGTTCCCGTCCGTCCGTGTTCGCGCCCTCGCGAACGGTGACCGGATCGCGATCCTCCTGGAGTGGGATGACCCGACCCGCGACGAGTCGGTCCTGGCGGTCGAGTCGTTTGCTGACGCCGCGGCGGTCCAGCTGGCCCTCGGCGATGGGACGTCGATCTGCATGGGCCAGCAGGCCGGCGGCCTGAACATCTGGCACTGGAAGGCCGACTGGGCGGTCGACCTCGCGCAACGGCAGGACGTCGAGGACGTCCACCCGGGCATGCCCGACGACGTCCACGCTCCCGTCGACGACAGCGACGACGCGCTCGGGCCGGACGGCTTCCTCACCGGCGATGCGGCGGGCAACCCCCGCTCGGCCGCGATCCGCCCGAGCTCGGTCGAGGACCTCAACGCGGTGGGCTTCGGGAGCCTGACCCCCCAGACCCCCGCCGGCCAGAACGTCCACGGTGCGTCGGAGCATCGCGACGGGGTCTGGCGGGTCGTCATGTCACGGGCCCTGTCCGACGGCGACCCGAACGACGCGACCCTCCGCCCCGGCGACGCCGCGGCGGTCATCGCCTTCGCCGTCTGGGACGGCAGTCGCGGCGATCGGGACGGTCAGAAGTCGGTCTCCTCCTGGCTCGCGCTGTCGCTGGCCAGGCCCCCGATCGGCTTCATCGACATGTGGCCGTATTTCTTCCTGCTCGTCATGGCCCTCGGGCTGTCGGGGTTCATCCTCTGGATCGGCGCTCGCCAGCCGGACATCGGCCTCGGCTGGCCCCATGGCCGGCCGGGCGGCAGGCCGGGGCGATAGGTGGCGGCGGTCGCTCGCGCCGTGGAGCGCACCGGGCCGGTGCCAGTTCGCATCGGCCCGGCCCGCCAGGCCGTGATCGGCCCGCTCGCCATGTGGCTCCTCGCCGCCGTCGGGCTCGACCTCGTCGTGACGCGGTTCGTCGTCCGCCTGGCCATCTTCGTCCCGAAGGGCGAGCCGTTCGCGACGGCCGGCACCGTCCTCGGGCGCATCGGCGCGGCGGCCGACGCCCTGGTGCCCATCATGGCGATCCTCCTGCTGGGCGCCTTGCTGGCCCGCGCCGGACGGACGGGTGGCCGGCTGGACCGGGCGATTCTCGTGGCGATCGCCGTCGTCGCCGTGGGTGGTCTCGCCCTCGTCGTTCACCCGCCGACCCCTGACGTCATCGCCGCCCTGGATCTGCTCGCCGGCTCCGTCGCCCTGTTCGCCGGTGCCCGCGCCGCGCGAGACGCCCGACTGCCGTTGCCGGCTCGCCTGGGCCTGGCCTGGCTGGCGATCTCGGTCGGCGCCTCGGCGGTGGCCAGCGCTGGCGGCGGGTCGGGCCTGGTCCAGGGGGCCGATGACCACCTGTCGATCGAGGGCATCGGCCCTGCGTTCGGGGCGATCGGGCAGGTCGCGTTCGTCGTGGGGGGAGGACTCGTGGGCCTCGCCGGCGTCCTGGCCGGCGCGCAGCGGGGGGCTCGGCGCCGGCATTGGGTCGCGGCCGGACTCGTGGCAGGGACGGTCGTCGCCGTGGTTGGGACCCTGGCCCCGGCCACCTGGGCGGCCCTCACGACGTGGAGCATCGGCCTGACAGGGATCGTGCCGACGGTCGCCGTCGCGCTGGCCGCCGGCCTGGCGATCGCCGGCCTGCCCGCGCTCCATGAGCGCAGCGCGTCCGCGGCGATCGGGGCGGGGATCGTCCTGCTCGCCGGCCACGGCCTGGCGGCCAGCGGCCTGGTCCTGGCCAGCCTGCTTGGCCTCGTCGTCGCCGGGATCGGCGATCCCGATCGCGCCGCCCACGAACCGCGCCGGGCGACGGTCGCAGCGCTGGAGGGGTCGCCTGTGAGGTGAGGGCCAGGCGTCCAGGTCAGTCCGGTCATGGATCACTGCACGGGAGGGATGCAGCATGCGCTGGTTGAAGGTCCTGCTGGCGATCAACGGAATCGCCTTCCTCTTCTACGCCGTCAGCAACACCGTGGCCCCGTCCTCGTTCTTCCTGGCGTCTGACGCCCCGGGCTATGCCGTCGACATGCTCCGGGTGCTGAGCCTGGCGTACCTTGCCATGGGCCTGATCCAGCTCGGGACGTGGTTCGTCAGCGATCGACTGGCGGTCCAGATGGTGGCCATCGGCTCGCTGGTCTTCGAGGTCGGCTTCGGCGTCCTGGCCGCCACCCAGGGCACCGCTTCGTCCGACCCGTTCCACCAGATGGGGCTCGGGATCGCCGCCGGCAACGCCGTCGTCGCGGCCCTGTACGCGTGGCTGCTCTATCGGACTCGGGCGTCGGCCGCTTGACGCCGCGCTGGCGGCCGCTTGACGCCGCGCCGGGGGACGGACGCCGGGCATCGCGTCGACCCGACCCAAGCATGAGCCAAATGGCCCTTGCGACCGTGCGCCCTGGGGTCGAGCCTCGCTTGCCTCATGGGCGGAGCGTTCCAGGATCTTGATACGGGCACCCGAACGGCCATCCGGCTCCGGGTAGCCCGCGTCGGCGACTACGACCTCGACACCGTGCGGCACGCCCTGGCGGACCTCGGCTGGCTCGGGCGACCGGCCGACGGCCCGCCGGGCCGGCCCGAGATGCGCCGGATCGCGACCGACCTCGAGCTGGCCGTCCGCGATGGCAGCGCGCCGGGCCCGGTCCGGAAGTCGGCCCTCATCGACCTGGGCCAGCCCCAGGTGCAGGACGCCGGTCTCAGCGTTGCGGTGAGCTGGCAATCGGCCACGTTGGCCCCGCTGTTCCCGGTGTTCGTCGGCCACCTCCGGGTCGGCCGGGGCCGGCTCATCGTGGAGGGCCGGTACACGCCGCCGTTCGGTCGAATCGGTCTCGTCATCGATGCCACGCTGCTTCATTTCGTCGCCCGCCGCACGGCCCAGGCGTTCCTCGCCCGGGTCGCGGCGCGGTTCGGCGAGGAGCCGCCGGCGAGGGCGTCGGGAGCACCGGGCGAGGGGTTGGGCTGAGGGACCTCCCCGCAGCGGGCCGGAAGGCCCATCCGGCGCAGCCGACGGCCGCGGCACACTCCGCGTGCTGGCGAACGCGATCGCACGTGGGAGCGCTGCCCGATGGACGTCATGCAGGTCGGTGCGACCTGGCTTCACCTGCTGGCCACGGTGGCCATGCTCGGCTACTACGCGGTCTTCGGGCTGGTCCTCCTGCCCGTGATCGCGCGGATCGTGCCCGCCGCCGAGCTCCGCGCGGCGGTCGTGGCCGTTGAGGGTCGGGCGATGCCGCTCATCATCGGCTCGCTCATCGTCTTCCTGGCGACGGGCATCTACCTCATGGTCAGCGACCCGGCCTACGGCGGCCTGGGGGACGTCGGCGGCTCCACCTGGGCGACGCTCTTCCTGGTCAAGCACCTGGTGGTCGGGGCGATGGTCGGCGTCGGCGTCGTCATCGATGCCCTCGTCGTCCGCCGCTTCGCCGGTCCCAGGTCGCCCGATCAGGCCGCGGCGATCCGGCTGCTCGTCGGGGCCAGCGGCCTCATGACCCTGCTGGGCGCGATGGTCCTGCTCCTGACCGCGGCCGGCCAGGCGAGCTGAGGGATCCCTCACCCGGGGCGGCGAGGCCGCCGGCCGGCGGCGCCAGCGCCGAGATTGAGAACTCGATCTGGCGCAGGCAGATCGTCCGCCAGCGCCCGGCCTCGATGAACGCGGCGTGGGCCTCGGGGGTCCGGATCTCCTGACCCAGCAGGTCACGGCAATTGAGGGCACCGAACTCCGCCTCGAAGTCGACCATCAGCCGGGCCGTTGCCTCGCGAGCGAGCCGCTTTGCGGTGGCGTGATCCGGCTCCCGTGACCCGTAGTGCACGCCCAGGGCAAGGGCTGCGCCGGTCACGGCACCGCACGGCCCGCCGCTGTAGGCAAGGCCACCGTTGAGGGCCATGGCGGGCGCGGAGTCGACCGCGTTCGGGAGGCCGAACGCCTCCTTCAGGACGATGAACGTCGTCTCCGCGCAGCCGAACGGACGGGCCTCGTCCAGGAACAGCTCGCGGGCGCGCTCGATCCCGGGGGGCACGTGCTCGAGCCCGTCGGGCCCGGTTCTCATCGCCGGATCGTGACGCCGCCACGTCGCCCAGGACAGGGCGCGACGGCCCGAATCGGCGGGCCGTTCGATCGTGCGGATGACTTCGACGAGTGCCAATGACGCGCCCGGTGGCGGTGGGCAGCGAGGGGCCGCCAGATCCCGTCCGGTCAGTCGCCGGCGCGGCTGAGGGGCCTCGCCCCCTGGATTGCCCGCAGGAGCTGGCCGCCGGTCAGGGGCTTGGCGAGGAAGGTTGCGCCACGGGCGGTGATGCGATCGAGGTCGAGCGTCTCCGACGTGTAGCCGGACAGGAGCACGAGGCCCATCGACGGGTATCGCTCGAGGACGACCTCGGCCAGCTGGATGCCGGACATGCCGGGCATGATGACGTCGGTGACGAGGACGTCGATTGGCCCGCCGGAAGCCTCGACCGCGGCCAGCGCCGCGGCCCCATCCGCGACGGCGATGACCCGGTAGCCGGCCCGTTCCAGGAGTCGCGACGTCATGTCCCGGACGGACGGCTCGTCCTCGACGACGAGGACCGTGCCGGACGCCACCGATTGCGCGGCGGCGAGCTCCTCGGGCTGCTCGGAGGCCGGCGCGTCGACCCGCGGGAAGTAGAGCTTGAAGGTCGAGCCGTGGCCCGGCTCGGAGTAGAGCCAGATATGGCCGCCTGCCTGGCGGACGATGCCGTAGATCGTGGCCAGGCCCAGGCCGGTTCCCTTGCCGCGCTCCTTGGTCGTGAAGAACGGCTCGAAGACGTGCTCGCGGACCTCCCGCTCCATGCCCACCCCGGTGTCGCTGACGGCGAGCATGACGTAGCGCCCCGGGACCACGTCGAAGTGCTCGGTCGCATATGGCTCGTCGAACACGACGTTGGCGGTCTCGATCGTGACCGCGCCGCCGCCGGGCATCGCATCGCGGGCGTTGACCACGAGGTTCATGACGATCTGGTCGAGCTGGCCGGCATCGACCCGGATCCGGCCGGCCTCGGGATCGAACCTCAGGCGCAACTCGAGGTGCTCGCCGATCAGGCGCCTGGCCATCGGCTCCACGGCCTCGACCGCGGCGTTCAGATCCACGACCTTGGGGCTGACGACCTGCCGGCGGCTGAAGGCGAGGAGCTGGGATGTCAGCTCGGTGGCCCGATCGGCCGCGCTCGCGATCGCCCGGACGTTCCGGAGGGCCTCCTCGCGATCCATGCGCTCGGCCGCGACGTCCTCCTCGAGCAGCTCGGTGTAGCCACGGATGGCGAACAGCATGTTGTTGAAGTCGTGGGCGATGCCGCCGGCCAGCCGGCCGATCGACTCCAGCTTGAGGGCCTGGAGCAGCTGGTGCTCCATCGCCTTGCGGGCCGTGATGTCGACGATCGTGGCGAAGATCCGGCGGCCGTCGGCGGTCTCGACGGGCGAGAGGCTGATCTCGACCGGGAACTCCGCGCCGTCCTTGCGCCGGCCGGCGAGATCGAGGCCGATGCCCATGGGTCGGGCGATGGGGTGGGCCAGGAAGCCGTCGCGATGGGCCGCATGGCGTTCGGCAAGCTGGTCCGGCAGCAGGATCTCCACCGGCCGGCCGATCAGATCGGCGGGCGTCCAGCCGAAGGTCGCCGCGACCTGGGGGTTGGCGTAGGTGATCCGGGCGCGCTCGTCGACGGCGACGACCGCATTGGGCGACGCCTCGAGCACCGGGTAGTAGACCGGGTGGTGGGTGGAGACCTCACGGCCCGACCCCTCGGCCGGGCGTGGGGACACGGTCCCCTCCGAAGCCATTCGATTCCTCTCCCGACTCCGCCTGTCCGAAGCCTACCGCAGCCGCAGCCCGCGCTGCCGGTCCCGGAAGCGGGGCTGCGGGCGGCTCTTGGTCTCGCCGACCGCGGCGATCAGTCGGATCCGAGCCCCGTATGCACTCCGTGCCCGAGGCTCGTGGTGCGGCTCGCGGAGTGGCGGTGGATCAGGTGCGGATTCGGCCGTACTTCCTCATGACCTCGCGGAGCCGGTCGTGGGGCAGGCGGTGGGCGGTGATCCCGTCCCGCCCGGTCATCGTCTCGGCCGCCACGAGGGCGTTGGCGATCGCCTCCTCCGTCGCCTCGACGGTCGCCTCGAACAGCGGGTCGAGGGCCGGATCGACGAGCGTCCAGAGCCGCACCACACCCGGCCCGATCGGCTCGGCCTCCCCCGCCGGGTGATGGCGGTTGCCGGTCGCAAAGCACAGGAACAGGTCGCCCGACGAGGTCGCCCCGAGGCCGCCTGTCCGGGCCAGACCAAGCCCGGCCCGCTGGGCCAGCCGGGTGCACTGGTGCGGCAGGAGCGGGGCGTCGGTGGCGACGACGATGATGATCGAGCCGGCGCCAGCCCCCGGCTGGCCGATCCCCGGTTGGCCGATCCCCGGTTGGCCGATCCCCGGTCGCGGCGACTCCCACGGCGATGCGACCTCGGTCGTGGAAATCTCCTGGCCCACCGGGACGCCGTCGATGCGGAGGAGGCCGCGGCGACCATAGTTGGCCTGGACGAGGACGCCAACCGTCCAGCCACCCGCCTCGGCCGGCAGCACCCGAGACGCCGTCCCGATGCCGCCCTTGAACTCGTGGCAGATCATGCCCGTGCCGCCGCCGACGTTGCCCTCGGCGACCGGCCCGGCGGTGGCGGCTCGGAAGGCGGCCTCCACGTGCTCGAACCGGACGTGGAAGCCATCGATGTCGCTGAGCCGGCCGTCGAACGTCTCGCCCACGACCGGCAGGCTCCAGGCCGGATGGTCGGGATGCTCCTCGCGGACGCCGAGCTCGATGAGCGCGTCGCGGACGGTGCCGAGCGAGCTCGTGTTGGTGATCGCCATGGGACCGTGGAACAGGCCCGTCTCGCGGATCCACTCGAGGCCGCTGAGATCGCCGTTGCCGTTCAGGACGTGGGCGCCGGCGAAGACGGGCTCCGACCATGGATCGCCGTCGTGGGGCACGATCACCGTCACGCCCGTCCTGACCGGGCCCTGTCCTCGCATGAGCGGACCCACGCCGCGGACGATCGTGGCGTGGCCGACCCGCACCCCGGCCACGTCGGTGATGGCGTTGAGGCGCCCGGGACGGCCCTCGCCGATGACGATCCCCAGGTCCCTGGCTCGCACCCTGCCGGCGTCGCTCACGCCGGCGAGGCTACCAGAGGCCCGTACCTGTCGAGTCGCCCGCGCAGCCTGCGGGACGGTGCCGTCGGCAGGCGCGACGGTACCGGCGGCGCGCCGCGTCGGACGGGTCAGTCGCTCTGGGTCGAAGACACGATGTCGACGCCGGGGATGGCCTCGATCGCCTCGAGCGCGGTTGCGATGATCGCCGTGCTCCGGCCGCGGATCGCGAGGTCGGCCCGGTAGGTGCCCTTCCCGGCTCGCTGGGTCTGGACCGTGAGGATCTCGATCTTGCTCGCGGCAAGGGCGGCAGAGACCTGGCCCAGCTCGTCGACCCGTGTCAGGCTGAGGCGAAGCTCGACCTCCAGCCGGTTGGCGCCGTGGAGCCGCTCGGCGAGGGCGTTGATCGGCCACAGGCTGACGAGGATGATGACGGCCGAGACGAGGGCCAGGATGTGCTCGCCGGCACCGGCCGCCATCCCGACGGCGGCCGTGGCCCAGAGGCTGGCGGCCGTGGTCAGGCCCCGGATGACGACTCCGTCCTTGAGGATCGCGCCTGCGCCGAGGAAGCCGATGCCAGACACGATCTGGGCGGCGATCCGGGTGGGGTCCACGAGGGCCGGGTTGCCGTTGCCCTCGAGCCCGAAGCCGAAGATCGAGAGGACCGTGAAGAGACCGGCCCCCAGGGCCACGAGCATGTGGGTCCGGATGCCGGCCGGGTGGTTGTGGATCTCGCGCTCAGCCCCGATCACGCCGCCGAGCCCGGCCGCGACGAGAAGCCGCAGCGCCAGGTCCAGCTGGAGGGCGACGTCGATCATCGGCCGGCCGCGTCCCGCATGGCCGAGATCATAGTCACCCCGTCGATCTGCAAACGAGCTCCGCTGGCGGCGTGCCGGCCCGAGGTGCGGGCGGCGCGGCGCCGTACCATCGCGGTCCCATGCCCACGACACGCTCGCGCCTCGAGCTCCCGGCCCGTGGCCGCTGACCCGGCGGAGGTCCTCCGCCTCGACGGCGTCACGGTCCGACGTTCCGGCCGGACGATCCTGGGGCCGATCGACTGGACGGTCCGGGCCGGCGAGCGCTGGGCGGTCTTCGGCCCGAACGGCTCGGGCAAGACGACGCTCCTCCAGGTCGCGTCCACGTACCTCTGGCCCTCGACGGGGAGCGTCCGCGTGCTCGGGGAATCGATCGGCGCGGTCGACGCCCGACAGCTCCGCGAATCGATCGGTTACGCCGGCAGCGGCCTGGAGCGGGCCATCTCCGACGACATCCAGGCGCTCGACGTGGTGATGACCGCCCGCCACGCCGCCCTCGCCCCGTGGTGGCATCGCTACACCGACGCCGACCGTGACCGGGCGGTCGGGCTGCTCCGGCGACTGGGGGTCGGCAGCTTCGTGGACCGCGCCTTCGGCACGCTCTCGACCGGGGAGCGCCGACGGGTCCAGATCGCGCGGGCCCTGATGCCGGATCCGCGGCTGCTGCTGCTCGACGAGCCGGGGGCAGGCCTGGACCTGGGGGCCCGGGAATCGCTGGTCGAGGACCTCGACGTCCTGGCCCGGGATCCGGCGCTCGCGGCAATCGTCCTCGTCAGCCACCACGTCGAGGAGATCCCGTCCGGCTTCGGCCACGCCCTCGTGCTGGGCTCGGGCCGGGCCGTGGCAGCCGGGCCGATCGAGACCGCCCTGGCGTCCGGGCCGCTCTCGACGGCGTTCGATCGGCCGCTCGTCGTCGAGCACGTCGACGGGCGGATCGTCGCCCGCGGCGTCCGCGCCCGATGAGCCCGGTGAGCCCGGTGGGCCCGGCGCGCCTCGTCACGATCGCGTCATCGCCGACCCATACGGTGACGCCATGACCGAGCCCATTACAAAGCCGCCGTCGCGCGGCGCCCGCGCCGGCGGGGCGTTCGCCGGCGTCGTTGCGGTCGGGGCCGCCGTCGCAACGGGCGAGCTCCTGGCCGGACTGGTTCCCGGCGTGCCGTCACCGATCCTCGCCGTCGGCGAGGCCGTCATCGATCTCCAGCCGCCCGGCGCCAAGGAGCTCGTGGTCTCGATCTTCGGGACCGCCGACAAGCTGGCCCTGGAGGTCCTCGTCGTTGGCGTCGCCATCGCCATCGGGGCGGGCCTCGGGATCCTCGCCCGGACCCGCCCGGGGCTCGTCTCGGTGGCGCTCGGCGGCTTCGTCATCCTCGGCATCGTCGCCGGCCTGCAGGAGCCGGACACCCAGGCGACGCTCGCCGTCCTCGGGGGCCTGGCCGAGTTCACGGTCGGCTTCATCGCCCTCGATCGACTGCTGCGCCTCGTCCCGGCATCTGCCGGCCCGACATCCGCCCGCCCGACGTCGGCCCGCCCGGCGTCGGCCGGCCCGGCGTCGACGGTCCCGGCGTCCATCGCCTTCGCGCCCGACTGGTCACGGCGGA
Organism: Chloroflexota bacterium; assembly: GCA_040752335.1. Taxonomy (GTDB): domain Bacteria; phylum Chloroflexota; class Limnocylindria; order Limnocylindrales; family CSP1-4; genus UBA5189. The sequence continues at coordinate 20,804 of JBFMEV010000002.1, forward strand.
GCCTCCTGCTCCGGGGTGGCGGCCTCGTCGTCGCGGCGGTCGCGGCCGGGGCCATCGGGCGGGCGCTGCTCGACCGCCAGCGGGTCCCGGTGTCGGGCGGGCTGCCCGTCCCCGGCGTCGATGCCGAGCTCCCGGATGGCGCCGACCTGGGCATCGAGGGCCTGACCCCGATCGTCGTTCCCAATGACGACTTCTACCGGATCGACACCGCCCTCCTCGTCCCCAACGTCGACCGCGACACGTGGCGGCTCCGGATCCACGGCCTCGTCGAGCGCGAGGTGACGCTGGCCTACGCCGACCTCATGGAGCTGCCGGTCATCGAGCAGTACGTCACCATCGCCTGCGTCTCGAACCGGGTCGGCGGCGCCCTCATCGGCAACGCTCGCTGGACCGGGGTCCGCCTCCGCGACGTCCTCGACCTGGCCGGGGTCCGGGAGGGCGCCACCCAGCTCGTCGGCCGGTCCGTCGACGGCTGGACTGCCGGGATGCCGGTCAGCTGGATCATGGACCCGGACCGCGAGCCGATGATCGCCGTAGGGATGAACGGCGCTCCCCTGCCCCGCCAACACGGGTTCCCGGCCCGGCTCATCGTCCCGGGGCTGTACGGCTACGTGTCGGCCACGAAGTGGCTGAGCGAGCTGGAGCTGACGACGATGGAGGCCTTCGATGGCTACTGGGTCCCGCTGGGTTGGGCCAAGGAGGCGCCGATCCTGACCCAGTCGCGGATCGAGCGGCCGCGGCGCGGTGCCCAGCTGGCCCCCGGCCCGTTCACGATCGCCGGCATGGCCTGGGCGATGGACCGGGGCGTGGCCCGGGTCGAGGTCCAGGTCGACGACGGCGACTGGCGCGAAGCGTCGCTCTCCACGCCGATCTCGGACGCCACCTGGGTCCAGTGGCAGCTCGAGTGGGATGCCTCGGCCGGCGACCACCGACTTCGCGTCCGGGCGACCGATGCCACCGGCGAGACCCAGACCGGGACCGCGTCGCGGCCCGATCCGGACGGCGCCCGGGGCTGGCACACGATCGACGTCCGGGTTGGCTGAGGCGGGCGCGGTGCCTGCACCGGGCCCCCGGGCGCGAATCCGCTAGATTGGAGCCGTGGCACGTCGCGCCTTCGTCTTCGATCCCCCGGACCGGTTCGTCGCCGGCACGATCGGCGAGCCGGGCAGCCGGACCTTCTTCCTCCAGGCCCGTGAGGGCTCGCGGGTGGTCAGCGTGGTCCTCGAGAAGACCCAGGTCGCGGTCCTTGCCGAGCGCCTCGGCAGCCTCCTGACGGAGCTGGACCAGCGTGGCCTCGCCGAGCTCAACCCGGTCCGCCTGCCGGACGACATCGGCCCGCTCGACGAGCCGCTCAACGAGGCCTTCCGAGCCGGGACCCTGACGCTCGGCTGGGATGGCGAGCGACGGAGCGTGCTCATCGAGGCCCGGGCCCAGACCGAGGAGGAGGACGATCCCGAGGGGCTCGAGGCCCTCGAGGACCTCGAGGACGACCCGGACGGTCCCGACCTGCTCCGGGTCCGGATCACCGCCGACGCGGCCCGGACGTTCGTGGAGCGGGCGATGCGCGTCGTTCGCGCCGGGCGGCCACCGTGCCCGCTGTGCGGCAACCCGCTCGACCCCCAGGGGCACATCTGCCCCCGCCGGAACGGCCAGTACGTCCACTGATCCCGCCGTCCCTGTCGCGCCGGAGTCGCCCCCGCCGCGGGTGACCGATCCGTCGTTCCCGCGGGGTCTGCGCGAAGGCGAGCTCGAGGTGCTCGGACGCCTGCCGGGCTCGTCGAACCAGGCCCTCGTCGTCGTCGTCCACCATCCCGACCTCGAGGCACCGTTCCACGCCGTGTACAAGGCGACCGCCGCCGAGCGGCCGCTGTTCGACTTCCCGGCAGGTACGCTGGCCCGGCGCGAGGTGGCCGCCTTCCTCGTCTCGGAGTCCAGCGGCTGGGGCATCGTCCCGCCGACGGTCCTGCGCGAGGGCCCGTTCGGGATCGGCATGGTCCAGCAGTGGGTCCACGGGGACCCCTCGGTCGATCTCGTGGCGATGGTCGTCGAGGACGACCCACGCCTCCGCCGGATGGCGGTCTTCGATGCCATCGTCAACAACACCGACCGCAAGGGTGGCCACATCGTGCCCATGCCCGACGGCCACATCTTCGGCGTCGACCATGGCGTCACGTTCTCGGTCGAGCCCAAGCTCCGGACGGTCCTCTGGGGCTGGGTCGGGACAGCCTTCGAGGCCGACGAGCTGGCGGGCCTCGAGCGGGTCCGGGACGCGCTGCGCGGCGAGCTGGCCGCCTCGCTCCTCGAGCTCCTCGATGCGGCCGAGGTCACGGCCACCCGGCGACGGGTCGCGTCGCTGCTCCGCTACCGCCGCTTCCCACGCCCCAACCCGGACTGGCCCTCGATCCCGTGGCCCCCGTTCTGAGGCAGCATCAGGAACCGGCCGGGGGACCGCGGGCTCTCGCGCCCTGATCAGGCGACAGGCCCCGCGCGTCGCCGCGACGATCCGGTGGTCCGACCCTGAGGTCGAGGCCGATGTCGAGGCGGAGGCCCGGGCGGGACCCTCCCGGCGTCGGACGCCGGGATTCTGGCGAGGCAGGTTGCGTTCCGGCGTGCCGCGCCGAGAAGCACCCGGATTCGGCCGCCGACCGGGCGATCTTCGGCGCCCCGCGCCGACTGGAGGCTGAGGCGGTATGAAACCCGGCGCCCGAGGCCGGATCCAGCGGCCAATGCGGCGCGCCGCGGCCTGCGTCGGCCGGGCGTTCCGCGGAGCTCGCGATCCGGCACGATACGCGGGGAGGAGGACCCGTGAGCTCCGCCGATCAGCTGCTCGCGCTCGACGTCGGGACACAGAGCGTGCGTGCGCTCCTCTTCGATCCGCGCGGCGCCCTCGTCGCCTCCGGCCGCGTCCCGATCGAGCCGTACGTCTCGCCCCAGCCCGGCTGGGCGGAGCAGGACCCAGAGGTCTGGTGGACGGCGATCGGCGAAGCCTGCCGGCGCCTGTGGGCGATAGGCCCCGCCGCCCGCCCGGACGCCGTGGCCGGGGTGGCCCTCACGACCCAGCGGGTCACGATCGTCGCCGCCGACGAGACCGGGAAGCCGCTTCGGCCGGCGATCGTCTGGCTGGACCAGCGCCAGACCGAGGGGCTGAAGCCCATCGGCGGTCGCTGGGGCGTGGCCTTCCGGGCCGCCGGGGTGACCGAGACCGTGGCTCGCTTCCAGGCCGACGCCGAGGCCAACTGGATCGAGCGCCACGAGCCCGACATCTGGCGCCGCATCCGGCGCTACGGCGTCCTGTCGTCCTGGCTCACCGCCCGCCTCGTTGGCCGGTGGGTCGATTCCTCGGCCGCCCAGGTCGGCTACCTCCCCTTCGACTTCCGGCGCTCGCGCTGGGCCGGGCGGCTCGACTGGAAGTGGGAGGTCGCCAACTTCGATCGCGCCTGGCTGCCCGAGCTCGTCGATCCCACCGGGGTCCTCGGCGAGCTGACCTCAGACGCGGCCACGCACCTGGGCCTGGCGCCCGGCGTGCCCCTCGTCGCCGCCGCCGGCGACAAGCAGGCCGAGGCCCTGGGCGCCGGTGCCCTGGCGCCCGAGGTCGCCGCCCTGTCGTTCGGGACGACGGCCACGATCGGGACGACCCACCGGCGCTACCTCGAGGCGATCCCGCTCGTCCCACCCTACCCCGCCGCGATCCCGGGGGCCTGGTTCGTGGAGCTCCAGGTCCTGCGCGGCTTCTGGATGGTCGAGTGGTTCAAGCGCGAGTTCGGGGCGTCCGAGATCGCCCGCGGGGCGGCTCTCGACGTTCCCCCGGAGGCCCTGTTCGAGGAGCTCCTGGCGGCCTCGCCGCCGGGCGCGATGGGGCTGGTCCTGCAGCCCTACTGGATGCCCGGCGTGCGCTACCCGGGCCCCGAGGCGAAGGGCGCGATCGTCGGCTTCGGCGACATCCATGGCCGGGCCCATGTCTACCGGGCGATCCTCGAGGGCCTCGCCTACGGCCTCCGCGAGGGCGCCGAGCGGACCGTCCGCAAGAGCGGCGTCCCGATCCGCGAGCTGCGGGTCTCGGGCGGCGGCTCGCAGTCGCGGGCCGCCGTCCAGCTCTTCGCCGATGTTTTCGGCGTGCCTGCCGGTCGCCTGGCCCAGACCCACGAGGCCGCCGGCCTGGGGGCCGCGATCGATGCGGCCGTCGGTCTCGGGCTGCACCCGGACATCGATGCCGCCGTGCGCGAGATGGTCCACCTGGGTGACGTCTTCGTCCCCGGCCGCGGGCGGCATGACCTCTACGAGCAGCTCTACCGGCGGGTCTATCTCCGGATGTACGCCCGCCTGAAGCCCCTCTACGAGGACATCCAGCGGATCACGGGCTACCCGCGGCGGTAGCGCCGGCGGTGAGGATCGGGCGCTCGAAGACGAGGAGCCGCCACATCCCGACGGCTGCGATCGGGCCAGCCGGCTCGAGGCCGGCGCGTCGGGCCGCCGCGATCACGCGTTCGTGGGGGTGGATGTACGCGCGATAGGCGTTGCGGGTCAGGCGGTACCAGGCGTTGCCTACGGCGATGACCGCGCGGATGGGCCAGGCGTCGGGCGGCATCGTGATCGCCAGGCGGCGACGGGTCCGGGCAGCCGCCAGGCCGACGAGGGCATCGACGTCGCCGTAGCAGCAGACGACCCTGTCGAGGGCCACGAGATCGGCCGGCTCGATGCCCGGGGCGAGCGTGACGAAGTCACCGTATTCGAAGCTGACGCGATCGGTGACGCCGAGGCGCTCCGCCTCGGCGCGGGCCGCCTCGAGGTAGGGCCGTGAGGCATCGACGTCGGTGACCCGCGCGGCGCCCCGGGTGAGGAGCTGCTGGTGGACCGCGCCGACGCCGCCGCCGATGTCGAGGACGGTCCGGCCCTCGACGCCCTTCCGGGCGAGGGCCTCGGCGATCGCCCGCGATGCCCGGCCCGGACCCTTGCGCCGGTACTCCCGCAGCTCGCGCTGGGCGAGACGGTCATCGAAGGCCCGGTCGTAGCACGTGCTGCAGCAGGAGTCCGGCATCACCGCCGAGCGTAGCCGACGCGAGACCTCGGCGCCCGACCGATGTTCCCGTGGCAAACACGATCGAAATGAATGAGCACGGCCTCCCCCCGACTTCTTGCGGGAAACGCAGGAACTCGGGGGTGGGTCACGCTCGTTCGTCAGGTTCGTGATCTCGTGGAGAGCACAGGCTTCCGGGGCCCGGACCTCCTGGGCCCGGACCTCCTGGGCCCGGACCTCCTGGGCCCGGACCTCCTGGGCCCGGACCTCCTGGGCCCGGACCTCTTAGGCCCGGACCTCCTGGCGCATGAACCAGATGTACGCGGCGGCGAAGCAGAGGGCGGTCATCGCCGCGAGGGCCACGACGTGCGGCCAGATGAGCAGGGCGCTCTGGTCGAAGGGCAGGTACTGGCCCTGGAGCTGCTGGCCGAGCTGCTCCAGCTGGTCGATCGTGGCCGGGGTGGTCACGGTCGTCTTGTCAGGCCGGAGCAGGACCGCCGAGGCCTCCTGGAACAGGGTCAGTGGCAGAACCCGCAGGATCGCGTTCTGGAGACCGGCCAGGTCCAGCTGCTCCTGGAGGCTGGCCGCCGACGAGATGGGCGCGAGCGCCCCGGCGATCGCCTCCACGACGAGCCGGCCGAAGATCGCGATCGCGATCCAGATGCCGAAGCCGGCCAGGGCCGCGTTCGCCGCCCGCCGCATCGCGACCGACAGGACCAGCCCGAGGGCCAGCCACAGCCCGACCCAGACGACGGTGAGCGCGTACCAGGTCAGAAGGCGGATGGCGTCGTCAGCGCTGGGGATGATCCCGAGCCGGAAGATCCCGAACCCGGAGATCACGGCGAAGACCGCGAACATGACCAGGGCGATGACCGCCAGGCCCGCCGCGAACTTGCCGTTGATGACGTCGTCGCGGTAGATCGGCTGCGACAGGAGGCGCGGCAGGGTCCCGTCCGAGCGCTCGCTGTTGATGGCGTCGAAGGCGAAGGCCACGCCGAGCAGCGGGGCCACGATCGAGACGAACGTCAGGACATTCGGGACGGGGCTGTCGGTCGAGGTCGCCAGGAACAGCAGCAGGAAGGCGCCGCGGTTGTCGGTCACCAGGTCGGCCACGTTCCGGATCGCGTCGGCGGCGATGTACAGCGGGATGAGCGTCGCCGCGCCAAGGACGAGCAGGAGGATGATGAACCGGGCGCTTGCGAGGTGGTCGGCGAACTCCTTGCGGGCGACGATGAGCCAGCCCGCCCGGCGTCGGGGCTCGGCGCCGCGAACGGCCCGCACCTCGACGGTAGCCTCGGCGGTCATGCGCTGGCCTCCTCGATCGTCTCGTCGACGGCGAAGCCGCGGGTCATCCCGGCGACCGCCGTCCGGTAGATGTCCTCGAGCGACGGCTCGAGCTCGTGGAGCGAGGTCATCCGGAGCCCGCCGCGGGCGGCAGCGTCGACGATCGCCTCGCGAACCCGCGGCGAGGCGCTCACCGGCCTGACGGTGATCCGCCACGTCCCGGCATCGGCGTCGAGCTCGACACCGTCGACTCCCTCGACCGCCCGGAGCGCCTCGCGCGGATCCGGCCCGTGGGGCTGGAAGGCCACCTCGAGGTGGGCAGCCCCGTCGCCGAACGTGGCCGCGAGCTCGGCCACCGTGCCGACCCCGATGAGCCGGCCGTGGGCGAAGATCCCGACCCGGTCGCAGACCGTCTGGACCTGGTCGAGCAAGTGGCTCGAGAGGAGAACCGTCATGCCCCGCTCCCGGACGAGCCGCCGCAGGAGGTCGAGGATCTCGATGACGCCGATCGGGTCGATCGAGGCCGTCGGCTCGTCGAGGATGAGGACGTCGGGGTCCTTGATGAGGGCGTCGGCGATGCCGAGTCGCTGGAGCATGCCGCGCGAGTAGGTCTCGGTCCGGCCGTCGGCCCGGTCGGTGAGACCGACCTGCTCGAGGACGGCGTCGATGTGGGCCTCGGCGTCGTCACCGCGGAGGCCGTTGAGGCGAGCCGTGTAACGGAGGTTCTCTCGGCCGGTCATGTTGCCGTAGAAGCCGACCGAATCGGGCAGGTAGCCGACTCGGCGCTTGACCTCGAGCGGATGGCGCGTCGGATCCATCCCCACCACCCGCGAGCTGCCGCCGGAGGGCTCGGTCAGGCCGAGGAGCATCAGGATCGTGGTCGTCTTGCCGGCCCCGTTCTGGCCGAGGAGGCCGAAGATCTCGCCGGAACGGACTTCCAGGTCCAAGGTGTCCACGGCGATCCGATGGCCGTAGCGCTTGGTCAGCGCCCGGGTCCGGATGGGGGCCGAGCTGCCCGTCCCGGACCCCTCCGAGGCCCCGCCGCGACGACGCCGCGAGGGCCGGGTGGCGGTCGTCATCGGGCTACCGCCGACCGTAGCGCTGGAAGACCCACCAGACCCCGCCGATGACCGCGACGATGAGGGCCGCGCCGACGATCCCCCAGATGATCGAGGTCTCGACGGTGTAGCGGATCTCGATCGAGTCGCGGGTCGACTGGTCGCCCGCGGCGCTCAGGGTCACGACGTAGTCGCCGGCGATGGCCGAGCCCGACGGCGTGATCCGGGCGGTGACCGTCTCGGTGGCGCCGGCCTCGATGGATGCAATCGTCGCAGGCTCGAACGCCACCTCCCAGCCGCTCGGGGCGGTGCCGCTGAGGTTGACGTTGGTGACCGCGGCCGTGCCGGTGTTCGTCACGGTGAAGCTGAACGGCGTGGCGCTGCCGGCGGCGCCGCGGCCGTTGAGCGGGGCGTTGTTGGCGGTCGTCATGACGAGGCTGTACGAGCCGGTGATCTCGACCTGGAGGTCGGTGATGATCGTCTGGCCACCGACGCTCGTCGCAACCTGGAGCCCGTACGTCCCGGCGTCGACGTCCTGCGGCGGCTCGACCGACACCGTCACGCCGGCCGTGGAGCCGGCCTTGACGATGGCCGAGGCCGCCTGGCTCTGACCGGTGAGGGTCGTGTTGACGGTCCAGCCCGTCGGGCCGGCGCCGGTCGCCGAGTAGCTCTGGTCCTCGGTCGTGTCGTTGTCGACGGTCAGGCTGAAGCTGAAGGTCTGGGTGCTCGGGCCGCGGAGAGCCGGAATGTCGCTCCGGACGGTGATCGCGCCGGAGGCAGTCACGTCGACCCGGACCTCGAGACTGAGGGCGACGGTAGCGCCACCGGCGCTGCCGGTCAGTGTCATCGTGGTCGTCCCCGTCGCGTCGGTGGGAACCGTGAGGTCGACCCGGATCTCGGTCGGGTCCGTGCCGTTCGTCTCGACGGCATCGATGACGAAGCCGCCGCCGTGGATCTTGGCCTCCCATGCATCGGGCGCCCCGGCCAGGGCGAGCGCAACTCGCTGCGGCGTCGTCGTCTCGACGGACACGTCGAAGCTGACCTTCGCCCCGGGCGCAACGACGATCGCCGGGTAGGACGTCGTGATCGTCAGGCCGCCTGAGGTCGCCGCGAAGCTGGCGGGAGCGGCCACCCCGAGGGCGAGGGCGGCGGCGGTAGCGACGGTCGCCACGCGCCTGATCATGCGTCGCCCCGCACCCGGCCCGATGGATCCAGACACGTCCGACGTCGGGTGGCCGCTCGGCCACCGGCTCATGTTGCTCGCCACAAGTCTCCTCCAGCGTCTCATCGCCGTTCGCAGTTTGGCGGTCGGCGGCGCCCGCGTCGGGGCGCCCGCCGCAGTCGGACCTCTGTCGATCCCGAGGGGGATCGCCTCCGGCGAGGTGCCGTGCGGGACGGAATCTGCCTTGGTCCGGCCGGGAGCGCAACTGCGACCCGATGAAAACTCGGTTGCGAGACCGCAATCGAGCCGCCTGGCTCCTAACCGCGGTCCGTACGTCCGGTTGACAGGATCGCCGATCTGCCGCCATGCTGCTCAGGACAACAAGACCCGCCGAGACGGCCGCAGGTCAGAGCATCGACCGAGTTTTCGAACCGAATCGACTCGCTCCCGCGATCGCCGCCCGAGTCCGATCACCGCCCGGCGCCACACCATCACGTGTCGTCGTGCACCACCTGACCGCCGCGCCAGGCCCATCACGCCAAGCGCCGCGGCAAGAAAGACCTATCGAAGCCATGCTTTCGCGATCCCAGCACACGTTCACCGTCGGACGTGCCGCCTCCATGCGCCGCCTTCGGCGACGCGTCGCCGGCGCCGGCCGGCTCTACTGCAGCACCAACGGCTGCACCAGCTTCCTCGAGATCGACGCCGCGCTGCGCGAGGCCGTCTGCCCGGTCTGCGGCTACCGCCGCCGGCTGAATTAGCTCGCGCCGCTCCGCCGCCCGGCACCGAGCGGCGCAACGACCCCCGGTCGTGTCGCGCGATCCGCGATGATCGGCCGATGAAGGCCCTCGACCGCGCCCGCCTCGCCGCCCTCATGGCCGGTGAGGAGGCCGACTTCGTCGACCGCCACCCACGCGCCCGGGCTCTCCACGATCGGGCGACCCGCTCGCTGCTCGCGGGCGTGCCGATGAACTGGATGGTCCGCTGGGCCGGTGCCTTCCCGCTGTATGTCGAATCGGCCGCGGGCGCCCATTTCACCGACGTCGACGGCCACGACTACATCGACTTCTGCCTCGGTGACACTGGGGCGATGGCCGGCCACGGACCGGCCCCCACGATCGCCGCGGTCGAGCGCCAGCTCCGCCGCGGGATCACGACGATGCTCCCGACCGAGGACGCGATCTGGGCCGGCGAGGAGCTTGGGCGCCGCTTCGGCCTGCCCCTCTGGCAGTTCACGATCACGGCCACCGACGCCAACCGCTTCTCCCTGCGGCTGGCTCGGCTCATCACCGGCCGGCCGCTCGTGGCCGTCCACGACCGGAACTACCACGGCACGGTCGACGAGACGTTCGCCTGGCTGACCGACGACGGCCGGGTCGTCGCGCGCCAGGGCAACATCGGGCCCCAGGTGGACCCGGCCCTGACGACCCGGGTCGTGCCCTTCAACGACCTCGAGGCCCTCGAACGCGCGCTCGCCGACGGACAGGTGGCGGCGCTGTTGATCGAGCCGGCCCTCACGAACGTCGGGATCGTCCTGCCCGAGCCCGGCTACCTCGAGGGCGTCCGCGAGATCACCCGCCGAACCGGCACGCTCCTCATCCACGACGAGACCCATACGATCTGCGCCGGACCCGGCGGCGTGACCGGCGGCGGGCTGCCGGGCGCCGACCCGTTCGAGCCCGACATGCTCGTCATCGGCAAGACGATCGGGGGCGGCATCCCGGCCGCGACGTACGGGATGACCGCCGAGGTCGGGGCGCGGGTCAGCGCGATGGTCCCCGAAGAGGACGCCGATGTCGGCGGGATCGGCGGAACGCTCGCCGGCTACGCTCTCTCACTGGCCGCGATCCGGGCGACCCTCGGCGAGGTCCTGACGGCCGAGGCCTTCGGCCGGATGATCCCCCTCGCGGAGCGCTGGGAGGCGGGCGTCAACTCGGTCCTTGCCCGCCTCGACGTCCCGTGGCACGTGACCCGCCTGGGCGCCCGCGCCGAGTACCACTTCATGCCCACCCGGCCCCGCAACGGCATGGAGCAGTGGCGCCACACCGACGGGGAGCTGGAGCGCTTCCTCCACCTGTGGGCGATGAACCGGGGCATCCTCATGACGCCCTTCCACAACATGGCCCTCATGTCGCCGGCCACCACCGAGGCAGACGTCGACCGCCACACCGAGGTCTTCGAGGCGGCGGTCGTCGCGTTGTTCGGGTAGCCCGGTCGCAGGCCTGCTCCCAGGCCCGGCCGGACCCGGGCATTGATCCGTGGTCACGAGAACATGCGCAACGAGCCGCCAAGGGCTCTGAGCGCCGCTCCCGGGAAGAGCCTGTTGTCGCACAGGCACAGGAATACGCGGACCACGGCCGCGCGGCCCCTCGTGCGGGCCGCCCGACACGATCCTCCGCGCTGTGGGCTGGGTTGGCAAGGTCGGCGTGATTGGCGCCGTTGGGGAAGCCGGCGCCGTTGGGGAAGCCGGCGCGCTACTCCCCGCGGTGGGCCCGATCGAGTGCAGCGAGCTCAGCCTCCGGGTCGAGCGGCCGGCGGTGCTGCCGCGGGGTCGGCGCCTCGAGGTTCAGGCGGAGGATCGCCGCATTGGCATCGGCCACGATCCGAATGAGCTCGGTCCGATCCCGGGCCCGACCCATAGCCGAGGCTCGCGGCGCACGCTCGAGGATCGTTTCGCGGCGGGCGAGGAGAGCCCGGACTTCCTTGTCAGCCTCGATCCACGCGGGCGCGAAGTTGGCGTTCTTGAGGACCCGGTAGGCCAGCGCCCATTCGCCCGCCGCCGAGTCATCGACGAGCGGCAGCGGCTCGCCCTGGTGCGGCAGGTTGTCGAAGGCGCCGGCCTCCTGGGCCTCCCGGATCTGCCGATCGATGAGGGCCTCGCGGGACGGCGCGAAGGGATTTCGGCGATCGGGTCGCTTGTCGTCCATCACCCGCCATCGTATCGGGCGTGTCACCCTAGCTGGCGCGGGCGGCCGGTATCGTTGACGCGTGCAGATGATCGACGGCCGCCCGGTGTACGCGGCCACGGATCTCGTCGCCTACCTCGCCTGCGAGCACCTCACCCAGCTCGAGCGGGCGGCCCTGGCCGGGCTGGTTCATCGGCCGATGCGCGACGATCCAGAGCTCGACATCATCCGGAAGCGCGGCTTCGCCCACGAGGCCCGCTTCCTCGCCGACCTCGAGGCCTCGGGCAGGCGGGCGGTGAAGGTCGCCCTCGACGGCTCGATCGAGGATCGCGGCAACCAGCTTCGGGCCGCCGCGATGGAGACCGAGGTGGCGATGGCCGGCGGCGCCGACGTCGTCTACCAGGCGACATTCTTCGACGGGACCTGGCGCGGCCATGCCGACTTCCTCCTCCGGGTCGACGACCCCGCCCGGCCCAGCCGCTTCGGCCCATACCACTACGAGGTCGCCGACACGAAGCTGGCCCGCCACGTCAAGGCCAGCGCGGTCCTGCAGATCTGCACGTACGTCGATCTCCTCGAGGCCGTCCAGGGCGTCCGGCCGGAGTGGATGCACGTGGCCCTCGGCGGCAGCGCTCGGGCCGTCGAGCGGCTCCGGGTCGACGACTTCATGGCCTATTACCGATCCGCACGCGACCGCTTCCTCCGAGCCATGGCCGACGGGCGCCCGGCCGCCTTCCCGCCCCCCGATACCTACCCCGAGCCGGTCGAACACTGCGAGGTCTGCCGCTGGGAGGCCGAGTGCGTCGCCCGCCGCCGCGCCGACGATCACCTCAGCCTCGTGGCCGGGATCTCCGGTCGCCAGCGGCGGGCGCTCACGGAGCGCGGGACGACGACCCTGGCCCAGCTCGGGCGGCTCGAGCTGCCGGTCGTCCCGGCGATCGAGGGCACGAGTGCCGGGGCCCTGGCCCGGATCCGGGACCAGGCGCGAATCCAGCTGGAGGGCCGGCTCGAGCGGCGCATGAAGTACGAGCTGCTCCTCCCGGGGCCGGGCGCCGCCGTCGAGCCGGAGCGGGGCCTGGCAAGCCTGCCGCCACCGTCGCCCGGCGATCTGTTCTTCGACATCGAGGGTGATCCGTACGCCCTCGACGATGGGCTGGACTACCTCTTCGGCGTCCTCGAGGCGGACGGCACGTTCCACCCCTTCTGGTCGCGCGCGGAGGACGGCGAGTTCACCCTCGCGGCCGAGCAGGCAGCGTTCGAGCGGCTCATGGACTTCTTCGGCGAGCGGCTCGCCGCCGACCCCTCGCTCCACATCTACCACTACGCGCCCTACGAGCCGACGGCCCTGAAGCGGCTCATGGGCCGCTACGGGACGCGCGAGGCCGACGTCGACGACCTATTGCGGCGCGGCATCCTCGTCGATCTCCTGCGGGCCGTCCGCCAGTCCCTCAGGGCATCGGTCGAGAGCTACTCGATCAAGAAGATCGAGCCGTTCTACGACTTCGCCCGCGAGATCGACCTCCGCGACGCGGGCTCGAGCATCGTCGCCTTCGAGCAGTGGCTCGAGCTCGGCGAGGGCGAGCGGCCGGCGGCGACCCATCTCGAGCGGATCGAGCGCTACAACCGCGACGACGTGGTGAGCAACCGGCAGCTCCGCGACTGGCTTGAGGTCCGGCGGGACGAGCTCGCCGAGCTCGCCGGTCAGGAGGTGCCTCGCCCGGAGCCGCGCGTCAACGAGCTGCCGGATGACCTGACCGAGGCGCAGGCCCGGGTCCAGGCCCTCGTCGACCGCCTCGCCACGCCCGACATCCCGGCCGACCCGGCCGAGCGGACACCCGAGCAGCATGGGCGCTGGCTCCTGGCCCAGCTCCTCGGCTGGCATCGCCGCGAGGACAAGTCCATGTGGTGGGATTTCCACCGGCTCATGGACCTCACGCCCGAACAGCTCGTCGACGAGAACGCCCCGCTCGGAATGCTCGAGCCGGTCGGACCGGTTGGCGAGGTGAAGAACGGCAAGCAGGTCTGGCGCTACACGTTCCCGCCGCAGGACTTCGACCTCGGCCGGGGAGACGTCAGCGACCCGGCCAAGAAGCAGGCCGATCCCGATGCCAGCCCGTTCGAGTGGGGCGTCGGCGACGGGGCTGTCGCCGACGTCGCGGCCAGCACGGTGGAGCTCCGGCGATCGCTCGACGACCCCCACCCCCGGGCGATCGTGCCCCTCGACTGGGTCCGGACGACGGACCTGCAGGGTTCGCTCGTCGAGATCGGCGAGTGGGTTGTGGCCCACGGCATCGACGGCCCGGGCCCGTTCCAGGCGGCTCGCGACCTGCTTCTCGGGCGGCCGCCGCGGGTCGGTCAGGCGCCCGGCGAGGAGCTCTGCCGACCCGGTGAAACGGATCTCGCCGCGGCGCGCCGGCTGGGCCTCGCCCTGGACCGGACGACGCTTCCGATCCAGGGCCCGCCGGGCTCGGGCAAGACGTACAGCGGCGCCCGGATGATCCTGTCTTTGCTCGACGCCGGCAAGCGCGTCGGGATCACCGCCACGAGCCACAAGGTCATCGGCAACCTCCTCCGCGAGGTCCTCGAGGCGAGCGCGGAGGAGCCCGACATGAGCGTTCGCCCGGTCCAGCGAGGCAATCCCGACCAGGTCGTCGCGGACGACCGGATCACCCGGGGCAAGGACACGGACGACGTTCGGGCGCGGCTCGCCGATGGCCGGGCCAACCTCGCCGCCGGAACACCGTGGTTGTGGGCGTCGTCGAAGATGACCGGTGCGGTCGACGTCCTGGTCGTCGACGAGGCCGGCCAGATCTCGCTGGCGAACGTCGTGGCCGTCTGCCGGGCCACCGACAGCCTCGTCCTCCTCGGCGACCCGCAGCAGCTCGACCAGCCGCTCCGCGGGACCCACCCACCGGGCGCCGACCGGTCGGCGCTGGCCCACGTCCTCGGCGACCGGGCGACGATGCCGCCCGATCGGGGGCTGTTCCTGGAGACGACCTGGCGGCTCCATCCACAGCTTTGCGCCTTCACCTCGGAGGTCTTCTACGACGACCGCCTCGAACCCGAGCCCCACCTCGTGGTCCAACGCCTCGACGCTGGGGCAGCGCGGATTGCCGACGGCGTCGGCCCGCGGCTCCTCGAGGTTCCGACGACAGGCGCCGACAACGAGTCACCGGAGGAGGCCGAAGCCGTCGCCCGCGTCGCCCGATCGCTCATCGATGGAGGGGCGACCTGGGTGGACGGGCAGGGCCGGCGGCGGCCGGTGACCTGGAAGGAGATTCTCGTCGTCGCGCCCTACAACGCCCAGGTCGGGGCCATCAAGCGCCGGCTGCCGCCGGAGGCACGGGTCGGGACCGTCGACAAGTTCCAGGGCCAGGAGGCACCGATCAGCATCTACTCGCTGACGACCTCAAGCCCGGAGCTGGCGCCGCGGGGCATGGACTTCCTCTACTCCCGCAACCGCCTCAACGTCGCGACCTCGCGTGCCCGCTGCGTCACGATCGTGGCCGCCTCGCCGGACCTCCTCCGCGTCCGGGCTCGGACGCCGGACCAGATGCGCCTGGCGAACGCGCTCTGCCGCTACGCGGAGCTCGCCGCGGCCGGTGAGCGCGAGGTGCCGCTCCCGCCGCCGTCCGTCGAGCGCTACGTGCCGCTCCGCCTCGGCCTGTGACCCCGCGCCCGGCTATCGTTCGGTCGATGCCCGAGCTCGCCCCGTCCGCCCTTCGGGCCGCCCGCCGGCGAGCCAGACTCAGCCTCGTCGCTGGGGTGGCCCTGGGCAGCACGGGACACATCGCGGCGGTCACGGTGGCCACGATCGTCGCCAGGGACATGCTCGGCTCGGCGACGCTCGCCGGGGCTCCCGGGGCGACCGTCGTCGGCGGCGCCGCGATCGGCTCGGTCCTCCTCTCGGCGCTCATGGCCAGGCGCGGCCGGCGGGCCGGGCTCGTGGCCGGCTACGCGATCGGCGTCGGCGGGGCCCTCATCGCGACCGCCTCCGTGATCCTCGGATCCTTCCCGCTCCTCCTCGGGGGCACGCTCCTCATCGGCTTCGGCAACACCTCGAATCAGCTGTCGCGATACACCGCCGCCGACCTCGTCCCGGCCGAACGGCGCGCCTCGGCAATCGGCACCGTGGTCTGGGGCGCGACGGTCGGCTCCGTGGTGGGGCCGTGGCTCGTCCCGATCTCGAGCGATCTCGCCAGGGCGGTCGGACTGGCGCCGCTCGCGGGTCCCTACCTGGTCCCGGTGGCGTTCGTGTCGATCGCCGCGATCCTGTCGTTCGTCCTGCTCCGCCCCGACCCCTATGACATCGCCGACGAATCCGCCCCCCGTGCCCGCGAGGCGCAACCGCTCGGCGGCGGGCTGGCCCTCCGGGCAACCCTGCTCCGGCCCGGGGTCCTGGCCTCGATCGTGGCGCTCGTCATCGGCCAGTTCGTGATGGTCCTGATCATGACCATGACGCCCCTCCACATGACCCAGCACGGCCATGACCTCGGGGCGGTCGGGGCGGTCCTCTCCGCCCACACCCTCGGGATGTTCGCCCTGTCGCCGCTGTCGGGCCGGCTGACCGAGCGCCTCGGCCCCGTCCGGACGATCGTCGTGGGGACGGCGGTCCTGGCCCTCGCCTCCGTCATGGCGGCGACGGCGCCGCCGACCGGCGGCGATCTCCTGCTTGTGGCCCTGTTCCTGCTCGGCCTCGGCTGGAACCTTGGCTTCGTGGCCGGCAGCACCCTCCTGTCCGAGCACCTCGAGATCCACGAGCGGACCCACGTCCAGGGCGTCGCCGATGCCCTCATCTGGAGCACCGCCGCGGCGGCCAGCCTGGGCTCGGGGGTGATCATGGCGATCACCGGCTACGCGGCCCTCGGCGTCCTGGGCGCCGGTTGCGTGATCATCCCGATCGTGGTCCTCCGGGCGAGCGCAGCGGCCCTCGGCGCGCCCGCACAGCGAGAGGCGGGAACCGCCGGCCGCTGACTCGACCGGTCGGCCGGGCCCCGTGGCCGCCGCGCGGCCTCAGCGGCCGAGCTGCAGGAACCGCAACACGTCCGGGTGGTCGTCCGTGATCGGCACGACCCCGGCGTGGCTCGTCGCCTGCCAGCCCCGCGCCCGAAACCGCTCGGCGGTCGCCGGGTCGTCCGTTGCCACCACCCAGATCGAGGGGCTCGCGCCATGGACCGCCACGTCCGCCGGGCTGGGGGCGTAGCGACGCTCGAGGGTGATCAACCCGAGGCGCTCGCCGGCGGCGCCGACGGCCGGTGCCAGGTCGTAGTAGCGGTTCGAGACGTGGACCACCAGGAGGCCACCCCGGCGCAGGACCCGCCGGTCGTCGAGGAAGGCCTCGACCGTCAGGAGATGGGCCGGGACGGCATCCGACGAGAAGGCATCGAGGATCACGAGATCGAAGGCCGCCGCCGGTTCGTCGCGCAACGACAGGCGGGCGTCGCCGAGCACGATCCGGGGCTCCACCGGGGCGTCGCCGAGGTAGGTGAAGTAGCGACGATCGGTGGCCACGTCGACGACGACCGGGTCGATCTCGAAGAAGGTCAGCGAGATTGACGGCGTGGCATACGCGGCGATGCCGCCCGAGCCGAGACCGGTGATGGCGACGGCCGTGACCGGCCGGTGCTCGCCGAGGTCGGCGAAGACGTCGCCGAGCGGGCCGCTCCGGGCGTAGTAGAACGTCGGCTCGCTCGTCCCGGCGGGATCGACCGCCTGGACGCCGTGGACCGTGGTCCCGTTCATCAGCTGGATCCAGCGGCCGTCGGCGCTCCGGATGACCTCGGTCACGCCGAAGAAGCTCCGGTCGCGCAGGAGCGCCGGGCCCGGCAGGACGAACGTGGCGAGGACCAGGACCACGGCCGTCGAGACGGCCAGGAACCGGGCCGGCCCGCCGACCAGCAGGACCAGGCCGCCGACGAGGAACCAACGGACCGCGGCCTCGGTCGCGATTGAGCTGCCCATGGCCATGATCGCGGTCGCGACCGCCGCCGCTGTCGCGTACGGGACGAGCCGGGCACCCGCGCCGCGGACGAACGGCCGGAGCTGGAGGCCCCGATGCCGGGCCCGCTCGCCGGGACCGGTCGGTCGGGTCGGGGTCGCGGGTCGCGGGCCTGTCACGGCCAGGGCGACGAGGGCCGCGACGAGCAGGAGCGGATATTCCCAGACGCCGTCGAAGGCCAGTGGCGCGACGATCGCCACGAAGGCCCCGCCGATGACACCGCCGGCCGACTGGACGAGGTAGAACTCGGTCAGCCGGGCCGGGGGCGGGCGATCCCCGGCCAGTCGCCCGTGGAGGGCCGTGGCGACGACTGCGAGCCCGCCCCACTCGAGGGCGATGAGCGGCAGGATCGGCCAGCCGCCGGCCGATCCGATCGGGGTCCACAGCAGCGTCACGGCCGCCGGGGCGAGCGCGACGGCGAGCGGGACCAGGCGTCGACCGCGCTCGGAGAAGGCGACGATGAACGACCCCAGGTAGACGGCAAGCGGGCCGATCCACAGGAGCGGCGCCGCGATGAGGTCGGCGGCGATGAAGTTGGTGACCGCCGCGAGGAGGCCCGAGGGGACGGCGGCGAGAAGGATCCAGCGCAGCCGGCGCGGCCAGGCGATCGCGACCCCCGCCGGGGCCGGCTCATCCGAGACCGGTGCTGAGGGCGGCACCGGGGTCGCCACGGGCCGGGCGCCGGAGTCGGTGGCGGCGCTGGAGGATCGCCGGCGCGCGACGAGGGCCGCCAGCCCCAGGACGGCGGCGAGGCCGGCGAACGCGATCGTCCACAGGACCACCTGGCGCGACAGACCGACGAACGGGCCGATGACGAACGGGTAGGCCAGGAGGGCGGCCAGGGAAGCGGCATTGCTGATGGCGTACAGACCGTACGGGTCGCCGTCACCGGGCCGCACCTCGCGCGGCGCACGGGTGGCCGCGTACCAGGCCGAGAGCAGCGGGGTCGTGGCCGTCAGGACGATCACCGGCGGCCCGATGGCAACGACCAGAATCCGGAGGACGTCGAGCGCTTCGGGCAGGTCGCCGGTGCGGAGGTCGGCCTGTCGAACCGGCAGCAGCACCAGCCAGGCGACGGCCGCACCCGCGACGGCGAGATGGACCAGCGTCCCGCGGCGGAGCCCCAGCCGGGTCACGTTGAGGTGCCCGTACAGGTAGCCGGCGAGGACCGCGCCCTGGAAGAAGACGAGGACCGTCGCCCAGCTCGCCGGCGTCCCGCCGAACACCGGCAGGACGAGCTGTCCGATGAGCGGCTCGACCCAGAAGAGGAGGAACGCCGAGAGGGCGATGGCGCCCCCGAACATCGCCACGGGCGGATGGTCGCACAGTCGGCCGGCCCGGCCCGAGTTCCTGGCGCCCGACCGGTGACGGTGCGCATCAGGATTCACGGCCGCCCGCCGGCGTCGCTCAGCCTCCGGGCCCGAGCTCCCGGACGACCCAGCTTGCAAGGACCCGGGCGCAGGCCACGACGTCGTCGACCGGCACGAACTCGTCGGCGCTGTGGGCCGCCGCGACGTGGCCGGGGCCGAAGATGACGGTCGGGGTCCGACCCTCGTTCACCAGCAGCCGCATGTCAGCCCCGTACGGCTCCCCGAGGAACCGCGGCCGCCGACCCAGGATCGGCTCCGCCGCGGCCGCGAGGGACAGCGGCAGTGGATGGTCCGCCGCGACCCGGGCGGACGAGAAGCGACCGCCCACCAGCTCGACCGTCGGCGGGTGGTCGCGCAGGAACGGGTCGGCCGCGGCGGCGTCGGCAATGACTCGGCGCAGCCGGACCTCGGCGTCGCGCCAGGACTCGCCGAGGGCCACCCCGTAGCGGCCGTCGGCCACGACGCGGTCCATGACCGTCGAGGCCCAGTCACCGCCGGCGACCATCCCGATGATCGTCGCGTACGGCAGGCCCAGCGCGGTCATGAGGGGTTCGGTCTCGGCGGCGTTGCGGGCCGCCTCATCGGCCTCGAGCGCCCGGACCAGGACTATCAGCTCGTCGAGCGCCGAGACACCCTCGCGGCGCATCGATGCGTGGGCCGCCCGGCCCGGCACCGTCAGGCGGAAGGTGATCGCGCCGGCGTGGGCGATGACGACGTCGAGATCCGTGGGCTCGGTGATGACCGCCATGTCGCCGACGATCCCCGCCCGGATCGCGGCGAGCATTCCCTGGCCACCGTCTTCCTCCGACGGGACGAACGCCGCCACGAGCTCGCCGTCGAGGTTCTCGGCCGCCCCGCTCGCGACGAGCGCCCGGACGGTGGCCAGGATGGACCCGCAGCCACCCTTCATGTCGCAGGCGCCTCGCCCGTAGAGACGCCCGTCGCGGACCTCGGCCGCCAACGGGTCCGCCGACCAGGTCGCCGGATCGCCGACCGGCACGACGTCGACGTGGCCCACCAGGAGCAGTCGCCGGCCGCCCCGGCGACCCAGCCGCCCGACGACCACCGGCAGGTCCGTCCGGGGCATCTCCTGGCCGGGCCAGTCCGGATCGCTCGCGGCGAACGCCGCAGGATCGGTCTCGATGCGGTCGACAGCGCAGCCGATCTCGGCGAGAGTCGCGGCGACCAGGTCCTGGACCGCCCGTTCGTCGCCGGTAACGCTCGGCGTCCGGACGAGGGCGGCCAGGTCGGCGATGGCCCGCGCCGGGTCGACCGCCTCCGCCGCGAGGCCCGAGCGCGTCGCGCCGCCCGGCCCCGGCGCCGCCGTCTCAGCCACGGAAGATCGGGCGGGTCATGCAGGTCGGCCCGCCGGAGCCGTTGATGCCGATCTCGGAGGCCGGGTAGGTGTGGACCTCGCAGCCGGCAGCGGCCATCGCGGCGGCCGTGCCCGGGTTCCCGTCGGCGGCGATGACGACGCCGGGCCGGACCGCCAGGACGTTGCAGCCCAGCGTCGCGAACTCCTCCTCCGGCACCGGGATCGTCCGGATGCCGAGCTCGCCAAGAAGCTCCCACAGCCCGACCGGCAGGAGCGGCTCGAAGGCGACCGCGAGGTCGTCGGCGAGCGGCGAGATGACCGACAGGAGATGGAGCAGCTCGGCCGGGCCGCGCCAGTACGGGACGTCGAAGACGCGGACGTCGCCGCCGACGATCATCGCCAGCTGGCGGACTCCCTCCGAGTTCGTTCGGAGCGTCCGGCCGATGCAGAAGAGGTCCGGTCGGAGCCAGAACGTGTCACCGCCCTCGATCGTGCCGGGCGCCTCGATTCGGCCGATGGTCGGGATGCCCGCGGCGAGCGTCCAGGCCTCGATCTCGTCGCACTCGGGGACGCGGTTGCGCTTGCCGGGCCGGAGCGGGATCGCACCCCGGTCCGAGATGAGCAGCGGGTCGTAGGTGTAGACGAGGTCCGGCGATGCGCCCTCCTCCTGGAGGACATGGACGCGAGCCCCGAGTGACGCGAGCAGCTCGGTGAAGGCATCGTGCTCGCGCTGTGCGAGCTCGAGGTCGACCGGGCGGAGGAAGCCATGGGCGGGGTCGTCGAAGGCGGCCCCGAACGCCGGGCCGGGCCGCTTGACGAGGACGTCGCGGAGCGGCGCGGTCATGCTCTGGGCGCCCCAGGCGGAGATGCTGGGGCGTGATCCCGGGGTCATCGTCACGAGGGCAGGATAGCCCTGCCGGCGCCCCGGATCAGGGTGTCCCGACCCGCCGGGGATCGATGTCGCGGGCGATCGCCGGCGATCGCCCCAGGACGAGGTCGGCGACCCGGCGGGCCGACGCCGGGCCGGTGGTGATCCCCCACGGGCCGTGGCCCGAGCAGACGTACAACCCGTCGGCCCACGGGATCTGCCCGATGAGCGGGCGGCCGTCGGTGGCGAGGGGCCGGGCGCAGGCCCGCGTCTCGCGGATGGGGGCATCGGCGACGGCGGGCACGAAGGTCGCCGCCCGGGCCAGGATCCGTTCCGTCCAGGCCTCCGGATCGGGCTCTGCGTCCAGGAACGTCGAGCCGACGGCGGTCGCACCGGCGGCGGTCACGAGGCTGGTTTCGGGCGTTTCGGCCGGGTCGAGCCGGGCCTCGCCGGCCTCGATCGCGACCTCGCCGGTCCCGAGGGCCACGTCCATCGCGGCCTCCTCGATGACGTGGCCGGGCGGATCGGCCAGGAGGGTCTCCACGACGACGCCCCAGAGCGGCCGGATCGGCTTCCAGCGGCCCGACGGATCGCACAGCTCGGCGCTCCACGGCCCGGCCGCGACGATCACCGCCTCGGCCGGCTCGTGGCGCCCGCCCACGTCCACGCCGGTCACGCGTCCGGCGCTCAGCACGGGCCGTGCCGAGCGACCCAGGCGGATCGTGACACCGAGGCGCTCGGCCCGATTGGCCCAGGCGTAGGTCGGCGCGGCCGGCACCACCGGGTACGCGACGGGGACCCGCAATGCGTGGACGCCCCCGGCGAGCGACGGCTCGAGCGCCCGCAGCGCGTGGGGTTCGAGGACCTCGACATCCAACCCCGGGACGGTCGCCCGCAGGAAGTCGCCGAGCGCCGCGACGACGCCGGCCCGGTGGGCCACGAGCAGCAGCCCGGCCGACGCCGCCGGGAGGGCGAAGCCGGCGTCGGGCGCGACATCGGCCAGGCGGCGATACGCGGCCACCGTCTCGTGGTACAGCGGCACCAGGGCGGGATCGAACGGCTGCTGGACGACGCCGGAGTTGCGACCCGAGGCACCGGCGGCGATCGCCTCGCGCTCGTAGAGGGTGACCCGGGCACCGCCCTCGGCGAGGTACGCGGCCGTCGCCAGCCCCACGATTCCGCCGCCGATCACCCCGACGCGAGGTCCCAGGGCGGCCACCGCGACCGGCTTCCTCAGCGCGCGGCCGCGATCGGCGCGGCGATGGCCTCCAGCGCCGCGACGACCCGGTCGACCTCGGCGGCGGTGTTGTAGTGCGTCAGGCCCAGCCGGAGGAGGCCGCCGGCGCCCTCGAGGCCCAGCCGCTCGACGAGCCCCAGGGCGTAGAAGTTGCCATCCCACGCGGCGATCCCCTCGTCGCCGAGGCGTCGCGCCACGTCCGGCGCGGCGACCCCCGCGAGCGTGAACGCCACGGTCGGGGTCCGCCGCTCGAAGTCGTCCGGATCGGTGATGCCGTAGAGCTGCAGGCCCGGGATCGCGGCGAGGCCGTCGTGGAGGCGCCGGTAGAGCGCCATCTCGACCTCCCGGATCGCGCCCATCGCCGTGACCAGCCGCTCCCGACGGGTCGCGTCGGCCGGGGTCCCGGCCATCCGTCCGACGTCCTCCAGGTAGCCGATCGCGGCGAGCGCCCCGGCCTGGCCCTCGAAGTTCCCGGTCCCCGTCTCGAAACGATGCCCGGCCGGGCGGACCTTGTAGGCACGGAGGGCGGCGAGGATCGAGCGCCGGCCGTAGACCGCGCCGAGGTGCGGCCCGAAGAACTTGTAGACCGAGCAGGCCACGAAGTCGGCCTCGACGGCCCGGGCGTCGAGGACCAGGTGCGGCGCCGCGTGGACGGCATCGACGTAGAGGAGCGCCCCGACGCGATGGGCCGCGGCCGCGATCCGGGCAATCGGGTTGATGGTGCCGACGGCGTTCGAGGCCCAACCGACGGCCACGAGGCGGGTCCGCGGTGAGAGGAGCGGCTCGAGGTCATCGACGGCCAGGGTGCAATCCGCGAGGTCCGGCTCCCACCACCGGACGATGAGCCCGCGGTCGGCGGCGACCGCGAGCCACGGATCCACGTTGGCGGCGTGGTCCAGGCCGGTCAGGACGATCTCGTCGCCGGGCTCCAGGCCGGCGCCGATCGACCGGCTGAGGTGGAACGTCAGGGTCGTCATGTTCGGCCCGACGATGATCTCGTCGGCGTCGACGCCGAGGAGGTCGGCGAGCGCCGCGTGGGCCTCTTCGACGATCGCGTCGGATCGGCGGGAGGTCTCGAAGGCGCCGCCGTGGTTGGCATTCGCGATCCGGTAGTAGTCCGCCACGGCCTCGATGACCACGTCCGGGACCTGGGTCCCGCCCGGACCGTCGAAGTACACCAGCGGCCGGTCGCCGTGGGCGACGGCCAGGGCCGGGAAGCGGCGGCGCAGGCCCTGAACGTCGAGGCTTGTCATGGTCGGAGATCGTACGCCGCGGACGAGGTGGAGCGAGGCGCCGCGTCGCTCGCCTTCGTTGCCGGGTCAACCACGGCCGGGTACGATGATCGCGTGACCGAAGCTCCGACCACCGCCCCGCCGTCGTCGCGCCGGGACGCCCGCCTGGCGCCCTGGCGGGCCTTCCTGCGGGCCCACGCCCGGGTCGAGCGCCGCCTGGACGAGGACCTGCGGACCCGTCACGGGCTCTCTCTCCAGGAGTACGAGACGCTCCTCCACCTCGCTGAGTCGCCCGAGCGGCGGCTGCGGATGGGCCGCCTGGCCGATTCGCTGCTCCTCTCGAAGAGCGGCGTTACCCGGCTCGTCGACCGGCTCGTCGATGACGGGCTCGTGGAGCGGACGAGCTGCGCCAGTGACGCACGCGGCGCCGAGGCATCGCTCACGGCCCTCGGCCTGTCGCGGCTCAGGGCCGCCGCGCCTACCCACCTCGACGGCATCCGGGAGTACTTCTTCGCGGCGATCAAGGCTGGCGACCTGGCCGTCGTCGAGCGGGCGATGGACGCGATCTCGGAGCGGTTGTGCGGCGGTGCGGCGCATTGCGACCCGGCCCTCCACGAGGGCATCGACCGAGGCTCGTGAGTCGCGGCCGGCTCCTCGTCGGGACGTCGGGCTTCGCCTATCCGGCCTGGGCGCCGCGCTTCTACCCGGCCGGCGTCAAGGGCGACGCGCTCCTCCCCTTCTACGCCGGTCGGCTCCCGGCGGTCGAGCTCAACAACACCTTCTACGCCCGACCGACCGCGGCCAAGATCGCGGCCTGGGTGGCAGCCACGCCGCCCGACTTCCGGTTCGTCGTGAAGGCCCAGCGAGGGGCCGCGGTACGAGCCCTCACCTCGACGCCCGCTGCCAGCGTCGAGTGGCTGACCGAGGGGCTGGCCGGCTTCGGCGCGCGCCTCGGCGCCGTCCTCCTCCGGGTCCCCAACAACCTCCACCGCCGGCCGGAGCTCGGCTCGGACGCCGCGCTCCGGCGACTCCTCGCCGCATGGCCGGCCTCGATCCCGCTGGTCGCCGAATTTCAGCATGGCTCGTGGCACCTGGACGAGACCTACGCGGCCCTGCGTGAGGGCGGCGCGACGCTCTGCGCGACCGACCTGCCCGATTCCGACGAGGCACCCACCATCCGGCTGACCGGCCGGCTGGTGTACCTCCGCCTCCGCCGCCACGACTACGGTCCGGACGAGCTGCAGCGGTGGGCCGACCGGGTCGGACCGTTCCTCGACGCGGGCCACGATGTCTACGTCTTCTTCCGCCACGACGAGACGGGTCGCGGGCCGGAGCTGGCGCAGGCCCTGGCCGCCACGGTCGACGCCGGCCAGTTCCGCAGCTAGTCGACCGCCGGATCGCCGCGGCCGGGCTGCGGTCCGAGGCCGGAGGGCCTCAGGCCGGAGCGGCGCCGTGGGGCCGGTGCTGCTGGTGGTCCATCCGGTGGGTGTACTCGGCCGGCCCGAAGAAGACGAGCACGACGAGGTCCTCGGTGATGTCGTGGAAGCGGTGCGGGACGTCGGCCGCGACGAAGACCACCGACCCGGGTCCGACTGCCCGCGAGGTCCCGCCGACGCTGATCGAGGCCCGGCCCGAGACCACGTGGTAGACCTCGTCCTCGGTGTGCGGGCCCTGCGGATCGGTCGCCCCGGCCGGCAGCTCGTACAGGCCCACGGACAGGTCGTGGGTTCGGATGAACTCGTGGTAGAGGCGACCCGACGCGGCCCGCCGGGCGCTGACGTCGGTGAGCTCGAAGGCCTCCATCGATCGCTCCTGTGTGATGGGGATCGGCGTGTCACCGAGGCTAGCACTCCCCGGCCCTCGCAACCGGCCGCCGGAACCGTCGCCGGAACCGGATCCTGCGCCCGACCGTAGATTCCATCGATGAACCGGAAGCGCCGCCGGCCCGGCCTGCCCCCTCCGGTCGCGGCGATCGTGGCAGGCGCCGCGCTCGTTGCGGGAGCCTGCCTCGGTGGCCCGGCCAGCCCGCCGCCCCCGATCGGTTCCGCCGATCCGTCGACGCTCGTGCCCGGTCCCACTGCCGGTTCGTCGCCCACGCCGAGCCCGGAGCCGTCGGCCCCACCGTTCGACTCGACGGCGATCTCGGTTACGCTCGAGCCCTACGTCACGGTGCCTGGTGGACCCCTCGCCATGTCCGCGCCGGACGATGACAGCGGCCGCCTGCTCATCGCCACCAAGGCCGGCCAGGTCCGGATCGTGCGCGACGGCATCCTGGAGCCCGATCCGATGCTCGACATCTCGAGCCTCGTCTCGACAGGCGGTGAGCAGGGTCTCCTTGGGATCGCCATCCATCCCGCCTTTCCCGGCGACCCGAGGGTCGTCGTGAACTACACCGACGTCGACGGCGACACGGTCGTCGCCACGTACCGCCTGGACCCGGCGGATCCCGACCGACTGGACGCCGCGACGGCGACGACGATCCTGGTCGTGGACCAGCCGTTCCCGAACCACAACGGCGGAGCCGTGGCCTTCGGCCCGGACGGGTACCTCTACATCGGCCTGGGCGATGGCGGCGCGGGCGGCGACCCGCTCGAGAGCGGCGAGCACCTGGACACCCTGCTGGGCAAGATCCTCCGCCTCGACGTTGATGCGGCCGGCGCTGACGGGGCCCCGTACGCGACCCCGCCCGACAATCCCTTCGTGAGCGTTGCCGGCGCTCGCCCCGAGATCTGGTTGACCGGCCTCCGGAATCCCTGGCGCTTCGCCTTCGACCGCGTCACCGGCGACCTCTGGATCGGTGACGTGGGCCAGGGAGCCTGGGAGGAGGTCGACGTCGCGCCGGACGGCGTGGGCGGCCTGGACTTCGGCTGGGACCGGATGGAGGGCAGCCACTGCTTCGAGCCCGAAACCGGCTGCCCAAGAGACGGCCTGACGCTGCCCGCCACCGAGTACGGCCACGACCTCGGCTGCACGATCATCGGCGGCGCCGTCTACCGGGGCGCCCTGCAGCCGGTCCTCGTGGGCGGCTACCTGTTCGGCGACTACTGCTCCGGGCGGCTCTGGGCGATCCCGGCGGTCGCGGCGGCCGCGGCGGCCGGGCACGAGGGCCCGGTGGTACCCGTCCGCGTCGGGACCGCAGGCGGCGGGCTCGTCGCCTTCGGCGAGGATGCCAGGGGCGAGCTCTACGCAGCCAACCTCGACGGCGCGATCAGCCGGGTCATCGCGACCGCGCGCTAGGCGTGATTACGCCAGGCGTGATTCGCTCGGACGTCGTTGACGGCGGCGGTCCGGCTGATGCGGCTGGTTCATGGAATCGGCGCCGTCCATGCTCGGCCAGGCACGGCCGGCCCGCGAATCTGACCGGAATCGCGCGGCGCCACGCCCGCCGATCGCGATTCTTATGAGCCAGGCTGGTGACGGCGGCGGCGCGGGACCCCGACCGAGCGGCCGACAACGGATCCAGTCGGCTGAACCAGCGGCGCCGTCCGGCGGCGACCGCGGTCGTGGCTGCCGCTGACACTCGCCATGACGCTGCCACCGTCGTGGTCCGCGCTCCGCCGGCGGTCAGGCTCGGCTCGGAGGCCCGGCCGGCTGCCCGTGACGCCGGCCCAGGAGCCCGGAGACGTTGGGTTAGCCGAGGACCGATGCCGCGCGCGCGCCCCCCGTCTGACGGCCGCCCAAGGCCGACCGGCGACGCTGGCTCAGGCGCCGACCGGGTCGGGTCGAGGCGCCGGCGGCGCCGGCCGGACGGGGCGCAGGTACAGGGCCAGGATCGCGACGACATAGGCCACGTGCACGACAAGCGTCAGGACCTCCGGTCGTGCGCTGTAGCCGAAGATCGCCCGGAGGAACTGGCCGATCCCGTCCTCGTGCGACAGCACCGCGCTGATGTCGAAGGCGGTCTGGCTGCCGATCACGGCGATCCCGGCGCTCTCGGCCACCTCGATGAACTCGTGGACGGCGTGCGACAGCAGCCCCGCCGCGATGAAGACGAGGGCGATCCCGGTCCAGCGGAAGAACAGCCGCAGGTCGATGGCCCGGCTGCCGCGGTAGAAGCCCCAGCCGATGACGACCGCGGCACCCAGGCCGGCGACCGCTCCAAGGAGGACGCTCCCGGCGCCGGTCTCGGCCGACGTCGCCTGGCCGGCCAGGAAGAGGGCCGTCTCGACACCCTCGCGGATGACCGCGGTGAAGGCCAGGACCGCGAGACCCCAGGCCGTGCCCTCCGACAGGACCCGGTCGACCGCGGCCTGGAGCTCGCCCTTCAGGTTGATCGACTGGCGCCGCATCCAGAACAGCATCCATGTGACGACGACCGCGGCCAGGAGCATTGCCGAGCCCTCGAAGACCTGCTCGTATGGCTCTTCGAACGCCCCGACCGTGCCGAAGATCAGGAGCCCCAGGCCGACGCTCAGGACGATCGCGGCGCCGGAGCCCAGCCAGATCTTCGAGATGTGGCGGCCGTTCCCGGTCCGGACCACGTAGGCCAGGACGATGGCCACGATGAGGGCCGCTTCCACGCCCTCGCGGAGGCCGATGAGGAAGCCGGTGGTGAGGTTGCCGAGATCCACGCCTGACTCCTGGCTGCGGGCTGGACACTGGGCGCGATGCCGCGCCGCCGGGTGAAATCCTAGTCGGCTGCTCAGGATTACGCAAGGGCCCTTGTATTCGGTACTCAGGCGACCCTGAGCCGCCGTCCTCGGCGTCCCTCGGCGCCCCTCGGCGTCCCTCGGCGCCCCGTCAGACGGCGGCCGGGTCCACCTTGTCGGGATCGATCCCAAGGCCCCCGATCGCCGCAGCGGCCGCCTTCGGGGGCACCACACCGTCGCGGGCCAGGGCGGCCATCGCGGCCGCTGCGATGCTGGCGGCGTCGATCTCGAAAAAGGCCCGGAGGCTCTCGCGGGTGTCGCTCCGCCCGAAGCCGTCCGTGCCGAGGGCGACGAACGTCGCGGGCACCCACGGCGCGACCATCTGGGGGATGACCTTCATCCAATCGCTCGCCGCCACGATCGGACCGCCATCGGCCCCGAGGACCCCGGTGACATACGGGACCCGGGCCTTGGAGGACGGGTGGAGGCGATTCCAGCGATCCACCGCCAGCGCATCGCGCCGGAGGAGCGGGAGGGACGGCGCCGAGTAGACCTCGGCCGCCACGCCGAACCGCTCGGCCAGGATTCGCTGGGCCTCGAGGACCGCCTGGAGGATCGCACCCGAGCCGACGAGCCGGACCGCCTTTGCACCCTTGCCCGCGTCGGGCGCGGCGGCGAAGCGGTAGATGCCCCGGAGGATCCCCTCGTCGACGCCCTCGGGCTTCGGCGCCTGGGGGTAGTTCTCGTTGTACAGCGTGACGTAGTAGAAGACGTCCTCGCCCCGGACGTACATCCGCTCGATCCCGTCGCGGATGATCGCGGCCAGCTCGTAGGCATAGGCCGGGTCGTACTGGCGGAGGTTCGGCACGGTCGAGGCCAGGACATGGGTGTGGCCGTCGTCGTGCTGGAGGCCCTCGCCGGCGAGGGTCGTCCGGCCGGCGGTCGCGCCCATGAGGAAGCCCCGGGCCCTGGCGTCGGCCGCGGCCCACATCTGGTCGCCGGTTCGCTGGAAGCCGAACATCGAGTAGAAGATGTAGAACGGGATGACCGGCAGCCCGTTCGTGGCGTACGACGTTGCCGCCGCCGTGAAGCTGGCCATGGAGCCCGCCTCGGTGATCCCCTCCTCGAGGACCTGGCCGTCCTTCGCCTCGCGGTACTTGAGGACGAGCTCCGAATCAACCGGGTCGTAGCGCTGGCCGCTCGCGGCGTAGATCCCGACCTCGTTGAACAGCGGGTCCATCCCGAACGTCCGGGCTTCGTCGGGGATGATCGGCACGATCCGGGGCCCCAGCTCGGAGTCGCGGATGAGATTCCGGAGCATCCGGGTGTAGGCCATCGTCGTCGACACCGGGGTCGTGCTGCCGGCAGCGAACTCGGCATCGAAGGTCGGCTTGGGCGGCGCGAGCGGGGTCCCGCGGACGACCCGCTTCGGCAGCTCGCCGTCGAGCTGGCGCCGCCGCTCCTTGAGGTACTGGACCTCTTCGGAGTCCGGGCCGGGGTGGTAGTAGGGCGCTTCCTTGAGCTGGGCGTCTGGGATCGGCAGCTCCAGCCGGTCGCGGAACACCCGCAGCTCCTGCTCCGAGAGCTTCTTGGCCTGGTGGGTGATGTTGCGGGCCTCCACGCCGGGGCCCAGGGTCCAGCCCTTGACGGTCTTGGCCAGGATGACCGTCGGCGCGCCGCGGTACTCGGTCGCGGCCTTGTAGGCGGCGTAGACCTTGCGGTAGTCGTGGCCGCCCCGGCGGAGCTTGGCCAGGTCGTCGTCGGTCAGGTGCTCCACGAGCCGGCGGAGACGCGGGTCGGGGCCGAAGAACTTGTCGCGGATGTAGGCCCCGCCGGCGACCGAGAACTTCTGGAACTCGCCGTCGACCGTGGTGTTCATCTTCTCGACCAGGACGCCGTCGACATCGCGGGCCAGGAGCTCGTCCCACTCTCGGCCCCAGATGACCTTGATCACGTTCCAGCCGGAGCCTCGGAACACGGCTTCCAGCTCCTGGATGATCTTGCCGTTCCCGCGGACCGGGCCGTCAAGGCGCTGGAGGTTGCAGTTGACGACGAAGGTCAGGTTGTCGAGACCCTCGCGAGCCGCGACGTGGAGCGCGCCGAGGGCCTCGGGTTCGTCGGTCTCACCATCGCCCAGGAAGGCCCAGACGCGCGAGCCTGACGTGTCCAGGAGGCCCCGGTTGTGGAGGTAGCGGTTGAACCGCGCCTGGTAGATCGCGGCGATCGGGCCGAGGCCCATCGAAACCGTCGGGAACTCCCAGAAGTCCGGCATGAGCCGGGGGTGCGGGTAGGAGCTGAGGCCGTGCTGCGGTGGCGTCTCGCGCCGGAAGTGGTCCAGCTGGTCCTCGGTGAGGCGGCCCTCGAGGAAGGCCCGGGCGTAGATCCCGGGCGCGGCGTGGCCCTGGTAGAAGATCTGGTCGCCGGCCCCGTCGCCGTCCTTGCCCCGGAAGAAGTGGTTGAAACCGACCTCGTAGAGGGTCGCCGCCGAGGCGTACGTGGCGAGGTGGCCACCGATCCCGGCGAAGCGGTTGTTGGCCCGCAGGACCATCGCCACGGCGTTCCAGCGGATCAGCCGGCGGATCCGTCGCTCGAGCTGCTCGTCGCCCGGGAAGAACGGCTCCTGCTCCGGGCTGATGGTGTTGATGTAGCGGGTGTTGGTGAGCGGCGGCAGCCCGACCTGTCGCTGGCGGGCCCGCTTGAGGAGCTTGAAGAGCAGGAACCGGGCCCGGGTCTCGCCCTCCTGGTCGAGGACGTCGTCGAGGGACTCGATCCAGTCGGTCGTCTCGCGCTCGTCGATGTCGGGGAGCTGGTGCTTGAACTCGTCGAGGTACATCGGGGCTCCGTGGGCGGTGTGGCTGCGTCAGGCGCCCGCGAGGACGCGGAGCGTGGTGGGCAGGGTGTGGGGGCGGAGCATCAGCCGGAGGGCGGGATCGGCGGTGTACTTGGCCTTGAGCGCGGCGCTGCAACGGGCGACGGACTCCGGGTCGACTGCCGGCTCGACGCGCGCGAATACCGTCGTCCGGCCGACCTCCAGCCCGATGTCCGTGCGGGCGACGGCTTCGCGGAACCAGCGGGCACCCTCGCCGTTGACCGAACGGACGAAGACATCCTCGCCATCGACGACGATCCAGATGATCGTCCGGTGGATCACGCCCGAGTCGGACGTCGTCACGATCTTCACTTCCTCGGTGCGCGCCAGCAGGTCGCGCTCATCGGCGCTCAGGTTCACCGCCGAAGGGTAGCCCACGTCGCCATCGCGCGCCCCGTCGCGGATGGGTCGCAGCCGCGTTGCGGGAGGGTGGCGAGCGCGACCGGCACGACGACGAGCGCGACGCCTGTGCTAGCGTCCCGGGCATGACCCGCTACGACCCGCGGACCGCGCTGATCGTGGTCGACGTCCAAAACGACTTCGCCGATCCGAAAGGCTCGTTGAGCGTCGCCGGCGGCGAGGCCACGATCCCGGTCGTGAACGCCCAGACCGAGGTCGCCATCGGGGCCGGTGCGTTCGTCGTCTACACCCAGGACTGGCACCCGGCCCACACCCCCCACTTCGCCCAGGACGGCGGCATCTGGCCGGTGCACTGCGTCGGCGACGAGTGGGGTGCCGACTTCCACCCGGCCCTCGAGGTCATGGGCCCGAGCGTCCACAAGGGTGCGAACGGCGAGGACGGCTACTCGGGCTTCACGATGCGCGACCCGGTCACCGGGGCCGAGGTGCCGACGGAGCTCGACGGGCTGCTCCGGGGCCGCGGGATCGAACGCGTGGTCGTCTGCGGCCTGGCCACCGACTACTGCGTCAAGGCGACGGCGCTGGACGCCATCCGGCTTGGCTACGGGACGACCGTCCTCCTGGATGCGATCGCGGCCGTGAACCTCGAGCCGGGCGACGGCGCGCGTTCGCTCACCGAGCTCCGGGCGGCAGGGGCGACCCTGGAGGCCTCGGACGGGACGAGCCCGGCCTGACGTGGCGGGCGTCCCGGGCTCGATCGTCCGCCTCGCGATTCTCGGCGCGGTCGGCGCCTGGCTGGCCGACCGCTGGCTGCGCGAACGGGCCGCCGGCCCGGAGCCGCCTTCGATCCGGACCTCGATCGAGATCGACGCCCCGATTGAGCGCGCCTGGGCCGTCCTCGCCGACATCGAGCGCCAGCCCGAGTGGATGCACGACCTGAAGTCGGTCGAGGTCCTGACCCCGCCGCCGATCGGCGTCGGCACGCGGGCCGTCGGGCGAGTCCGGGCGTTCGGGATCGACGTGGAGGACCCGATCGAGATCACCGCCTTCGAGCCACCGGTCCGCTACTCGATCCGGCACGACGGGTTCGTCGGGGGCGTCGGCGACATCCGCCTCGTCAATGAGGGCGGGCGCGACGGCGAGGCGTCGGCGACGCTCGTGACCTGGGACGAGACGCTCGTCCCGCGGGTCCTCCCCCACCTCGGCGCCCTGGTCATCGCCCTCGTCTTCCGGCCGATCTTCGAGCGTGACCTGGAGCGGCTCGCCGGGCTCGTCGAGGCCGAGGCCTGACGAGCGGTGCACGTCCACCTCGTCGACGCGACATACGAGCTGTTCCGGGCCCATTACGCGCCGCGGCCGCCGGTACTGGGACGCGACGGCGTCAACCTGTCGGGCGTCTCGGGCGTCGTGGACCAGCTCCTGTACCTCCTTCGCGAGGAGGGCGCCACCCATGTCGGCTGTGCCACCGACCGGGTGATCGAGTCCTTCCGGAACGATCTTTTCCCCGGCTACAAGTCGTCGGCCGGGATGCCGCCGGAGCTCCTGGCCCAGTTCCCGATCGTGGAGGCGGCCATCGAGGCCCTCGGCCTGGTTCTCTGGCCGATGGTCGAGTTCGAGGCGGACGACGCGATCGCCGCGGCCTGCCGGCGCTTCGCCGCCGACCCGGACGTCGAGCGGATCTTCGTCTGCACGCCCGACAAGGACATGGCCCAGCTCGTCGAGGACGAGCGGATCGTCCTCCTCGACCGCCGCCGGCGGATCACCTACGACGATGCCGCGGTCCGCGAGAAGTGGGGCGTGCCGCCGGCCTCGATCCCCGACTGGCTGGCGCTCGTCGGCGACTCGTCCGACGGCTACCCGGGCATCCCCGGCTGGGGCGCGAAGGGTGCCGCGTCGGTCCTGGCGGTGTATGGCTCGATCCAGGCGATCCCGGAGCGGGCCTCGGCCTGGGAGGTGCCGGGCGTCGGCGGAGCCCGGGCGATGTCGCTCGCGGGGTCGCTCCGCGACCACCGCGATGAGGCCAACCTGTATCGCTCGCTGGCGAGGCTCCGATACGTCGAGGACGGCGTCGAGATCCCTCAGGCGTCCGCCGCGGAGCTTCGATGGCGCGGGGCGCCGCGGCAGCGCTGGCAGGCCTTCTGCGACTCGTGGGGCCTCGATCGGATGCGGGCTCGCCCACACCGCTGGCTGGGAGCGGGTTAGGCGCGGCGGAGAATCGACCTCGCGCCGCGCCTCCGGTCGTCGGGGCCTCAGGGCGCCGCTCGCTGCCAGACGGCGTCACCGCCGAGGTCGATGGTCATGGCCTCGCCGGTCGCGATGTCGATCACCTGCACAGTGGGCTGGTCCTCGCCGGAGACGGGCACGATGGCGAGGATCTTGGTGCCGTCGGGAGAGACCCCGACGCCGATGTAGTCGTCGGCGGCGATGCCCAGGTCCCGCGTTCGCGGCCGGCGTCGAGGTCCGCCAGCCACATCCGCTGCAGCGTGCCCTCGACCGAGTGGTAGACGATCACGTTGCCCGTCGGCAGCCAGGTTGGGGCGAACTCGTCGTCCATCGCGGGATCGAACTCGAGGATCTCCTCGCTCGTCACGTCCCCTGACGGGCCGACCTCGGCGATGTGGACCCGGAAGCCGGGGCCGGCAGGCGACACCGGGTCGGGCTCGAGGGTGGGGTAGGCCAGCCGGCTGCCGCTGGCCGCCCAGGATGGCGCCTGGAAGTAGTAGTCGCGGTTCAGCGCGTAGAACTCGTCGGCCTGGTAGCCCGGGTCCAGCTCGAGCCGGATCAGGCCCGTGCCATCAAGGTTCACGAGGTAGATGCCCCGCTCGCCCGCCTGGCCCCAGCCTTCGAAGGTGAGCTGGTCGCCGGCCGGCGGGCGGAAGATCGGGTTGCGGACCACGTCGAGGCCCGTCTCGATCGACGTCGATCCGCTGCCATCCGTGGCCACGATCCGAAGGACGCCGGGCTCCGAGTCGATCTGGACGGCGACGACGTCGCCGCCCGGTCCGATCTCGGCCCAGCCGATCGCGTCAATGTCGTCGAGGATGATCCGCGGGTCGGCACCGTTGAATCCAGCCCAGACGAGTGCCTGCCGGCCGTTCCCGAGATCGCGTAGCACGAGCATATGGCTGCCGTCCGGCGAGAAGAGCGGGGCTGCGTCGACATTCGGGCCGCCGAGAACCTTCCGCGGCGTGCCGCCGAGGCCGTCAACGACGAAGACGTCACCGGCCCGGGAGAAGGCAAGGGCGCCGTTCGCGGCCGGGCCGAATGGCGGCGCGGGCCGGAATGGCTGGCTGCCAGCGAGGATCAGGGCGCCCGCGATGAGCGCCAGGAGGAGAAGCGCCACGAGGCCCACCGCACGCCACGGCACGGGCATCGATGGGGCGAACCGCGAGGTGATCGCGGACATGGGGAGCCACCTTTCGGGAATCAGCCAGGCCGGGCGCCGGCTGGTCCGCGCCGTCCGCGCGAGGACCTCCTCGAGGAGGAGCTCAGGCTCACGGTCCCATTCGTGCCCGGACAGCCAGGTGTGGAGGCGGCGGTCGAAGTCGTCGCGCGTCGTCATGCCAGCCGCCCTTCGGTGAGGGTCGAGAGGCGAGCGTCGGCCTCGAGGGCCGCGCGCATCGCCCGGGTGGCGCGATGGAGCCGCGAGCGGGCCGTCCCGGGCGGGACGGCCAGCGCCACAGCGACCTCATCGAGGGTCAGACCGAGGAAGTGGTGGAGGACGAGCACGGTCCGTTGGTCGGCATCGAGCCGGGCAAAGCCACGATCGAGCTCGTCGCGGTCTGCCAGGTCGATCGCCGGGTCGCGCTCGACGATCCGGGAGGTCCGGCTCGCTTCGAGCTCGATGACCAGCCGGCGCCGGCCGCGGCGTGCCTCGCGATGGCACGCCCGGACGAGCAGCCGGTGTAACCAGGCCTCGAAGCGGTCCGGGTCGCGGAGGGCCGAGAGGTCTCGCCAGGCGGCCACGAGGGCTTCCTGGGTCGCATCCTCGGCCCGGATCTCGTCGCGGAGGATCATGCGGGCGGCGGCGTAGAGTCGAGCGATCGAGACGCGCGCCAACTCCGAGAACGCGTCGTGATCGCCCGCCATCGCCCGCTCGACCTGCTCGCGGCGCATCCGGCCTCCGATGTAGCGGCACGGCCGATGTGGCCGCGCTCACCCAGTCTGGGCCGACAGGGTGCCGTCTAGTTCCCGATTCGTGCTCGGCCCGTGATCCGCTGCAGGAGCTCCGCGTGATGGGCCGGCGGCGCGGCCAGGACGCCGATGGACTTCGTCGCCGCTGCGATCTCGAACCACGGACCGCCGTCGAGGTCCGTGACGGTCGCCCCGGCCCGTTCGGCGATGAGGCCGGCGGCCGCGATGTCCCAGGTGGACAGGCCGCCCTGCTGGACGAAGGCGTCGAAGCGGCCGTTCGCGACGTAGGCCAGGGCCAGGGCGGCCGAGCCCATCGAGCGTGGCACCCGGATGGCCTTCCGGACCTCGCGCGAGCGCGTGGCAGCGGCCCGTCCACCGAGGGCCATCGAGATGACAAAGTCACTCAGGAGCTCCTTGGTGGATGCCTGGATCGGCCGGCCGGCGAGGGTCGCCGGGCCGTCGGACGTCGCGGCGAACGATTCCCCGCGGGACGGGTCGTGGATGACGCCGACGACCGGCCGGCCGGCCTCGACCAGGGCGACGGACACGCAGAAGAACGGGATGCCGTTGGCGTAGTTGATCGTGCCGTCGAGGGGATCCACGACCCAGGCCCGGCCGCGACCGGACGTCGCGGTCTGGCCGGCGTCGCCGCCGAGGTGCTCACCCGACTCCTCGCCGAGGAGGGCGTCGCCGGGGAATGCCGCCCGGATCGCATCGAGGATGAGGGCCTCGGACAGGTGATCCACCTCGGTGACGACGTCGCGCGCCGACTTGTGGTCGATCCGCTCGACCCGCTCGTAGCGCTCCATCTGGAGCTCGCCCGCCCGGATGGCCACCTCCAGGGCGAAGGCGAGCTCGGCGGCGTGCCTGCCCGTCGATGCGACGTCCGCCGCTCGCCCGGCGATCCCGGTCACGGCGCGGTCACGGCGCGGTCACGGCGAGGTCACGGGGAGTCGCAGTCCACCGCCAGCGGCTTCGGCTCGTCGCCGAACGCCGAGACGGAGACGGTGAAGTCGATCGCGCCGCCGGCCGGCACGATCGGCGTCTGGACCAGCTGCGCCGGGCCGCCGGCCGGCTGAGCGGCCTCGACGACGCGGCACGTCGTGGCGGCCGCCTTCGAGCCCCCGTTCGAGACGCTCAGGGTGATCGCGAGCCCCACCCCGGGCGCAGCGGCGACCGTGTCGACCACGCCGCTGAACGGTCCGACCCCGGACAAGCCGATCCGGCCGAGGACAGCCAGGAAGACCACGAACAGCACGATCCCGCCGGCCGCCAGGGCATGGACCTGGGTCGCGGCCGGCTGCCGCAGGCCGAGCGGATTGCAGTCATCGCACAGGGCGACGTCGATCGCCACGGGCCGGCCGCAGCGCAGGCAGGCGTGGGTCGGCTCGGGGGTCGCGGGGACGGCGGCCGGCGTAGTCATGGGCACCACGATGGTGCCACGATCAGCGCTCGCCGGCCGCGACGAGCCCGTCGATGTCGGCCTGCGTCCGGGCGGTCAGGACGACCTCGTCGACGTCGAGCTCCGACCAGCGGGCCGTGGTCTCGGCCCGGGCCAGGATCCAGGGGCTGCCGGCCAGGGCGTCCACGCCGGTTCGCCCGCCACCGAAGCCCACGACGATCCGGACGTCGGCGCGCGACCGTCCCGTGCCGGCAAGGGCCTCCAGGTAGCGACCGCGGAGGTGCTCGTAGCCCGGTGATTCGGCCGCCCAGCCGTCCCCGATGCGAGCCGCGAGGCGCACGCCGGCCGGCGTCCCGCCGCCGACGAGGATCCGTGGGATCGGCTCCTGGCGGGGAAACGCCACCGCGCCCTCGAGCCGGTAGTACCGGCCCGGCCGCGTCACGGGCCCGCCCGTCCAGAGCGCCCGGATCACCGCGACCGCCTCCTCGAGCCGCGCCGCCCGCTCGTGCGGATCGGGGAAATCGATGCCATAGGCGTGGTGCCCGCGATCGCTGCCGCCGATCCCGATGCCGAGCGTCAAACGGCCGCTGCTGATGCCCTGGACCGTCGCTGCCTCGCGGGCCAGGACCGCCGGATGGCGATGCATGACGTTCGCAACCCATGACCCGATCCCGATCCGGCGGGTCACTGCAGCCGCGGCCGCCAGGGTCGTCCACTGCTCGAGGACCGGGACGGTCGGGTCGCCCTTGCCCACGAAGTGGTCCCAGCACCAGACGCCGGAATAGCCGGCATCGTCGAGGCGCCGGGCGGACTCGAGCCACCAGCGGGCGTCGGCGCCGACCGCGCCGATCGCGACGCCAATCGAGAGGGAGGCCCGGGCGGCGCTCACGGCCAGGGGTCGGGCGCGGCCCCCGATGGGGCTCGCGTCGCGGCGCCCGATGGGGCTCGCGTCGCGGCGCGCTTCGCGGCCCTGCGCGCGACGCTCGGCCCCGAGCGCGGCCCGGAATTCGGCCCGGGGTTCGGCCCGGGGTTCGGCCCGAGGTTCGGCCCGGAATCCGGCCCAGATGCGCCCTGTCGGGCGCGCGGTGACCGTCCGATGTCGCCCTGGAGCGACAACTCGACGCCTCCTGGCTCAGGCGCGCCCGACCCGGCGCGCGACTCGGTCGTCCTGCCGCTCCACGGCGACACCAGGACCACGATCGCTCCGCCTGCGGCGATGCGGGGCGCGCGGCGAGCGGTCCCGTGGTCGAGTTGTCGTCCCACGACGACAGCCGTCGCCCGCGTCACTGGCATCCGAGGCTCCGGACCTAGAGGCCCGTCTCGAAGAGCCGGATGTCCTCGGGCGACGCGGCATGGCCATCGCCGCGGGTGGGGCCCAGGGCGCCGCGCGCGCCCAGGGCGTCCAGGTCAGCCGGGAAGCGCCCGATCAGGTCGAGGACGACCTGCTGGATCCGCTCGGCATTCTGGGCGAAGACCTCGAGCACGCTCCGCGCGTCGACGGCCTTGGTGCCCTCGTGGACTCCGGCGTCGTAGTCGGTGATGAGGGCGATGTTGACGACGGCCATGCCGAGCTCGCGGCATAGCCACGCCTCCGGGTACTGGGTCATGCTGATGACCTCCCAGCCGGCATCGCCGAACCACTTCGACTCGGCCTTCGTCGAGAACCGGGGGCCCTCGATGATCACGATCGTGCCGCGCTCGTGGTGCGGGATGCCGTGGTCGCGGATCGTCTCGATCGCGAGTCGCCGGAGGACCGGGTCGTAGATCTCGGCCGAGGACAGGTGGGTCACGATCGGCCCGTCGTAGAAGGTGTCGATCCGGTGGCGGGTCCGGTCCACGAGCTGGTCGCAGACGACGAAGTCGCCCGGTTTGACGTGGACCTGGAGCGAGCCGGCCGCGCACGGCGAGATCACCGCCTTCACGCCGAGCGAGCGCATCGCCCAGACGTTCGCCCGGTAGTTGATCTTGTGGGGCGGGATCGTGTGGCGCCGGCCGTGGCGCGGCAGGAACGCGACCCGCCGGCCGGCCACCGAGGCCAGGAAGAACGAGTCCGACGGCGGCCCGTACGGCGTGTCGACCTTGATCTCGCGGACGTCGGCCAGGAGCGAGTAGAAGCCCGAGCCGCCGAAGACGCCGATCTCTGCCAGCTCCGCCACGCCACGCCTCCACTCGATCGATGCCGGCACCGCCGCCGAACGTGCCCCGAAGACCGGGACGGGGGCCGATTCTAGTCGCGCCCGGCGACCGGGCTGCTCTACGATGGCCGCGCGCTCCCTGCGATCGAGGAGACCGATGACCAGCCCGAACGAGCGTCCCGACGCTCCCCCGGTGCCGCCCGGTGAGGCCGGCCCCGGGGCCGATCTCAAGGCCACGCTCGAGAGCGGCGCCCGAGCCCTCGACGAGCGGGCCCAGGCCCTGGGCCGCGAGGCCGAGTCGGCCGCCCGGCGCTGGAGCGAGAACCCGGCCGTCGCCGAGACGGCCGACCTTGCCGGGCGCCTGTGGGGCCTCGTCCTCCTCGGCTTCGGCCTGTGGTTCTTCGCCAACATCACCCTCGACATGGACCTCCCGAGCCTTCGCTGGGGTGAGCTCTGGCCGGTGGTCCTCATCGTCATCGGCGGGTTCATCGTGGTGCGGGGGCTGGCGCGGCGACGTTGAGCGTGGCCGAGCAGGCGCCCGGCGACGGCGCCGGCGGACGCGAGTCGCTCGAGCTCGCCGACTGGCGTCGCCGGGTGGCCGCGCTGTACGCCGAGGTTCGCGAGCGCTCGGCGAACGACCCGGCGGCCGCCTGGGACCGCTGGCGCGCGGTCCGCGAGGCCCTCTACCGCGAGCATCCCCAGTCCCCGGTCCCGATCGACGCTCGCGCCTCCTTCCGGGCCCGGCACTGGCCCTACGACGCGACGCTCCGCTTCGAGGTCGAGGCCGAGGTTGTAGTCGAGGCCGTGGTCGAGGCCGACGCCGCTCTCGTCGGCACGACCGCGCTCGGCCGCGGGACGGTCGGCGTCGGCGCGATCCTGCCGATGAGCGCCGGCGAGCAGTTGGCGTTCACCCGCATCGGCCGTGTCAGCCTGCCGTTCCGCGGCGGCACCCGGACGCTGGACCTGTTCTGGATGGCCGGCTACGCGGGCGGCCTGTTCCTGCCGTTCCAGGATGCCACGAATGGCCACGAGACCTACGCTGCCGGTCGCTACCTGCTCGACGGCGCGAAGGGCGCCGACCTCGGCGGAGACCTCGCCACGGGCCGCCTCCAGCTGGACTTCAACTTCGCCTTCCAGCCATCGTGCGCCTTCGATCCCCGCTGGGCCTGTCCCCTCGCGCCACCCGAGAACCGGCTCGACCTCCGGATAGAGGCCGGCGAACGGCTGGCGTGACGGGTCCGCCCACCGCCAGGCGCCGCCGGCACCAAGCGTGATCGGCCGCCGCGGCCCGGTCGTCCGACCGGCGACCGCCGCCGACGCCCGGGCCATCGCCGAGATCCGGATCGCATCGTGGCGGGCGGCATACCCGGGCATGGTCCCGGCGACTGTCCTCGACCGGATGGACGCGACTCGAGACGAGGCCCGCATGGCCGAGCGCCTCGCCGACCCGCGGCAGCGGGCCCTCGTCGTCGAGGACGCCACCGGCCGGGTCGCCGGCTTCGTCCTGGCGGCCGCAGCCCGTGACGAGGACGCCGCGGGTCTCGGCGAGGTGCAGGCGATCTACCTCGCCCCGGCCGCCCGCGGCCGGGGCCTCGGGCGGCCGCTTCTGGAGTGCGCCGTGGCGGATCTTGCCGACGCCGGCCTCACGACGGTCGTGCTGTGGGTCCTGACCGCCAATGCCTCGGCCCGCCGGTTCTACGAGAAGGCGGGCTTCCGGCTCGACGGCGCCGCCCGGCT
Source organism: Chloroflexota bacterium (assembly GCA_040752335.1). Classification (GTDB taxonomy): domain Bacteria; phylum Chloroflexota; class Limnocylindria; order Limnocylindrales; family CSP1-4; genus UBA5189. Next base: position 61,474 of record JBFMEV010000002.1, read on the forward strand.
GCTCGACTTCGACGGCACGCCGGTCGAGGAGGTCCGCTACCGCCGCCCGCCGGTCGCGCCGATTCGCGCCACCCAACCGCCACGCGGGACGTAAGGCCTGTCCGTCGGGCACCGTCCGCCCGACAGCCAACGGTCCCTTGTTGCGTGGCGCGTAAGGCGGCTCGGGTGGGCGGTCCGCCGTCGGGGGGACGGGGCGACGAAAGGGGTCGATCGGCCGGAGCCACTACCATCCGTGGCGATGGACGAGATCGTGCTGTCGCCCCGGGTCCGGGTGTTCCTCGAGCAACCCCACGTCGCGTCGATCGCCACGAGCGGTCCCGACGGCGAGCCGCACCAGGCTGCCACGTGGTATCGCCTGGAGGCGGACGGCCGCGTCCTCGTGAACAGCCGGCTGCCGCGGCGCTGGCCGACCGAGCTGACCCGTGACGGCCGCTGCTCGCTCGCCGTCATCGATGCCCGCGACGGCTATCGCTGGGTCGGCCTCAGCGGCGTCGTCGAGATGCGGATCGACGACCTGGAGCGGGCCCGCGAGGACATCTGCGAGCTGGCCCTCCGCTACGGCGATGACGACCCCGAGACGCTCGCGATGTTCCGAAACCAGCCGCGCGTGTCGTTCCGGATCCGGATCACGAAGGTCCACGACCACCTGGGAGACGAATGAGCCAGATGCCCGACGCACGGCCCCCCGTTCGCTTCGGAGCCCAGCTGTGGTCCCAGGCGACCCGCTGGCCGGACTTCCGCGACGCGGCCCTCGCCGCCGAGGCCGCCGGCTGGGATTCGATCTGGACGTGGGATCACCTGAACGCGATCTTCGGGCCGTGGGACCAGCCGATCCTCGAGGGCTGGACCGCGCTCGCCGGCCTCGCGCCGCTGACGTCGAAGGTTCGCCTCAGCTTGCTCGTCGGGGCGAACACCTTCCGGAACCCCGGCCTGACCGCAAAGCTCGCCGCCAACCTCGACCACCTGTCGGGCGGGCGGGCCGTCCTCGGGATCGGCGGGGCGTGGTTCGTCCGCGAGCATGAGGCCTTCGGCATCGATCTCGGGGCGAGCGTCGGCGAACGCCTCGACCGGCTCGACGAGTCGGTGATGCTCATCCGGCGGCTGCTCGACGGCGAGCGGGTGACCCACGACGGCCGCTTCTACCGATTCGCCGAAGCGCTCGTGAACCCCCCGCCGATCCAGGCGCACCTCCCGATCCTCGTCGGCGGCTCGGGCCCCAAGAAGACACTCCGGACCGTGGCCCTCCGGGCGGATGCCTGGAACACCTCGGGCGACGTCGACGAGGTCAAGGGCAAGCTCGCCACCCTCGACGCCCACTGCGCGGAGGTGGGCCGCGACCGCTCGGAGATCGAGCTGACCGTGAGCTTCCCGATCATCCTCCGCGACCGGACGGTCGACGCCGAGAACGCCTGGGCCGGCATCATCGCCCACAACGGCGCCGAGAGTGCCGGCAACGTGCCGCACCTCCTCGGCTCGCCCGACGAGGTCGCCGACGCCATCCGGCCGTACGTCGAGCTCGGCTTCCGGACGATCATCTGCCGCCTTCCCGCGCCGCACGACCGCGAGACGATCGAGCGGATCGGCGAGGTCGCGGCGCGGCTGACGGGCGCCTGACGCCCGGTCGCCGGTGACGAGCGCCGCCGCGATCCGGGTCGTCGAGCTGGCCGGCGGGGTCGGCGGGGCGAAGCTGGCCCAGGGCCTCCAGGCCCACCTCGGCGACCGGCTCACGGTCGTCGTCAACACCGGCGACGATCTCGAGCGCCACGGCCTGCTCGTCTGCCCCGATCACGACACCGTCATGTACACCCTCGCCGGGATCGACAACCGCGAGTGGGGCTGGGGGATCGCCGGAGAGACCTTCGCGGCGAGCGAAATGCTGGCTCGCTACGGCGAGGAGACGTGGTTCCGCCTTGGCGATCGTGACCTCGCGACCCACATCGTCCGGACCCGCCGCTGGCGCGACGGCGAACGGATGACGTCCGTCGCCCTGGACCTCCAGGCCGCGCTCGGGATCCGGGCCCGGATCCTGCCGATGACCGACGCTCCGGTCCGGACCCAGGTCCGGACCGACCAGGGCTGGCTCGACTTCCAGACGTACTTCGTGGGCCGCCACCAGGAGCCCGAGGTCAGCGAGGTCCGGTTCGAGGGGATCGGCTCGTCGAGGGCAACACCGGAAGTCGTGGCCGCGTTCGAGGCAGCCGAAGCGATCGTCGTCGCGCCGTCCAACCCGTTCGTGTCGGTCGCGCCGATCCTGGCCGTGCCGGGCATCCGCGCGGCCATCGACGCCGCCCGGGCGCGAGGCGTGCCCGTCGCGGCGATCTCCGGCATCGTCGGCGGCCGGGCCATCAAGGGTCCCGCCGACCGGATGATCGCGTCGCTCGCCGGCGAGCCACCGTCGGCCACCGCCGTCGCCCGCCGCTACGCCGGCTGGGTGGACCTCTTCGTCCTGGATGCCGTCGACGCCGGCCTGGAGGCCGAGGTCAGGGCGCTCGGCATGGCCACCGTCGTCACGGACACGATCATGTCCGACGACTTCGCCCGAGCCCACCTCGCCGGCGACGTCCTGACCGCCCTCGCGGGCATGACGGCGGGCTGAGGTGGCCACCGTGGCCGACCTCGACAGGACGTGGGCGCTCGTCCCGCTGCGCGGGCTCGAGGACGCCAAGACGCGCCTCGGCGCAGAGCTGGACCCGGAAGAGCGCCTCGAGCTCGTCGTGGCGATGGCGTCGCGGACGCTCGCCGCAACCCGCGACACGGAGGGCCTCGCGGGGACGGTCCTGGTGACCGCGGATCCGGCCGCGGCCAGGCTGGCCCAGGCGTTCGGGGCCCGGACGCTCGTCCAGCGGCTGCCCGGCCTCAACGCGGCGCTCCGTGAGGCCCGCGGGGTCGCGATCGCGGCCGGCGCGACGGCCGTCCTCGTGCTGCCGATCGACCTTCCCGCGATCTCGAAGGCGACCCTTGCCGCGGTCCTCGACGCCGCAGAGCTCGCCCGCGCCGCCGCCCCCGGCCGATCGCTCATCGTGGTCGTGCCCGACCGCCATCGCATCGGCACGAACGCGCTCCTCGTGAGCCCCCCGTCGGCGATCGAGCCGGCCTTCGGCGCGGACAGCCTGGCCGCCCACAGAACGGCGGCCGGCGCGGTCGGGGCGACCTTCGTGGAGCTCGGCGGGCCGTTGACGCTCGACGTCGACACCGGCGCCGATCTCCTGGCCGCCGAATCTGCGGGCGTGCCGGCTGCAGGTGTGCCGGCTGCAGGTGTGCCGGCCGCGCCCGGCGCCGGGGGTCGCGGTGCCGCCTGAGGAGGCGCCTCGCGTCGTCCCCGTCCGGCCCGGGCCGTCGCTCGCGGTCATCGCCCTGCTGGAGGTCCCGGAGGTCCGGCCCGGTGACGACCTTGCGGCCCTCCTCCTCGACGCGCTCGCTGCGACGCCCGGGATCCTGCCCGTCCGCGACGGCGACGTCCTCGTCGTGACCCAGAAGGTCGTCTCCAAGGCCGAGGGTGCGGTCATCGACCTCGACGGGATCGAGCCGCGACCCGAGGCTGTCGAGTTCGCGGCCGCGGCCGACCGCGACCCCCGCCAGGTCGAGGTCGTGCTGCGCGAGGCGAAGCGGGTCGTCCGGATGGAGAAGGGCGTCCTGATCACCGAGACCCGCCATGGCTTCGTCTGCGCCAACGGCGGCGTGGACGCTTCGAACGTTGGTCCGGGCAGTGGCAGCGTGGTCACCCTCCTGCCCGCTGACCCCGACGGCTCGGCAGCCCGGATCCGCGCGGCGATCGCGGCCCGCCACGGGGTCGACGTGCCGGTCGTGATCTCGGATTCGTTCGGCCGGCCGTGGCGCTGGGGCATCGTCGACGTCGCGATCGGTGTGTCGGGCCTGCTTCCGATCGAGAACCTCCGGGGCTCGCCCGATCGCGACGGCCGGCTCATGAAGTCGACCGTCCGGGCCGTCGCCGACGAGCTCGCCTCGGCCGCCGAGCTGGCCCTCGGCAAGACGGCCGGCCGGCCGGCCGCGCTCATCCGCGGTGCCGCCTTCACTCGCGGCGAGGGCACCATCCGCGACGCCCTCATGCCGGCCTCGTGGGACCTGTTCCGCTGACCGGCGTACCCTTCCGAGCGCCCAGCCATGCCTCGAGGTCGCGGCGGTGAAGTTCGGTCTCCAGATCAGCTCGTTCACCTGGCCGGGTGGCCCTGAGCAGCTCGCCCCGACGCTCGCGAGGGTCGTCCGGACGGCCGACGAGGTCGGCTTCGATTCGATCTGGGTCATGGATCACTTCTTCCAGATCCGCTCTGTCGGCCGGCCCGAGGAGCCGATGCTCGAGGGCATGACCGCCCTCGGCTGGATGGCCGGCCACTCGGAGCGGGCCCGCCTGGGGCTGATGGTCGGCGGCGTCCACTACCGCCACCCGGGCCTGTGGATCAAGGCCGCGACGACCCTCGACGTCCTGTCGGGCGGGCGGGCCTGGTTCGGCATCGGCGCCGCCTGGAACCAGGAGGAATCCGAGGCGCTCGGGTTCCCCTTCCCGCCGCTCGGCGTCCGGTTCGAGCTCCTCGAGGAGACCCTCCGGATGGCCCACGCGATGTGGTCCGGGGAGCGGGGCTCGGAGGAGGACTTCCGCGGCCGCCACTTCCAGGCAACCCGGCTCCTCAACTCGCCCCAGTCGCTGAGCCGGCCGCGGATCCCGATCATGATCGGCGGCGGCGGCGAGCAGAAGACCCTCCGTCTCGTGGCTCGCTACGGCGACGCCTGCAACGTCTTCGGCGGGCCGGAGAAGATCCACCACAAGTACGAGGTCCTGCGCCGCCACTGCGAGGACCTCGGGCGGCCGTTCGAGGCGATCGAGCGCTCGACCCTCCAGTCGGTCAACGTCTCGGCCGATAGCACCGCCGGAACGGAGTCGCCGGCCCAGGTCACGGACCGCTTCGCCGAGCTCGGCGACGCCGGCGCCCAGCACGTCCTGTTCAGCGTCCGGGACGTGTGGCAGACCGATCGGTTGGAGCTCCTGGGGCGAACGCTGCTGGCCGATCTCCGGGATCTCTGAGCTGTGGGCGCGGGCGGCGGCACGGCGGGCGCGGCGCGGACCCCAAGCCCTCAACTCGACGATTGCTCCGTGGCCCGGTGATGCTGGGATCATCAAACCCAGGGCTCGGAGGCGGATAGCAGCCCTCGGACCGGCGGGCTCCCGCACGACCAACCCCTTCGCGTGCTCGCGGACCGCGCCCCGGGCACGGTTATCGGGTCGCAAGGCCGGAGAGTGATGCTCAGAGCAGCAAGGCCGTGGCCAGCACGTTGGGAGCTCGACGCCACCGCGCCCCCCAGTACGACCTTCCTACTGACCGGCGGCCCGGTTCGGTGCACGATCCGCTCGAAACGGGTGACGCCTCCGAGCGGTCGACGCCGCCCGAAGCCCAGGAGCCGCCGTGGTCGCGCCCGCCAGCGGAACCGCACGATGTCACTGAAGCCACGCTGGCCGGCGCCGACACCCGACCCTCGCGGGGGAGTCGACGCAACCGGCGCCAGTCCCGGAATGTCCCCGGTCGACCCGGGTGGTGCCTACCGGCCTCGGCGATCCCCGCAACCCACGTTGACGACCGGCACCGGAGCGTCGGTGGCCACCGCGATCGATCGCGCCACCGCCCTGCTCGTCCGGGCGACGCCCCAGCTCGACCTCCGCGACCCGATGCTGCCGGCGGCCCTCCGCTTCGCCCGGCGGCACGGGGCGGAGATCCTGCCCTCCCCGATCCTCGGCGCGTGGCGGACACGGACCCTGACCGGCAGCGCCCGGGAGCGGGAGACGCCCTGGCTCCTGGGCTTCGACGCCGCCCCCAACTCGCCCGTCTACGACACGCCCGATGGCATCGGCGCGATGTGGCGACCGCGCGAGCAGGATTGGCTCGAGCGCGACGCGACCGGCTTCGGCCAGCGCCTCCTGGGGCCGATCGCCCTGGCCGAGAACGTCGACTTTCTGGCGACGCTCGAGGACGACCCGAACCCGACGGTCGCCCGAACGGCCGCCGAGATCCTGCGGGAGATCCAGCCGCGGATGGAAGCCGACCTCGCCGACTGTGTCACCGGCACGGACCCGTGGGCAGACACGTTCGCGCTGTGGCTCCTCGCCCGGCGGCCGACCGCCCTGGCCCGCCTCCATCCGCTGGCCCTGGCCATCGCCACCCGCTACGGGACCCTGGCGAACCGGCTCGCCGGGCTCGTCTGCGGCACTCGCTTCCCGTTCGAGGCGGTCCCCCTGACCTCGGCCAATGCCCACCTCGGGGTGGCCCTCTGGACGCTCGACTACCGGCCCACCCTCCTGGCCGGCATCGTGGCATTCGTCCGCTCTCACCGGACCCCCGATGGCGGCTTCGCCGACGAGGGCCAGTTCGCCGACCCGCTGACGACCCTCGCCGCGGCGGACCTCCTGTCGACCCTTGACCCGGCGTTCGACCCCCTGCCCACCGCCGGCTGGTTCGCGCGGAGCCAGGAGGCCGCCGGCTGGTGGCGGGCCCTGGATCCCGAGGTCCCGTGGCTGACCGCCGCGGTCGTGGAGTGGCTGGAGAGCGCGGCCCGGCCGTTCGCCGAACGCTTCCGGTGGCCGGCCTACCAGCGGGTCGACCTCGACCGCAAGACCGGCATCCCGGGCTACGTCGCCTTCGATCGGCTGGCCCGGGTCTTCGAGGCCGTGCCCGGCATCGCCGAGGAACGGGTGGCCATCGCCTTCGGCGACCTGGCGGGCTTCCGCGAGTTCAACAACGCCTTCGGCCAGGAGATGGGCGACCGGGTCCTCCGGACGTTCGCGACCGCGCTCGCCGAAATCGAGGCGTCGCTCGCGATCCGCGATGGCGGCGACGAGTTTCTCGTCGTGGGAGCGCCCACCCGGCGCGAGCTGACCCAGGACCTGGCGCGGTTCGGGGCTGAGTGGCCGGCGCGGTTCTCGAGTGAGTACGGCACGGCCGCCGGGGTCGTGGCCCCGCGGTTCGTCGTCAGCTCCGTCCAGGGACGCGACCTGCGGGCGGCCCGGGAGCGGCTGGGCCGGGCGATCTCGGGGGTCAAGGCCGAGGCGCCGGACCCGCCGCCGGAGGGCGTCCTTCGCCGCCTGGAGGCCTGACGGCCCGGCGGCGGCGCCGGGCCTTCTCATACCCCCCAGGGGTATCGGGATCATGGTACGATGCCAGACGTGACCGAACGCACCAAGCAAGCCGCCCCGTTCGGCGGGCTCGCCATCGACTTCTCCGGCGACACGTCCGTCGCCGCCCCGGCGACGCCGGCCCCCGTGGGCGGCCTGTCGATCGCCTTCGCCCCCGACGTCGCGACCGCCCCTGGCGGCCCGGCGACGGCCGTCGCCGGCGACGGCCGGACCGAGTCGAAGCTCATCATCGTGGGCTCCGGGCCAGCCGGCCTGACCGCCGCGATCTACGCGGCCCGGGCGAACCTGGAGCCGATCGTCCTGGCCGGCTCGGCCCCCGGCGGCCAGCTGATGATCACGAGCGACGTCGAGAACTACCCCGGCTTCCCCGACGGCATCCAGGGACCCGACCTCATGGCCGCCTTCCGGGCCCAGGCGGAGCGCTTCGGCAGCCGGATCGTCGACGTCGACATCGACCGGGTGGACCTCTCCGGCCGGCCGTTTCGCCTGTGGGCCCGCGGCGTCGAGTACCGGGCCGAGGCCGTCATCGTCGCGACCGGGGCCTCGGCAATGTGGCTTGGCCTGGAGAGCGAGACCCGCCTCCGCGGCCGCGGGGTGAGCGCCTGCGCGACGTGCGACGGGTTCTTCTTCCGGGACAAGGAGATCGCGGTCGTGGGCGGCGGCGACACGGCTTTCGAGGAGGCCACCTACCTGACCCGCTTCGCCTCCAAGATCCACCTCCTCCACCGTCGCGACGAGTTCCGGGCCAGCCGGATCATGCTCGAGCGGGCGAAGGCCAATCCCAAGATCGAGATCCACACGAACACCGCCATCGACGAGGTCCTCGGCGACGCCAAGGTCAACGGCCTGGCCCTCCGCGACACGGTCACCGGCGAGCGCCGCGAGATGCCGATCGAGGGCCTGTTCATCGCGATCGGCCACAAGCCGAACACCGAGGCCTTCCGCGACTGGCTGGAGGTCGACGCCAAGGGCTATCTCGTGGTCCACGACGAGACCCACTCGAAGATCGACGGCGTCTTCATCGCCGGCGACGTCCACGATCATCGCTACCGCCAGGCGGTCACCGCGGCCGGCGACGGCTGCAAGGCCGCGATCGACGCCGAGCGCTGGCTCGAGGCCCAGGGGATCACCGAGGCCAACACCCTCACCGCCTGGTGAGCTTCTCCGGCGGTCGCTCGTACCGGGCCACCAGCCCCGACGCCGCCCGAATTCGCAGCGGCTCGCGCGGCCGCGGCGGGGGCGGTGGGATGGGCAGTGGGATGTGGGGCGCGCCCGGGGCGGACCTGCCGCCGGTCCCGAAGGAGCGCCGCGGCCGGACGCTCCGGCGGATCGTCGCCTTCTTCCGGCCGTACCGGCTCCAGGTGGCGGTCGCCGTCGTGGCGATCCTCGTCACGAGCGGCCTCGGGCTCATCAACCCGATCCTTCTGAAGCTCCTCATCGACGACGCCATCCCGAGCCTCGACTTCGGGCGACTCAACGTCTACGTCGGGCTGATGATCGTCGTCCCGGTCGTATCCGGGCTCATCGGCCTCGGCCAGACGTACATGAACAACGTCATCGGCCAGAGCGTCATGCAGGATCTCCGCGGGGCTCTCTACGAGCACCTCCAGCGGATGCCGCTGCGGTTCTTCACCGAGACCAAGACCGGCGAGATCCAGAGCCGCCTGGCGAACGACGTCGGCGGCGTCCAGGGCGTCGTGACCGACACCGCCTCGTCGGTAACCTCGAACCTGGCGATCGCGATCAGCACGATCGTGGCCATGTTCTACATCGACTGGCGGCTCACGGCCCTGTCGCTCGGCCTCCTGCCGTTCTTCATGGTCCTGACCTACCGTGTCGGGCGGGTCCGGCGCGAGGTCAGCTCGGCGACCCAGGAGTCACTCGCCGAGATGAGCGCCGTGACCGAGGAGACGCTATCCGTCTCGGGCATGCTCCTGACCAAGACATTCGGCCAGCAGGGCCCGGCGGTCGATCGGTTCCGGGGCCTGAACCGCCGACTCGCCCGGCTCCAGATCCGCCAGGCGCTGGTCGGGCGATGGTTCTTCATGATCGTCGGGACCGTCTTCAGCATCACCCCGGCGTTCGTTTACTGGCTGGCCGGCTGGCTCGCGATCCAGGGCGACGCCACGGCCCCGACGATCGGCGACATCGTGGCCTTCACGACCCTCCAGTCGCGGCTCTTCTTCCCGCTCGGCCAGCTCCTCAACGTCCAGGTCGAGATCCAGGGCGCGCTGGCCCTCTTCGACCGGATCTTCGAGTACCTCGAGATGGACGCCGAGATCGTCGATGCGCCCGACGCGGTGGCGCTCGAGCGGGGCTCGGTCCGCGGGCATATCCGGTTCCGGGACGTGTCGTTCCGGTACCCGGCGGCGGCCGTTGCCGAGGTAGTCGAGGCGCCGGACTCCAGCGAGGACGCGCAGGGCGAGCCGGCCGCGGCGACCGCGCCTGAACCGCCAAGGCCGTTCGGCCTCGAGGCCATCGACTTCCAGGCTCGACCGGGCGAGCTCGTGGCCCTCGTGGGACCGTCGGGCTCCGGCAAGACGACGACGACCTACCTCCTGCCGCGGCTCTACGACGTGGACGCCGGGGCGATCGAGATCGACGGCCGAGACATCAGGAAGCTGACGCTCGCCTCGCTCGGCGCCGTCATCGGCTTCGTGACCCAGGAGACGTACCTCTTCCACGCCAGCGTCCGGGACAACCTGCTGTACGCGAAGCCGGAGGCGACGACTGAGGAGCTCGAGGCGGCCGCCCGCGCGGCCGCGATCCACGACCGGATCGTCGAGCTGCCGCAGGGTTACGACACCGTCGTCGGCGAACGCGGCTACAAGCTCTCCGGTGGCGAGAAGCAGCGGGTCGCCATCGCTCGGGTGCTGCTCAAGGACCCCCGGATCCTCGTCCTCGACGAGGCGACCTCGGCCCTCGACACGGTCAGCGAGCGGCTCATCCAGGCCGCCCTCGAGCGCCTCGAGCGGGGCCGCACGACGATCGCGATCGCCCACCGCCTCTCGACGATCCTGCGAGCCGACCGAATCCTCGTCTACGACGGCGGCCGGATCGTGGAGCGCGGCACGCACGCCGAGCTCCTCGCCCAGGGCGGACTCTACGCCCGCCTGTACCACGAGCAGTTCGAGTCGCCGCCCAAGCCGAACCCGACGGAGCCGGAGGTCGCCGCCGAGATTTCCGCCCGGCCGGCGGAGATCGCCGCTTCCTGACACCCATCCGGCACGTCCCCGTCGGAAACAACGGGAAGCGGACATGCCCGGTGGTGCGCGTCCCTTCACTCCAGATGGCGCGGGGTCGAGGTCCTGATGGGCTATGCCCGATCCTCGACCGAGCGCCGAATGGCCGCGACGAGGCCGATGGCTTCCAGCTCTGGCTCCGCCGCCACGACGAGTACGACGGCCACTGCAACCGCGGACACGCAACGGGAAGCGAAGATCGTCTCAGCGTCGCGCCCATACAACCCGACATCCCTGCCCTCAATCGAGATGCGGACATCCATGGCATCCGCGCGCTCAACGCCTGTCGGGCGCGCGACCTTGCGATCGTCGAATGCGCAGCGCTCCTGGCGCCGGCCCGAGATCAGCGCGGCGTGGCCGTCGACAGCCCGAGGAGCCTGGCGGCCTCGATCATCCGATCGTCATAGGTGACGATCGCGTCGAGATCGTCGCCAACCGCCTGCGCGGTCGCCATATGGATGGCATCGAGAGTTCGGAGGACGCCTGGCTCGAGGGTGCCAGCAGTGTCCAGGATGCGGTCGTCGATCCCGATGAGGTCGACGCGGCGCAGGCCCTCGCGAACCGTGGCGAGTGCATCCGCTCCGAGGTGGCGCACCGCCCGCAATGCCTCGGTGCGCAGCAGCGCAGACGAGACGCGGCGCGACCCCCCGTCGGCCAGGAATCGGCGCAGAGCCGCGGTCTCGGGCTCCTCGACGGCGAACTTCACGAAGGCCGAGCTGTCGAGGTAGAGCGCGCTCACTCGGCACGCCCCTCAGACACGATGGTCGATGGGGCAATGGCCCCTGCCGCCGGCTGGACCAGCGGGAGCTCGAGCAGGTCTGCCTGCGCTCGACGCAGCAGGCCCTCCCGCTCCAGTCGAGCGAGGCCACTCGGCATCGACTTGAGCAGGATGGCAACGGGCCGGCCGCGATCGGTGACTTCCACGGTCTCACCACCGGCAACGCGCCGCAGGATGGCGCTCGCCTGCCGCCGCAACTCCCGCACACCAACGCGCTCCATGTGCGACATAGTAGCACATTGTCGGCGAGTCCCGTCGTAGTCGAAGGCCGGAATGCCATCAATGTGGATGGCGTTGACGACGACGGTCGCGACGAATCCAGATGCGCCGCGCCGTTGTATGGGTCATGACGGGCACGAGGCCGACCTCGTTGGTGGCCGACGCGCTGCCGGTCGCTCACGAACGAGGAGAGCGTCATGAGCCATCCCAACGAGGTTATTGTCCGAAGCCTCTACGACGCGTTCCAGCGCGGCGACATGGCGGCCGTCGATCGGCTGCTCGCCGATGACATCACGTGGCACGCACCCGGCAATGCCCAGCACGCCGGCGTGCGGCGCGGCAAGGCGGAGCTGTACGCGTCGATGGGGCGCCTGGCCGAGCTGACGACCGGAACCCTCCGCTCGGAAATCATCGATATCTTGGCGAACGATCGGCGGGCGGTCGTCATCCAGCGAACGCGCGCGCAGCGCGATGATCGCCAGGACCTGGATGATCGCGAGGTAATCGTCTACGAGCTGCGCGACGGTCGGGTCGCCGAGGTCCGGGAGCACCCCGGGGACCTGCACGCCATGGATGCGTTCTTCGCGTAGGGTGTGGCGATGAGTCGGCCGAACCTCGCAAGGGCGACGATGAACCCGGCCCTCGCCGTCGATCGCGACGAGTTCGAGCAGCTCGCCGAGCCTCTCGTTCCGGCCCTGCGACTGCACTGCTACCGGCTCGTGGGGTCCCTCGAGGACGCCGAGGACATGGTCCAGGAGACGCTGGTCAAGGCCTGGTGGTACCGCGGGCGCCTGCGGGACAAAGGTGGTGCCCGGCCCTGGCTGTTCCGCATCGCGACGAACGCCTGCCTCGATCTGCTCGACCGGAAGCGACGACGGCCCACCGCAACACTCCACGATGAGCTCGGCTGGCCGGAGCCGGTCCCCGATTCATGGCTCGCCCCCGGGCCGGCCGGCAACGACCCAGCAGAGTCCGTCCTTCGGCGAGAGACGGTGGGCCTGGCGTTCCTGACCGCCGTCCAGGTGCTGCCGCCACGGCAGCGCGCGATGCTTGTCCTCTGCGACGTCCTCGAGTGGCCCGCCTCCGATGTGGCGAAGGCGCTCGAGACGAGCGTGGCGGCGGTGTACAGCGGCGTGCGGCGAGCACGAGCGGCGATCCGCGTGCGAGCGCCACGTCGACCGCCCGACTCGCCATCGGCGATCGCCTTGGCCGACGCCTCGGCCCTGGCTCGACGCTACCTTGACGCATGGGAGCGCGCCGACACGACGGAACTCGCCCATCTCCTGGCCGCCGACGCGAGAATGGCGATGCCGCCGGACACACGGCGCTTCGACGGGGTGGACGCGATCATCGGCTATTTCGGCTCGATCCTGAGCCAGCCGCCCGAGCAGCGGATCCGACTCGCCCCAACGTCGGCAAATGGCCTGCCGGCCTTCATCGTCCTCGCGCCGGACCAGGCGACCGGTGCGCTTCGCCGGATCGGGCTGAAGGTCCTCCTCCCCCGCGATGGGCGCATCGCCGAGATCCGGGGGTACATGCGGGCCGACCTCGCGGCTCGGTTCGAGGCGACGAGCCACTGAACGCTTCGGCATAGTCGTTGCTGCGCTCTCACACGGGTGGTGACGTGATGAGGTCGAGGATGTTCGGCTCCGATGGGCTGAAGGCGAACGGCAACGTGTTCGCGACGACCATCGAGGGTCGCCTCCTGGTGGAGCTCGTCGCCGAACGCTCCAGGAGCTCCTCGCCCCAGGCGTCGCAGCGCCGTTCGGTCCCGGTCACGGAAGGGTGATGCGCGAGTGGTTGCCCTGCCCGACTACCACGACGTTGACTGGCTGGCGCTCTCGAGAGAGGCGCTGCTCACCATTCGGAGGCACGCAGGCTGAGTCAGCCGCGATGTCAGGCGGCTGGCGCCTGGCCAGGCCCGTGGTCGTGTCGACATTCACGAAGTTCCTGGAGACTTCGCACGACCCTGAGGCGGTATCGAAGCGGGCAAGGAGCAACCCGTCTGGTCCTACCACGCGACCCGGTCTTACGCGGATCGGGAGGTGGCGACAAAGGCCTTTGCCTCCCGCAGCAGATTCGTCCACGTCGATTGCTCGAGGCGCGGGATCGCGACCCATTCGCGAAATGGTCGATTACTCGGCGCGAAGGCCGACCCGATACCCGTTGCGATGAGATCGGTGACGCGATCTCCGGGCAGCTTGACGATCAAGTTGCCGGTCGTCCGATCCTGGGCCGCGAAGAATGCGCCGTTGAGCCGCAAGCAGGGCAGACCCATCATCGTGCCTTCGGTGACGTCGGGATCCGTCATGACCTCGCGGGCAAGTTGCTGGTAGAGCTCTCGCTTGGCACGATGCAGGCTCGTTGTCATGGCGCGAGACACGCTCGCATGGATCGGGCTCGAGGACCCAGAGAAGGCCCGAACGAGCGCAGAGGTGTGAAGCACGTGGGCATCGTGCGCGGCTCGAGCGCTGGGCCGACTCGAGCCGCTTGGCGACGTTGGCGGTAGCTATGCACTCGGGAACGGTACCCAAAGAGCCACCAGAGCGCCGCCCGGATCAGCCATCGTCACCGCAGTCCCCGCCGGTCCGTCCGTCTTGTCCTGAACGACGCTGCCACCGAGGCCAATCGCCCTGGCCACCGCAGCGTCGAGGTCGTCGACCTGGACGTACGGGAGCCACCGCCCGGCCGTGGCGTCGTTCGCTTCGACGACGGCTGCCCACGGCCGATCACCGTCCATGATCCAGCCGTTGTACGGTCCAGGGTTCGAGTCGGGCGCGATCTGCCAGTCGAACATGCGGGCGTAGAACTCGCGAACGGCGTCTGGCTGACGGGCGGTGAGGTCGTACCAAACGAACCTGGATTCCATCTCCGATGCCTTCCTTTCCTGACCAGAATCGGCGGATAGGACGACTCTAGGATCGATCAGTGCCAGATCCTGTCACTGATCTCAGGTACGCTTTGGGTGTGGATACGGCGGCCCGCCGAGAGAGCCTGATACGCGTCATGCGACGCCGGGGGCACACCACGGTGAGCGAGCTCGCGTGGGATCTCGCCGTCTCGCGCAGGACCGTGCTGCGCGATCTCATGGCGCTCCGCGATCGCGGGTTTGTGATCCTTGCTGAGAGCGGGCCGGGCGGCGGCGTATCGATCGACCCAGCATCTGTGCTGGTCGCGACACAGCTCGCCGCGGACGAGGTCGTCGCGCTCGTCCTGTCGGTCGCCATGATCCGAGCGGCGCCATGGATGCCATTCGCCGCTCCCGCCGACACGGCGCTCTCGAAGATCGAGGGAGCGCTGCCTCCGGAGCGAGTCGGCGAGCTGAGACGGCTGATGGAGCGGGTCCTGGTCGGCGATCCGATGCACGACGTTCCGCTCTCAGTTGGGAGGATCGATCCTGACCTGCTTCAGTGCTTCGAGCGGGCGTTTTCGCACCACCGCGTGCTGTGCTTCGATTACCGGGACCGACATGCCCGGACCAGCCACCGGCGCGTGGAGCCCCACGCGTTGCTCGTGCGTGCTCCGCTCTGGTACATCGTCGCCTGGGACACGCAGAAGGACGAGCCCCGGACGTTTCGAATGGACCGGATGACGTCGCCCATCGTGCTCGACGAGGTGCCCTTTCTACCACGTCCTTTCGACACCTTGATCGGCGTTTGCCCGGGTGCCATCGCTGCATACGGCTGAGGGTCGGCATCCGCGCGTGGGCAGGTTCTCTACTGGCCGATCACGAGGACCGCGGCCCCTCTGGTCTCGCCGCGGTCCAGCCGGGCAAGGGCCGCGTTGCCGGCCGCCAGGGGATAGACCTCGACCTCGGTCCGGATCGGGATCGTGGCGGCGAGCTCCAGGTACTCGGTCGCGTCCCGGCGGGTGACGTTGGCGACGCTCCTTATCGAGCGTTCCCACCACAGGTCGTCGTAGTTGAAGGCCGGGATGCCGTCGAGGTGGATGGCGTTGACGACGACCGTCCCGCCGCGGTCGAGGGCCCGCAGCGCCGCGATGACGACGGAGCCCACCGGGGCGAAGGTGATCGCGGCGTCGAGGGGAGCCGGTGGCGGATCGTCGTAGCCGCCCACCGAGGCGGCCCCGAGCGCCGTCGCCCGCTCGAGGTCGGCTGGCGAGCGCGACGCGACATGGACCTCGCAGCCCCAGTGGCGGGCGACCTGGATCGCCTGGAGCGCGGAGGCCCCGAACCCGTACAGCCCGAGGCGCCCGCCCGGCTGGATGCCGCTCAGCCGGAGGGCCCGGTAGCCGATGACGCCGCCGCAAAGGAGCGGCGCGGCAGCGAGGTCGTCCATCGCCGGCGGGAGACGGACGGCGACGTCGGCCCGGACCACGAGCTTCTCGGCGAAGCCGCCGTCCCGGTCCCAGCCGGTGAACGCCGCGGCGGGACAGAGGTTCTCGCGGCCCGAGCGGCAGAACCGGCACCTGCCGTCGAAGCCGGCGAGCCACGTCACGCCGGCGCGATCGCCGGTACGCCAGCCGGCCCCGGCGGCGCCCAGCCCGAGGGCCTCGACGATGCCGACCGCCTGGTGCCCCGGCACGATCGGGAGGCGTCGTGCAGCGAGGTCGCCGCTCACGATCTGGAGATCCGTCCGGCAGACCGCGCAGGCGGTGACGCGGAGGAGGAGCTCGTTGTCCCCGGGCTCGGGATCGGCGGTCGTGCGATGGCTCAGGGGCGCCGAATCGATCGGGCCCGGGCGGTCGAGGACGAGCGCGCGCATCAGGCCGTCGATCGTAGCGCGGGCCGGGCGCGGCGGACGGTTCCACGGACGCGGAGTACGATCGGCCGAGTCCCCACCACGATCGACCGAAGGACACGCCGCCTGCCATGACCACGACCCGATCCGCGACGCTCGTCCACGAGGGCGGGAACCGCTTCGCCACCACGACCGGGACGGGGCGGGCGTTCATCTGGGGCGATGCCAGGAAGGCCAACGAGATGAGCCCGATGGAGACCGTCACGGTCGCTCTCGCGGCGTGCAGCGCGATGGACGTCATCTCGATCGCCCTGAAGAAGCGCCAGGGCATCGACCGCTACGAGATCCACGTCCGCGGCGAGCAGCGCGACGAGTATCCCCAGGTCCTGACCCGGGTGGACGTCACCCACGAGGTCGAGGGCCCCCGGGTCGACGAAACCGCCATCCGGCGCTGCATCGAGCTGTCGGCGACGAAGTACTGCCCGGTCAACGCGATGCTCTCCGCCGGCGCCACCGAGGTCCACCATCGCTACGTCGTCCGGGGGACGGGTGCCGGGGCCTTCGAGGCCGAGGGCGAAGTCATCGTCACCGGACCATTCCGCCGACCCGACATCGTGGCCTGAGCGAACCGCCCCGCGGCGGGCCAGCCGGTAACTGTGTGCATGACTATGCAACTCACTGTATAGTCATGCGCCCATGACCTCGACCGAGCTCCAGCCCAGCGCCACCAGCGCCACCGGCGCCACCGCGCCCGCGCCCGCCGCGGACGCGGCGCCCGGCGCGCGTCCGATTCGGGTCGGGATCATCGGCGCGACCGGCTATGTCGGCGGCGAGCTGATCCGGCTGCTCGCCGCCCATCCCTCGGTCGAGCTCGTCGGCCTCACCGGGCGTGAGCGACGGGGCGATCCGGTCGGCGCGGTCCATCCGCACCTGGCGACGACCGAGCTGGCCCTCGAGAGCGAGCTCGACGGCGAGGTGCATGCCGTGTTCCTGGCCCTGCCCCACGGCACGGCCGCGCAGCGGGTTCCCGCCCTGCTCGCGTCCGGGATCACGGTCATCGACCAGGGCCCCGACTTCCGGCTCCGCGATCCCGCCGACTACCCGCGCTGGTACGGCTTCGAGCATCCCCATCCCGAGCTCCTGGCCCGGGCGGTTTACGGCCTGCCGGAGCTTCACCGGACGGAGCACCGGGCGGCGGGCGAGGCCCGCGCTGCCGGGACGCCGGCCCTCGTCGGCTCGCCGGGCTGCTACCCGACGGCCACGATCCTGGCGCTGGCCCCGCTGGCCCGGGCCGGGCTCATCGGGGACGTCGTCGTGGATGCCAAGAGCGGCGTCAGCGGGGCCGGTCGCGAGGCCAAGGCCGAGATGCTCTATGCCGAGGTCAACGAGAGCGTCCGGGCCTACGGCATCTTCAACCACCGCCATACCGCCGAGATGGAGCAGGAGCTGGGCCTCGGCGGCCTCGACTTCCTGCCCCACCTCATTCCCATGACCCGGGGCATCCTGGCCGCCTGCCACGTCCGGCCGACCCGGCCGGTCGGCCAGGCCGAGCTGGACGACCTGTACGCCGGGGCCTACGCCGACGAGCCGTTTGTGACCGTCGTCGACACGCCGCCGGCGACCGGCCACGTCCTGGGCAGCAACCACGCCCGGGTCTTCGCGCGGGCCGACGCGCGGACCGGCCGGATCCTGGCCATCGGGGTCATCGACAACCTCGTGAAGGGCGCCGCCGGGCAGGGGGTCCAGTCCTTCAACCTCGTCTTCGGGCTGGCCGAGACGGCCGGCCTGGAGGCCCTGCCGCTGGCGCCGTAGGCGGACCCGGGATGGCCCTCGAGCTCGACGTCGCCGCGCCGCTCGCCTCGGCCCTGCCGGCCGTGGAGCGACGCGCCCGCATCCCCGCCGGCTTCCTCGCCGGCGGGCGCGTCGCGGGGATCAAAGCCAGCGGCCGGCCGGACCTGGCCCTGGTCGTCGCGTCCGGAGCGCCGGCGGCCGTGGCCGCGGTCTTCACCCCGAACGCCTTCGCGGCCGCCCCGGTCCGGCGCTCGCGGGCGGCGCTCGCGGCCACCGGCGGCTGGGCCCGGGCGGTCGTGTCCACGAGCGGGTCGGCGAACGCAGCCACCGGCGCCGCCGGTGAGGAGGATCAGGCCCGGGTCGGAGAGCTCGTCGCCGGCGCGCTGGGGATCGCCGAGGACGAGGTCCTCCACCTGTCCACGGGGGTCATCGGGACGCGGCTTCCGCTCGACCGGGTTGCGGCCGGTCTGGACGCGCTCGTACCCGAGCTCGCGGCCACGGACGACGGCCTCGAGGCCGTCGCGACCGCGCTCCGGACCACCGATTCGGTGACCAAGGTCGCGACGCTCACCGTCGCCCTTCCCGACTCCGGCGGGACGCTCCACGACGTCCGGGTGTCGGGGGCCGCCAAGGGCGTCGGCATGATCCACCCTCGGATGGCGACGATGCTGTCCGTCATCCTCACCGACGCGGCCGCGTCGCCCGGCCTCCTGGCCGCGATCCTTCGCCCGGCCGCCGCCCGGACCTGGAATCAGCTGAGCGTCGACGGCGACACGAGCACCAACGACACGGTCTTCCTGCTCGCGTCGGGGGCCTCACCCGCGGCCCCGGTCGTCGCCGGCAGCCCGGCCGCGGCCGCGCTCGCGGCGGCGGTGGAGGCCGTGGCCCGCGACCTCGCCCGCCAGCAGGCGGCCGACGGTGAGGGCGCGACCTGCCTCCTGACCTGCCAGGTGACCGGGGCCCTGGACGACGCCGAGGCGAGGGCCGTGGCGCGAGCCGTCGTCTCCTCCAGCCTGGTCAAGGCGGCGGCCCACGGCAAGGACCCCAACTGGGGCCGGATCGCCGGGGCCGCCGGCAACGCCCGCCTGGCCGAGACCGCGATCCTCGCCGCCGCCGGCCTGTCGGCCGAGGAGGCCTTCCGCCGCGGCGGCGCCCCGGCCTCGGTCGACCCCGACCGCCTCAAGATCGCGATCGCCGGCCAGCTGGTCTTCGACGGCGCCGCGGGCGGCCCGGTGGCGTTCGACCGGATGGCGGCGCGAGCCGCGATGGCCGCCTCCGAGATCGTCATCCGCCTCGACATGGGCCTCGGCGACGGCACCGGCGAGGCCTTTGGCTGTGACCTCACTGAGGCGTACGTGATCGAGAACAGCGAGTACACGACATGAGCGAGATCGTGGTCGTGAAGCTCGGCGGCACCACGATCGCGGACCAGCGGCAGGTGCTGGCGGAGGTCGCGGCCGTGGCCCGGCACCGGCCGGTCGTCCTCGTCCACGGCGGCGGCAAGCGCCTCACCGAGTGGCTCGACCGGATGGGCGTCGTGTCGCAGTGGCGCGGCGGGCTGCGGGTCACCGACGCGGCCTCGCTCGAGGTCGCCGCGGCGGTCCTCCGCGGGGTCATCAACAGCGAGCTCGTGGCCGGCCTCCGGGCCCTGGGCGTGGATGCCGTGGGACTGTCGGGCGTCGACGGCGGACTCCTGATCGCCGAGCGCATCGAGGAGCTCGGGTTCGTCGCCCGCGTCGCCGGGCTCCGGCGCGACCTGCTCGACGCCCTCCTCGTGGCCGGCCAGGTCCCGGTCGTGGCGCCCCTCGCCCGCGACGAGAACGGGATCGTCTGCAACGTCAACGCTGACGACGTCGCGGCCGGCATCGCGGCCGGCATCGGTGCCCGCCAGCTCGTTCTCATGACCGATGTCGACGGGGTCCGCGACGCGAGCGGCGCAAAGCTCGATTCGCTCACCGCGCCGGAGGCCGAGGCGCTCATCGACGGTGGCGTCATCGCCGGCGGGATGGTGCCCAAGGTCCGTGCCGCGCTGGCGGCCCTGACCTGGGAGGGGACCGAGGCGATCATCGCCGACGGGTCGGCCGAGCGAGCACTCGGGCGGGCTCTCGACGACCCGACCTTCGGGACCCGCCTGACCGCCTCGCGCTCGGCCCGGGTCGGCGCGGCGTGAGGAGCTCGGCATGAGGAGCGCGGCGTGAGGACGGCCATGGCGCCCGGAACCTCGCCCCTCGTCAAGCGAGGCCGCCAGCGGGCGATCCGCGAGATCATCGCCGGCGGGTCGATCGCCAGCCAGCACGAGCTCGCCGATCGACTCGCCGACCGGGGCATCGTCGTGACCCAGGCCACCGTGTCCCGCGACATCGCCGAGCTCGGCCTGGTCAAGGCCCGGCGCGGCGATCGCCACGTCTACGCCCTGCCCGACGATCTGCCGGTCCCGTCGCTGCGCACCGACGAGCGCCTCCGTCGGATCCTCGTCGACATCCCGGTGACGATCGGTCGGAGCGGGCTGATCCTCGTCCTCACGGGCAGCCCGGGGACGGCCAGCGTCATCGCCCAGGCGATAGACGAGTCGTCGCTGACCGAGCAGGTCGGCACGGTCGCCGGCGACAACACTCTCATCGTCCTGTTTGCGGACGAGCGCGCCCTCGAGCGCTGGCTCGACCGCTTCACCGCCCTGCAGACGCCGTTCGCCGCGGGCGACGGCATGGAGGAAGCCAGATGAAGAAGGTCGTGCTCGCCTATTCGGGCGGCCTCGACACGTCGGTCGCCGTGGCCTGGCTCAAGGAGCAGTACGACGTCGAGGTCGTGACCCTGACCGTCGACGTCGGCGGCGGTTCCCTCCGCGGGGGCGTCGAGCGCCGGGCGATGTCGGCCGGCGCATCGCGGGCCTATGTCGTCGACGCCCGCGAGCGGTTCGTGACCGACTTCGTGTGGCCCCACCTCCAGGCCAACGCGCTCTACCAGGGCGCCTATCCGCTGGCGACGGCCCTCGCCCGGCCGCTCATCGCCCAGCTCCTCGTGGAGGTCGCCCAGAAGGAGGGCGCCGACGCCGTCGCCCACGGCTGCACCGGCAAGGGCAACGACCAGGTCCGCTTCGACATCGCCGTCCACGCCCTGGACCCGGGCCTCGAGGTCGTCGCCCCGATGCGGGTCGGGATGGGCCTGACCCGGGACCAGGAGATCGACTACGCCGCGGAGCGTGGGATCGAGATCCCGATCACCAGGGCCTCGCCCTACTCCATCGATGTCAACCTGTGGGGCCGGTCGTGCGAGACGGGCATCCTGGAGGACCCGTGGATCACCCCGCCGGCCGACGCTTACGAGTGGACGATCGATCCCGCCACCGCGCCGGACCCGGTCGAGGTCGTCATCGGCTTCGAGGGTGGCATTCCCGTGTCGCTCGACGGCGAGTTCGTGGAGCCCGTCGCGCTCGTGGAGCGGCTCCACGGCCTCGGCGGCGCCCACGGCGTCGGCCGGATCGACCACCTCGAGGACCGCCTCGTCGGGATCAAGTCGCGGGAGATCTACGAGGCCCCCGCGGCAACGATCCTCCACGCCGCCCACCGGGCGCTCGAAGGCCTGACGCTCTCGAAGGACACGCTGCGGTTCAACCGCCTGGTCGCCGATGAGCACGCCCAGCTGACCTACGATGGGCTGTGGTTCTCGGCCCTCCACCGCGACCTGCGGGGCTACGTCGCGTCTTCGCAGCGGGTCGTGTCGGGCGAGGTCCGGATGCGACTGGACCACGGCTCGGCCGTCGTCGCCGGTCGCCGCTCGCCGCTGTCGCTGTACGACAAGAACCTCGCCACCTACGACGAGGGCGACGCCTTCGACCACGCCTCGGCTGTCGGGTTCATCGAGATCTTCGGCCTGCCGCTGCGGGTCGAGGCGGCCCGTCACGGGGCCGTCGGGATGCATCACGGCGCGGCCTGGGCCTGGACCCCGCCGCTGCTCGAGCACCTGCCGACGACCGTCGAGGATCGCGAGGCCACTCCGGCCTGACCCCGGCTCGCCGCGACTCCTCGCGACAGCCCGTGACCAAGCGCCCGGCATCGGGAGCCGTTTGCGCCTTGGCGACCGGTGGCGAATGACCCGACGATCGCCGGTCGAGGAGGTGCGCGAGTGACCGAGAGTCCAACCGGCGTCCAACATCGACGCGAGACCCCGGAGATCGTGGAGCGGCCCGAGCGTCGGGCGGCCGTGGTCGAGATCGATGGGGCGGTCGAGGAGCTACCCCGGCTGATCGGCGAGGCCTTTGGCCTGACGGCCGCCGCGATCGGCGCGTCCGGCGCCGACATCGCCGGCCACCCGTTCGCCCGCTACCACGGCTTCGCTGAACGGATCCAGGCCGACGTCGGCTTCCCGTTCAGCGGCTCGCTCGTCCCGACCGATCGCGTCCACGAGACCACGCTACCGGGTGGCCGGCTCCTGACGCTAACCCACGTCGGCCCGTACGACGAGGTCGGCGGGGCCTGGGAGCGGGCGGCGGCGTGGCTACGCGAGCACGACCTCGAGGCGAGCGGCGCGCCCTGGGAGTGTTACCTGACCGGACCGGACGAGCCGGGTCCGCCGATCACCGAGATCTACTGGCCGCTTGACTGAAACGGTCGGCAGACGGGCGGCGGCCAACTGTCATTCCTGGACACGCGTTGACGGGTTCCGGGCCCCGGGCGCCTCATCGGTCGTGGCCCACCCTCCGACGCCGCGATCCGGCCGGCTCATGAGAATCGCGACAGACGAGCGTGGCTAGGATCGTGCCCGGCGCGAGTGCCGTCGAAACGGAGGGCCGGCGGAGCACGGACGAGCTCCAAACGACGAACCGGGCTCATCAACCGGCTCGAGGCACATGGTCAACTACGACGTAGCGAATCACGGCTGGGCGCCGCCGGGCCGTCCCGCGACCACGGCCCGGGCCGCCTCGCCGTGGAGGTGGGCGTAGCCCGGCTTCACGACCTCGTTGATGAGGGCGAGGCGCTCGTCGAACGGGGCGAAGGCCGACTTCAGCGTGTTGATCGTCAGCCACTCCATCTCGCCGAGGCCGATGCCGAAGGCCTCGTCGAGCGCGGCGAACTCGGACGACAGCGACACGTTCGACATCAGCCGGTTATCGGTGTTGAGGGTGACCCGGAACCGGAGCCGTCGGAGCAGGTCGATCGGGTGCTCGGCGACCGACGCCGCCGCGCCCGAGTGGACGTTGGAGGTCGGGCACATCTCGAGCGGTACGCGCCGATCGCGCACGAATGCGGCCAGCCGCCCCAGGCCGACCGTGCCGTCGGGCGCGACGTTGATGTCGTCGACGATCCGGACACCGTGCCCGAGCCGCTCGGCGCCACAGAACTGGAGGGCCTCCCAGATCGAGGGCAGGCCGAACGACTCCCCGGCGTGGATCGTGATATGGAAGTTCTCGTGGCGGATGAGGTCGAAGGCTTCGAGGTGGCGGGTCGGACGGTAACCCGCCTCCGGGCCGGCGATGTCGAAGCCGACGACGCCGGCGTCCCGCCAGCGGATCGCGGCCTCGGCGACCTCGACCGAGCGGGCCGCCTGGCGCATCGCCGTCACGAGGACCTTCATCACGATCGGGTGGCCGGCCAGGGCGGCCCGGTCCATCCCGATCCGGAAGCCCTCGAGGTTGGCCTCGATGACCTCGTCGAGGGTCAGGCCCTTCTCGGTCGAGAGCTCCGGGGCGTACCGGACCTCGGCGTAGACGACGCCGTCGGCGGCCAGGTCCTCGGCGCATTCCGCGGCGACCCGGACGATCGCGTCGCGGTCCTGGAGGACGCCGACGGTGTGGACGAACGTTTCGAGATAGAGCTCGAGCGACTTGCGATCGGCCCCCCGCCGGAACCACGCCGCCAGGTCGTCCGCGTCGGTCGTCGGGAGGCCGCGGTAGCCGAACTCGGCAGCGAGGTCAACGACGGTCCGCGGCCGGAGGCCGCCGTCGAGATGGTCGTGGAGCAGTGCCTTCGGCGCTCGACGGATGGTGTCCAGGGTGAGCACGCGACAGGACCTCCCGTTCCGTTTGGCGGATCGTAGCGCCCGACGCCACCTGGCGGGGTCGCGCCGCGTTAGGTCGATCGACCGATGCGGGGCTGGAATCTGGTCGTACACTCCGGCCCATGAGCCGCGTCCCATGAAGCGCGCCGGGTCTCTGCTCTGCCCGATCATCATCGGCCGGGACGACGTCCTCGAGCTGGTCGACGAGCTGATCGGCGAGGCCGCCCACGGGCGGGGCCGCACACTGTTCCTGGCCGGTCAGGCCGGGCTCGGCAAGACCCGCCTCATCCGGGCCGCGGTGCGCCGGGCCGAGGCGGCGGGCCTCCGTGTCGACGGTGGGTCGGTCGCGCCCCAGGACCGGCAGGTCCCGCTTGCCTCCATCCGCGAGATGGCCCACGGCATGCGAGGGAGCGACGCCTTCGGCAGCCTCTCGGAGGACCTCCTCGCGATCGACCGACGCCACGACGGCGACGCACTCGGCGCACGCCGGTTGATCGTCCGATCCGCGGCCGACCGGATCCTCCGGGCGATCGAACGGCCGACGATGCTCGTCTTCGACGACCTCCACTGGACCGACGAGCTGAGCCTGGAGGTCATCGGTGAGCTGGCGCGCCATTCGGAGGGCCGCCCGCTGCTGCTGATCGCCGGGTATCGCCCGGACGAGTTCCCGTCCGACACGATCCATCGCGAGTGGCGCGCGAGGCTCCTCGGGCAGCGCCACGCCGAGGAGGTCCGGTTGCGGCCGCTCACGCCCGAGGAGACCGCGATCGCGACGACGCTGATCCTCGGTCGCGAGCTGCCGGCACCGCGCGACGTGGTCGAAGCCGTCCACGAGCGCACGAACGGCATCCCGCTCCACATCGAAGAGCTCCTGGCGGCCCTCGACGACGATGCCAGGGAGGACGGTCGGCGCATCAGGGAGGCAGGCGTCCCGGACACCATCGGCGATGCCGTCCTCGCCCGCCTCGCCCGTCTCTCGGACGACGCCAGGCGCGTGGCCCGGGCCGGGGCGGTCGTCGGCCGCTGCTTCAGCCCCGACGTCCTCGCCGGGCTCATCGACCGGCCGCTGCCGGCGCTCGAGCCGGCGCTCGAGGAGCTCATCGACGCGGCGATCATCTACCCCTTCGACTACATCGATCACGGCTACTACGACTTCCGACACCAGCTCCTGCGGGACGCGATCTACGGCTCGGTGCCGCCCTCGCAGCTCCGGCGCTTTCATGCCCAGGCGGCCGAGTTCGTGATGTCCCTCGAGGCGTCGAGCATCGTCCATGCCTCGCGTCACTACGAGCGGGCAGGGCTGCGACCCCAGGCCTTCCGGGCAGCCCTGGCGGCGGCCACGGAGGCGAGCCGGATCTCGGCCCGCCAGGAGGCCTTCGAGCTCTATCAGCGCGCCATCGCGAACATGCCTTCCGACCTGCCGCTCGTCGAGCAGGCCGAGCTGTTCGAGCGGTTCTCCGACGCCGCCGGGGCGATCGAGCGGAACGAGGACAGTGCGATGGCCGGCTCCCGGGCACGCGAGCTCTATCTCCAGGCCGGCCGGCCCCTCGAGGCGGCCGGCATGCTGATCTCGAGGTGCTCCCAGGCCTGGCGCAACGGGGAGCCGCGCGAGGAGGTTGGCGCCCGGGTCGACCAGGCCCTGGGCGAGATCGCGGCACTGCCCCTCAGCCCGGCACGCGAGAAGCTCCGGGGCTTCTTCCACATGGTCCGCGCCGAAGACCTCTTCTTCGCCTCGGACCTGTCCGCGGCGCATGAGGAGGCGCTCGCGGCGCGAGAGCTGGCCGAATCGGTCGGGGATCGGGAAACCGTTCTGGACACGAAGATCCTCCTGGCCATGATCGACATCGTCGACGGCCGCTACGAGAGCGGCTTGAGCGATGGGATGCGGGCCGCTCGCGAGGCTCGCGACGCCGGATACGAGTCGGTCGGGGTCACCGGGTATCGCAACCTTGCCATCCTCGCGGCCCGGGTCATGGACGTCCGCACTGCCGAGGTGGCGATCGGCGAGGGCCTCCAGTACGCCGACGCGATTGAGCAGTCGCATTGCCGGCAGATGATCTCGACGACCAGGTCTGTGCTGGACTGGGCCGGCGGACGCTGGCACGCCGCAGACGAGCGAGCGCGCCAGGAGCTGGTCGACCGTGGTTGCACGCGCGGCGTGATCGGCTCGCAGGACGTCATCGGACTCGTCGCCATGGGCCGCGGCCGGACGGACGAGGCCCGGCGCTGGCTCGAGGACTCGCTGGCATCCGGGCGGCGGATCGGCGAGATCCAGTTCATCCTCACGCCGCTCTGGGGCCTCGCCGAGACCGACCTCCAGGCCGGCGACTCGGCCGCCGCCATCGCCCGCTGCGAGGAGGGCCGGTCGATCGCGAGCGCGAGCGGTGAGCGAGCGCTCTTCATCCCGTTTGTCGTCACCGGAACCCGGAGCCACATCGCCGCCCACCGGCCCGACGAGGCGGCGCGATGGGTGGCCAAGGCCCGGGAGCACCTGGCGGCCTGGGAATCGGTCGCCGGGCCCGCCCTCACGCACGCCGACGCGCTCGTTCGCCTGGCGAGTGGATCGTTGTCGGCCGCCCGTGAGTCTCTGGAGCGGGCGGTCCGGGGCTGGGAGGAGCGCGGTCGCGTCTGGGAAGCGACCTGGGCGCGCCTCGACCTGTCGCAGTGCCTGATCCGCATGAACCGACCCGCCGACGCCGCCGCGGTCCTGGCCGAGGTCCTCGCGGTCGCGGGATCGCTCGACAGCCAGCCGCTCATGGCGCGGGCCGACGAGCTCGCGAAGGCCGCTCGTGGGCGGGGACTCGGGGACGAGCCCTGGCGGCCGCTCAGCGTTCGGGAGTTCGAAGTCGCGCGGCTCGTCGCGGGGGGCCTGACGAACGCCGAGATCGCCGAGCAGCTGACGATCGCCCCCAAGACGGCGAGCGCCCACGTCGAGCACATCCTCGCCAAGCTCGGCGTCGCCCGGCGGGCGGAGATCGCCGCCTGGGCGGCCACGGTCTCGAACGCCACGCCGGTCGGCGTGGCCGCGGCCCAGCGCTCGCACGGCCCGGTGGAGGTGGTCGCCCGGCGCTGACAGGCGGCCCTGAACCCGCGGCGCCAGACGAACGTCGGCCGAGGCAGGCGCCCCGGCCGACGTGGCGACGCGGATGCCCGTCGTCAGTCGCCCCAGTGGAGACCCGGGGAGTTCGACTGGACGTTGCAGAACGACGCGCCCGGAGCGAAGCCGTTCGCCATGTGGAAAGTCGGTCCGGGGCCGCCCGGAAGGGCCGCGCCCTCGCCGGCGATGGACTGGCCGACGCCACCGGCCGGCGGCCAGGAGCTGAGGTTCAGCCCTTCACCGACGACGTACAGGCCCAGGACATGCTGACCGTGGACCTCGCTGCCGATGCTCCCGGAGCAGTTCGCGTCGTGGGCCGCCACCGGCCCGGCGAACGCGACGATGAGGGCCGCCGCCGCGGCCGCGATGAGCAGGAACCGACGCATCACGCCACCTCCACCAGGAGCTCGTAGACCTCGGCGGTCGGGTGGCCGGCACGCTCGTGGATGCGCATGACGGCCTCCTTCGAGGGCCCGCTCGCGAGGCAGAACACCTTCCCGGCCTCAGGGTCGAGCCAGGCACGCTCGAAGTGGACGCCCTCGTCTGCCTCGATCGCGAGATCCCGCCCGTGGGCCTCCTCGAGCTGCTTTGCGGTGACGCCCACGAAGCCCGAATGGACGTCCATGAACTTCGCCACTTGGTACCTCCTGCGCTGGGTCCGGTCGTCCGAACGTGGCCCGACGATCGCCCTTCGCGGGGCCGGTGCCATCGGTCATCCTGCCGATGCCCTGTCCGAATGCCGACCTAAACTCAGGTCATGGGCGGCGCGTCTCGCCATGCCTGATTGGACCGGCACGAGCCATGGCGTCGACTGGCGGTCGAGCTCTGAGCCCAACGGACCTCAGCCCGGGCCGAGCCGCTCGCGGGCGGCGACAAGGGCCGCCCGGACCCGGGCCGGCGCGGTGCCGCCGAGGACGTCCATGGCCGCGACCGCACCCTCGATCGACGCGGCCGCCCGCACGTCGTCGGCGACGCCCTGCCCGACGCCGGCGGCCAGGCTCGTGGCGACCGCGTCATCGACGGACCGAAGGGCTGCCCCGACCTCCTCGTCGGTGACGCCGTCCAGGCCCACGCCCCTGGCCTCGGCCGCGGCCACGAGCGCGCCGACGACATGGTGGGCGCTCCGGAAGGCGACGCCGCGGCGAACCAGCGCGTCGGCCACGGCGGTCGCGGTGGTGAAGCCCTCCTCGGCGGCCGCTCGCATCCGGCCGGCATCGATGGTCAGGGTCTCGACGAGCCCGGTCATGACCCCGAGCGATGCCTCCAGGCCGGTGACCGCGGCGAGGAGCGGCGGGACCGTCTCCTGGAGATCGCGCTGATAGGCCAGCGGCAGACCCTTGACGATACCGAGGACCGACCCGACGGCCGCGATCGCACGGGCGGCCCGGCCCCGGACCAGCTCGGCCGGATCCGGGTTCCGCTTGTTCGGCATCATCGAGCTGCCGGTCGAGAAGGCGTCCGCGACGCGAACGAATCCGAACGCCGGGTTCGACCACCAGGTGAGCTCCTCGGCCAGCCGCGACAGGTGGACCATCGAGAGGGCGACGGCGGACAGCACCTCGACGGCGAAGTCGCGGTCAGAGACGGCATCCATCGAGTTGGCCGTCGCACCGTCGAAGCCCAGCTCCCGCGCCGTCGCCTCGCGATCGATCGGGTAGCCGGCCCCGGCCAGGGCACCCGCCCCGAGGGGTGAGACGTTGAGTCGCCGCCGGGCGTCCGCGAGCCGGCCGCGGTCCCGCTCGAGCATCTCGACGTAGGCCAGCAGGTGGTGAGCCAGGAGGACCGGCTGGGCCGGCTGGATGTGGGTCGTGCCGGGCAGGATCGTCTCGCCCTCGCGTTCGGCCAGCCCGACGAGCGCCCGCTCCAGGGCCGTGATGGCGGCGTCCAGGCGATCGATCGCCCGGCGCGTCCAGAGCCGCAGGTCCGTGGCAACCTGGTCGTTCCGCGACCGGCCGGTGTGGAGCTTCCGGGCGAGTGGCCCGATCCGGGCCTCGAGGGCCGCCTCGAGGTTCATGTGGACATCCTCGAGGGCCGGGTCCCAGGCGACCGCGCCGGCCTCGACGTCGGCGGCCAGGGCGCGAAGGCCGGCCACGAGGGCGTTGACCTCGGCCGCCGTCAGGATGCCCGCCCGACCCAGCCCCGTGACGTGGGCGATCGAGCCCTCGATGTCGTCGGCGGCGAGCGCCTGGTCGACCTCGATCGAACGCGTGAACTCGACCACCCGTGCGTCCGTCTCGCCCGTGAACCGCCCGCCCCAGCGCTGCATGCCACCTCCGTCTGTGGATCGTAGCGTGAGGACCGGGCGCGCGAGCCCTGGGAGCGGGTGACCGACGCCAGCCGGGGCGGCGTCAGCGGCCGGCGACGGCGATCGAGGCGCCTTCGGCGGGCCGGTGGCTGGGCGACGAGGCCCGGAGCTCCTCCGCGGCCTGCTCCGCGGTCAGGTCGCGCTGGGCCTCGGCGAGCAGCTCGTAGCCGACCATGAACTTCCGGACGTGGGCCCGCAGCAGGGGCGGCAGAAAGTGGGCGTGGAGCTGCCAGTGGGTCGCGCTCTCAGGCCCGCCCGCACCGTCACGGTCGTCGGTATGGGGCTGGCCGAACGGGGCCTGATGCCAGCCCATCGAATACGGGAACGACAGCCCGAACAGGTTGTCGTAACGGGTCAGGAGCCGGATGAGGATCCGGGCCAGGCTGTCGCGCTGGCCGGCGCCGAGGTCCGGCAGCCGCTCGACCGGCCGGCGCGCCACGAGCAGCGTCTCGTACGGCCAGGCCGCCCAGAACGGGACGACCACGAGCCAGTCGTCGTTGACCTCGACGACCCGAGGCCCATCGAGCTCCTGGGTGGCGTAGTCGAGCAGCAGGCGCCGCCCGGTGAGGCCGTGGTAGCGGCGCTGCGCTCCGTCCTCCTTGGCCGCCTCGCGGGGCAGGGCCGAGCCCGCCCAGACCTGGCCGTGGGGATGGGGGTTCGACGCCCCCATGATCTGGCCCCGGTTCTCGAAGACCTGGATCCACCGAAAGCGCCGGCCGAGCTCGGCCGTCTCGTCGGCCCAGACGTCGACCACCCGCCGGACGGCCTCCTGGCCCATGAGGGCGAGGGTCAGGTCGTGGCGAGGGCTGAAGCACAGGACGCGACAGGCGCCCGCCTCGCCCTCGGCCCGAAGCAGCCCAACCTCGATCCGGTCGGTCGGTGTGTCCGGGCGGAGGGCCGAGAAGTCGTTCGTGAAGACAAACGTCGAGTCGTAGTCTGGGTTGTGCTCGCCGTTCGCCCGGACGTTGCCCGGGCAGAGATAACAGGAGGGATCGAATGCCGGCGAGGCGTCCCGCGGGTGGGTCTCGCGGCGACCCTGCCAGGGCCGTCGGGTCCGCCCGGCGGACACGAGCAGCCACTCGTCGATCAGCGGATTGAAGCGGCGGTGCGGCTCGCTCCGGAGCCGGTCGAAGTCCCCTCCGTCCGGCTCGGCAGGCGCGCTCATCGTGCCGCCGTGACGCCGCTCGAGTCGGGCAATCCGGCCGCGCCGTGACTGGCGGCCGCGGGGTCGGCCAGGATCAGCTCGCGGACCTCGCGCCCGAGGACGGCGCGGGCATCGGCATCGAGGCCGATATCACTGATCAGGACGTCGGCCTGGTCGAGGCGGGCGATCGAGCTGATCCCGATGACGCCCCACTTCGTGTGATCGGCGACGACGATGAGCCGGCGGCCGGCCTCGACGAGGGCCCGGTCGGTCTCGGCTTCGAGGAGGTTGGGGGTCGTGAAGCCCGAGTGCGGGTCCATCCCGTGGACGCCCATGAAGACCAGGTCCACGTGGATGGTCCTGAGGGCCGCCACCGCGAACGGGCCGACGAGCGCGTCGCTCGGCGTCCGGACACCGCCGGTCACGATGATCGTCTGGTCCGGCCGGCCAAGCCGATACAGGACGTCGGAGACGGGTACGGAGTTCGTGACGACCGTCAGGCCGGCCACCTCGGTCAGCCGCTGGGCCAGGGCGTAGGTCGTCGTGCCGGCCGACAGGGCGATCGCCATGCCCGGCGTCACGAGCTCGGCGGCGGCGGCCGCGATCCCGCCCTTCTCCCCCAGCTGCAGCTCAGACTTGACGACGAAGCCGGGCTCGAACAGGGAGCTTCCGCCAGTGACGGTCGCGCCGCCGTGGACCTTCTCGATGAGCCCCTGCTGCTGGAGGAGCTCGAGGTCCCGGCGGACAGTCATGTCCGACACGGCGAGGTCGCGAGCCAGCTCCGCCACGCGGGCGGCACCGTCTTCGCGAACGCGCTCGAGGATGTACGTCTGGCGTTGACGAGGGAGCACGGACGCTGGGCACCTCCCGGGCGAGAAGTATGACTGACGGGCGACGCGCCTACAGACTGCGCCACGCACCACCGAAAGTCAACGTAATCGCACGAGATTCTGCCGGAATGTGGGCAATCCGGCTTGACATGGGCCGCTGGGTCCCACAAACTCCTGTTTGGTCCTGTCGGTTTGTGTTCGTCCCGAGCCGACGCTTGGCGACCGCATTTGGAGGAGAGCCGCTTTGATGGCAGAACTCAGACCGCCGCGCGAGCCAGGCGACTGGACGATCGCGCGCTCGCCGCGCCGACGCACGCCGGCCCGGATCCTCGCCTTCGCCACGACGCTCATGCTGCTCGCAGCGGCCTGCGGCGGAGGCGCCACCCAGTCCCCGACCTCGCCTCCCGCGAGCCAGCCGGGTGAGTCTGCGGCCCCGACCGACGCCGGGCCGCTGGGCGACGTCACGATCGGATCGAACTACTCGGACCAGGTCCCGAAGGACGCCTTCCAGGCGATGATGGACTACTGCGCCACCGAGGCGAACGTCAGCCCCAAGATCAACACCGTCGAGCACGGCGCCTTCCAGGACAGCCTCAACTCCTACCTCCAGGGCACGCCGGATGACGTGTTCACCTGGTTCGCCGGGTTCCGGATGCGGTTCTTCGCCGCCCAGGGCCTGGCCACCCCGATCTCCGACGTCTGGGACGAGGTCGGCTCCAACTACTCGGACGCCTTCAAGCAGGCGTCGACCGGCGACGACGGCGAGCAGTACTTCATCCCGATGTACAACTACCCGTGGGTCGTCATCTACCGCAAGTCCCTCTTCGCCGACAACGGCTACACGATCCCGACGACCTGGGACGAGTTCAAGACCCTGGCCGCTGACATCCAGGCCGACGGCATCGTCCCGCTCGCCTTCGCCGACAAGGACGGCTGGCCGGCGATGGGCACGTTCGATATCCTCAACATGCGCCAGAACGGCTACCAGTTCCACGTCGACCTGATGGCCGGCAAGGAGAAGTGGACCGACTCGCGGGTGAAGGATGTCTTCGACCTCTGGAAGGAGCTGCTGCCCTTCACCCAGCCGAACGCCCTCGGGCGGACCTGGCAGGAGGGCGCCCAGGCGATGATCAACAAGGAAGCCGCGATGTACTTCCTTGGAACCTTCGCGGGCGAGCAGGCCTCTGACCCGGCGATCCATGACGACCTCGACTTCTTCCCGTTCCCGGTCCTCGGGAACGAGTGGGACAGTGAGCTCGCGATCGACGCGCCGATCGACGGCCTGATGCTCAGCAAGGCGCCGGCGAACGTGGAGGGCGCCAAGGCCCTCCTCGCCTGCGTCGCGACGGGCCCCGCCCAGCTCGAGTTCCTGGCCTCCAGCCCGAACAACGTGGCGGCCGCCAAGGACGCCGACACCAGCAACTACTCGCCGTTCCAGAAGAAGATGGCCGAGATCATCGGAAACTCGAAGGCGATCGCCCAGTTCCTCGACCGCGACACCCGCCCCGACTTCGCCGGCGGCAACGGCATGCAGGCCTTCCTGCAGACCTTCCTCAACGATCCCGACCAGGACCTGGACACGTTCCTCGGCACGATCCAGTCCTTCTACGACTCGCTGCCGCCGCAGTGAGCCGCTGATCCACGATCGAGCCCGTGACTGCTTCAGCCAATCGCGGGCTCGGCGAACCGGCGGCGCCCTCCGGGCGTCGCCGGTTCGGTGCCCCCGGGGCCGTCAGGCGGCGGTTCAGCCTCCTGACCCGGCGCGACAAGCTGATCCTCGGCCTGATGGTCGGGATCCCCACCTTCATTCACGTCTTCTTCATCTGGGTGCCGACCATTGCCTCCGGCATCCTGTCGTTCACGTCGTGGAACGGGATCGGGCTGGACCGGATCCAGTTCATCGGCCTGAAGAACTACACGGACCTGTTCGGCGGGATCTATCCCCCGTTCTGGCCGGCGATCCAGCACAACCTCATCTGGCTGGGCGTGTTCCTCGGCATCGCGACACCGATCGGGATCTTCTTCGCCGTCCTCCTCGACAAGGAGATCCGGGGAACGCGCGTCTACCAGAGTGCGCTGTACCTGCCCGTGGTCCTCTCGCTTGCCATCATCGGCTTCATCTGGCAGCTGATCTACTCGCCTGACGAGGGCCTCATCAACAACCTCCTTGGGACGGCCGGAACGGCCGAGGCGGTCGACTGGTTCGGCAATCGGAGCATCAACCTGTGGGCCGTCCTGGTGGCGGCCACGTGGCGCCACGTCGGCTACATCATGGTCCTGTACCTGGCCGGTCTGAAGTCCGTCGACCCGAGCCTCAAGGAGGCTGCCGCGATCGACGGGGCCGGCGAGGTCCAGACGTTCTTCCGGGTGGTGTTCCCGGTCCTCCGTCCGATCAACCTCGTGGTGGTGGTGATCACCGTCATCGAATCCCTGCGAGCGTTCGACCTCGTGTTCATCATCAACCGCGGTCTGAACGGGCTCGAGCTCCTGTCCGTCCTGATCACGAACAACATCATCGGCGAGGCGAGCCGAATTGGATTCGGGTCGGCGCTGGCGATGATCCTGCTCGTCATCTCGGTCGGGCCGATCATCTACTACCTCACCCGCTCCATCCGGGCCGAGCAGGCATGACCGCCATGACCGTGGAGCCGCATGCCACCGCGCTGGCAGCCCCGCTTACGGCCAGGCGGCGGCGAACTCCGCCGCAGCGCATCCTGCTGCAGGGATTCCTCGTTGCCACGAGCCTCATCTGGCTGTCGCCGATCCTGTGGGCGATCTACACCTCGCTGCGCCCGTACGCCGACACCGCCCGCCTTGGCTACGTCTCGATCGGCGGGACCTACAACCTCGACAATTTCGTCAACTCGTGGAACGGCGCCGAGCTGCCGAAGTACTTCATCAACACCCTGATCATCGTCGTCCCGGCCGTTGTCCTGACGCTCTTCCTGGCGTCGATGGTCGCGTTTGCAGTGTCGCGCTACAGCTGGCGCTTCAACCTCGCCCTGCTGATGCTCTTCACGGCCGGCAATCTCCTGCCCCAGCAGGTCGTGATCACGCCGCTCTACCGGATCTACCTGCTCGTCCTCGGGATCCCGGAACCCCTGTCCGACAACGGGCGCCTGTACGACCAGTACCTCGGCATCATGATCATCCACATCGCCTTCCAGCTGGGGTTCTGCACCTTCGTCCTCAGCAACTACATGAAGACGATCCCGCGCGAGCTGAACGAGGCCGCCGTGGTCGACGGGGCCGGGGTCTTCAGGACGTATCGCGAGATCATCCTGCCGCTCTGCCGGCCGCCCCTGGCCGCCCTTGCGACCCTCCAGTTCACCTGGATCTACAACGACTTCTTCTGGGCCCTCATCCTGATGCGCACCGGCGACAAGCTCCCCATCACCTCGGCGCTCAACAATCTCAAGGGCCAGTTCTTCATCGACAACAACCTGATCGCGGCGGGCTCGATCCTTGTGGCGCTGCCAACGCTGATCGTCTTCTTCGTCCTCCAGAAGCAGTTCATCCGCGGGCTGACGCTCGGCTCGACGAAGGGCTGAGCGCCCCGATGGCGGTGACCTACCCGTGGGCGGACCCGGGCCTCACGTCGCGCGGCCGCCTGCCGATGCACGCCGTCGGCCACGACGATCGAATCGGCCTCGATGGGCGCTGGCGCTTCCAGCTCCTCCGGCGCCCCACCGATCCTCTCGGCGACGCCTGGGGCGAGGCCGAGGTCCCGGGCTGCTGGACGATGCAGGGGACCTGGGACCGGCCGATCTACACCAACGTCCAGATGCCCTTTCCGGGCGCCCCGCCGCGCCCGCCGGACGACAACCCGACCGGTGTCTACGAGCGGACCTTCGAGGTCCCCGTGGCGTGGGCCGGTCGTCGGATCGTCCTCTCGGTCGGGGCGGCCGAGAGCGTCCTGGTCGTGGCCCTCAACGGGGTCGAAGTCGGGGTCAGCAAGGACTCCCACCTCGGGGCCGAGTTCGAGATCACGGACCTCCTCCGACCGGGATCGAACGAACTGCAGCTGACCGTCGTGAAGTGGTCCGACGCGACCTTCGTCGAGGACCAGGACCAGTGGTGGCACGGCGGGATCACGCGGTCGGTGGCCCTCTACGCCACCGATCCGACGTACCTCGCCGACCTCGTGGCCACGGCCGGCCTGGCCCCCGATGGCCGGACCGGGACCCTGGACCTGGAGGTCGCGGTGGGCTGGAGCGGCGGCCGGCCCGAGCCCGGCTGGCGGATCGAGGCGGAGCTCACCGGGCCTGGTCTTGCCGACGGGTTCCAGCTCGCGGAAGACGTGCCGGCGGGACCGACGACCGGACGGCGGTCCCATGCCGGCTGGTTCGCCGGGCCACCCAGCCGCGGCGAGCTGGACGTCCTGACCGAGGGCGCCGCCGGGCTGGCGCTCCCGACCGACGAGGCGCTCGCGCGCCGGGAGACGCTCGCCGCGACCCGCGTCGCAGCCGGCCTGGTACGGCTCACCGCCGAGGTTCCCGACGTCCGGCCGTGGTCGTCGGAGGTGCCGGCGCGGTACCGCCTGGAGGTCGAGCTGCGGGACCCGGGCGGGCGCGTCGTGGAGCGGACGGCCGTGTGGCTCGGCTTCCGGAGCGTGCGCGTCGCTGGCAATGAGCTGCTCATCAACGGCCGGGCCGTGCTCATCCGGGGCGTCAACCGCCACGACTTCGATCCCTCGACGGGCCGGGTGGTCTCGGTCGAGGACATGCGGGCCGACCTCGTGGCGATGAAGCGCTTCGGCTTCAACACCGTCCGGACGTCGCACTACCCCAACGATCCGCGGTTCCTCGACCTGGCCGACGAGATCGGGCTCTACGTCATCGACGAGGCCGACATCGAGTCCCACGCCTTCTGGGGCTCGCTGTGCGACGACCCCCGCTACCTCAAGGCCTGGGTCGATCGGGTGTCGCGGATGGTCCTCCGCGACCGGAACCATCCGTCGATCATCGCCTGGTCGCTCGGCAACGAATCAGGCCACGGGGCCAACCACGACGCGGCCGCGGCCTGGGTCCGCTCGACGGACGCCACCCGGCCGCTTCACTACGAGGGCGCGATCCGCTTCGACTGGACGGCCGGCGCCGGCGTGACCGACATCGTCTGCCCGATGTACCCGTCCGTGGCCGCCCTCGTCGGGCACGCCACCTCGGGCCGCCAGCGCGGCCCGCTCATCATGTGCGAGTACTCCCACGCGATGGGCAACAGCAACGGGACGCTGGCCGAGTACTGGGACGCGATCGAGACCACCCCGGGGCTCCAGGGCGGCTCGATCTGGGAGTGGCGGGACCATGGCCTGGACCAGGTCCTGCCAGACGGCAGGATCCGGGCGGCCTACGGCGGCGACTTCGGCGACCGGCCCAACGACGGCAACTTCTGCATCGACGGGATCACCTTCCCCGATCGGAGCCCAAAGCCGGCCCTCTGGGAGCATCGGGCGCTCGCCCTGCCGGCCCGAGTCAGGGGGTCGGCGGCGGACCTTGCGGCCGGTGTCGTCGAGCTGGAGAACCGGGCCGATTTCCGGGCCCTGGACTGGCTGGCTGCCGCCTGGACGCTCCACGACGAATCGGGCGAGATCGCGGGCGGCGACGTTGCCGTCCCGCCGATTCCGCCCGGCGAGCGAGCCGCGGCCCGGCTCGAGGGTTGGCCGGGTCGGCCGGCCGGCGTCGCGGGCGAGGCCTGGCTGACGATCGCGTTCCGGACTGCGAGCGAGGAGCCTTGGGCACCGGCCGGCTTCGCGATCGGCGAATCCCAGCTCGCCCTGGACGGCGGCCAGCCCGCGCCGGCTGCCGCGGCGCCCGGCGAGACTCGCCCGCCGCGATCGATCGTCGACGGCGCCGGCGGCCTCCGTGTCCCGGGCCTGGCGACCGCCCCGTGCCTGTCGCTGTGGCGGGCGCCGACCGACAACGACCGGATCGCGGGGCTCGCCGCGGCCTGGGACGCGTGGGGCGTCACCGACCTCGAGCGACGGGTGGTCGGGGTCGAGGAGGTGGACCATGAGCTCGTCATCCGGCTCGAGTGGCGGACCCGGGCCGGGATCGTCGTGCCCCACGAGCAGCGGATCGTCGCCGTCTCCGACGACGGCATTCGCATCACCGAGCGGGTCGAGCTCCCGGCGATCCTGGCGGACCTCGCCCGGGTCGGGACGGTCCTCGAGCTCGAGCGGGGGCACGAGGCCCTGACCTGGTTCGGACGCGGCCCGACCGAGACCTACCCCGACCGCCGCCGGGCGGGCACGATCGGGCGCTGGTCGACGACGGTCAGCGAGGCCCACGTGCCGTACGTCCGGCCCCAGGAGAACGGCGGTCGCGCCGACGTGCGTTGGCTCGAGCTCCGCCGGCCGTCCGGCGACGGCCTCCGCATCCAGCTCGACCGGCCGCGCCAGGTCTCCGCGACCCACCATCGGGCCGCCGACCTCGCCGCCGCGACGCACCGCGAGGAGCTCGCCGACCGGCCCGAGACGATCGTCCACCTCGACGCCGCTCACCGCGGGCTCGGCACGGCCAGCTGCGGCCCGGACACCCTCCCCGCCTACCTCGTCCCGACCGGGAGGCACGAGTGGACCTGGACGATCCTCCCGATCCGCGGTGACGGCTGATGCCGATCACGTGGCGCGAGACCAGTCGCGAGCTGCACCTCCACAACGGCCACCTGAGCCTCGTCCTGGCGGTCCTCGAGAACGGCTGGCTCGGCCAGCTCCACGCCGGCGCGCCGCTCGATCCGGCGAGGTCCTACCGGCACCTCGGCCCGACCGACTTCCGGGGGTTCGCCAACCGCGTCGACGAGCCGATCGGGCTGGCAGTCCCGACCGCGGGCAGCGGCGACTTCCGGGTCCCGGCGCTCGTCGTCGAGGGCCCCGATGGCTCGACCGTCCTGGACCTCGTCTACCGGGGTCATCGGATCTCCCCCGGCAAGCCGGCCCTCGACGGCCTGCCGTCGACCTACGTCGAGGACCCGGCCGAGGCGACGACCGTGGAGATCGACCTCGCCGACCCGATCGCCGGCCTCGCGGTCACCCTGGCGCTCACGATCTTCGAGAGCCGGCCCGTCGTCGCCCGCTCCACCCGCCTCGTCAACGAGGGTCGCGCGCCGCTCGTCGTCCGGACCGCGATGAGCGCGTCGCTCGACCTCCCGGACGGGTCATGGGATCTCCTCACCCTCAGCGGGGCGTGGGCGCGGGAACGACGCCCCCATCGGGCGGCGCTCCTCCCCGGCCGCCGCTCGGTCGGCAGCCTCCGCGGCGCCACCGGCCACGGCCAGGACCCATCGCTCTTCCTCCTCCGGCCCGGCACGGACGAGGCCCACGGCGAGGGCTTCGCGATCTCGCTCGTCTACTCGGGCAACTTCCTGGCCGAGGTCGAGGTCGGCCCGCGGGGCTCGACTCGGGCCCGGATCGGGCTCCATCCCGACGGCTTCGCCTGGATCCTCGAGCCGGACGGCTCGTTCACGACGCCCGAGGCGGTGATCGCCTGGTCGGCCGACGGCCTCGGCGGCCTCAGCGACGCGCTCCACGGCCTCTTCCGCGAGCGCCTGGCCCGTGGTGCCTGGCGCGACCGGCCGCGACCCGTCCTCCTCAACAGCTGGGAGGGCGTGTACTTCGACTTCGACCATGCCCGCCTCGTCGAGATGGCCCGGGCGGCGGCGGACCTTGGGGTCGAGCTGTTCGTCCTCGACGATGGCTGGTTCGGGTCCCGTGACGACGACACCAGCTCGCTCGGTGACTGGGAGGTCGATCGTCGCAAGCTGCCCGGCGGCCTGGGCCCGCTCGCCGCCGACATCGAAGCGCTGGGCCTGCGGTTCGGCCTGTGGCTCGAGCCCGAGATGGTCTCGCCGCGGAGCCGCCTCTTCGAGGCCCACCCGGACTGGGCGATCGGCGTGCCCGGCCGGCCACGGACCGAGAGCCGCCACCAGCTCGTCGTTGACCTGTCGCGGCCGGAGGTCGTGGACCACCTCGAGGCGGCGATCGCGGCGGTCCTGGGCTCGGCTTCGATCTCGTACGTCAAGTGGGACATGAACCGGAACATCACCGAGCCGTACGGCGGCGGCCTGCCGCCCGACCGCCAGGGCGAGTTCTTCCACCGCTACATGCTCGGGACGTACGAGCTCTGGCGGCGCCTGACCTCGCGCTTTCCGGAGGTCCTCTTCGAATCGTGCGCCGGGGGTGGCGGCCGGTTCGACCCGGGGATGCTCGCCTTCGCACCCCAGGCCTGGGCGAGCGACGACACCGACGCCATCGAGCGGCTGGCCATCCAGTGGGGCGCCTCGCACGTCTACCCGCTGAGCTCGATGGGCGCCCACGTCTCGGCCGTGCCGAATCACCAGGTCGGACGGATCACGCCGCTCGGGACGCGGGCGGCCGTCGCCTTCTTCGGGGTCTTCGGCTACGAGCTGGATCCGCGGGCCCTGACCGAGGCGGAGCGGGCAGAGATCCGGGCCCAAACCGCGTTCTACCGCGAGCACCGCGAGGTCTTCCAGCGCGGGCGCTTCGTCCGGCTCCGCAGCCCGCTTGGTCGCGACGACGCGGCCTGGATGGTCGTGGCGCCCGACCGGCGCGAAGCGATCGTGGCCCACGTGCAGGTGCTCGCCCGGCCCGTGCCAGCACCCGACCGGCTCCGATTGCGGGGCCTGGACCCGGCGACCTCCTATCACGTCGCCCCGTGGCCATACCGGAGCGGTGAGATCGGCCCGACGGTCCGGCGCGGCGGCGACCTGCTCATGGCGGTAGGCCTTGGCCTGGAGCCCGGGGACCCGCCGACCGGGGTACCGGGCGGAGACTTCGGGGCCCGCATCTGGGTCCTGACGGCGGACTGACCGCCGACTGACCGCGGCGAGCGCGGCGAGCGCGACGAGGTCGAGGGCGCCGCCCGGATGTTCAGACCGGGGCGTCAGCCCGCCGGCGGCAGGCGGACGAGGCCGGCTCCGTCGACGGCGTCGACGACGAAGACCCGTGGCGTAAGCCCGGTCCGCGCGGCGTAGTCCCGATCCACGGCCGCCCGGAGCTCGTCCGCCCGGCCGCGCTCGACGAGGTTGACGGTGCAGCCGCCGAAGCCGGCCCCCGTCAGCCGGGCGGCGATGACGCCGGGCGTCGCGACGGCGATCTCGACGAGCGCGTCAAGCGCCTCGGACGAGACCTCGAAGCGGTCGCGGAGCGAGGCATGGGAAGCGGCGAAGAGGCGGCCGAGGGCATCGAGGTCACGCTCGCCGAGCGCCCGCTCGGTCGCGGCGACCCGGTCGTTCTCGGTCACGACGTGGAGGGCCCGGGCGTAGGCAACCTCGTCCATCCGGTCGCGGTGCCGCTCGAGCATGTCGAGACCCACGTCACGAAGCGCGCTGACGCCGGGCTCGCGGGCGGCGATGGCCGCGACGGCCCGGGCGCACTCGGCCCGCCGGGCGTTGTAAGCCGAGGCCTCGAGGCGGCGCGGGCTGCCCGAGTGGCAGACGACGAGCTCGACCTCGGGCGACAGCGGCACGGGATGCCAGGCGAGGGTCCGGCAGTCGAGATGGAGGGCCATGCCGGCCCGGCCCATCGTGACCGCGAACTGGTCCATCAACCCGCACATCACGCCGACATACTCGTTCTCGGCGCGCTGGGCGGTCCGGGCGAGCGTCATCGGATCGAGGCCCGGCCGCTCGCCGCCGGCCAGCGCCCAGGCCGTCGCCAGCTCGATCGCGGCGGAGGAGGACAGGCCCGCCCCGGCCGGGATCGTGGAGGCCAGGACGCCGCGGAAGCCACGGGTCGGGACGCCGGCATCGCGCAGGGCCCAGGCCGTTCCGGCGACGTAGTCGAGCCAGGTCCCGCGCCGTGGCCCGAGGGCCGCCAGGTCCAGCGTCGCCCGTTCGCCGGTGGCGGCGAGGACCAGCTGCACTCGCCCGTCGTCGACCGGCACGAAGGCGATGTCGATGGCGAGGCCGATCGCGGCCGGCAGGACGAAGCCGTCGTTGTAGTCGGTGTGCTCGCCGATCAGGTTGACCCGGCCCGGCGCCCGCGCAAGCCGGACATCGGAGGGATGGATGGCCGCCTCGGGAAACCCCGCCACGAGGGCGTCGACGAGGGCCGCTCGACCCGCGGCGTCGGCGGGACTCGCGGCGTCCGATGTATCGGTCACGGCGACGATCGTAGCGGAGCAGTCGCGGGACTTGTCGCCTCGTCGCCTCGGGGAACGGGGCCGGCGGCCGGCGGTGGGCTGCGAACGCTAGACTGCTGCTCGTCCCAGATGCGGTGTCGGGATTCACAGATCAGCAGTGTTGCGCGAGATGACAGATGGCCGACCCAGCCGTAGCGGATTCCCTCGAGCGCATCATCTTCGCCGGCGTCGCCATGACGACCGTCGCGATCGCCTCGGCGCGACCGGGATTCGACCTGACCTTCCCGCAGTGGCGGGTCATCGTCATCCTGGGTGACGCACTCGAAGGAGCGAGGATCAGCGACGTGGCCCGCCAGGTGGGGGTGACGCTCCCGGCGACCAGCCGCCAGCTGCGTCGTCTCGAGCGTCGCGGTCTCGTCACGGTCAGTCGCGATGAGCGGGATCGGCGGGCCGCGATCGCCCGTCTCACCGGGGAGGGCGAGCGTGCTCGGGCGTCGATCATCGCGGACCGCAGGGCCTCGATCGTCGCGCTGGCGACGCCGCTCGAGTCGGACCCGGCGACGCGGCACGAGCTGGCCCGGGTCGCGGCCGCGCTGGACCGCGCGCCGATCACGAACCTTCCAGCCGCGACCAGTGGCGGATCCCGTCGAGGACCCCGTCGGCAAACGGATACGGCGATCGATACGTCTCCGGACCGACGCCCGTTGTGAGCTCGGGCAGAGCGTTTGCGACGAGGGTTCCGCGGAAGCTCCGCTGGAACATCGGGAGATCGTTGCCCGAATCGCCGAACACGAGCACGTCCTCGGCGCGAGCTCCCCACGCCTGGGCGACGACAGTGGCGCCCTCCCCCTTGCCCGATCCGGGCGGAAGCACGTCGACGTAGAGATTCGAGCTATACAGGATCGTGGCTTCGATGCCGGCCACCCGGAGGGCGGTCCGCAGGATGTTCAGCTCCGCGGACCGCAATCCCGGAGCGTTGAAGCTGGCCTTCAACGGGGTCTGGGCCGCCGCGGGCTGCGGTCGGAGCCAGCCAATCCCGACCAGAACGTGCCGTGCTCGAGCAGCGTCCCAGCCGGCGAATCGCTCGTCCCAGCCGGGCCACGCATTCCCATCGGCGTCGTACAGCTCCGTCCCGACCGACGTGCTCAGGGCGTCCGGCTCAGGGAGCCGAGTCTGGACCATCAGGTCCTCGAGCGACGCCCGTGACCGTCCCGTGGCGTAGACGAGCCGATACTCCTCCCCTCCGGTCGTGTACCACCAGGCGAACCTGTCGAGTGCGTCGTCGTCGCCGAGGAGCGTCCCATCGAGATCGGTCACAAGGATGCGGCGGGCACCCATTCGAACTCCCGGGTCGAGCTTCCGGCTTCCGTGGCGGGGACGTGTCGCGGTCCACCCTCGGGCACGCCGGAGACGCGATCGCGATCTGTGAGCGCGCGGAGCTGCTGGACGTTGACCAGCTGCTGGGCGATCCCGTTCCAGGTGAAGGTCGAGCGGGCGCGGTGCGAACCGAACCGCGCGAGCTGACCGGCGACCCGCGGATAGAGCAGCACCGTTCCGATGGCGTGCCCGAACGCCTCGACGTCGAGCGGGTTCGCATAGATGGCCTCGAGGCCCCAGGCGACCATCTCCCAGAGGCCGCCCTCGGTCGTGATCACCGCCGGCGTGCCGCAGGCCATCGCCTCGACGGCCGTCATCCCGAACGGCTCGTAGCGGCTGCAGAGGGCGAAGACGTCGGCCATCCGATACGTGTCGGCGAGGTCCTCGTCCGGGATGTAGTCGTGGAAGATCACCCGCTCGACGACCCCGAGGTCGGTGGCCAGTCGACGGAGATCCTCGACCTGGCGGGTCTCACCCGGCGTTGGGTCGGTCGATCCGACGGCCAGCAGCAGCCGCGCCGCGGGGACCCGTGACAAGACCGTCGGCAACGACCGCAGCAGGAGGTCATAGCCCTTGTTGTCGGCCACC
Source organism: Chloroflexota bacterium (assembly GCA_040752335.1). Taxonomy (GTDB): domain Bacteria; phylum Chloroflexota; class Limnocylindria; order Limnocylindrales; family CSP1-4; genus UBA5189. The sequence goes on from JBFMEV010000002.1 coordinate 104,774, forward strand.
CTGCCCAGCGCCAGGATGAGTGGCCCGTCGAACCCGGCTTCTCGCTTGAGCGCCTGCCGGGTAGCCGATGAAACAGGGTAGAAGCGCGTGTCATCGAAGCCGGGCGGCACGACGGCGACCTTCTCAAAGGGCACGTCGTACTCGCCGTTGACGAGGATGTCGCGCTGTTGCGGCGTCGTCGCGATCAGGGCGTCGGCCGAATGGTAGACCGCCCGCTCGTCCCGGATCCGTCGGGCGAAGTTGTACTGGCGTTCGAGCTCCCCCGGATCTCCATCCATGTTGTCGCGCTTCCATGACCCGATCGAATGCGGCGTATGGAAATGGCCGATGCCGAGCCTCCGAGCGATTCCGTCACCTGCCAGGCCCGCGTCCCAGTAGTGGCTGTCGATGAACGCGTACGACAGGCTCTTTGACCGGATGTACCGAGCCGCGTTGTCGACCCACTCGGGAATGACGTCGCACATCCATTCCTTCCGGATGAGCCCAACCCCGCCGCTCGGAATCCGGATGATTCGGACGCGGTCGTTGACCGCCTCGATCGCCGGCTGCCGCTCGAATTGGCGGGTCATGATGTCGACTCGATAGCCGAGCCGGGCGAGGCTCTCGGAGAGCCGCAGGACGTAGACGACCTGTCCACCGGTGTCGGGTCGGCCGAGCTCGGGCTGCGCCGAAACGTAGCCGTGGAGGGAGATCATCAGGATGCGCCGTTGTGGACGCGACATGGGCGCTCCTTCCTCGCTCGGATCCGTACGATCGGCCACGACACCGACGTGCGGACCTGAGCCGGCGCTCCGCCGCAACGCGAACGTCGCGGGAGTACCAAGGCCTGCATGATAGCCTACTGGCAAGAAATGTGACCATGCCGCGCGGTGAGACGCCTCCAGGGCCGACCCGGGCCGAGCATCCCGAGCGTCCACGAATCCACCTCACACCGCCCGTCAACTGGATGAACGACCCGAATGGGCTGTTGCTGGTCGACGGTCGGCTCCACGTGACCTACCAGCACAATCCCGACGAGCCGCACTGGGGCCGGATGCACTGGGGACATGCCGTCAGCGACGACCTCGTGACGTGGCGGCACCTGCCGCTCGTCCTGTCACCCGGTGAGGGCGGTCCCGATGCCTTCGGCTGCTGGTCGGGGAACATCGTGATCGATGGCGGGACGGCCGCCCTCTTCTACACCGGCGTCCGGCTCGAAGGGGCCCTGCGTTGGCAGTCAATCTGTCGAGCGATGAGCACCGATGACGAGCTCGTGGCATGGTCGAAGGACCCGGGCAACCCGTTGATCGCGGGACCGCCGCCCGGGATCCAGCCGGACCTGTTCCGCGACCCGTTCGTCTGGCGCGACGGAGACCGCTGGGGGATGCTGGTCGGGGCAGGCACCACTGCCGGGCGCGGAATGGTCCTCCGCTATGCGTCGAGCGACCTTCGGGCGTGGACATACGTGGGCCCCGTGCTGTCCGTCGACGACGTCGATCCATCGGCCGGCGGCGACGGTCCGATGTGGGAGTGCCCCCAGCTGCTGCGCTTCGAGTCTGCCGACGTCCTCATCGTGTCCGTGCTCGACCGCTTGCCGGGTATTCGGCCCTCCCACGTCATGGCCTTCGTTGGCCGGCTCCACGACGAGGGGTTCGCGATCGACCACGCGCAGCAGCTGGGGATGGGGCCGGACTTCTATGCGCCGGCCACGGTGACCCTGGGGGACGGCCGACAGCTGCTCCTCGGCTGGATCCCGGAGGACCCGCCCGCGCCCTCCTCGGATCGGACGTGGGCCGGGTCGCTGACGCTGCCTCGCATCGTCTCGATCGACGCTGATGGCCGCGTCTCCCTGACGCTGGCGGGGGAATTGACCTCGCTGCGCGGGGCCGGCGGCCGGACCGGGCCGCGCGAGCTGATCGCCGATGCGGAAGCAACGCTCCTGGCCATGCCCGGAGAGCCGTTCGAGCTGGCGGCGACCATCGAGCCCGGCGACGCCGCGGAGATCGTCGTCGAGCTGGGTGACGGGGACCCAACGGACCCCGAGGTCCGGCTGACGTACCGTCCCGCCGACCGCTCGCTGGCCGTCGCACGACGTGGCATCGTGCGAGTCGCTGGCCGCAGCGCGATGACCGCCGCCACGTTGCCCACTGCCGGCGGACACGACCTGCGCCTTCGAATGATCGTCGATGCCTCCATCCTGGAGATCGAGACCAATGCGCACACGATGGCGACGATTCGATTGCCGAGTCGGTCGCCAGCTCCACGAACGGCGACGGTCGCGGCAATCGGCGGCCCCGCCAGGCTGGCCTCGCTCGAGACGTGGACGCTCGAGCCTCACCGCGGGACGCTCGTTCGGCCGCCGACCGCCTGACGGTAGCGGTCTCTCCCACCGGGAACGACAATTGGGCACGACCTGGCATCACCACCGGAGGGAGTGCGGCCGTGAGCAAGCTGCTCGTTGCGATCGTCCACGAGGCGGATGCGGACAGGGTGATCAGGGCGCTCGGGGCTGACGGCCACCGCGTCACGCAGCTTCGGTCGTCAGGTGGGTATCTCCGTATGGACAACTCGACGCTCGTGCTCGGCCTCGAGGATGATGAGGTGGCAGCCGTCCTGGCCATCCTCACGCGGGAGTGTTCGAGCCGGGAGATCGAGCTTCCGCCCGTGCTGCTTGGTCGCCTCGAGGACCTGCCTGCGCGGGTGCGTCACGGCGGCGCGACGGTCTTCCTGTCCGATCTCGAAGCGATCCTGCGGATCTGATGATGCCGGCCGATCCTCGAGACGATCAGCCGGTGGTCGAAGCACGTGAGCGGCCACTCGCCTGCCGCCGGAGCACGAGGACCGATGTTCCCTGTTCGAGACGTGCGTCAATGACCGACCCATCGAGGGCATCGGCGACATCACGGGCGACGAACACGGGGATGTCCTTCTGATCGATGACTCGATCGCCGGGCTCGGGCGCCGCGGCGAAGGTCAGCCCGACACCGGTGCCCCTGGAAACGAACCGTGCCCCATTCTGGTCGTCGAGGCCACGCTTGCGCCGGACACGGACGAGGTGACTGGTCGCTTCGGGGGTGAGCAGGAGCATCGCGGCCTCCTTTGCTTCGATCGTCGACGGACCTCCGCGTGACGTACGGGGCTCGAGGACAATAGTAGCCTATGGGCAAGCAACCTGCCCAGGGCGACGCTCCGGATCGAGATCACGCCCGCCCCGATTCGAGGGCCTCGGCGGCGATGGCGCGGGTTGGCCCACCTCGATAGGCCAATCCCCTATCATCCCGGGATGACGTCCCCCGCCGCCCGGCTCAACTGGGCCCTTTTTGTCGCCCTCGGGCTGATGTGGGGCACGTCCTACCTCTTCATCAAGATCGGCGTCGAGACCGTCCCGACGTTCACCCTCGTCGCCGCCCGGCTGGGCATCGGCCTGGCCTTCCTGGCCGCGGTCGTCGCCGTCGCCCGCGAACGGCTGCCGCGCGAGCCGAGGGTGTACGGCCACCTGCTCGTCATGTCGGTCGTCAACATCGCCCTGCCGTTCGCCCTCATCACGAGCGCCGAACAGTCGGTCGATTCGGCCCTGGCGGCGATCCTCAACGGGGCCGTGCCCCTGTTCGTGATCGTCATCGCCGCGCTCTTCCTCCACGACGAGCCAATCACGGTCAACCGCCTGGTCGGCCTCGCGGTCGGGTATGCCGGCGTCGTCCTCCTCGTCGCCCGGAGCCTCGGTGCGAGCGGGGTCGAGAGCTCGGTCGGCGGCGAGCTCGCCCTCATCGGCTCGTCCGTCTCGTACGGCATCGGCGCGGTCTACGCCCGGCGCAACGTCAGGGGCCTCCGGCCGATGATCCCGGCCCTCTTCCAGGTCGGGTTCGCGTTCGGCATCACGACCGTCATCGCCTTCGTCACCGAGCGGCCGTTCGAGGTCGAGTGGACGGATCGCTCGCTGTTCGCCATCGTCTGGCTCGGGCTCCTGGGGTCGGGCGTCGCCTACCTGGTCTTCTTCCGGCTGCTCCAGTCGTGGGGCGCGACCCGGACCTCGCTCGTCGCCTATCTCCTGCCGGTCGTCGGCATCGTGGCCGGGGCCCTCGTCCTCGACGAGGTCGTGGATGCCGGGGTTCTTGCCGGCACGGCCCTGATCATCGGCGGCGTGGCCCTCGTGAACAGCCGCCTGGGCCAGCGCCGACTCTTCGGCCGGACGCCGCCGGCGGCGCCCGCGGCACCGGCCGCGCCCGACACCGCCTGACCAGCGGAGGTGGCCGCCACTTCGTGACCTAAGCCCCTAGTCGCAGGCCGGCCGACGCCCTCACGATCCGACGCGGCAGGCGCCGAGATGGGGAGGTGGCGTGGTCGCGCGACCGAGCGAATCGCCGGCGGGGGTGGGGCCAGACGAGGCCGTGCTCGTGAATGGATCGCGAGTCGCCGTGATCGGCGGCGGGCCGGCCGGCTCGTTCTTCGCCTACTTCCTCCTAGACATGGCCGCCCGGATCGACGTCCGGCTGGCAGTCGACATCTACGAGCCGCGGACGTTCGCGGTGCCGGGCCCGGGCGGCTGCAACATGTGCGGGGGGATCATCTCCGAAACGCTCGTCCAGAACCTCGCCGCCGACGGAATCTTCCTGTCATCCGACGTCATCCAGCGGGGCATCGAGTCGTACACCCTCCACACCGACGTCGGCAGCGTCCGGATCTCGACGCCGAGCGCGGAGGCCCGGATCGGGGCGGTCCACCGCGGTGCCGGGCCGCGGGACGTGACCGAGGCCCGCTGGGAGTCGTTCGACCACCACCTCCTGGCGAACGCCCTCGATCTCGGGGCGGTCCTCGTGGGCGCGCGGGTCGAGGAGATCGGCCTGTCCGGCGGGCGACCCGTCATCCGGGTCCACGACCGCGAGCCGCAGGCCTACGACCTGGCGGTAGTCGCGACCGGCGTGAACACGTCGCTCCTCAAGGCCCTCGAGGGCCTCGGCATCGGCTATGAGCGGCCGCGCCTGACAAAGACGCTCATCCGCGAGTACCACGTGGGGGCCGAGGCGATCGCGACATCCCTGGGGGCATCGATGCACGTCTTTCTCCTGAACATCCCACGGCTCGAGTTCGCCGCTCTCATCCCCAAGGGCGACTACGTCACGATGTGCCTCCTCGGCGAGGACATCGACAACGCCCTCGGCGATGCCTTCGCATCGTCGCCCGAGGTCCGGGCCGTGATGCCCCCGGGCTGGCAGCCCGACGTCCGGTCGTGCCAGTGCCTGCCGCACATCAACGTCCGGGGCGTCGAGAGGCCGTTCGCCGACCGGGTCGTGTTCATCGGCGACAGCGGCGTGACCCGGCTTTACAAGGACGGCATCGGGGCGGCCTACCGGACGGCCAAGGCGGCGGCCCGGACGGCCCTCTTCGAGGGTGTGTCGGCCGCGGACTTCCGGCGCCACTTCCTGCCGGTCTGCCGCTCGATCCGGGGCGACAACAGAATCGGCGAGCTGGCATTCCGCCTCACCCGGCTGGCCCAGCGCCTCCGGATCCTGCGGCGGGCGATCCTCGCGATCGCAATCGACGAGCAGGTCCACCGTCGCCGGCCGCGGCTCGGCTCGGTCCTGTGGGACATGTTCTCGGGCTCTGCGCCGTACGGCGACATCTTCGCCAGGATGGTTCACCCGGCCCTCATCGGACGAGGCGTCCTGGCCATGCCCGGCGTCCTCGCCGGGCGCTCGGCGAGCGCGACGCCGGATCGGGAGAGAGGAGGCTGACCGTGGTGGGATCGGCGGCGCTGGGCCGCAGCTACGCGGATGGCGACATCGTGGCCCGCCAGGGCGACGTCGGCGAGTGCCTCTTCGTCGTCCAGGACGGGGAGGTCGAGATCGTGGCCGAGGACGCCGGTCGCGAGATCGTCCTCCGGTCAGCGGGCCGCAACGAGATCCTCGGCGAGATGGCGATCTTCGAGCACCTGCCGAGATCGGCCACGATCCGGGCCCGGGGCCGGGCCAGGATCCTGACCCTCGACAAACGGAACTTCCTGCGCCGGATCAATGAGGACCCGTCGCTTGCCTTCCGGATGATCGAGACGCTGTCGCACCGGGTTCGGGACCTCAGCCGCGAGGTCGTCGAGCTGCGCGAGCGCCTGGGCGAGGCCGGCGGCCTGGTCCCATAGCGACCCGCGGTCGGGCGCGGCCGGGGTCAGCTCGTGACCCCGAGCAGGACCGCGCCCACGACAACCAGCGCCGCGGCCCCGATCCGGGCGATCGCCTCGCGCCGGCCGCTCGACTCGCCGAGCCGGGTCGCGCCCCAGGCCGCGGCGATGACGATCCCCGATTCGCGGAGCGGGGCGACGGCGGCGAGCGGCGCCAGTGAGTAGGCGAACAGGATCAGGAGGTAGGCGGTCAGCGACAGGACGCCGGCCGCGCCGTCCCGCCAGGCGGAGGTCGGGCGGCCGTTGGCCACCGGGGTTGAGAGCGCACCGGTCCGCCGGCCGACGATCACCACCGCGGCCAGGATGGCAGTGGCGAAGACTGCCAGGGCGGCGCCGTAGAGCCACGGTGCGACGAGCCGCACCCCGACCCGATCCACCGCCGAGTAGGCGGCGATCGAGGCACCGGTCGCGAGGGCGAAGCCGATCGCTCCGCGGTGATCCCGACCCGCTGCGCTGAGCGCCCGCCACGGCCGGGCCACGATGAGGATTCCGGCGACGAGGCAGCCAACCCCGATCGACGCCACCACGCCGAGCGTCTCGCCGAGGACGAGGACTCCGATCCCGATCGCCAGGAGCGGCGCCGTCCCGCGGGCGATCGGATAGACGAGCGACAGGTCGCCGCGGGCGTAGGCCGCCGACAGGAACACGAAGTAGGCGGCCTCCAGGACGCCGGAGCCCAGGGCCAGGGCCAGGCCCACCGGCTCGATCGCCGGGCGGTCGTAGATGAGCCACGCGGCGACCGCGACGGGTACGAGGACGGCCGACCCGATGGCCTGCAGCCGGACCGCCGTCCGGAGCGGGTCGCCGGACGTCTTGAGAAGGACGTTCCACGCGGCGTGGAGGACGGCCGCGACGATGACGAGGCCGAGGGCGAGGACTGACACCGCGGCAGTCTAGCCGCGGCCGATCAGCGGCCGATGTCCCGCTCGCGCAGGCCGACCGCGCACAGGACCACGCCGCCGACGGCGATCGCGGCGAGGAGGATCAGCCCGACCTCGTCGTACTCGCCGATCATCGGCCGGCCCAGGTGGCGGTTGAGGGCGATGTCGAGGACCTCCGACGGCCACTCCAGGATCGTCCCGATGATGTCCCAGAGGTAGAACGCCAGACCCAGGACGAGCGTCACCGGCCCCGCGAGCGACGGCCGGACGAGCCCGCCGACGGCCAGTCCGATCCCGGCCAGGGCCATGGCATACAGGCCCAGGACCGCCACCCCGATCACGGGTCGGGCGGGATCGTCGCCCTGGATCATCGTCCCCGCGGCGAGGGCCACGGCCAGGACCGCGACCGTGACCGCGATCGCGGCCTGCACGGCCGCGGCGCTGCGGAGCGCCCAGGCGACCCGGCTGATGGGTGCGCCGAGCACCACTTCGAGCCGGCGCTCGCCCTCGTCGGAGGCCCAGCCGCCGACGTAGAAGGCGGCCGCCAGGCCGAGGATGATGATCCCCTCCTGGAAGAAGGCCAACTGCAGGAACCCGGCGGGTGACAGGATGTCGGCGCCGGGGAACATCTGCCGGATCATCTCGACCATCTGGGGGATCTGGGCGAATGCCGCGACGAACTCGTCGCTGGACGAGCCGATGATGAGACCGAACAGGCCCAGCAGCGCGCCCCACGCCAGGGCCGCGGGCAGGCGCTCGCCGAGACCCCGGCTGAACGGGCCCATGACCCACAGCCGGATCCGCGGCGCCGGCAGGCGGTTGCCGCTCGGGACGAGAAGGTCGCGTCGGGCAAAGATCTCGATGCCGACGACGAGCATTGCCCCGACGACTGCCGCGAGGATGCCGACAGACGGCCAGTCCCAGCGATCGGCCAGGGGTCGATGGGCGGCGGTCAGGTGGTAGTACGAGGCGGCCTCGATCGACCGGAAGGCCGACACCGTCGAGGCGTACGACGAGACCACGAAGCTCGCGAACAGCGTGACGGCCCCGACCCCGATCGCGCCGCCGCGACCGAGGAACGGCGCAACGACGAAGGCCGCGGCACCGGGGGCCAGGATCATGAGGTAGAGCAGGACCATGTGGCCGGCGACGGCGGCCACCGAGACCTCGTCGCCCGGAAGCGTGGCGAAGGCGTTCACCGCGATGTAGGTCGCGAGGCCGAGGATCAGGGCCGTTGCCGCGACCGCCACGAGGTAGGCAGCGACCTTCTCGACTGCCAGGCGCCGCCGGACGAGCGGGGTGGAGGCGACGACGTCCAGGCTGCCCCGGGCCAGCTCGCCGGCGAGCGTCCCCGACAGCGCGACGATCGACCAGATCCCGTACATCACCGGCAGGAAGTTGAGGATCCGCCACGAGATGAACCCGCCGAGGCGCTCGATCCCGATCGGCTGGCCGAGCATGCCCTGGAAGACCTCGGGCAGGGCCTGGAGCTGGGCGGCCATGAGCGCCCGCTTGGCCGCGGTGTCGAACTCCGCGGCGAGCTGGCTCGTCGTCAGGACGATGATGACGGCGTAGAGGATGCCCAGGGCCAGGGCCGTCCGGCGGCTGTCGCGGACGGCCTTGCCGAAGACCGAGCCGAGGCCCATCAGCCGGGCCCGGCCGGAGGGCCGGTGGATGGTCGCCCCGGACGGCGCGGTCGTCACGGTCGCGGACATGGCGGCGGTCCTCGTCAGCGGCCGGCCGAGGCGGTGGGCTCGACCGGCGGGCTGGCGGCCTCGACGGGGGCAGCGGTCGACGCGCCGGGGGCCATCGCCGTGGCGGCGGTCGACGGAGCCGTCTCGTACTCGGCCAGGAAGACCTCCTCGAGCGTCGGCTCGCGGCTGACGAAATCGACGAGATCGCGCTGCGCCGCCAGCCGTACGACCGGGGCGATCGGGCCGGTCACGAGCATCCGGACCATGCGGCCCTCCTGGACGAGGTTCGTCACCCCGGGGACCTCGGCGAAGATCGCCATCGGGACCGCCTCGCCGAATCGGAGCTCGACCTCGTGGGCCGCCATCTCTCGGAGTGCCCCGACCGAGTCGAGCCGGACGATCCGCCCTTCGCGGATGATCGCCACCCGATCGCAGGTCCGCTCGACCTCGCTGATGATGTGGCTGGACAGGAACGTCGTCCGGCCCTCGTCCTTGGCCTCGAAGAGGATCTCATTGAAGGTCTGCTGGACGAGGGGATCCAGGCCCGCGGTCGGCTCGTCGAGGATCAGCAGGTCGGGCCGGTGCTGGAGGGCGCAGATGAGGCCGACCTTCTGCTTGTTGCCCTTGGAGTACTCCCGGAAGCGGCGCGACGGGTCCAGGTCGAGCCGCTCGATGAGGCGCCTGGAGTAGGCCCGATCGAGGCCGCCACGAAGATTGGCGAAATACTCGATCGTCTCGCTCCCGGTCAGCCGGTCGTAGAGGGTGAACTCGCCCGGCAGGTAGCCGATCCGGCGGTGGATCGCGACGGGATCGCTCGACGAGGTGATCCCGAACACCCGGACCGAGCCGGACGTCGGGCGGATGAGATCGAGGATGATCCGGATCGTCGTCGTCTTGCCGGCCCCGTTCGGACCCAGGAAGCCGAAGATCTCGCCTTCGCGGACCTCGAGGTCGACCTCGGTGATTCCCCGGTGGATCCCGTAGCGCTTCGTCAGGCGCTCGGCCTGGATGATCGGCGGCATCGACCCTCCTTCTCGATTCCGGGATACGGTAGCCGGTCAGTCGTCAGCGGGTCGCGCGTGGGGCCAGAACCGCCGCGATCGCCGTGGTGAAGGGCACCGCGGCAACGATCCCGATGCTCCCGACCAGCGATCGGACGATCTCGACCGCGACGCTCTCGCCGCTGGCGGTGAGGAGCGGATCCTGGCGCCCGGCGGCGAACAGGACGAGCAGTGGCAGGGACGCCCCGACGTACGCCAGGACCAGGGTGTTGACGGTCGCCGCGATGTGCGAACGGCCGACGTTCATCGCCCGTCCGAAGAGCCGGCGGGGAGACGCGGCCGGGTCACCGGCGGCCAGCTCGGCGACGGTCGCGGCCTGGGTCACGGTGACGTCGTCCAGGACGCCGAGGGCGCCGAAGATCACCGCCGCAAGGAGGAGACCGCCGATGTCGAGATCGCCGCGGCCGACCGACGACAGGAAGCCCACGACTTCCTGGCCCTGGAGAGCGGTGAAGGCCATGAGGCCGTTGCCGACCATCGCCAGCGCGGCGGTCAGGACGAGGGCCGCGAAACGTCCCGGCGACGGCGGCGAACGTGGTCGCCCGGAGCGCCAGTGATGCTGTCACCATCAATCTCAGGGCTTCGACCCGGATAGGAGGCGGTTTCGGGCTCGATTCTGGTGGCGGGCGGCCCGGGCCAAGCACGAGAGGTCGGGGTCCGGGCACTTTCTGCCCGTCCATGCCCTGGAGTTGATGCTGCCAACATCAGGCCGGTGTGAAGGAGTCGCGCCGCACGCTCACTCCTCCGGGTGGGAGATCCTCCGGGGCGGTCCCACGACCTCGATGCCGTAGCGCTCGGCGACCGGGCCCAGGACCTCCGGACCGGGCACGGCCAGGTCAGCCGGTGGCTCGGCGGACGTGGCGGCCGTCCCAAGCTCGAGGGCGAAGTGCTCGAAGCCGGCCGGGGCGGCCAGCACCAGGACGCGCGTGGGCTCCACATCCACCGTGAACGTATGGGGCAGGCCCATCGGAGCCAGGACGAAGCTCCCGGAGTTCGCGACATACACCTCGTCGCCGATGTGGAACGTCATCTGCCCGTCGAGGACGTACCAGGCCTCGTCTTCGCGGTGGTGGATGTGCAGGGGCGGCTCGGTCGTCCGGAATGCGAGGGCATCGACGAGGGCGAACCGGCCTTCACTGCCGGCCGCATCGAGCTTGACCGTGAACCGGCCACCGAGGGACCAGACGGATGCGCCCTCGCCGGGACCAAGGACAACGGGTCGGCGTCCAGGCACAGTCAGCGATCATCTGGTCGGACGTAGGCATGGAGGCCGTGCATCCCGCCCTCACGCCCGATGGCCGGAGCCCGACCGCCCGACCAGGGCCGGAGCTTGGTCGACTCGCTCGTCACGTCGGGCATCATACCCGGGATGCCCGACGATTCCGGGTTCCACGAGCCCACCCGCGCCGCCCTGCCACGGGTCACCCGCCTCGGCGCCTACGGCGTCATCGTCCGGGACGGATGCAGGTCCGGTTCGTCTACACGATGCGGATCGTCGGAGGCGTGGAGCGGGTCGGCGTCGTCGGTTCGACCGATGCCTTCGAATGGGTGCCGCTCGTGACGGCGCGAGAGCTCCCGTTCGGCGACCTCGTCCCGGGCGCGCTCGGCGGCCTCCGCGGGACGTGCGAATCGTGACCGCGTCCGTCGTCGCCGCCATCATCGCGGCGGGCTTCATCGCGGCGGCGGACTGGATCGCGGTCGCCAACGAGGACCGAACCTTCGAGGGGATCGCCAAGCCGGGCGTGATCTTCTGCCTCTTCGTCGCCGTGCTGCTCGCCGGCCCGGGCGTGTCGCCGGTTCGCTGGCTGCTCATCGTGGCCCTCGCCGCATCGCTCGCCGGCGACTGGCTGCTCCTCCCGCCCGGCCAGTTCGTGGCCGGCCTGGTGGCGTTCCTCGTGGCCCACCTCGCCTACCTGGCGCTGTTCCTGCTCGGCGATCTCCATGCCGTGCCGGCGGCGGTCGGCCTGGTCGGCGCCATGGCGCTGGTCGCGGTCGTCGGCCGACCCATCCTCGCCGGCGCCCGACAGGCCGGCCTCGGCCGGCCGGTCCTCGCGTATTTCGGGGCGATCCTGGCGATGGCCGTCGCCGCGACGGCGAGCGGGTCGATCGCCGCGGCCGCCGGGGCGTGGCTGTTCGTCGTTTCAGACTCGATCCTGGGCTGGGACCGCCTCGCCGCGCCTTCACCCGCCTCGTCGGGGGCGGCCACCCGGCGCCGGATCGCGATCATCGTCTCGTACCACGCCGCCCAGATCATGCTCGTCATCGCGGTCATCGCGTCTCCGGCATGATTGACGCCGGTCGGCCCGTCCCGGTCGATCCGGCAACCAGCCACCGAATCCCGGAGCCCACCGCCTGTGACCGACCTCGCCCCGCTCTGGCAGCGCCGCTTCCGCGCCCCGATCGTCGGCTTTCCGACCTGGTCTCGCCACGCCCCGGACCGGCTCGTCTATGCCTCGTCCGAGAGCGGGATCTACCAGCTCCACAGCTGGGACGTGGCCACCGGCGAGCGCCGCCAGATCACGAACGAGCCCGTTGGGCTCGTGGCCGGGAACGTCAGCGATGACGGCGAGTGGGCCCTCTGGCTGCGCGACACGAGCGGTGCCGAATCCGGGACCTGGATGGTCGCCCCGTTCAGCGGCGGAGACGCCGAGCCTTTGGCCGAGGGCTTGCCCGAGGGCTGGGACGGCGGCATCGCGCCCGGACGGGCTCGAACCGTCGCCGCCATCTCCAACGCCGCCGGCTTCGGGCTCTACGTCATCGAGGCGGACGGGCGCACCCGGCGGCTCGCCCACTCGCCCGAATCGATCAGTCTGGGCGGCGGCAACGCGATGACCCGTGGCGGCCACGAGCTGGCCGGTCTCAACGCCGACGAAACACTCGTCGCCATCGAGCACGGCGAGCACGGCGATCTCATCCACGCCGCGCTCCGCGTCCTCGATGCCCGGACCGGCGAGGTCGTCGGCGAGATCCATGACCCGGGCAAGGAGGTCCTCGCCTTCGCCTGGTCGCCGGTCCCCGGCGACGACCGCCTGGCGATCGGCCACGAGCGACGCGGTGAGCGGGCGCCCGCGATCTGGAGCCCGCGGACCGGCGAGCTCCACGACCTGGCCCTCCCCTGGGACCGCTTCACCGAGGTCACCGACTGGTGGCCGGACGGCTCGGCCGTCCTGCTCGTCGAGCTCCGCGACGGCCGCGACCACCTCCATCGCTACGACCTGGACACCAACACCGTGACGGAGCTCCCCGCTCGACCCGGCTCCTTGACCGGTGCCCGCGTCCGTCCCGACGGCGCCGTCTGGTACCGCCTCCAGGCCGGAGAGCACCCCGGCGTGCTCCTCGAAGTCGGGCGGGACGAGCCGATCCTGACCGGCGGCGACGCGCCGCCGGGCCGGCCCTTCATCCCCTGGTCGTTCGGCAACCCGCAGGGCCAGACCGTCACCGGCTGGCGGATCGTGCCCGAGAGCGAGGCCCCCTACCCGACCCTGGTCCACGTCCATGGCGGTCCGACCTCCATCGATCTCGACCGCTGGGCGCCCGACATCCAGGCGTACGTCGACGCCGGGTTCCAGGTCGTCCTGGTGAACTACCGCGGCTCGATCGGGTTCGGGGCGGAATGGCGCGACACGCTCATCGGGAACATCGGCTGGCCGGAGCTGGAGGACGTCCTCGCGGGCGTGGACGACCTCCTCGCCCGCGGCCTTGCGGACCCGGATCGCCTCGCGATCGCCGGCTGGTCGTGGGGCGGCTACATCACCCTGCTCATGCACGGCATGCACCCCGACCGCTTCCGGGTCGGCGTGGCCGGCGTGCCGGTCGGCGACTACGCCCTGGGCTACGACGACCTCTCGCCGATCCTCCAGGCCTACGACCGGGCGCTCCTCGGCGGCACGCCGGCCGAGGTCCCGCAGCTCATGGCCGAGCGCTCGCCGATCTCGTACGTCGACAACGTCAGGGCACCGATCCTGTTCCTCGCCGGCCAGGCCGACTCCCGCTGCCCGATCCGGCAGGTCCTCGCCTACACCGATCGGCTGGCCGCCCGCAACCACCCCCACGAGCTCTACCTCTTCCCGACCGGCCACGCTCCGTTCCAGATCGACGAGCGGATCCACCAAACCGGGGTCGTCCTCGATTTCCTCGCCCGCCACCTGCCGGGGATCCGGGTCCCGGGTTGAGGAGGAGGGGCCCGACCCTCGCGCTTGCCCGGATTCGCGGATGGGGCGACGATTCGACTGACACCACCGCGCCCCGAGAAGAGCACCCCATGCGCGTCATCGGCAGCCTCGTCCGAACATTCCTCGTCCTCACCTTCCTCGCCGCGGTCGGCTCGGCGATCGGGGCGTTCTACGCCAAGAGCCGGCTCCTCTCGAAGGGCGAGCCGGACGACAACGAGCTCGACCTCGTCGCGATCTACGAGGGCCGCGACCTGTCGAGCCGCGCGCCGGCGCTGCGCCGAGCCTCGTACACGGCCTGGTACGGCGGCGGCAGCCTGGACCTGCGGGGCGCAACCCTCGATCCGGCCGGCGCGACCCTGACGGTCCGGGCCCTGTTCGGTGGGCTCCGGCTCGTCATCCCGGCGACCTGGCGGGTGGAGCTCGCGACCGTCGGCGTCTTCGGCGGGATCGGCGACGCGCGCGATCGGGCCCTCGTCGATGAGACCGGCCCAATCCTCCGGATCGAGGGCTTCGCCGTCTTCGGCGGCGTCGGGATCGTGTCCGAGGCGCCCGACCTCGACGACGAGACCGAGGCGGTGGCCGAGGTCCCGGCCTGGGAGTCGGCGCCGGTCACCGCCTGATTCGGCGCGGCGAGCGGGCTCGCGCCAGGCTCGGCGAGTTCTGAGTCACCCGGCGGTTCATTCGCGTCTCGACCGTGCTCGTCGCGCCGCCGGATTCGTCGATTCGGGCTGCGAGGTCAGTTCACTCGTGCCGCGAATGAGTCGCCGGACGACTTACGCGGTCGCGGGAGGGTCGGTGCCAAAGGGTTCGAATTTCGGCTCAGCGGCAGGCCCCGGGGCCCTACCGGAACGTCGAGCCCAGCCGGATGCCGTCGACGAGGTAGATCCCGGTCGGGCCGCTGACGGCGATGTCGTGGGTCGCTGCCCCGTCGTAGGCCAGGAGCTCCGCCGCGGCGACGACCGAGCCGTCGACGGCATCGCCGACCCGGAGGTCGCCGAGGCGGCGGCCGTCGGCCAGCGGATGGCCCGGCGACGCGGTCACGGCGCGCCCGTCGGCGAGGACGAGGCTGACCACGCGATGGCCTACCGGGGCGGCGGTCGAGCCGACCGCGATGACCGTGCCGCGAACGCGCTGCCCATGAGCGTCGAGGGTCCAGATCGCGTCGCCGATCCGGAGTCGGTCGACGGGCACGCCGCCGCCGGGCGTCTCGATCAGGGTTCCGCGGGCGAGGCAGATCGGGCACATCGGCTCGCCGGCCGCGGCCTGCTGCTCGATAGTGACCGTGCCATCGGCCGTGATCGTGCCGCCGGTCCGGGTGCCCTCGGCCGCGCCGGCCTTGGGCTGGGCCAGGTAGTCGAAGCGGTACGTGTCGTTGCCGATCGGGTCGAGGGCGATCGCGTTGAGGACCTTCCAGGACCGGTAGACATCGAGCTTCTGGAAGTCCGTGAAGTCGCCCTCGGGACCGAGGTTCAGCCGCGATGTGATCGCATCGAACGCGTCGGCGTCGGCGACGACCTCGGACCAGCGCTCGCGCGCGGCCTCGATCTCGTCCTGGCGCTGGATCGGGTAGAAGTCGGGATCGCAGTACCAGAGCTGCCCAAAGCGCCCGACCAAGACGAGCTTGAGCTCCGCCGCCGTGAGTGGCTGTCCAAGGGTCGGGGTCGGACCGTGTGACGGTGACGACGTGGCCGTCCCGGCACAGGCGGCGACGGCCGCCACAAGCCCGACGATCGCCAGCAGCAGTCGAACGGTCGACATGCCCCGCTGACGCCGAGCACCAGCGAAAGGTTCCGAGCCAGCCGCGCGAGCAGGCGACGATCGGCGTCCTCGACCCAGGCGTGCGGCGAGCCGAATACGCTCGACGATGCCGTCCGACTCGGTTACGCCAGGCGGCGACGCCGGGCCCGGCGGGTGGGCTCCTCGGCCTTCGCCGCCTGGTGCGCAGGCCGCGGTCCCGGCTTCGATACGGCTCCGGATCGAGTCGGCCGGCCGGTCGCCGCCCCGGCGGATGGCGCGGCCCGCCCCTCGCCCGGAGCGACCTCGACGACGTCGACGATCCCCACGATCAGCGCCCGCACCGGCGCTTCGGCAGCGCCAAGGATCTGGCGGGCCGAGTTGCCCTCGTCCATGAGCAGGACCGTCTCGCCGGCGCCGGCCCCGACCGTGTCGACCGCGATGAGGTAGCCATCCACTGGGGAGCCGTCGGGCGCGACGAGGTCGCAGAGCAGCAGCTTGCGGTCGTCGTAGACCGGGACGTTGATCGTCGAGGTCACGGTGCCGACGACGCGACCGAGCTTCACGGCGAGCCCTCCGCCGCCGTGACCGCATCCACGATCCCCACGATGGCGTGGTCGACCGGGACGAACGGCTCGGGCATGGCCAAGGCAGCCTCGCGAGCGGCGACGGTGTAGACGAGCTCGCCGGGACCGGCCATCTGGACCGCGTCGGCCGCCACGACCGCCCCACCCACGGGCGCCAGTCCACGGTCCAGGGGCTGGACGATGAGCAGCGCGACCCCGTCCAGGCCCGGGCTCTTCACCGAGGCCACGACCGTCCCGACGACCCGTGCCAGCTGCAAATCAGCCCTCCGCCGGCTCGGCCAGGCGGTGCCGGAACCGCCCGTCGGCGTCGAGGTTGGCTCGCATCTCCGCATGGAGCCGGGCGATGACCCGACTGACGACCCGGTCGGGCGGCGCGACCCGGTCGCGGCCGATCTCGACGGCCGCCTCGACGTCGGCGACCTGCCCGCCGAACAGCAGGTAGGCCTTGCCGCCGAGATCGTCGGCCAGTCGCAGCTCGAGCAGCCGGACCCGGGCGCCCTTGACCCCGGCGTCGGCCGCCTCGAGGAGCGAGGCCACCGTCCGGGTCTCGATGATCCCGAGGGCCTCGCCCACGCCCGGCCGGCGGGTCCCCCGCATCGCCGCAACGACCTCCGTGTGGACGTCGGGCAGGAGGACCGTGTCGATGACGCAGCCCTCGGCGACCTCCGACCCGGCGGCCAGCGCCTCCTCGACGTCGGCGACGGCGCCGCCGACGAGGACCAGGTACTTCCCGGGGTGGACGGTCCCGGCGTAGAGGACGTCGATCGGCGCCCGCTTGGCCATGGCGTCGCCCGCTTCGATGCCGATCGCGATCGACTCCACTTCGAGCACGGCGATCGCCGGCTGCATCACACGATCCGGAGCGCGCCGACGACGGTGATCCGCCGCTCGCGCGAGAACGTCCGCGGCCGGGTCAGGCCGTCGCCGGTGGGCGAGGCGATCGAGAACGAGCAGAAGCCCTCGCCGCCCTCGCCGAGCCCGGCGAAGTTCGGGGCGTTGGCCACGAAGATGCTGCAGTTCATCGCCCGGGCCATCCGGGTGATGGTTTCGACGTTCGTCGAGTGAATCGAGGCGGTGTGGCGGAAGCCGTGCTCGACCTTCACGGCCAGATCAATTGCGACGTCGACATCGGGGACCCGGACGATCGGCAGGACCGGCATCATCTGCTCGGTCCAGACGAGCGAGT
Source organism: Chloroflexota bacterium (assembly GCA_040752335.1). Classification (GTDB taxonomy): domain Bacteria; phylum Chloroflexota; class Limnocylindria; order Limnocylindrales; family CSP1-4; genus UBA5189. Next base: position 122,240 of record JBFMEV010000002.1, read on the forward strand.
GCTCGCGGGGGACGTCGGCGATGACCAGCCGCGGCGCCGGCTCGATCTGGAGGCCGATCTCGGCCAGGATCTTCGCCGCATCGCGGCCGATCCAGGCGGGGTTGATCGCTCCGGGCTTCTCGGGCGGCCCGAGCTCCTTGAAGATGACCCGCTCCAGGCGCCGGAGCTCGTGCTCCTTGAGCAGATAGGCGCCGTGCTGGATCATCGAGCGGATGAGCCGGTCGGCCACCGAGTCGACGACGAGCACGACCTTCTCGTCGGTGCAGATGATGTTGTTGTCGAACGAGGCGCCGCGGACGATGTCGCGGCCGGCCCGCTCGATGTCGGCGGTCTGGTCCACGACTGCCGGCGGGTTGCCGGGGCCGGCGGTGACGGCCCGCTTCTCGGTCTTGAGCGCCTCGCGGACGACGGCCGGGCCGCCGGTCACGAGAAGCACCCGGATGCCCGGATGGTTCATGAGCGCGCGGGCACTGTCGATCGTCGGCTCGGCGACGCCGGTGACGAGGTTCGGCGGCCCGCCGGCCGTGACGATGGCCCGGTTGATGAGTCGGATAGTCTCCGCCGAGCAGCGCTTGGCGTTGGGGTGGGCGTTGAAGACGACGGCGTTCCCGGCGGACACGATGCTGATGGTGTTGTTGATGACGGTCGAGGTCGGGTTGGTCACCGGGGTGATGGCGGCCACGACCCCGAACGGGGCGAACTCGGTGACCATCATTCCGAGACTGCCCGTCACGGCCTCGACCTCGAGGTCCTCGGGCCCGACCGCCTTCGTCGTGACGAGCCGGTTCTTGACGATCTTGTCCTCGAACCGTCCGAGATGGGTCTCCTGGTGGGCCATCCGGGCGAGGTGTTCGGCCTGCTCGAGCATCGCGTAGCGGACCGCCTCGATGATGACCCGCCGGCCGTCCAGCCCCATCGAGCCGAACGCCTGGTAGGCGGTCGTCGCCGCGGCCACGGCCTGGTCGATCGTCGCGTGGATCCCGTCGCCGAGCTCGGCCGCCGAGGCGGCCGCCAGCTCCGCCTGACCGACCAGCGCGACGCCCGGACGCCCGTCGGCGGCCAGGTCGAGCCGCTCGCGGACCCGGGCGATGATCTCGGCGACCTGCTGTTCGCTGAGCTCCGTCATGGCTACTTCCGATAGACCTCGCGGCCGCCGACCTCCCAGGTGTCGACGATCGCCATGATCACCGCGTCGCAGGGCCGGTCGCGGGTCACCTCGGTCTGGCGCGCGGAGCTGCCCGACGCGTACAGGACAACCTCGCCGACGCCGGCCCCGACCGCGTCAGCGGCCACGACGTAGCCGCCGAGCTCGTGGTTCTCGGCGTCGAGCTGCCGCACGAGCAGCAACTTCCAGCCCTCGATGAGCGGCTCCTTGCGGCTCGAGACGACCGTCCCGGCCACGCGTCCCAGGAGCATGGTTCCTCCCCGTTCTGTCCGGGCCGCGGGCGTCGCTCGCGGCCCGGTGGTTGGATCGCTAGCCGTTGCCGCCCTCGGCCTTGGCCTCCTCGAGGCGACCGAGCGGCAGGACAAGGTCGACGTTGACGTGCGGCCGGGCGATGACGTGGCTCGTGACCACCTCGCCGACCTTCGCCGCAGCCCGGCTGCCGGCGTCCACGGCGGCCTTGACCGCCGCGACGTCGCCGCGCACCACCGCGGTCACGTACCCGCCACCGGTCTTCTCGTAGCTCACCAGCTCGACCTTGGCGGCCTTCACCATCGCGTCCGCGGCCTCGACCATCGCGGCGAACCCACGGGCCTCGATCATCCCGAGCGCTTCAGCCATCTGTCTCTCCCTTCATGCGGTCTGCCGATCGTCTGCGTGATTCCTTCACTAACCCTTCGCTTCGCGGCCCTCCAGGCCCTCGATGGCAGCCAGCGCGGCCCGCCAGCCCACGTCGATGTCGCGCTCCTCGCCCCCCAGATAGATTCGGCCCATCGAGCCGAAGCTGCGGACTTCGAGGATGTTGATGTGGGCGGCCTTCTCGGCCTCGTTGGCGGCCAGCGCCGCGTAGGCCGCCGGCTCCAGCTCCAGCACGTAGAGCGTCTGGCCGGGGATGAGCATCTGGCCGTGGCGGGTCCGATTGATGAGCTGGGCCTGGTGGTCGTCGATGCGGCGGATGATCTGGCTCGAGAGGACTCGTGGCTTGATCCGGTCGGTCTCCTCGAGGCCGATCTCCTTGAGGATCGCCGCCCCGGCCGCCCGGACCTCGGCCTGCTGCGGCGAGTGGATCTCGAGCATGCCGTAGTAGCGCTCGATGATCTGCATCCCAGGCTTGACGGTCGTCGACTTGAGGGCGATGTCGGTCAGCCGGTTGATCTCGATGCCCGGCGACACCTCGATCGACAGCGACGCGTCGCCGGCCAGGGGCAGGAAGCCCTGGGCGACGGTCCCGAGGAAGGCGGCGTACTGCGCCTGGAGGCTGTCGAGGAAGACGTAGGCGCGAAGGTCAATATTGCTCACGCGTTCCCCTCTCTCCTGTGACGATCCTGACCCCGGCCGAGGCCCCGATGCGGGTCGCGCCGGCGGCGATCATGTCCTGGACGTCCTCGGCCGAGCGGATGCCGCCGGCCGCCTTGACCCCGATCCGCGGCCCCACCACCTCGCGCATGAGGGCCACGTCGAATACGGTCGCCCCGCCCGACGCGTAGCCGGTCGAGGTCTTGACGAAGTCGGCCTTGGCCTCCCTGGCCAGCGAGCAGGCGACAACCTTCTCCTCGTCGGTGAGCAGGGCGGCCTCGATGATGACCTTGTTGAGGGCGCCGGATTCGTGGCAGGCGTCCGAGACGCCGGCGATGTCGGCGCGGACGAGGTCGCGCATCCCGCTCTTGAGGGCCCCGATGTTGATGACCATGTCGATCTCGCGGGCTCCGTCCCGGCAGGCTCGGCGAGTCTCCATGGCCTTGATCTCGAGGGCCTGGGCGCCGAAGGGGAAGCCGACGACGGAGGCCACTGCCACCTCGCTCCCGCGGAGGTCCTCGGCGGCCCGCTTCACCCAGGTCGGGTTGATGCAGACGGCCGCGAAGCCGTACTCCTTCGCCTCTGCGCAGAGGCGGTCGATGTCGGCCGCCGTCGCATCGGGCTTGAGCAGGGTGTGGTCGATGAAACGGGCGAGGTCGCGCGGGACATCGCCGCCGGGGCCGCGGTAGGCCACCCGCGTCGCACCACTCTGGACGACCTGGGCGACCTTGGGGGCGCAGGTCGCGGCGCACGTGCCGCCCGTGCACGTCGCGCAGTCGGCTCCCCCGGCCCTCGTCGAGAGCGAGGCCAGCACCTCGCGAGTGATCGCCTCGATGAGCAGGGCTCGGTCGTCGGTCGGCATGGTCATCGGACGGCTCCCTCGAGGGTGGCGCGGCTGTACTGCTGCTCGATGTCTCTGATCTTGGCGACTCGTCGGCCGTGGCGCTCGGCGCCCCAGGGCGTCGCCAGGAACGTCTCGACGATCTCGAGGGCGAGGCCCTCACCGATCGTCCGCCCGCCGAGTGTCAGCACGTTGGCGAAGTTGTGCTCGCGGGCGTTGCGGGCCATCGAGGTGTCGTGGGCGTTGGCGGCCCGCACCCCGGGAACCTTGTTCGCGGCCATGGCCGAGCCGATGCCGGCCCCGTCGATGACGATGCCGACCGAGCAGGAGCCCGAGGCGACGAGCCTCGCGACGACGTGGGCGAAGTCGGGGTAGTCGACGGCCTCGGTCGAGGTCGTGCCGCAGTCGGTGACAGCGTAGCCCTTCTCGGCTAAGGCCTTGGCGATGGCCTGCTTGAGGGCGAACCCGCCGTGGTCGGCGCCGAGGGCGACGGTGCGCGGGTCGCTGGCGGCCGGCTCGCCGATCGGCGAGGCCGAGGAGGCCGTCGGGGCCAGCGTGATCGGCGCCGAGCCTGACGCCGAGGCCTCGGCCGCCTCGAGGGCGCGCGCGACGAGCTGGCGGACGACCTCCTCGGACGGGACCGGCGGTCGCTCAGCCATGGTCGATGACCCACCTGGCGTTCGTCGCATCGGTCACAAGGACGTTGACGTAGCGACCCAGGAGCGCCGCGAGGGCGACCGGCCCGCGACCGGGACCGGCGGCCAGCCCGAGCGAGATGGGCTTCGCGACGAGATCGGCGAGCGGCAGGCCGACGGTCCGATCGTCGAGCTCGGGGCTCGCGATCCGTCCGTCCGGTCGCAGGAACCGACCCAGGATGTCCCCGACGGCCCCGGCCTCCCGCAGGTTGGCCTGGTCCCGCTCGGACAGGAAGCCCGAGCCGACCAGGACGCTGTCGCGGCCCAGGATCCCGAGCCCGAAGATGGCTGTCGATGCCGCCCGGGCCGCCTCGAGGGTGCTGCCGACGGCGGGGTCCGCCTCGAGCGCCCGCCGGAGCTCGGGGCTGCCGACGATCGCCGGTGCGGCCAGGAGCCGGATCGAGGCCCCGGTCGTGGCCCCGAACCGCTCGGCGATCTCGGTGGCGCGGGTCGGCTCGGCCGAAAGGGAGGTGGCCCCGTTGAGCTGGACCACCTCGACCGCGTCCGTCCAACCCGGCTCGAGCTGGCGCGCAAGCTCGAGCATCTGGCGGCCCCACGACACGCCGATCGAGCCGGTCGGGCCCAGCGCAGCGAGAAAGTCCACCGCGGCACCGGCGACGGCATCGCGGGCGAGCCGCTGGGCGGCCTCGTCGGACGAGGCCTCGGGCGTGTCGGCGACGACCGCGGAGCGCAGACCGAACCGCTCGACGAGGGCGTCCTCAAGCTCGATGAGGCGGGCGTCCGGGTGGACGATCTCGATCCGGACGATCTCCTCGCGGAGCGCACGATCGAGGAGGCGGCCGACCTGGAACCGGCTCAGGCCGAGCCGCTGACCGACCTGTTCCTGGCTCAGCTGCAACCGGTAGTAGAGCTGCGCGATGCGGACCATCAGGCGCGTGTCGCTCAGCGTGCCCTGCCGGCCGACTGCAGTCACGATGCCTCCCGTTCAGTCGCACATCTGAGCGATTGGAATCTCAGATGTGCGGTCCCTGTGCACGGTAGCGAGCCGGGCGGTCGCGTGTCAAGGGGTACGAATCGGTCGTCCCGGGTCGCTCGATCCGGCGGCCGGGCCGGGCCAACGATCGAGGAGTGGCCGCCCCGCCGCCTCGACCCGGCGGCCGGAGCGCTCAGGCCCGGCGACGCTGGCAACTCCAGCGACTACCATCGCCGGGCGATGACCGACCAGCTGTCGTTGCGGCTCGAGCCGGCGCTCCCCAACCCGCCGGCGACGCTGCGCCCGATGCTGGCCCGGCCCCTCTCGGAGCCGTTCGACTCGGCCGACCACCTGTTCGAGCCGGCCTGGGGCGGCCGACGAGCGCTGGCCGTCATCGGTCCGGCCGAGGTCCCGGGCGCCGGCGACGTGACGTTCGTCGACGAGCACGGTGACGAGCTGCCGCTCGTGCCGCCGGAGCTGGCCGGCCTGGGGGTGCGCGTCGCCGCGCGGTCGGCGGTCCTCGACGGCGAGCTCGTGGTCGTCGATGCCATCGGCCGGGCCGATCCTGTCGAGCTCGCCCGGCGCCTCGCCGGGGAGCCCGGCCGACCGGTCGCCTACCTGGCCTTCGACCTCCTCGACCTCGACGGTCGACCGCTCCTGTCCCAGCCGCTCGAGCGACGCCGCGACCAGCTCCGACGCGTCCTGCGCCCCGGCGACGAGGTCCTGGCCGTGCCGGCGATCGCCGGTGAGGGCCGGGCACTGTTCGCCGCCGTCGCCGCCCAGGGCCTGGCCGGCATCCTCGCCCGCCAGCGCTCCAGCCCGTACCTGCCCGGCATCCGGAGCCGGCTGTGGCGGTTCATCCCGGTTGCAGCCAACGCCGCATCGGACAGCCCGATCGGGGTCGGCGCAGGCGGCGCCGAACCTGGCGAGATCGGCGTCCCCGGCGCCGCCGGCGCCACCGGGGTCGCCGGAGCCGCCCCGGTCCTGGCCCTCATCCGGCGCCTGCCGCTCGGACTCGATGAGCCGGTCGTCGGCTGACCGATCACCTCGCGCTCGGGACCGCCCTGGGGCCCTCGCGTGTTGGTCAGATCAACACCCGGGGACCGTACGGTCAGGTACCGCGACCCCAGAACGAGTCCGTTACCCGGCCCGACCTGCGGCCTGAGCACGAGTTGAGCCTGAGCTTGCGCTCTTCGGGGCGATTCCGGGGCCTCTGCGGGCGAGGAAGTTGACCGAGTCGTCCCCGGGTCACGAGATGAGCGGGATGCACGGCCGGGCAGCACCCGAGCGCTGGCCGAACGGCGCCGATCAGTCCCCCGGGGCGAGGATCGCTCGGAGGAGGCGTCCGGGCCCGGGCCGCTGGCCGTACAGGATCACGCCCGCTGTGTAGACCCGGATCGCGAGGGCCGCAGCGAGCCCGATCGACACCAGGAGGAGGCCGTAGGCGACCACCAGCTCCCACGGCTCCACCCGGCCCACCGCCAGCCGGGTGAACATCACGAATGGGCTCCAGAACGGCACCAGCGACGAGAACCGGAGCAGCCCGCCGATCCCGCCCGACAGGGCCAGCACCGCCTGGAGGTAACCGGCGATCCCGATGAGGCTCATCGGCAGGGCGATGACCTGGAGGTCCTCCACCCGGCTCACGAGCGAGCCGGCGGCGGCGTAGATCAGGGCGTAGAGCGTGAAGCCGAGGACGAAGAAAGCCCCGTACGCCACGAACAGCGACGGCGCGATCCCGGCCAGCGGCGTCGTCACCCCGCCCGCCAACCCGATGAGCCGGGCCACCGGGTCCTGGATGGCGAGCGCCACGAGCGCCGGCAGGAGGATCGCCAGGTACTGGAGGAGGCCGGCAATCCCGATCCCGACGACCTTGCCGAGGACGAGCTGGGTGGGGGACGCGGCGCTGATCAGGAGCTCCATGACCCGCGTCTCCTTCTCGACGGCAACGCCGGCGGCGACCCACATCCCGTAGATGACGATCGTCAGGAACAGGACGACGACGAGCACGGTGCCGAAGAGCTGGCGGCTGGCGATCTCGCCCGCGCCCAGCGGGCCGCCACCCGCGTTCGGGCCGGCCGCGGCGAGGACCTGCAGGGTCGGGACCTGGAAGGGGTTGTCCCCCTCGGGGTCGTTCTCCTCGAGCCACTCCGTGATCGCGACCGCGAACGTGCCGACCTGGACGAACTGGGTCCGGTCGGAGCCGATCTCGGCGCCGGTGAGGAAGGTGAAGTCGAGACGACCGCCGGCGTCGCGCTCGGCGACGATCGCGCCGTCGTAGCGGCCGGCGCCGATCGCGTCGGTGACGGCTCCGAGGTCGGCCGCGGTGACGAAGTCGTAGTCCCGTCCGGAGCCGGCGTCGGCGAGGCTCAGGAAGCTCCCCATGATCTGGGCGGAGCGCTCGGCCAGGGCCGGGTCGTCGGCCACGATCGCGATCGTGGTGACGGTCCCCCGATCGACGACCCGGAGGATCACCGGCAGGAAGGCGACCAGGACGGCGAGGGCTGCCAGGAGGACGGTCGAGGCGAAGAACGGCCGGCTCCGGACGCGCTCGGTGAGCTCCCGCCGGGCGACGATCCGGGCGTTCGGGAAGATCGGGTCCTCGCGACCGGTCACGCGACCCGCTCCTCGATTCCGGGCTCAGCCTGCGGCGCCGGTGCCGGCCCCGGAGCCAGCGTCTCGTCCTCCGAGGCCGGGTGGCCCACGAGCTCGATGAAGACCTGCTCGAGCGACGGGTCCGCGACCTCGAAGTGGCGGACCCGGGCGCCCCGCGCCAGGGCCGCGGCGAGGATCATGTCGGGCTCGACGCCGGGTTCAAGATCCAGCTCGACCCGCTCGATGCCGGGCCGCAGGATCCGGATCCCGGGGACGTCGCGCAGCCAGTCCATCCGGACGTCGTCCTCAACCGAGAGGACGACGCTCTGCCGGCCGGTCGAGCGCTTGACGTCCCGGAGCGTGCCGGTGACCACGAGGCGGCCGCGGTCGATGATCGCGACGGACTCGCACATCGCCTCGACCGTCTCCATCTGGTGGGTCGAGAGGACGATCGTCTTGCCCCGGTCGCGGAGCTCCAGGATGGCCTGCCGCAGGAGGACGACATTGACCGGGTCCAGGCCGGTGAAGGGCTCGTCCATGAGCAGGACGTCGGGATCGTGGAGGACCGCGGCCAGGAACTGGACCTTCTGCTGGTTGCCCTTCGAGAGCTCGTCGGCGCGGCGCGTCGCGAAGTCCGGGACTCGCAGCCGGGCCAGCCACTCGAGGGTCGTGCGGTGCGCGTCGGAGGCGGCCATGCCGTGGAGCCGGGCGAAGAAGACGAGCTGGTCCAGGACCGTCATCTTCGGGTAGAGGCCACGCTCCTCGGGCAGGTAGCCCCAGGTCGCGCGTGACAGACGCCGATGGTCGACCCCGCGCCAGGCGATCGTGCCGCTGTCGGCGCGGAGGACCCCCAGGGCGATCCGCATCGTCGTCGTCTTGCCCGCCCCGTTCGAGCCGAGGAAGCCGAAGACGTGGCCGGCCGGGATCTCGAGCGCCAGGTCGTCCAGCGCCTGGACGCGGCCGAAGCGCTTGCTCAGGCGATCGATGACGAGCGACACGCGGGCGAGGATAGCCCCGGATCGGCCGGCCGTCCCGTGACCCGATCGTCCGGGGCAGCCCACGCGAGAGCAAGCCGTCTGACCCATACCCTCAAGCTGATGGCCGACGTCCAGGCGTGTACTCCTGCTCCATGCACGGGCCTCGGTGTTGCGATCGCGCATGTCGGCGTCTTGATGGCTATGCTCCTACCGCTAGCCCTCTCTGCGACCGCTTGAGAAGGGACAGGCGTGACGAGATTCCTCTGGCGTCAGCTGGTGGGGGCGAAGAGCCGAACGCTCGCCCTCGCCAGCGGCATCCTCGCGGCCGCGGTCAGTTTCGTGCTGCTCACCTCAGCGGCCACGACGGGAACGATCCAGACCAAGGGAATCGTCGAGGCCAACTTCCGGAGCGCCTACGACATCCTGGTGCGGCCGCCCGGCAGCTCGACTGACCTCGAGGAGATGCAGGGACTCGTCCGGCCCAACTACTTGAGTGGCCTCCGCGGCGGGATCAGCCTCGAGGAGTGGCAGGTGATCCTTGAGGTGCTGGGGGTGGATGTGGCCGCCCCGGTCGCCAACGTCGGTTTCGTTATGCCCTTTGCGGCGGTGCGCATTCCGGCCGACCTCCTGCTCGCGTCTCAGCCCTCAGGCCTGTACCGGATCCGGTTCACCTGGGAGGCGAACGGCGGGCTGTCTCAGTATCCCGGCCGACAGGACTACATCTACATCACGCCACCGCAATCCTCGTGCGCCCCCGACGACGGGTACTACCTCGGTCGCCCCGAGGAGGCCAGCCCGTTCCAGCTCCCGGTTGGACTCCTGGAATGCATTGAGAAGCCGGCGGGGCGGTGGGTCACCACCGCCGTCTATTTCCCGCTGCTCCTCGCCGCGATCGATCCCGTCCAGGAGGATCGGCTGCTGAATCTGCGAGGCGCGCTCGTGGGCAGCGGGCGAGGGCTGCGCGAGGGCGAGAGCTACACGCATGGGCCGTTCGGCCCGACGATCCCGGTCATCGTCAGCACCCGGACATTCGCTGACGTCTCTCTCCATGTGAAGGCTGAAGCGATCGAGCTCCCCGCGGACGTTGACCTGCCGGCCATGGCCGGGTTGCCCGACGCGGGCGCCGACTTTGGACGGCTGCCGGGCGACGTGATCGCTACGGAGACACTCTCGAACGACGAGCTGTACGACAAGCTCTTCGAGGAACCCGTCGTCGGCGGACCGCCGGTGTCGATCGACTGGGCGGCGCTTACGTATTGGACGGCGTCGTCGGCCGGCTACCGGACGCTGGCGGCCGATGAGCTCGAGGCCCTGCCGGTCCAGCAGGACCTGAAGGCGGCGTGGGGCAGCCGGACGTACGAGGGCGGGTGGTATCCAGCGCCGCCCGGAAACCAGGACGTCCAATATCGCCAGCTCGCCATTCACGACGGCGTCGTCGGCGAGCTCGGCGACGGAACGTTGGGTTGGCCGTACGCCAGCTTCGACATCGTCGGACGCTTCGACCCGGCCAGGCTGCCCGGCTTCAGCCCCCTCTCCAAGGTGCCGCTCGAGTCGTATGAGCCACCACTCGTCGAGCCCGCCGACGCCGCGAGCATCGAGGCACTCGCAGGCGGCAACCTGCTCCCGACGATGAACCTCGGCGGCTACGTGCAGCAGCCGCCGTTCCTCTTCACGACCCTCGAAGCCGCGATGGGGATGCTCGACCCGAAGTACTTCGAGGGCGGCGACCCGGAGGCGCCCATCAGCGCCATCCGGGTGCGGGTCGCCGGGGTCACCGGGCCCGATCCGTTGAGCCTGGCTCGGATCAATGCCGTGGCCCTGGCCATCCACGAGCAGACCGGGCTCGCCGTTGACGTCACCGCTGGCTCCTCGCCGGCACCGATCCTCGTTCACCTGGCGCCCGGTGAGTATGGTCAGCCGGCACTCCTGGTCCGGGAGGGCTGGACCAGGAAGGGCATCGCGATCACGATCCTCCAGGCGGTCGACCGCAAGAGCCTCGCGTTGTTCGCGCTGGTGTTGTTCGTCACCGGCCTGTTCGTGACGAACGGCGCCCTGGCTTCGGTCCGCAGCCGGCGAACCGAGCTCGGCACCCTGCTCGCCCTTGGCTGGTCGCGGTCGCGGATCTTCGCCGCCGTGCTTGGAGAGGTCGCTCTCGTCGGCCTGCTGGCCGGGCTGGCCGGGACCGGCCTGGCTGTCGCCCTGGTAGACATCCTCGGGTTGGAGATGCCGCTCACCCAAGTCCTCCTTGTGGCACCGGTGGCGGCGATTCTGGCGACGCTGGCCGGAGTCCCGTCCGCGTGGCGAGCGTCCAGGTTGCTGCCCATCGACGCCGTCCGCCCGGCCGTTGCCGAGCGCAACCTGGGCCGGCGCGTCCGCGGCCTCGCCTCGATGGGGCTCATGAATCTCTGGCGCCTGCCCGGCCGGACGCTCGTCGCGTCCATCGGGCTGTTCATCGGCGTCGCCGCGCTCGCGCTGCTGCTCGCGATCACGCTCGCCTTCAAGGGAACATTGGTCGGCAGCGCCCTCGGGGCGGTCATCTCGGTCCAGATCCGGGGCGTCGACTACCTGGCGGTCGCGATGGCCGTCGGTCTCGCCGCCGTCTCGGTGGCCGACGTCCTGTTCCTGAACCTCCGGGAGCGAGCGGCCGAGCTGGTGGCGCTCCGAGCGAGCGGTTGGCAGGAGGGGCACCTCGTGCGGATGATCGCGGTCGAGGGGTTGGGGATCGCGCTCCTGGGCAGCGTTCCCGGCGCGATGGTCGGCGTCGGCCTGGCCGCCGGGGTGGGAGGTCCGCCAGGGGAGATCGTCCTCGCCGGGCTCATCGCGGCCGCCGGCGGGACGGGCGTGACGCTGCTCGCCGCCCTGGTCCCCGCTTCGCTCATCTCGCGGATGACGCCGCCGGCGGTCCTGGCCGAGGAGTGAGGATGGGCTACGCAATCGAGCTGACTGGCGTCTCCAAGCACTATGCGAGGGACGGTCAGGTCGTGACTGCCCTCGAGGACGTCCAGCTGGCGATTGGCGATGGCGAGGCCGTCGCGGTCGTCGGGCCATCAGGCTCCGGCAAATCAACCCTCCTCCACGTGATCGGCGCCATGGACGCCCCCGACGCGGGCACGGTCGTGGTGGGCGGCCGCGAGGTGACAGCGCTCGGCCGTGGTCAGCAGGCCGCCTACCGGCGGACAATCGGCTTCGTCTTCCAGCGCTTCCACCTGCTGCCAGCGCTGAGCGTCAGGGACAACGTCGCCGCGCCGGTGCTCCCGTACCGGACGCCGTACGACAAGTTCGCCCGGGCCGGGGAGTTGCTCGACGCCGTCGGTCTGGGCGGCCGCGGCAACTCGCTGCCCTCGCGGCTGTCTGGCGGGGAGCAGCAGCGGGTGGCGATCGCTCGGGCCCTCATCAACGACCCGGGGCTGCTCCTCGCTGACGAACCGACTGGGAACCTCGACTCTGTCACCGGAGCCGCGATCGTGGACCTCATACTCGACCTCCGCGGCACGAGGGGGATGACCGTCATCGTGGCCACCCACGACCCGCTTGTGGCCAGCCGCTGCGACCGGGTGATCAGGCTCCGGGACGGTAGGGTCGCAGAGCGGGTGCAGTCTTAGTTCAGGCCACCCAGGCGGTCCGGGCGCGGAACCGGATGAGCTCAGCGGCCACCGCCGGGGCCAGCGCCACGACGGCGACGAGGAGCCACTCCTCGAGGTCGAGGGGCGAGGCGCGGAAGGCGTCGCGCACCGCCGGGATGAACGGGATCGCGGCCTGGACGATGACGACGAGGAGGGCGCCCGCGGCCAGGACGCCGTTCCGGCCGATGCGCAGGACGGGGATCCGGAGGCTGCGATTGGCATACGCCCGAACGACCTGGCCGCAGACGAGGGCGGTATATGCGAGCCAGCGGACGTGCTCGTCGTCGCCGGGGTGGCTGACCATGAGCCACAGGGCGGCGGCGGCGGTGAAGCCGCCGGCCACGCCGATCCTGAGCAGGATCCCGGCGCCGAGCAGCGGGGCCCCGAACCGCCGCGGCGGCCGGGACATGACATCGGGCTCGCCCGGCTCGCGCTCGAAGGCGATCGACGTCGCCGAATCGATGAACAGCTCCATCCACAGGATCTGGATCGGCAGGAGCGGCTGGCCGAACCCCGCCAGCGTCGCGATGAGGATGAAGCCGAGGAAGGCGACATGAGTCGAGACGAGGAAGACGAGGCCCTTCTGGATGTTGTCGACGATCCGCCGGCCCTCGCGCAGCCCGTAGAGCAGCGTCGCGAATGAGTCATCGCCAAGGACGAGGTCGGCGGCCTCGCGGGCGACGGCCGTGCCGGACCCCATGGCCACGGCCACATCCGCGTTGTGGAGCGCCGGGGCGTCGTTGACGCCGTCACCGGTGACGGCCACGAGCCGTCCGCTTGCGCGGGCGACGCGCACGATCCTCTCCTTCTGCTCCGGCGTGGAGCGGGCCACGATGTGGAGGTCCGGGAGCTCCCGCGCGAGGCGCTCGTCGTCCCAGCCGGCGAGCTCGCCGCCGGTCGCGATCCGCTCGCCACCGAGGCCCGCGGCCCGGGCGATCGCCGCCGCCGTCGAGGGATGGTCGCCGGTCACGACGATCGTCTGGATGCCCGCCGCCTGGGCCTCGTGGAGGGCGCCCTCCATGCCCGGCCGGAGTGGATCGGCGAAGCCGATGAGGGCGAGCATGCGCCAGCCCGCGGGATCGCCGGGCAGGCCGTCGGCCCGGGCGATCCCGATGAGCCGCTCGCCGGCCGCAGCGCCGGCCTCGATCTCGCGCTGCCAGGCCTCGTGCTCGGCATCGGGTTCGAGGGCGACCATCGCCAGGACCGCCTCCGGCGCCCCGCTGGCCAGCCGCTCGGGACCGCCGGCGCGACGGGTGACCGTCAGCGAGATCGGTCGGTCGGTCGTCGGTGGCTCGGCATCGATGAGCTCGTGGAGCGGCAGGTCGTGCGACGCGCCCTCGGCATCCAGGGCCCGTTCGAGGGCCCGGGTGAAGGCCCCCGGTGCGGTGCCGTCCGCCCGGGCCCAGGCGTCGGCCTCGGCTCGCAGGCCCGAGACGAGGATCTCGCGCCGGGCGGCCGGCTCCTCGATCCGGCCGCCCGGCCCCCGAATCGAAGCGACGTCGAGCCGGTTGACCGTGAGCGTGCCCGTCTTGTCGGTCACGATGAGGTCGATCGCCCCGAGGACCTCCTCGGCGTTGAGGCGCCGGACGAGGACGCCCCGCCGGAGAAGCCGGTAGGCACCGAGACCGAGGATCACGGCAAGGAGCACCGGCGGCTCTTCGGGGATCGCCGCGATCGCGGCCGAGATGCCGGCCAGGACGTTCTCGCCGAGCGACTGGCCGCGAATGAAGCCGAGGCCGGAGACGATGGCGATGAGGGCGATGGCGACGACGAGGAGGATCCGGACGAGCCGGTCGAGCTCGCGCTGGAGGGGCGACCGGCGGACGACCTTGCGGGCGAGCCGGCCCGCGATCCGGCCGACCTCGGTCCGGGTCCCGGTCGCCACGACGATCCCCTCGCCCCGGCCGCCGACTACGCTCGTGCCGGCGAAGCCCATCGAGCGGCGGTCGGCGAGAAGGGCCCCGGGCTGGTCCGGCTCCGGCCGCCCGGGCTCCGGCACGGATTCGCCGGTCAGGACGCTCCGATCGATGACGAGACGGTCGGCGCGGGTGAGGCGGAGATCGGCCGGAACCACGTCGCCGCCACGGAGGAGGACGACGTCCCCCGGCACGAGGGTCGCCGCGGTGACGTCGAGGGCGGCCCCGGCCCGGCGGACCCTGGCCATGGGCGCCGACGCGTCGCGCAGGGCATCGAGGGCCCGCTCGCCGCGGTACTCGGTGACGACGTCGGCGCCGACGATCGGGAGCAACCCGACGAGGATGAGCAGCCCGTCGCGAACCTCGCCCAGGAAGATCGCCCCGATGGCCGCGGCAGCCAGGAGCAGGACGAACGGCTCGGTCGCCGCCTCCACGACCATGCGGAGAACGGATCCCCGCTGCCGCGGCTCCAGCTCGTTGGGTCCGGAGAGGGCCGCCCGCCTGGCCACTTCGCCGGGCTCCAGGCCGGTCGCCGGGTCCACCTCGAGCGCCGCCGCCAGCTCCGCGACGGGCAGCCCGTGGGCCGAAGCCGGGAGGTCCGTGGGCAGGGTCGCGGTCACCTGCCCATGATCGCGGGAATCGCGGCGGCCATCATCGGTCGGATCGGCCGGCCGTCGCGGGCCGATCGGCCCGGCCCGGCCGACATCGGCCCGGCCCGGCCGCCATCGGCCCGGCTCGCTCCACGGCGATCCCGCACCCGGCGCCCCGCCGTCCGCCGGTGCACAATCCCGCCGTGAGCATGCAGTCAGCCCCGGAGTCGGCGACGCCCGTCCGGATCCACGCCGACCGGTCCGCGGGGACCCTGGCCATCGACTGGGCCGACGGCCACAGCTCAACCTTCGAGGCGGTCGGCCTGCGCTGGCTGTGTCCCTGCGCCTACTGTCGCGGCGAGGCCGGCCTGCCAGGCTGGCTCGACACGGGGCCGACCCTGACCGCGGAACAGACGCGGCTCGTCAACGTCCACCTCGTGGGCTCGTACGCGATCGCCCCCGAGTGGGCCGACGGCCACCACACCGGCTACTACCCCTTCGTGCTCCTGCGCGACCGGTGCCCGTGCGCGGCGTGCACGGCCCGGCGCTCCTCCGATCCATCGCCGCGCTCCCGGGAGGTTCTCGCGTGATCGTCTCCACCGCGCCGTTCGTGGCGGGCCACCGCGTCGTCGAGACGAAGGGCCAGACCTTTGGGCTCGTCGTCCGCAGCCGCGGCTTCTCCGGCAACCTGATCGCCGGCCTCCGCTCGCTCGGCGGCGGCGAGATCCACGAGTACACCGAGCTCCTGGAGGACACCCGCCGCCAGGCGCTCGACCGGCTGGTCAAGAACGCCACGCTCATGGGCGCCAACGCCGTCATCTCGATGCGCTTCGACAGCTCCGAGCTGGCCGGCACGATGTCCGAGATCGTGGCCTACGGCACGGCCGTCATCGTCGTCCCGGACGCCGACGCGGCACAGCCCGTCGAGTAGCGATGGGCCTCCTCGTCCGCGGCGCGATCGTCGCCCTTGGCGTCGTCACGATGCTCGCCGGACTGGCCTCGATCATCCTCGTCCCGGAGGTCGGGGCGGCCGGTCTCTCGACGGTGGGCGTCGGCGCCGTCCTCGTGATCCTGCCGCTCATCGAGCGCAACCGCTATCGCTCCGAGGCGGCCGAGAAGAAGAACGACGCTCCCGGTCCGGGCGGTGGCGAGGCGCCGGGTGCCGCGATCGAGCCCCGCTTCCGGCCCACGGCCGAGGTCTTCGTCGACCCCACGACGGGCCGCCGGATGCGGGTCCTCGTGGATCCTCACACCGGCGAGCGACGCTACGTCGCGGAGGGTTAGCGGCCCAGCTCATGAAGCTGGTTCATGAGGACCATGCGATGTGAGCGTGGCGCCTGGCCGATCACGCCCGGCGGAGATCGATCGGCATCTCGACACGCGTGGATGCTCGCGATCGCCTGAGCCACGCTCGTGAGCCTCGGACCGGGGACGCGCCCAAGACGGTCGAGGGCCGGTGACGCGCCGGGCGATAACAATCGCGTGCTAGATTCGGCGGCCGACCCGCGGCGGCCCGGGAGCCGGCCGGGATCGAACGCCGACGGTGATTCATCGAATGCCAGCCATGCCCGCCGTCCGCCTCGTCGAGGCGGCGCCCGTACCGGAGCGGAAGCACAAGCCGAGGCGGAGCCGCCGCGCCCGGTACCTCGACCGGGAGCTGTCCTGGGTCGAGTTCAACGCGCGTGTCCTCCACGAGGCCCGCGACGAGCGCAACCCGCTGCTCGACCGCGTCCGCTTCCTGTCGATCTTCGCCAACAACCTCGACGAGTTCTTCCAGGTCCGGGTGGCCGGCCTGCGCGAGCAGGTCCGGGCGGGGATCACGACCCTCCCGGCGGAGGGGCCGGGGCCGGCAGCCCAGCTGAAGGCCGTCCGGTCCCGGGTCGTGGAGCTCGTGGCCGAGCACTCGGCGATCCTGCGGGCGCTCCGAGGGGACCTCCGGCGGGCGGGCATCGAGCTCGTCCCCTACGCCCGGGTCCCCGGGGACCATGCCGCCCTGCGCCAGCGCTTCCTCGACGAGATCCACCCCGTCCTCACGCCCCTGGCCGTCGACCCCGGCCACCGCTTCCCGTACATCTCGACGCTGACCCTGTCGATCGCGGTCGGCCTCCGCGACCCGGACACCGGCGCCCGAAGCTTCGCCCGGGTCAAGG
>JBFMEV010000003.1:0-124226 GCA_040752335.1 Chloroflexota bacterium
GTCGGCGGCTTGAGCTTCGCCGCGAGCGCCGCGTCGGCTTCGGCCTGGCGGCGAGCCGCCTCCTCGAGGCGCTGGCGCTCGGTGATCCTGGCCTCGGCGGCCTTCTTCGCGTCGGCGGCCGCACTCCGGCCACCCAGGACGATGTCGCTGATCCGCAGGACGGTCAGCTCCTGGCGGTGGCCCTTCTTGACCCGGCGCCGCGTCTTGGGACCGTACTTGAAGTTGATGAGCTTCTCGCCGCGGGCCTGGCGGAGGACCTCGGCGGCGACGGAGGCGTCCTCGACGACGGGCCGGCCGATGGCGGTCGTCTCGCCGTCGGCGACGAGCAGGACCCGGTCGAGCGTGACGGCGTCGCCCGGGCTCACCTCGAGGAGCTCGACCTCCAGCTCCGTGCCGACCTCGACGCGGTACTGCTTCCCGCCGGTCTCGATGACTGCGTACATGGATCCTCTGCGGACGTGACTGGCGGTCGCGCGGTTGAACGACCGCGGCCTGTGAGACAGGGGTTGGGCACCCCGACCTGATCGAGGCGCGAACGCGAAGTGTACGGCGATGCCGGTTCGAGCGCAATCGGGCCGGGTCCGGGCGGCGAGCGTGACGGTGTGAACCGCCCGATCGGCGGGCCCGCGGGTGACGGTCAGGCTTCGTCGCCGAGCACGAGGCGCTCGCGGACGATCCAGGCAACCACCAGTGGGTCGCCGATGAGCTCCGACAGGGCCGCAACGACTTCCTCGGGCCGACCCACGCCCCGCTCGGGATCGAAGCGTGTCCTGATCCTCAGCTGGATGGCGTCGCGCGGCGTGTCCAGGACCTCGATTGCCGCGACGAGCGGGCGGAGGTCGTACTCGACGGGCCGCCCGCCCTTGTCGCGCGTGCGCAGGAGCGTCCTGGCACCGATCAGCCGCGCGGCGGCGAGCGTGAGCGTCGCGCGATCCGGCGTCCCGGCCATCGTGCCGATCCCGATCCGGTAGTCGGCGGCGGCGACCCGACCCGAGAGGGCCGGCTCGCCGAGCCAGACGTCGTGGAGATCGACCAGCTCATGGCCTGTCGGCAGCGAGTCGGCGACGGCGGCCCGGACCTCGGCCCCGGTCAGGCGAGTCGCCAGGAACAGGTCGATGAGCTCTCCGTCGGCGGCCATGCCGACGGCCAGGGGCGCGGCGAGGACGATCCGGGGACGCGGCACCGGAAGATCGAGGCCGACGAGCGGGAGGCCGCTGGACTCGAGCGCCGCCTCCCAGGCCGCCAGCTGCTCGCGCTGGGCCAGGGCCGGAGCGTCGGCGCGGCGGCGAAACCGGACGCGCCAACGCTGGCGCGGCTCGGCTGGGACGATCCCCCCGCCCGGCGCGGCCGCCGGGGGCCGGCTGGTGGGCTCCATGCTGCTAGTCTGCCGGAAGGATGGTCGCTGCCGCCCGACGCCTCCCCCCGATGACACCGCGGGTGGCGCTGCTCGCGACCGCGGCTGCGGTCCTCGGGATCGTCCTGTATGCCGGCCGCGAGGCGCTCGGGCCGTTCATCGTCGGACTCCTGATCGTCTATCTCCTTGCCCCGCCGATCGAGTGGCTCGCCCGGCACGGGGTCTCGCGGCCGCTCGCGATCCTCGTCGTCTACGCCGCGACGGTGATCCTCGTCGTCGAGGGGCTGAATCTCATGCTCCGGCCACTCGTCGACCAGATCCGGCTGTTCGCCGCTGATCTGCCCGGCCTGGTGGACGAGCTGCGAGCCGAGCTGGAGCGGCTCGGCGCCGTGTACCGAGGCCTGGAGCTGCCGCCCGCGATCCGCGAGGCCGTCGACGCGTGGCTGGCGAAGCTCGCCAGCGGCGACATCGGCTTCGATCCTGCGGTGATCCTCCCGGTCCTAAGGGCGACGACCGGGTTCGTCGGGACGGTCTTCGCCTTCCTGATCGTGCCGGTGTGGGCGTTCTACCTCCTCAAGGACCGGCCGTCGCTCGTTCGATCGTTCCAGGCCTCGATCCCGCCGGAATGGCGCGCCGACGTGGATGCCGTGATCGCCGTCGTGGCCCGGGTGTTCGGTTCGTGGGTCCGGGCCCAGGTCATTCTCGGTCTGGCCGTGGGGATCGCGACATTCGTCGGTCTCCTCGCCCTGGGCGCCACCGTCGACCCGATCTTTGGCCGCTTCGCCGTCCTCCTGGCGGTCATCGCCGGGGTCCTCGAGCTCCTGCCGATCATCGGGCCGATCCTCGCCGCGATCCCGGCGATCCTGCTCGCCGCGACCACCGGGATCGAGGCCGCCGGGGCGGCGACGCTCCTCTACCTGGCCATCCAGCAGGTCGAGAACAACCTCCTGGTACCCAAGATCCAGGGCGACGCGACGAATCTCCACCCGAGCGTGGTCATGCTCGCCCTCGTCGTGGGCGGGTCGGTCGCCGGGCTGCTGGGGGCGATCCTGGCCCTGCCCGTCACGGCCGCGGCGCGCGACGTGTACGGCTACCTCTTCGGCCGGCTGAGCGTGCCCGGCGGACGTCCGCCCAGCTCACGTCCGCCCAGCTCGGCCGGAAGTCCCGATGCTTCGGACGCGGCTCCCACCGGCGCCTCGTCGGACGGCGTGGAGGGCGAGCCTGGCCAGGGCGTCGCGCCTGTCGCGCCGGCGCTCGACGCCTCGACGCAGGCACCCGTCGGGGTGCCGGTGCCCGTCTCCGACCAGGCGCGTGGCAGACAGGTCGCCGCCGGTCGCCCCGGCGGGGGCGAACCATGATCGAGGCCTGACGACGTGCGGGCGGCCATGCCGAAAGCGAGACCGCGGGTCGGTCAGGTGAGGTACCGAATCCAGACGTAGACGGTGCTGATCGGCAGCGCGACGAGGGTTCCCGCGACGCCGTACGGCAGGTACTCGCGGAACGAGATGGGGTGTCCCGCTCGGGCAGCAAGGTTCGCGACGACGACGTTCGCCGATGCGCCGACGATCGTCGCATTGCCGCCGAGGTCCGCGCCGAGCGCCAACGCCCACCACAACGGGCCGGTGTCGAGCCCGGCATCGCCCATCTGCGCGACGATCGGCAGCGCAGTCGCGGTGTAGGGAATGTTGTCGATGACCGCGGAGGCCAGTCCGCTGAGCCACAGCAGGACGAGGGTGGTCAAGCTCTGGTCACCGGCCGTAGCCGACAGCAGGCCCTCGGTGATGGCCGCGATGATCCCGACGTTGACGATCCCCTCGACCAGCATGAACAATCCCACGAAGAAGAACAGCGTCCGCCATTCCACGACCGCCAGCACCTGCTCCGAGTCGAGCTTGCCGACGATCATCAGGACCGCGGCCCCAAGGAGGGCGATCGTCGCCGGCTCGAGACCGACGAGGCCATGGAAGAGGAAGGCGGTGATCGTCGCCGCCAGGACGGCAAGGCTGATCCTGAGGAGACGTGGATCCGTCAAGACCTCGCGCTCATCGAGGGCGAGGACAGAGTCACGAACGTCGTCATGGATCTCCAGCACGCCCCTGAACATGAAGCGGACGGCCGCGATGTACGCGATGAAGATCACCACCGCGGGCGGGCCCAGATTCGCCAGGAAGGTCAGGAAGTCGATGCCGGCCGCGGAGGCGATCAGGATGTTCGGTGGGTCGCCGATGAGCGTCGCGGTCCCCCCGATGTTGGACGCACCGATCTCGGTGACGAGGAACGGCACGGGAGAGATGTGCAGGACGGTCGCGATGTACAGGGTCACGGGGGCGATGAGAACGACCGTGGTGACGTTGTCCAGGAACGCGCTCAGGACCGCCGTGATGATGGCCAGCACGATGAGCAGGCGGAATGGATTGCCGTTGGCGGCTTTGACCGACCGAATAGCCAGCCACTGGAAGAAGCCGGTCCTGGCCAGCACCCCGGCCAGGGCCATCATCCCGGCGAGGAGGAAGATGACGTTGAAGTCGATCGCCTCGAATGCCGCCTCCTGACTGATGACACCCAGGACGATCATGAGGACGCCACCGAAGAGCGCGGCGACGGTCTTGTCGAGGCGGTCGGTGGCGATGACCGCGTACGTGGCGACGAAGATGAAGCCGGCGATCCAGACGTCCATCGCGATCAGCCGTCGGACCGCGGGGCACCCGCTCCCTGGCCACCTCGCGTCGACTCTCGCTCGCTCGCTTCGATCGCCTCGCTCGCCTCGATCGCCTCCACGTAGACGATCGCGAGCTCGAGGAGATCGAGGTAGCCCGTAGGCCGGTCGTCGGCCTCCACCACGTACAGCCCGGACAGGCGTCGCTGGTGCATGAGCCGGAATGCGTCGCCGATGGTGGCGGTCGGCGCGATCGCTGCTGGCTCGAGCATCACGTCGCGGACCAGGCGTGCCTCGACGGCGTGTCCAAACCGCGCGACCCCGGCAATGTCCGCGATGTCGCCGAGGAGCGCCTCAGGCACGACCCGCGCCACGACGGATTCCGCGAGGCGGAGGATCGGCAGGACGCCGACGAGCCTGCCGTCAGCGTCGACAACTCCGATCAGCCGCGTTGACGGTTGGGAGGCGGCACGCCGCATCACCGACAGGAGATCGTCGTCGGCAGCGACGAGCAGGGGCTCGATGGCAAGGTTCGTTTGACACTCGGCAACGGGCGTTTGCCGAGCGATGCGAAATCCCTCCGTCATGTGGTCCGCTCAGGCCCGGCCGCCACCACCGGTGACGAGGGCGTGGACCGCCGCCCGTCCATCGACTCCCGGATCGCCACGCTCGCATCCATGGCGTGAGGATACCCACCGGTGTCGGCGGGCGCGCGTCGAGGGACGACGTTGACCGGCCGTGAACCGGCCTCGGCGGGCCGCCTCACCACTCCGCCCGGCCCTGCCGGATGTTGATGCTCTGGAGGATCCCGAGGCCCGCCGCGATGCTGATGAGCGAGGCACCACCGTGGGTGATGAACGGCAGCGGGATGCCCGTGATCGGCATGATCCCGGTGACCATCCCGACGTTGACGAAGACCTGGAACAGGATCATCGACGCCAATCCGGCGCCGAAGAGCGTCCCGAACGGGTCCCTGGAGCGCCAGCTCGAGACCAGGATGCGCCAGAGGAGGGCGATGAACAGGCCGATCACGACCAGCGCCCCGATGAAGCCGAGCTCTTCGGCCAGGATCGCGAAGACGAAGTCGGTCGTCTGGACGGGCAGGAAGTCGAGCTGATTCTGGGTGCTGTTCGTGAGGCCCTTGCCGAACCAGCCCCCGGAGCCGACGGCGATCTGGGACTGGAAGAGCTGGTACCCGGCGCCCCGGACGTCGGCCGTCGGGTCGAGGAACGAGGTCAGGCGGAGCTTCTGGTAGTCCTCGAGGAGGTACGTCCAGGCGAACGGCAGGAGCGCCACGACCGTGAGGACCATCGCACTCAGCCAGCGCAGGCTGGCCCCGCCCATGAACAGCATCCCGGCAAGGATCGCGGCGAACACGAGCGACGTGCCGAGATCCGGCTGGGCCATGACGAGCAGCCAGGGCGGTCCGGCCAGGAGGCAAGCGCCCAGGATCGACCAGATCGAGTCGAGCCGACCCTGGCGGGATCCGAGGTAGTTCGCCAGGACGACGATCATCAGGATCTTGGCCAGCTCGCTGAACTGGAACTGGAGACCCAGGATCGAGACCCAGCGGGACGACCCACCGACGCCGGACCCGATCGCCAGCGTCAGCCCCAGGAGGCCGAGCTGCAGAACGTAGAGCGGCCATGACAGGGTTTTCAGCCAGCGATAGTCGAACGCCGCCGCGATCGTGAAGACCACCAGCCCGATCCCGGTCCAGAGCAGACCGCGGAGGAAGACTGAGCCGTTGGCCAGGGCCCCGTCCCCGCCGGCAACGGCATTGGAATACGCCATCGCCAGCCCGAAGCAGGTGAGGAAGATGGCGTAGGTCGCGAGCTGCAGATCAAAGGCCCGCCAGATCGCTCCGACGGACCGGGTCGTCCAGTCAGTGACACGAGCCTCACGCGCGTTGATGACGCCCATCGCCTCTCAGTTCGACTGGTAGAAGTTGCCGCGCTCGAGGAGATCGAAGTTGCGGTAGTCCTCCTCGATCCCGTAGTGGAGCTGGAGGTAGTACTTGACGATCTCGGTCGCGGCGTTGCCGCGGGTCCGGGAGTCGTAGGCGAAGGCCAGGACGGCGAGCTCGGAATCGGTTCCGGCCACGGCCTTCATCCCGGTCGGATCGTTCGGCGTCTTGGCCGGGTCCTTCGGCACGAAGGCCACGAACCACGAGTGGAAGGGCAGCCGGCCCTCGGCGTCCCGGGTCCCGAACTCGGCCGTGCCGGACTTGCCGGCGACGACGATGGGGAGATCGACGAGGTTGTAGGTATGACGGATGAGGACCACGTTGCGGGCGGCCTGGCGCATCGTCTTGAGCACGGATGGATCGACGTCGAGCTCGCGGAGGACCGTCGGCTCGTACGCCTGGACGATGTTGCCGTCGGCGTCGAGGATGTTCCTGACGACCCGCGGCTCGTACAGCGTGCCGCCGTTCGCAAGGGCCGAGTAGGCATTGATGAGCTGGAGCGGGGTCACGACGTCGTAGCCCTGCCCGATCCCGGCCTGGTAGACCTCGCCCGGGTAGATCTGCGTACCCAGGGTCTCGAGCTTCCACTGGTTCGAGGGCACGATCCCCGACACTTCGCCGGGAAGGTCGACGCCGGTCGGCTGCCCGAAGCCGTATTCGCCGGCCCAATACGCGAGCCGGTCGATGCCGAGCATCCCCGCGACCTGGAAGAAGTACGTGTCGCTTGAGTGGCCGAAGCCGCACATGATGTTGCAGGCTCCGAAGCCGCGCCGGTTCCAGTCGTAGAAGCGGGTCGAGCCGAGGGTCAGATAGCCCTTCGTGGCGAGCTTCGTGGTCGCGCTGATCTCGCCGTCGGCGAGACCGCCGGTGCCGGCCACCAGCTTGTAGGTGGAGCCGGGCGGGAAATGCTCCGCGATCGCGTGATTCGTGAGCGGCTTGTCCGGATTCCCGATCAGGGCCTGGTAGTCGGCGTTGCTGATGCCGTGGGCGAAGAGATTGTCGTCGTAGGTGGGCAGGCTGACCATCGCCAGGATCTCGCCGGTCTGAGGGTTCATGACGATGACGACGCCGCGCTTGAGTCCGGCTTCGCTCATGCCCCACTCGAGGGCCTGCTGGGCCCAACGCTGCTCCTGGACGCCGATCGTGAGCTCGAGCGAATTGCCGGGAACGGGCTCGGTAACGGTGCGCAGCACCTGGAGCTTCCGGCCCTGGGCGTCCTTCTCGATGCTCTCGATGCCGTACGTGCCGCGAAGCACGGCCTCGTACTCGGCCTCCACGCCGGTCACGCCCAGGAGGTCGTCCGGCAGATAGCCCTCCGGCCTCAGCTCCAGGAGCTGCCATGCGTTGATCGGCCCGGTGTAGCCGAGGACCTGCGCGAGGAGTGGGCCGGTCGTGTACTCCCGGCGTGATTCGACCACGACCTCGACGCCCGGCAGATCGAGGCGCGACTCGGAGATGAAGTTGGCAACCGCCGGGTCGACGTCCGCGGCGATCCGGACGAGATCGAATCGG
The DNA here is from genome assembly GCA_040752335.1 of Chloroflexota bacterium. Taxonomy (GTDB): domain Bacteria; phylum Chloroflexota; class Limnocylindria; order Limnocylindrales; family CSP1-4; genus UBA5189. The sequence goes on from JBFMEV010000003.1 coordinate 7,489, forward strand.
GATCCCGGGTTGGAGTCGATGGCGATGTTGATGTCGGCCGGGTCCAGGCCCAGGAGCGCCCCGAGGCGGCCCACGACCTCGGTCCGTCGATCCTCGGGAAGGTCGGCCGGCCTGATCTTCACCGAGTAGCCGGGGACGTTGGTGACGAGCGGCACGCCGTTCCGGTCGTAGATCACGCCCCGCGTCGACGGGATGGCCTCGTTCACGGTCCGATTGAGCTCGGCAAGGGCGGTGAAGTGGCCGGCGCTCCCGATCTGGAGGACGAAGAGGCGGGCGGTCAGGACCGATGCGGCCAGGACGACGGCGAGGCCGAAGACGACGAAGCGAATCGGCGACCGCTCGTCGCTGGCTCGGGGCGCCAGGTACTGGGGATCGGCCGTGCTCACCAGTCCACCCGCTCCTCGGCGCTGCGCCGATCGTGGATCGAAACGGCCAGCGGCCCAAAGACGAGGCCCAGGACGGCGTCATACGCGGCCCCCGGCATCAGCAGCGCAACGGGGTCTGACGGCAGGACTGGCGGCTTGATGGCGGCGAGGAGTGCGAAGAGGATCATCGAGTTCACGAGGCTCAGGATTGGAACGGCGATCACTGGTGCGAGGGGCCGGATCCGGACGAACGATCGGCCGACGAGGCTGGCGCCGCCGATCGAGACCAGCAGGGCGAACGCCGAAACCCCCAGCGGACGGTCTGCCAAGCTGTCGAGCGCGATACCTCCCACGAATGCCCAGGTCAGGCCGCTCTCGATCCCGGCGGCGATGGTCCAGATCACCCCGAGGACGAGGACCGGGTGCGGATGTGCGCCCCCGACGTCGAGATACGGGACGAGGCTGAGCTCCACGAGGGCGGCAGCCGTCGCTCCGACCGCGGCGAGAAGGTGGCTCATATGAGCGGCGCTGATCCTCGGCTGCCGGCCTGGTGTCGAGGGCGGGATCGGCGCGCCCCGACGGCGGACGGCCCGGCCACGTCCGCGCCGCAGTATCCCACGGGTCCCCGAGCCGGGCAATGACGGGACCGTCCTCGAGCGTTGCGGCACCACACGACTGTTTCACGTGAAACAACCAGCCCGGGCACGGGCGGCGGCCCCGGATCGCCGGGCGCAGCGCCGACAACCGCGGTGCCGGGCGGCGGCGCCGACAACCGCGGTGCCGGGTGGCGGAGGCGCCGGGTGGCGGCAGCGTCGGGCCCGACACCGCGCTCCGGCGGCGCCTGATGATCCGCAGTGAAGCCCTCGGTGGGAGACTTCCAGGATCGGCCCCGAGCATCGCGGCCGCGGCGACACCCCGATCGGGGGACGAGCCGCGCAGAGCCGTCCGGAAGGGTTGAAATGGTAGAATTCGGTCCTGTGATTCAACTTCGGCCGGGGACCTAGGTGGGCCGCACGATCGCCTGTGCAAACCAGAAGGGCGGCGTCGGCAAGACCACCACGGTCGTCAATCTCTCCAGCTATCTCGCCTTGGCGGGCGACCGCGTCCTCATCGTCGATCTCGATCCCCAGGGCAACGCCACGAGCGGGTTGGGCGGCGATCGGTCGGCGGCCGTGTCCGTCTACGACGCGATCGTCGATGCCCAGGCCCTGGAGGCCCTGATCCGACCCACGGCCGTTCCCGGCCTCGACCTCGTGGCCTCGTCGATCGCCCTCGCCGGTGCCGAGGTCGAGCTGGCGCCTCTCGAGCAGCGTGAACGGCGCCTCGGCCGGCTGCTCGCCCCGATCGTCGATCGCTACGACCATGTGCTCATCGACTGCCCGCCATCGCTCGGCCTCCTGACCGTCAACGCCCTGACCGCGGCGGATGGGACGCTCATCCCGATCCAGTGCGAGTACTACGCCCTGGAAGGCCTGACCCAGCTCATCGCCACGATCAACCTCGTCCGTGACCACCTGAATCCGGAGCTGGCCGTTGATGGCGCCGTCATGACGATGTTCGACGGCCGCACGAACCTCTCGTCCCAGGTGGCGTCGGAGGTCCGCGCCTACCTCGGGAGTCGCGTCTTCGAGACCGTGATCCCGCGCAGCGTCAGGCTGTCCGAGGCTCCGAGCCATGGGAAGCCGATCCACCTCTACGCCCCGACCTCGCCGGGTGCGACGGCCTATCGGGCCCTGGCCGCCGAGTTCCGCGGCGCGGCCGGCCGGCGTCGCGGCGGCGGGGCCGCCGCGGACGGACCCGCGATCGGTCCTGGGACGGCCGCGACCCCGATCGAGGCTGACCCAGCGGCGGCCGCCGCGGCCGGCCGGACCGCGGAGGCCATGGTCGCGTGATGAGCGGATCGTCCGATCGACCCCAGGGCCTTGGTCGCGGCCTTGCCGCCCTCATCCCGCTGCGGGCGCCCCAGGCCGCCGGTTCGATCGAGATCGGGCTCGACCGGATCGCCGCGAACCCGCGCCAGCCGAGGACCCGGATCGACCCGGCCGCCCTCGCGACCCTGGCCGCGAGCATTCGCGAGCATGGGGTGATCCAACCCATCCTCGTGACGGAGACGATCGACGGTTACCAGCTCGTGGCCGGGGAGCGACGGGTGGAGGCCGCTCGCCTGGCAGGGCTGGCCCGGATCCCTGCGGTCGTTCGGCAGCTCGCCGACCGGGAGCAGCTGGAGCTTGCGCTCGTCGAGAACCTCCAGCGCGAAGACCTGGACCCGCTCGAGGCCGCACGAGCCTATCAGCAGCTCATCGATGATTTCGGCTTCACCCAGGACCGTCTCGCCGAACGGGTCGGGCGGGCCCGCTCGACCGTCGCCAACACGCTCCGCCTGCTCGAGCTGCACGAGGCCGTCCAGGCGGCGGTCGTCGAGGGCACCCTCAGCGAGGGCCACGCCCGGGCGATCGGCGGCCTGCCTCCCCAGCTCCAGGAGAAGATCGTCCTCACGGTCGTGGAGCGCGAGCTCTCGGTCCGCCAGACCGAGGAGCTCGTTCGCCGCCTGCGCGAACCTCGCCCCCAGCGCGCCGATCCCGCCCGGCGGCCAATGGACCCCGACCTCGAGCGCGTCGAGGAGGACCTTCGACGGGCGCTCGGCACGAAGGTCCGACTTGCCCGATCCCGGCGTGGCGGTCGGATCGTGATCGAGTACTACAGCGACGAAGAGCTCGGCCGCCTCTACGAGCGGCTGATCGGAGGAAGCGCGTGACCGAGCCCACCCGGGCCGCCGACCCTGCACTGAGCGCCACCCCGGCCAGGGGCCGCCGCAAGGCAACCGCGGGATCCGACTACACCGCAGCGAGCATCCAGGTCCTCGAAGGCCTGGAGGCGGTCCGGCGTCGGCCCGGCATGTACATCGGCTCGACCGACATCCGTGGGCTCCACCACCTCATCTGGGAGGTCGTGGACAACTCGATCGACGAGGCCATGGCCGGCCATGCGACGACGATCCGGGTCACGATCAAGCCCGACAACAGCGTCGAGGTCATCGACGACGGCCGGGGCATCCCGGTCGGCAAGCACGCGACCGGCAAGGACGCCCTCGAGGTCGTCCACACGGTCCTCCACGCCGGCGGCAAGTTCGGGGGCGGCGGCTACAAGGTCTCGGGCGGGCTCCACGGCGTCGGCGTGAGCGTGGTCAACGCCCTGTCGGACTTCCTGCGTGTCGAATCGGCGCGCGACGGACAGATCTGGACCCAGGAGTACAAGCGCGGCAAACCGAGCATGCCGGTCAGGAAGATCGGGCCGCAGGGCAGCCGGCGAGGCACGCGAACGCTCTTCCACGCCGACCCGGAGATGTTCGAAACCATCGAATACTCGTTCGACACCGTATCGCAGCGCCTCCGCGAGTCCGCCTACCTCACCAAGGGCGTCTGGATCACCCTCATCGACGAGCGTGCCGATCGGGAGCGGTCGTTCTACTTCGAGGGCGGCCTCCAGTCGTTCGTGCGCCACCTCAATCGCAACAAGGAGGCCCTCCACAGCCGCCCGATCTACGTCGAGCGAAAGCAGGGCTCGACCGCGGTGGAGGTCGCCCTCCAGTACAACGACACCTACACCGAGAATGTCCTGGCCTTCGCCAACAACATCAACACGGTCGACGGCGGGACCCACGTCACGGGCTTCCGGGCCGCCCTGACGAGCTCGCTCAACGACTGGGCCCACAAGGCCGGCGTGCTCAAGGATGCCGACGGCAACCTCTCGGGCGATGACGTGCGCGAGGGCCTCACGGCCGTCATCAGCGTGAAGCTGACCGATCCACAGTTCGAGGGCCAGACCAAGGCCAAGCTGGGCAACGCCGAGGTCAAGGGCCAGGTCCAGACCGCCGTCACCGACAGCCTGACCCAGTATCTCGAGGAGAACCCCGGCGACGGGCGGCGGATCATCGAGAAATGCCTGACCGCCGCGCGGGCGCGCGAGGCGGCGCGGAAGGCGCGTGACCTCGTCATCCGGAAGGGGGCCCTGGACGGCCTCTCGCTGCCCGGCAAGCTGGCCGACTGCCAGGAGCGCGACCCGGCCCGGAGCGAGCTGTTCATCGTGGAGGGCGATTCGGCCGGCGGCTCGGCCAAGCAGGGCCGCGATCGGCGCTTCCAGGCGATCCTGCCGCTCCGAGGCAAGGTCCTCAACGTCGAGAAGGCCCGGCTGGACAAGATCGTAGCAAGCGAGAACGTCCGACCGCTGATCATCGCCCTGGGCGCCGGGATCGAGGGCATCGGTGACAGCTTCGACCTGTCGAAGCTGCGCTACCACCGGGTCATCATCATGACCGACGCCGACGTCGACGGGGCCCACATCCGGACCCTTCTCCTGACCCTGTTCTATCGCTTCATGCCCCAGGTCATCGACGCCGGCTACCTCTACATCGCCCAGCCCCCGCTCTACCGGGTGTCCACGGGCAAGGTCACGAAGTACGCCCACTCCGAGCGCGAGCGCGATCGGATCGTCAAGGAGCTGAATGTCAAGAACGTCTCCGTCCAGCGCTTCAAGGGCCTCGGCGAGATGAACGCCGACCAGCTCTGGGAGACGACGATGAACCCCGAGACGCGGGTCCTCCTGCGGGCCGAGATCGATGACGCCGCCGAGGCCGATTCGATCTTCACCATGCTCATGGGCGAGAAGGTTGCGCCACGCAAGGAGTTCATCAAGAGCGAGGCCCGGAAGGTCCGCAACCTTGACGTCTGAGACCCGGCCCGCAGCCGCTCGGCCGGCCACCGAGATCGCGGGGCGGGCCTTCCGCTTCGAGCCCCACCGCTGTTTCGCCTGCGGCGAGCTGAACGAGCATGGGCTGCGCCTCGAGCTTCACACCGACCGCGACGGCTGCCGGACCGAGCTGACGCTCGACCCGCGGTTCCAGGGCTGGGAGGGGGTCGCCCACGGCGGCATCCTGTGCACCGTTCTCGACGAGGTCATGGCCTGGGCGGTCATCGGGCAGGGGACTTGGGGTGTGACCGCCCGGATGGCGGTCGACTTCCGACGACCGGTGCCGGTGGGCCGGGCGATCCGGGCCCAGGCCCAGGTCGCGCAGGCCGGCCGCCGGTTGTTCCGGACAACCGCGACGATCAGCGACACCGGGACCGGCGAGACCCTCGCCACGGCGGAGGGGACGTACGTCGCGGCGCCGCCCGAACGGCTGGCCGAGCTGCAGGCCCGCTACCAGCTCCGCCCGGTCGAGGATGCGGGCGATCCTCCCGACATGGTGGACCGGTGAGCAGCGCGACCGCGACCGTCGTGAGGCGCGACATGAGTGCCTCCGGCGAACGACCCGTGAGCCCGGCCACGGAGCGTGCCCGGGCGTTCGTGGCCGCACGGCTCGAGCGCGCCGAGGCCCTGGGCCGGGCGCTCGCCGACGATGTCCAGAACCCGGCGGATCTCGCCGACGCCCTCCGGACCGCGTTCGGCGAGCTGGCGGATCCCGAGTATCTCGACGGCCAGCACTACGTCGCGCCGGGACTCGGGGACACCCACGGCGTCCGGACCCCGCTCCTCGGCGCCCTCGGCCGCGGCTTCCTGGCGGCGACCCGCCGTGACTCCCCGGCCACCCTCCTGTTCGTCGCCGATCGGCTGCTCCGGGAGCGTGAGCTCGAGGCCCGCTGGTTCGCGTTCCGGATCCTGGAGCGGACGCTGGCGCGTGAGCCGGAACGGACCTGGCAGCTCCTCCGGCGTGCGGGCCGCGAGGCCGCGGACTGGATCACGGTCGACTCGCTGGCCCACCCGATGGCCAGGGGCATCCTCGCCGAGCCGTATCGCTGGGCCGAGCTCGAGCAGCTCGCCTTCGCGCCCTCGCCCTGGGAGCGCCGGCTCGTCGGTTCGACGATCGCCACGATCCCATTCGTGAATCGCACGACCGGCCGCAGCCCCGACATCGCTCGCCGCGGCCTGGAGCTCCTCGCGCTGCTGATCGGCGATGCCGAGCCCGACGTCCAGAAGTCGCTCGCCTGGGCGTACCGCTCGATGGCGATGGTCGACCGCCCGGCAACCGGCGCCGCCCTCGAGGCCGAGGCCGACCGCGCCGCCGAGACCGGCGATGGGCACCGGGCCTGGGTCGTTCGTGACGCGCTGGAGAAGCTCGACCCCGCCGACGCCGCCCGCATCGGGGCCCGGGTCGCGGGCCTCCGCCGCCGTCCCGGCGCCCCCTCGACGTCGACCGCTGCCGCGACGGCCGCCCGCTTCGCCGACCTGCCACTCGGCGGGCCGATGCCCGAACCACCCCTGACCTGACCACGGGAGCCTGCCACACGTGACCGACGACATCGGCGCCATCCGGGGCATCCACATCGAGGACGAGATGCGGACCTCGTACCTCGACTACGCGATGAGCGTCATCGTGGCCCGGGCCCTGCCCGACGTCCGCGACGGCCTCAAGCCCGTCCATCGCCGGATCCTCTACACGATGGGCGAGATGGGGCTCTCGGCGACGAGCTCCTTCCGCAAGTGCGCCGCGATCGTCGGCGAGGTCATGGGCAAGTACCACCCCCATGGCGACGTGGCCCTGTACGACGCCCTCGTCCGGCTGGCCCAGGACTTCTCCATGCGCTACCCGCTCGTGGACGGCCAGGGCAACTTCGGCTCGGTCGACGGCGACGCCGCCGCGGCGATGCGCTACACCGAGGCCCGCCTCACGGCGATCGCCGCCGAGATGCTGGCCGACATCGACAAGGAGACGGTCGACTTCACCGACAACTACGACGGGACCCAGAAGGAGCCGTCGGTCCTGCCGGCCAAGCTGCCCAACCTGCTCATCAACGGTTCCGCCGGGATCGCCGTGGGCATGGCGACGAACATCCCGCCCCATCACCTGGGCGAGGTCGTGGATGCCACGATCGCTCTCATCGACGACCCCGGCATCACGTCCGACGACCTGTGCCACTACGTGACCGGCCCGGATTTCCCGACCGGCGGCACGATCTTCCGCTTCGAGCGCCAGCGCAACTCGATCAGCGGCGAGTGGGAGACGATCGACGCCATCCGCCAGATGTACGCCCACGGCCGCGGCCGGGTCGTCATGCGCGCCCAGGTCGCGTTCGAGGAGGTCCGCGGCGACCGGATGGCGATCATCGTCACCGAGCTGCCCTACCAGGTGAACAAGGCCTCCCTGCTCGAGAAGATCGCCGACCTGGTCAAGGACAAGAAGATCGACGGAATCGCCGACCTGCGCGACGAATCGGACCGTGACGGGATGCGGATCTTCATCGAGATCAAGCGCGACGCCAACCCGCACAAGGTCCTGAACAACCTGTTCAAGCACACCCCGATGCAGATGGCGTTCAACATGAACATGCTGGCCCTCGTTGAAGGCCAGCCCCAGACGCTGCCCCTCAAGTCCGTCCTCCAGCACCACGTCGATCATCGCCGCGAGATCGTCCGCCGCCGGACCGAGTTCGACCTCGGCAAGGCCCGCGACCGGGCCCACATCCTCGAAGGCCTCAAGAAGGCCCTCGACAACCTCGACGCGGTCATCAAGACGATCCGCGAATCGGCCGACACGGACACCGCCCGGACGAACCTCGAGGTCCGCTTTCAGCTCTCGGAACGCCAGGCCCAGGCCATCCTCGACATGCGACTCGCCCGCCTGGCCGCTCTCGAGCGCAAGAAGATCGAGGACGAATACCTCCAGGTCATCCAGCTCATCGCCGAGCTCGAGGACATCCTGGCCAACCCGGCCCGCGTCCTGTCAATCATCCGCGACGAGCTCTCAGACCTGAAGAAGCGCTACGCCGGGGAGCGCAAGACGCGGGTCCAGGAGGACGCCTCGCGCGAGCTCACCGACGACGACCTGATCGCCGACGAGGACGTCGTCATCACGATCAGCGGCCGCGGCTACATCAAGCGCCAGCCGGTCGCGACCTACCGCCGCCAGCACCGCGGCGGCAAGGGCATCATCGGCCACGTCACCCGCGAGGAGGATGCGGTCGAGCACCTCCTCGTCGCCAACACCCACGACTGGGCGCTGTTCTTCACCAACCGCGGCCGCGTCTTCTCGGCCAAGGTCCACGCCATCCCCGACGCCTCGCGCCAGGCCAAGGGCCTGCCGATCATCAACATGCCCGGCGTCCAGGTGGAAGCCGGCGAGGTCCCGGTGGCGACGATCACCCTGCCGGAGTTCGCCCCCGGCTCGTATCTCGTCCTGGCCACCCGGCGCGGGATCATCAAGAAGACGCCGCTCGAGCAGTTCGAGCGCGTCCGCTCGACCGGCATCCGGGCGATCACCCTCGACGAGCAGGACGAGCTCGCCTGGGTCGACGTCTCGTCGGGCCAGGACGACATCATCCTGGCCACGGCCCAGGGAATGCTCGCCAAGTTCCACGAGAACGAGGTCCGGGCGATGGGCCGCGACGCCGGCGGCGTGATCGGCATCCGGCTGCTCAAGAAGGAGGGCGACGAGGTCGTCGCGATGAGCGTCGTCCAGCACGGCGCGGATCTCCTCGTCCTGACCGAGACCGGCTACGGCAAGCGCGTCTCGATCGAGGAGTTCCGGATCAAGCACCGCGGAGGGCAGGGCGTCCGGCTCATCTCGCTCGAGGGCCGCAAGACCGGCCTCGTGGCGGCCGTCCAGCAGGTCACCGAGCTCGACGAGGAGCTCGTCCTCATCTCGGCCCAGGGCCAGGTCGTGCGAACCGATCTCGACACCGTGAACCGCTACTCCCCGAACGCCAGGGGCGTGATCGTCATGCGCCTCAACGAGGGCGACCGGGTTGTGGGAATCGCGGCCTTCCGCCCGGGGTTGGCAGAAGGGCGGGACAGCGGCGACAATGGCGACCCGGGAGCGGCCGGCGCGGGCGACCGCGGCGGGACGACTCCGGACCGCGGCGTCTGACGTCGCGGTAGGCCCGGCGAACAGGAGGAGCCCTCCGTGTACGCGGACCAGTTCGAGATCTACCACGGCAACTCGAACCCGGACCTCGCCCGGAAGATAAGCCGCTACCTGGGCACCGAGCCGGGGCGCCTGGAGGCCTTCCAGTTCGCCAACGAGAACATCTTCGTCAAGATCCTCGACAACGTCCGAGAGAAGGACGTCTTCATCATCCAGCCGACCTGCCGGCCGGTGAACGACTCGATCATGGAGCTGCTGATCATGATCGACGCCTTCAAGCGGGCGAGCGCCGGCCGGATCACCGCGGTCGTGCCGTACTACGCCTACGGCCGGTCTGACAAGAAGGACCAGCCGCGGGTCCCGATCACGGCCCGCCTGGTGGCCGACATGATCACCGTCGCGGGCGCCGACCGGATGCTCACCATGGACCTCCACCAGGGCCAGATCCAGGGCTTCTTCAACATCCCGGTCGACGAGCTGACCGCGGTCCACATCCTGTCCAACTACTTCAAGCACAAGCATCTCGAGGACCTCGTCGTCGTCACCGACCTCGGCTTCGCGAAGCGTGCCCGGACGTTCGCCGAGCTCCTGGACGCGCCCCTCGCGATCATCGAGAAGCGGCGGGTCGGAAACCTCGACCGGGCCGAGCTGATGAACGTCATCGGCGAGGTCCGGGGCCGCCGGGCGGTCATCGTCGACGACGAGATCGACACGGCCGGGACGCTGACCGAGACGGTCCGGGCCCTGGAGCGGGAAGGTGTCCACGAGATCTACGCCTGCGCCACGCACGGCATCCTGTCCGACCCGGCGGTCGAGCGGCTGGCCGAATCGGGCCTCCGCGAGATCGTCCTGACGGACACGGTCCCGCTGCCGCCGGCCAAGCGCATCCCCAAGATCACGACCCTCTCGATCGCGCCCCTCATCGGCGAGGCGATCAAGCGGATCCATCGCGGCGAATCGGTCGGCGCGCTGTTCAGCAGCGAGGTCGAGTTCACCCAGGAGATGCTCCTCTGGGAGGACGGCGTCGCCCGCAAGCTCGATACTCGCAACGAGCCGGGCCACGAGCCCGACGACCGCGACACCGACGACCGCGACACCGACGGCGAGAACCGCGACCCGACGATCCTCGCCACGGCCCAGGCAGGAGAACGATGAGCCTTCAGCTCCACCGGCCGGACGGCAAGGGCGGCCTGGAGCCGCGCGTCGTCACCGAGAAGGACTGGCGCCGCCAGCTCCGCTCCACGCGCTGGGGGGCGGCTCTCGAGAAGGGCCGCCTGCCCGGCCTCGCCAACCCCGAGATGAACCCGACGTCGGTCGGCCGTTCGGTCGCGACATGGCTGGTCCTCGCCCTCGTGACCTTCGGCGTCCTCGTCGTGGGCTACGGCACCGGCTTCTGGGCCCTGCCCGGGTAGTTCGTTCGTCGGCCTCGATTCGCGGGCCGCTCGGCTAGACTTCACCGGCCATGCTGGGTTTCCTGTCCCGCTTCGTCGACTCGAACGACCGCGAGCTGAAGCGCATCCAACCGCTCGTCGACGAGATCAACGCCCTCGAACCGGAGATCAGCGCCCTCGCCGACGACGAGATCCGGTCCCGCTTCGCCGAGATCCGGGCCGAGGTCGCCGAGATCGCGGCGCCCGACGAGCCATCCGACGACGAGCTCCACCACCCCGACCTCGAGCGTCGCCGCGAGCTGACGAAGGAGCGTCGCAGGCGCGAGAACGAGCGGATCCAGGACGCCCTCGACGAGGTCGTGCCCGAGGTCTTCGCGATGGGCCGGGAGGCGATGCGCCGGACCCTCGCGATGCGCCAGTTCGACGTCCAGCTCCTGGGCGGCATCGTCCTTCACCAGGGCAAGATCGCGGAGATGAAGACGGGCGAGGGCAAGACCCTCCTCCCGACCCTCGCCGCGGCGCTCAACGCGATGGCCGGTCGGGGCGCCCACATCGTGACCGTCAACGACTACCTCGCCCGGCGCGACCCGCAGTGGATGGGCCCGGTCTTCCACTTCCTCGGCCTGTCCGTCGGGATGATCACCCACGATGCCTCGTTCGTCTTCGAGCCCGGCTATCCCACCAACGACGAGCGGCTCATCAACCTCCGGCCGGTGACCCGGCGCGAGGCCTACGCGGCCGACATCACCTACGGCACGAACAACGAGTTCGGCTTCGACTACCTCCGCGACAACATGGTCACGGAGCTCGACCAGCGGGTCCAGCGCGAGCGCTTCTTCGCGATCGTCGACGAGGTCGACAACATCCTCATCGACGAGGCCCGGACGCCGCTCATCATCAGCGGCCAGGCCGAGGAATCGGCCGACCTCTACTACCAGTTCGCGCGCCTGGTCCCGCGCCTCAGCGAGCGACCGGAGGGCGACGAGGACGGCGGCGACTACTTCGTCGACCTGAAGGACCGGGCCGTCTCGCCGACCGAGGACGGGATCGACAGGATCGAGAAGCTCCTCGGTGTCGAGAACCTGTACGACGCCGACCCGCGCCTGGCCCGCCATTTCGAGCAGGCCCTCCGGGCCCACGCCCTCTACAAGCGCGACCGCGACTACATCGTCAAGGATGGCGAGATCGTCATCGTCGACGAGTTCACCGGCCGCCAGATGCCGGGCCGGCGCTGGAGCGAGGGCCTCCACCAGGCGATCGAGGCCAAGGAGGGCCTGCGGGTCCAGCGCGAGAGCGTGACCCTGGCCACGATCACGTTCCAGAACTACTTCCGGCTGTACGACAAGCTCGCCGGCATGACCGGCACGGCGATGACCGAGGCCGAAGAGTTTCACAAGATCTACAAGCTCGAGGTCGTGGCCATCCCGACCCACCGGCCGATGATCCGGGACGACGAAACCGACCTCGTGTACCGCAGCGAGAACGCCAAGTTCAACGCCGTCATCGACGAGATCGCCGAGATGCAGGAGCTGGGCCGGCCGGTCCTGGTGGGCACCGTGTCGGTCGAGAAGTCCGAGCGCCTGGCCCAGATGCTGACGCGGCGGGGGATCAAGCACGAGGTCCTCAACGCCAAGTTCCATGAGAAGGAGTCCCAGGTCGTGGCCCAGGCCGGCCGGACCGGGGCCGTGACGATCGCCACGAACATGGCCGGCCGGGGCACGGACATCCAGCTCGGCGGCAATCCCGCTGGCCTTGCCTCGGAGATCCTCCACCGCCAGGGGCTCAACCCGGCCGAGGTCGACAGGGCGACGTACGACGAGGCCTTCGCCGAGGCCAAGCGGATCTGCGAGGAGGACCACGTCCGGGTCGTCGAGGCGGGCGGCCTCCACATCGTCGGCACCGAGCGCCACGACAGCCGGCGGATCGACAACCAGCTCCGCGGCCGGGCCGGCCGCCAGGGCGACCCCGGCTCGTCGCGCTTCTACCTGTCGCTCGAGGACGAGCTCATGAAGCGCTTCGCCTCGGAGCGGGTGACCGGCCTCATGGAGCGGCTCGGGCTCGACGACGACACGTACATCGAGTCGGGCATCGTCGGCAAGACGATCGAGAGCGCCCAGTCCCGGGTCGAGGGCTACAACTTCGACATCCGAAAGCGGGTCGTGGAGTTCGACGACGTCATCAACAAGCAGCGCGAGACGATCTACGCCGAGCGCGACAAGGTCCTCCGCAACGAGGACCTGACCGAGACGGTCCGGGCCTTCCTGGACGAGGAGATCGATGTCCTCGTCGATACTCACCTGGCCGGCGGCTCGGCCAACGAGTGGGCGATGGACGCCCTCATCGAGGCCCTCCGACGGATGGGCTTCAGCCCCGACGACGCGTCCGAGGACGAGCTCTACGACCTCCATGCCCGCGAAGCCGTGGCCGAGCATCTCAAGGACGTGGCGAGCGCCAAGCTCGACGCCCGGGAGGCGGAGATCGGCCCGCAATGGTCGCTCATCGAGCGCTTCGTCCTGCTGCGGACGATCGACTCGCTGTGGGTCGAGCACCTGACTGAGCTGGACGACATGCGCCGTGGCATCGGCCTTCGTGGCTACGCCCAGCAGGATCCGCTCAACGAGTTCCGGAAGGAGGCCTACCGGCTGTACGAGGAGCTGAGCGGCTTCATCCGGCACCAGGTGGCCAGCACCATCTTCCGGGTGACGCTGACCCAGGCGCCGGCCCCACAGGCGCCGCCGGCGGGTGTCTTCCGGATGACCGGTCCGGGCCAGCCGGGCGCGGTCGGACCGGCCGCTGCCGGAGCAGGCAGGCCGGTCACCGCCGGTGGCGACACCTCCGGCCGGGCGGCGCTGGCCAACCGGGCGGCGGGGGCGTCGCCTTCGGGCGGCGGGATCCTGCGTGGCGTCGCCGGCAGCGGCAGTGCGGGCCTGGCCGGCGCCGCGGCGGGGCAGCAGGCTCGACCCGGCTACACGCCGACCGGCCAGAAGATCGGCCGCAACGACCCGTGCTGGTGCGGGTCCGGCGCGAAGTACAAGAAGTGCCACGGTCGCTGATGCGGCCGCGCGGCTGAGACCGGCCGCCTCGCGCCTGGATGCGCCACCTCGCCCGCCTCGGGCTCGCCGCGCTCCTCGGGACCGCCCTCCTCGCCGCCTTCACGACCTACCGGATCTGGGACCAGGGCGGACGGGACGAGGCCCGGGCGGCCGACGCGATCGTCGTCCTGGGGGCCGCCCAGTACGACGGCACGCCGTCACGGATCTTCGAGGCCCGGCTGTCCCACGCCGTGGACCTGTGGCAGGCCGGCGTGGCCCCGATCCTGATCGTGACCGGCGGCAAGGCCGAGGGTGACCGCACGACCGAGGCGGCCGCCGGCCGCGCCTACGCCCTCGCCCACGGCGTCCCGGACGCCGCGATCCTGGCCGAGGACGAAGGCCGGACGACCCTGGAGTCGCTCGAGGCCGTCGCGACGCTCATGGCCGCCGAGGGCCTCGACAGTGCCGTCTTCGTGAGCGATCGAACGCACATCCTGCGGGTCCTCCGGATCGCCACCGATGAGGGCATCGTGGCCTGGGGCTCGCCGACCGCCACCAGCCCGATCGATACCAACGTCGGCTGGCAGGCCGAGGCGACGCTCCACGAGCTGGGGGCGCTGGGGGTGTACTTCGTGGGCGTCGGCCACCTCGTGACCGAGGAGGGCTCCGCGGCCGGCGGCTGAGGCGGGCGCCTGCGGCCGGCGGCTGCGGCGGGCGGCTGAGACCGGCGGCTGCGAGCCGGCGACCAGGAGTCCGGCGACATTCCGGCACGAATCTCGCGGAAAAGCGACCCGACCCCTTGGCGATCCGAACGTTCAGACCTATACTTCGCGGCAACTTCCCGAGCACGGGACGTGACGTCCCACCGGCAGCCCCCCGCGCCCAGACTACCGTGCCCATGGTGTCAAGTGAGGGTTTTGTGAAGCAGGCCGAGGAAGCAAGCTTCGTTGACCTGATCGCCTGTGAGCGAGATTGCCGGACCTGTAGCTACGCCGCCGCTCTCGATTGCGATGGCAACTGCGGCGTCTGCCCTCACAACGGCTACTGCCCCTGCGTGAACCCCGTCGTCGCCCGGAGCAAGTCGGCCCTCCGACTCATCGAGCTCCGCCCGATCCTGCTCCAGGATCTCCAGGTCCGGAACTAGTGGACGCGGCGAGCGTCCGGGACCTGGCGGAGCGGATCCGGTCGACATCGGGGCGTCTTTGACCTCCCAGCACGTGAGGCCCGCGTCGGCGAGCTCGAGGCGCTGACCCAGGAGCCCGGCTTCTGGGACGATCAGCGCGCCGCCCAGAAGGTCCTCCGCGAGGCCGGCGGCCTGCGGTCGGAGATCGAGCTGTGGCGCGGCCTCCTGACCCGCACCGCCGACCTCGAGACGATGGTTGAGCTCGTGGCGGAGTCCGACGACGCTGAGCTCGCCGCCGAGCTCGAGAAGGAGGCCGCCGACCTCGATGCCGACTTTGCCCGTGAGCGGACGGCGCTCCTCTTCTCGGGCGAGTACGACGACCGGAACGCGCTCCTGACGATCAGCGCCGGGGCCGGCGGCACCGAAGCCACCGACTGGGCGGAGATGCTCCTCCGAATGTACCTTCGCTGGGCCGAGCGCCACCGTTTCCGGACCGAGGTCCTCGACCAGCAGGAGGGCGAGCAGGCGGGTCTCAAGAGCGTCACCGTGGCGGTCGACGGGCGCCGAGCCTACGGCTGGCTGCGGGCCGAGCGGGGCGTCCACCGGCTCGTCCGGATCAGCCCGTACGACGCCCAGAAGCGCCGCCAGACAACGTTCGCCCTCGTCGAGGTCCTGCCAGAGGTGGAGGACGCGGCCGAGATCGAGCTCGATTGGGACGAGATCCGGGTAGACACCTTCCGGTCCCAGGGCGCCGGCGGCCAGCACGTCAACAAGACGGACTCGGCAGTCCGCCTGACCCACCTCCCGACGGGCATCGTGGCCCAGAGCCAGAACGAGCGGAGCCAGACCCAGAACAAGGAAACCGCGATCAAGGTCCTGACCGCGCGGCTCCTGGAGCGGGCCCTCGAGGAGAAGGAGGCCGAGCTCCGGAAGCTCCGCGGCGAGCACGTGGAGGCCGGCTGGGGCAACCAGATCCGGAGCTACGTCCTCCACCCCTACCAGATGGTCAAGGACCTCCGGACGTCGCACGAGACGTCCAACACCGGGGCCGTCCTCGACGGCGACCTCGACGCGTTCATGGCCGCCGAGCTGGAACGCCTGGCGACCGGAGCCCTGCCGGCCGTGGGGGCCGAGGCCGAGTGAGCGGCTGGCCGGCGGGCGCCCGAACGGGGCGGGCCGCGCCCGCCGCCGTGATCGAGTATCGCCCCGCGACCGAGGCCGACCTGCCGGCCTGCGAGGCCATCTGGCGCGACGGGCTCAACGACTACCTCGTCCCGATGGGCCAGCACGAGATCCCGCCCGACAACCCGTCGCTGCGGCTGCTCCACGCTCACGCCCTGGCCACCGATCCGGATCGATTCTGGGTGGCCACCCGCGACGATGCGGTCGTGGGCTTCGGTTCCGCGGTCCGCCGCGGTCCGGTGTGGTTCCTGTCGATGCTGTTCGTCCGGCCGGGACTCCAGGCCGGCGGAGTGGGACGCGAGATCCTGCGGCGGATCCTGCCGGCCGGCGACGATGGCGCGATCCTCGCCACCGGCACCGACAGCGCCCAGCCGGTCTCGAACGGGCTCTACGCCGCCCACGGGATCGTGCCCCGGATGCCGATGTTCAACCTCGTGGGCCGGCCAACCCGGCCCGGCGAGCTGGCGCCGCTGCCCGAGGCGGTGTCCGTGGCACGGCTCGGTGGCGCCGGTCCCCGGACGAGCGATGGACCGCTCGCGGCGGAGATCGACGATCTGGACGAGGCAACGCTCGGCTTCCGCCACGGCCTCGATCACGACTTCGTCCGCCGCAGCGGTCGGGTCGGCTTCGCCTACCGGGACGGGGCGGGCGAGCTGCTGGGCTACGGCTACGCCTCGGAGGTCGGCCGGATCGGTCCGCTTGCGACACGCGATCCGAGCCTCCACGCCCCGATCGTCGCCCACCTCCTGAACACGGTCGTGCCCCGGGGCGCATCGGCGATCTGGGTGCCCGGCCCGGCCGGGCCGACGATGCAGATGCTCATCCGGGCCGGGCTCCGGATCGAGGGCTTCCCGGTCCTCGTCTGCTGGTCTCGCCCGTTCGCCGATTTCTCGCGCTACCTGCCGATCTCGCCGGGCCTGCTGTGAGGAGGTTCGGGCCCTCCAGCGGGCCGTCGGCCGGTTGTCCTGTCCCCGTGACGCTCGGAGCGTCAAATCCAGGTATGGCGGCGCGATAGGCGTTACCGGACGCCTCGAAGACTGCGCTCCCGAGCACGAAAACGTCCCGGTCACGCGTGCAGCCACCGACGCATCGAGGCCAGGTCCGCGCCCAATGCATGAACTGACGGTGGGACCGTCACCGTCCCGGCGAAGGTGCCGGGCTTTGGGTGCGTCACGACCTCCCGCCGTCACGACCTCGCGCCTGGCCTCGGTTGGCGCGACTTCGCCGGGCGGTGTAGCCTCGGACGGACGTGACATCCACGATCGTCGAGCGGACGTCGGTGCCGGACGCCCTTCTTCAGCCAACCGAGCCGGGCCGCCGCGACCTGCTCGTCCTGAACGACGTCACGAAGCGCTTTCCCAACGGCCGCGAGGCCCTGCGGGACGTCGACCTCGTGATCCCGGAGGGCGACTTCGTCTTCCTGGTGGGGCCGTCCGGAGCCGGCAAGTCGACCCTCATGAAGCTGATCATCCGGGACGAGCTGGCGACGAGCGGCGAGGTCTACCTCGACGGCGAGAATCTCGCCCGGCTGCCCCGCCGCAGGGTGCCCCACGTCCGGCGCAAGATCGGGACGGTCTTCCAGGACTTCAAGCTCCTGCCCACCAAGACGGTCCGCGAGAACGTCGCCTTCGCCCTCGAGGTCACCGGCACGCCCCGCGGCCGGATCGGGCCGGCCGTCGAGCGGGCCCTCCGTCACGTGGGCCTCAGCCAGCAGGCCGAGCAATTCCCGCGCCAGCTGTCGGGCGGCGAGCAGCAGCGGACGGCGATCGCCCGGGCCCTCGTCCACGACCCTCGCCTGGTCATCGCCGACGAGCCGACCGGCAACCTGGACCCGCTCATCAGCTGGGAGATCATCCAGCTCCTCCTCCGGATCAACGAGCTCGGCGTGACGGTCCTCATGGCGACCCACGACGCCGACATCGTCACGGCCCTCAGGAAGCGGGTCGTGGCCCTCGAGGAGGGCCGTGTCATCCGCGACGAGCTGGGCGGCGGGTATCACCGGCGTGGCTGACGGCGGCGGCCCGCCGGAGGCAGGGGCCGGCCGGCCGGAGGCAGGGGCCGGCCGGACGGAGGCAGGGGCCGGCCGATGATCGGCTTCCTGGCCTTCAGCGTGTCACGGGCCTGGCAGGGCTTCTGGCGGAACGTCGCGATGAGCCTGGCGGCGACCGCGACGATGACCCTGATGCTCCTCCTGCTGGCCGGCTTCTTCATCGTCCAGAACGGCCTCCTCGCGGCCCTCTCCTTCGTCGAGCAGAAGGTCGAGGTGGAGGCCGACCTGCGGGACACCGCCACGGCCGTCGAGATCGCCGACCTGGAAGGCAGGATCGAGGCCCTGCCCGAGGTCCGGGAGGTCACCTACATCTCGAAGGAGGAGGCCCTTCGGCGGTTCCAGGAGGCCCGCGCCGCCCAGGGCGAGGAGGACCTGACCCGGTACCTCGACTCCAACCCTCTCCACGCCAGCCTCCAGGTCAAGCTTCGCGACCCGACCGACTTCGGGACGGTCATGGACCTGCTGCGGGCCGATCCCGCCGTCGAGCGGGTCAAGAACATCACCGATCTCGTGGACCGCGTGGTCACCGTGACCGACTTCCTGCGGACGGCCGGCCTGGCGATCCTGGCCGTGATCGGGGCGATCGTCCTGTTCATCATCATCAACACCATCCGCCTGGCGGTCGTCGGCCGGGCCGAGGAGATCGAGGTCATGCGTCTCGTCGGCGCGTCCGATGCCTTCATCCGCTGGCCGTTCGTGTTCGAGGGCGCGCTCGTGGGCCTGCTGGGGGCGGTCATCACCCTGGCCACGATCGCGGCCATGGCCGAGCCGCTCGGGGCCTTCATGTTCGACTTCTTCCGGGTCCTGCCGATCCGGGTCGGGGCGATCGCCCGTGACGTCAGCCTGCTGGTCCTGGGCTCGGGCCTGGGCCTGGGGATCGCCGGCGCCTGGATCTCGGTCCGGACGTACCTCATCCGGTAGGCGCCGGGGCCACGCGGGCCCGCGTGAAGGTTCGGCAAGGGTTCGCTGCGGTTTCCGCCACCTTCGATCCGCCGGTCAGGCCCCGGGCGTACGATCGGAGAGGCCCGTGTAGGCTTGCCGCCGCGTGCCACGTCCGGGGAAACGCGACCGTGCCCCGACCCGCCCGCCGCTCGATGAGGACCACGTTGCGATGCTCCCCGAGGACCCCAATCGCCCGATCGACGCCCAGCCGGCGGCGCCATCGCCCGGCGAGCTTCACCCGACCGGCCTGCTGACCGGCGACGTCCCGGTCCTCGTGCCGGTGACGGCGGCCGCGCGGCGCCGCAGCGGCTGGCTGCTGGGCGTCGCGGTCGCCCTCGTCGCCGTCCTCGGGGGCGGGGCGCTGTTCATGTCGGGCTTCGTCCTCGGCCAGCGGACCGAGAACCAGCCCGGCACGCCGGGCTCGGAGGCGGAGGCGTTCCAGCCGTTCTGGGACGCCTACCACGCCATCCGGGACCGCTACGCCCTCGAGCCGGTCGACCGCAAGGCGATCATCGAAGGCGCCATCCGGGGCATGGTCGAGGCGATCGGCGATCCCTACTCGACATACCTCTCGTCGGAGGACTTCCGGCAGACCCTCCAGGACATCAACGGCGAGTTCGAGGGCATCGGGGCGGAGATCGGCACGGTCGACGCCGCGGGCCAGCCGGTCGACTGCGCCGAGTTCGGCCCGGACTGCCGCCTCGTGATCATCGCCCCGCTCGAGGGCTCGCCGGCCGAGAAGGCCGGCCTGGAGCCGGGCGACGTCGTCGCCCAGGTCGACGGCTCCACGCTCGACGGATTGACCCCCGACGAGGCCCGCGACCGGATCCGGGGCGAGAAGGGGACCACCGTCGTCCTCCTCATCGAGCGCGAGGGCCGGGACCCGTTCGAGGTCTCGATCACTCGCGACACGATCCACCAGCGCGAGGTCATCAGCGACACGTTGGCCGACGGCGAGGTGGGCTATATCCGGCTGACGGGCTTCTCCGACAACGGCGCCAAGCGGTTCGTCGAGGCCGTCGACGCCGCGATCGCGGCGGGCCAGACGAAGCTGATCGTCGACCTCCGCGGCAACCCCGGCGGCTTCGTGACCGCGGCCCGGACGGTCGCCAGCCTCTTCATCGCCGAAGGACCGATCTTCTGGGAGGAGGACGCCAAGGGCTCGCTCGAGGAGACGTCGCGCGACGACGCGGTCGACGCGATCGACGCCGAGGTCGAGGTCGTCGTCCTCATCGATCGAGGCAGCGCCTCGGCCAGCGAGATCGTCGCCGGCGCCCTCCAGGACAGTGGCCGGGCGACGCTCATCGGCGAGACGTCGTACGGCAAGGGCACGGTCCAGCAGTGGATCGACCTGGAGAACGACAACGGCGGGTTGAAGCTGACGGTCGCCAAGTGGCTCACCCCCGACAAGCACTGGGTCCACAACGTCGGGATCGTCCCGGACATCGTCGTGGAGCGGCCGGCCGACACGCCGGCCGACGAGGACCCGGTCCTCGACCGAGCCGTCGAGCTCCTCCTCGAGGGCGCGGCCCTGCCGGCGGCCCTGCCGAAGGCCGCCTGAGGGCGTGGCCGCGGCGCGTCACGTCGAGCTCGCCGTCCTTGCCAGAACGTGGCCGTTCGGGTACGGTTCGCCGCGAACGAAAGGAGGTGATGTGCAGTGTCAGAACACAGTCGCTGCACCACCTCGCCGGAGATGACCGTCTAGCCGGTCTTCCGAGCGGGTGGAAGCCGCAGACGAACGCCGGCCCGAGAGGGCCGGCGTTCGTGCGTGCTGCGGCCCCGGGCCATGCGGCCGGGAGTTCGACCCGACCACCGAGGGGAGTGTCAGCCGATGGGCGAGGAGAAGACCGTCGCCCTCAACCGGAGGGCCCGCCACGAGTTCTCGATCGAGGACACGATCGAGGCCGGCATCGCCCTGACCGGGACCGAGATCAAGTCACTGCGGGCCGGCAAGGCCAACATCGCCGACGCCTACGCCCGGATCGACCGGGGCGAGGCCTGGCTCGTGGGCGCCCACATCGCGCCATGGGAGGGCGGCAACCGCTTCAACCACGAGCCCAAGCGTGACCGCAAGCTCCTCCTCCACCGCTCCGAGATCGACCAGCTCCTCGGCCGGACGAAGGCCAAGGGCCTGACCCTGATCCCGCTGCGGCTCTACGTCAGCCAGCGCGGCCGGGCGAAGCTCGAGCTCGGCCT
Source organism: Chloroflexota bacterium (assembly GCA_040752335.1). Lineage (GTDB taxonomy): Bacteria > Chloroflexota > Limnocylindria > Limnocylindrales > CSP1-4 > UBA5189. Next base: position 28,627 of record JBFMEV010000003.1, read on the forward strand.
GGGCCGGGGCAAGCAGCTCCACGACCGCCGGCGCGACATCGCCGAGCGCGACGCCCGGCGCCAGATGGAGCGCGACATCGCCGAGGCCCGGCGGGGCTGATCGGCGATCCCCGACCGCCTCGACCCGGCCGACCGACGCCCGCCCTGGGCCCCGCCTTGGGCCCCGTCCTAGGCCCGCCGACCGGCACCCCACCTTGAGCCCTGCCGCGCTGCTGCCAGCATCACATCCAGGACTTCGCCGGGGACAAGGCTCGCATCGAAGCTCGAAACGTGCCTCGTCGCTCGCCCGCCGTGCTCGTCGACGGTCCCTTCGAGCCCGACTCGGCCACGTATCGGCCCGGAAGCCGCCGATTTGAGGCCCCGGGCATCACCCGGCCGGCGAGGCCGGCGAAGCCGGGTCAGCGCAGGAAGTAGCGGCGGCTGAGCGGAACATCGGTGACCGGCTGGGCCGCGACATCGACCCCGCCGAGCGAGACCCGCCCGTCGACCGGGCTGACAGCGACAGGAAGCGCACGCCTGTTCCACGCCAGCGAGGCGCGGGTCAGGCCGCGGCAGCCGGCCACGGCCACGAACGCCCGCCCGCTGTCGAGGCGGCGGCGCAGGCGCTCCGGATCGGCCGACCGCGAGACGAACGTCACCGCCACGGACGGGGCGGCGTGGGGCAGGCCCGCGAAGTCGCGCGCATAGCGGGTCGGCTCGGCCCGCTCGACCGTGGCGTTGCCCTCACCGAGCGGGGCCCAGGCGAAGTGGCCGCTCTTGATGACGTACTCCGGCTTGACGCCGAACCAGGCCGGCTTCCAGAGGACGATGTCGGCGAGCCGGCCTGCCGCCAGTGTCCCGACGTGGTCGGAGATGCCGTGGGTGATCGCCGGCTCGAGCGTCACCTTGGCGAGGTAGCGGAGGACGCGCTCGCCGTCGTCGGCTGCGTCGTCCCCCCCGTGGTCCCCCGCGACGTCCCCAGGCCCCGGTCCCGGCCCGGCCGCCGCCGCCACGGCCCGTCCCGCCTCGGAATCCCGCCATGCCTTCATCGCGTCGGCCAGCTGGAACGTCCGCCGGACCGTCTCCATGATCCGGCCCATGCCCTGCGAATCGGAGTTGACGATCGCGATCGCGCCGAGCTCGTGGAGCGGGCCCTCGGCCGCCATCGTGGCCGGGTGGAGCCGCTCCAGGACGAGAGCCACGTCCTCGGGCACGGCCCACGATGTCCCGTGGTTGAGCATCGTCATGGCCAGCGTCTCGTCGGCGGCCGAGACGCCCCAGGGGATCGTGGGGGTCGTCGACGAGCAGATGACGTTCGCCTCGCGAACGAGGCCGATGACGTCGGGCACATGGCCGCCCCCGGAGCCCTCGACGTGATAGGCGTGGACCGTCCGCCCCCCGATCGCGGCGACGGTGTCCTCGAGCTCGGCCGTCTCGTGGAGGCCGTCGGTGTGGAGGCTGACGGAGACGTCGCGGGCCTCGGCAAAGGCGAGCGTGTGGTCGATGAGCTCGGGCGAGGCGCCGTAGTCCTCGTGGATCTTGAAGCCGACCGCCCCGGCCTCGAGGAGCGGCTCGAGCGCGGCGTCGTCGGGCGCCCGGGCGTTGGCCTGGAGGCCGACGTTGAGCGGCCAGCCCTCGAGGCCCCGGAGGACCTCCGCCATCGCCGCCGGCGGCTCGCTGAAGCCGGCGGTGACGAGCGTCGTCACCCCGGCCGACAGGGCGGCCGGGAGGAGGTTCGGGCTGATCGTGTGGACGTGCGAGTCGATCGCCCCGGGGGTCGCGATCAGGCCGTAGGCCATGACCGGCGCGGTGTGCGGCCCGATCGGCAGGTCGATGCCCTCGGAGATGCCGGGGTTGCCGGCCCGCCCGATGCCCACGATCCGGCCGTCCTTGATGCCGATGTCGGCCTTGACGATCCCGACCACGGGGTCGACGACGAGGGCGCCCACGACGACCGCATCGAGCTCCGACGGCCCGGCCACGGTCGACTGGGCCATGCCCATCCGGAGGTCCTTGGCGTAGCCCCAGATCGGCTCGTCGCCGGGCGCCTGGCGGTCCTCGCGGACGCGGACACGGAGCGACGTGTCGCCGAGCCGGACCGTGTCACCGGTCGTGGGGCCCAGGCGAGCCAGGCGCTCGGCCCGGGTCGGCCGCCTCACGGCGCGTCCTCGCCCGAGCTCGTCGTGGCCGCATACCGGACGAGGCCGACCGTCCGCACCTCGCCCGGCCCCCAGCGCGCCGACGCCCCGGCCGGCAGGTCCAGCCGGAATCCCACCGCGGCCTCGCGATCGAACTCCAGGCGGCGGTTGACCCGGTGGAACGGGAAGTGGGACGAGACCCGGATCACCCGCCGCGACGTGCTTCGGACCTCGAGCCTCCGCCGCTCGAGCTCCGCCGTCGGGTCGGGCAGCGCGTCCTCGGCCGGGGTCAGGGCGCCCGGCCCGTCCGGCTCGGCGGCCGCCGCGCCCAGCGGATCGAGCAGAACGACGAGGCGCGTCCCGTCGCCGAGCAGCACCTCCAGGCGGACCTCGTCGACGAGCGACGGGACGCCCGGAATCACCTCGTCGGGGCGGACCGCGGCTCGGCCGGCCGCCTCGACCTCGACGAAGCTCGCCCCGGCCCGGGCGGCCTCGAGCATCGCGTCGCAGATGAGCGCGATCGCCTCCGGGGCGTTGAGGAGCAGGCCCCGCTCGCGGTGGCGACGGGCGAGCTCGGCCGCGGTGAAGACGAGGAGCCGCTCCTCCTCCCAGGCCGTCAGGCGCATCCGTCAGTCGAAGTCGAAGATCGTGTTGCCCTGGTAAAAGAGGAGCACGTAGCCGCACGTCAGGCAGACCAGCATGTCCACCTTGTGGGCGGTGATGCCCCACTCCGAATCGAGCTTGCCAGCCTCTCGGCGGTACTCGTCGTGACCGCAGATCGGGCAGCGGGGACGTCCGCCGGTCGGGGTCGAAGCCTGCTCGTCCATGGAGCGCCTCCCGCGATGGTTCGACCTCCAGATCGTACTCGCTCAGACCTGCTCGCCTAGACTGGCCGGCCATGCGCCTGCTCGGCTCGCTCCGGGTTCGACCCTTCGCCACGCTCTGGAGCGGCCAGACGATCTCGCGCTCGGCGACGCCGTCCACCAGATCGCCCTCCGCCTCGACTGACAATCTGGGCAGGAACTGCCGATTGGCCGATCCGCCGACCTCGGCTAGAATCGCCCGCGGACGCCCAGCGCGCGTCCGATCCTGTGGGGATGCGTGGTTTCGACAGGGTCCGGCAGACCGTGAACGCGAGCCGAGGTGCCGTCAGGCCTCGTTAAACAGGCGGCAAACCGAAGTACCTGCCAACAAGCAGTCGACTCTCGCCCTCGCCGCTTAGGCGGTAGAACGAGCGTGGAAGCGACCTCAGCCCCGTGGGTCGTGGAAGCGTCATTGAGCGGGGCTGCAGCCCGGACGAGCGTCGCGTAATCCGGAGTCAAGCTCGATCTAGAGGCACGTGACTGGACCGACGGTGAGGGTGCCGATCCTCGCGCCGACGGTCGACGAAAACGATCGGACACGCTCGTAGTGGTCGCGGCCGAAGGGCTCTGGACGGGGAGTTCGACTCTCCCCCATCTCCACCACATCCGACACCCGTCGCATGCAGCCGCTGCTGGCGCACGCCGGTCAGTCCGCGCTGCCGGAGGGATCGTTGAGGGTCCGGTCCACGAGGGTCATGAAGGCCGCGACATCGATCGGTTTCGTCAGGTAGCCGGCGACGCCGTCGCGCATGAGCCGGCCGACCTGGCTCCGGGTCGCGTCGGCGGAGATCACGATCACCGGGATCGAGCGGGTGGCGGGCCGGCTGCGCAGCCGCCGCAGGACGTCGCGGCCCGGCAGGTCGGGCAGGTGGAGGTCCAGCAGGATGACGTCGGGCCGGCGGCTGGTCGCCAGCTCGAGGCCGAGCTCGCCGGTCGTGGCGCTGACCAGCTCGACGTCCGGGTGGCGGGCCAGGATCCGCTCGATGAGGCGCAGGTTGGAGAGGTTGTCCTCGATGTAGAGGACGAGACGGGTTGGCTGCCCGGACCCAGGGCCCGAGCGAGTTGCCATCGCGGTGGCTGAGGTCTCCAGCGCCTCGAGCTGACCGGCCGCCTCCTCGAGCTCGATCCAGAAGGTCGAGCCCCGGCCGACTTCGCTCTCCACCCCGATCGACCCGCCCATCGCCTCGACGAGACCCTTCGACAGGGCCAGGCCCATCCCGGTCCCCTCGATCGACGACCGATCCGCGCCCAGGCGGTCGAACGGCGCGAACAGGCGCTCGAACTGGTCGGCCGGGATGCCGAAACCGGTGTCGGAGATCGCGATCCGGTGGCGGCCATCGAGGTGCGAGCAGCGCACCGACGCGGTCCCGCCATCGCGGTTGTACTTGACCGCGTTCGAGAGGATGTTGAGGAGGACCTGGCGGAGCCGCTGGCGATCGGCCATGACGTGGGTGTCGCAGGTCGCGGCGCCGCCGTCGATCGTGACCGAGGTGGCGGTTGCGAGCGGCGTCACGAGGCCGACGACCTCGACGACGAGGTCGCCGACGGCGACCGGCTCGGGCGAGATCGTCATCTCGCCGGCCTCGATCCGGCTGATGTCGAGGACCTCGTTGATGAGCTCGAGGAGGTGGCGCCCGGCCCGGATGATGTAGGCGACGCTCTCCTGCTGGTCGGGCGTGAGATCGTCGGCCTGGAGGAGCTGGGCGAAGCCGAGAACGGCGTTCAACGGTGTCCGCAGCTCGTGGCTCATCCGGCTGAGAAACTCGCTCTTCGCCCGGTTCGCACTCTCGGCGGCGCGGCGGGCCGAGTCGAGCGCGGCGTCGACCTCCTTCCGCTCGGTGACGTCGCGAGCCGCCGAATAGTGGACGCTCTCGCCGGGGACGAGCCGGCCGGTCCAGTCGAGCCAGCGGTAGGAGCCGTCGGCGTGGCGATAGCGATTCTCGAACCGGGTGGTCGTCGTTCCCTCCCGGGTCGCCCGCTCGAACTCGGCGATCGTTCGCACCCGATCGTCCTCGTGGACGAGATCGAGGAACGGTCGTCCGACCAGCTCGTCCGGCTCGTACCCGAGGACGGTCCGCCAGGCATCGTTGACGCGCCGGAACGTGCCGTCGAGGTTGAAGACCCCGAACATGTCGCTCGAGAGCGAGAAGAAGCGCTCGAGCTCGGCGGTCAGGCGGCGGAGCTCCCGGTCGGCGGCGGCGATCTCCTCGACCCGGCGGAGGATCTCGGCCTGCATCGTCTCGGCCCGGGAGCGGAGCTCCTCGTTCAGCCGGACCTGCTCGGTCTCGCGGGCCGTGGCCCGGACGAAGTCGGTGACGTCCTCGACCCGATGGATGATCTGGCGCAGGCGCCCGCCGGCGTCGAGGACAGGGCTGTTGATCGGGCTCCACCAGCGCTCCTCGAAGCCGCCGCCCTCGGCTTCGGGGCGCCGGATCGCGTAGCGCTGGACAGCCATCGAGTCGGGCCGCTTCAGCGCCCGGACCCGATCCAGTGAGGCCCGGAGGTTCGCGACACCGTCGGCGGCCGGGTCATTGGGGTCGTCGGGGAAGACCTCGAACAGGTGCCGACCGATGATCGCCTCGCGCTCGGTCATCGTCGCCCGGAGATAGGCGTCGCTCACGGCGACGATTTCGAGGTCGGGGTCGAGCACGAGGAACAGTCCCGGGGCCGCTTCGAACAGCTGCCGGTAGTCGAGGCCGTCGGCGCCGGGATGAAGGGCTCCCTCCTCAGGCATGACCACGAGCCTAGCACCGCGGGGCCGCCCCGAGAGGCCCGTCCTCTCACGTCGATCTCAGGGTCGGCGGCTTGACTGGGATGCGATCGAGCCCCCCAGGAGCCACTCCCGATGGATCAGCCGCCCGCCCCTCTCGACCCACCCCCGCCCGAGCCCGCAATCGTCACGTCGGAACCTCACCCGTCGTCGTCGAACACTGCACCGTTGCGGCAGGCCGAAGCGTCGTCGCAGGTCCCCGCCGGCCCCGGCCGCGCCAGGCGATTCGCGGCCATTCTCGGCGCGTCGCTGATCTCGGCCTCGCTGGCGTCCGCCGCGACCGTCCTCCTCGTTCGGGAGACGACGCCGGCGGTGACATCGACCCCGTCGACGGCAACCACGACGTCCACGGAAATCAGCCGGGCGGTCGAGGTCGTCGACCTTACCGAGGTCATCGCCACGGCCAGGGAATCGGTCGTCACGATCACTGCCAACGGCATCTCCACCCAGGGCTTCTCGCCCTTCGGGCAGGTCACGGAGGGCATCGGGTCCGGGCTGATCCTGACCTCGAACGGCTACATCCTGACCAACCGCCACGTCGTGGAGGACAGCACCAGTCTGTCTGTCGAGCTGGCCGACGGCCGGACCTTCGAGGCCACGATCGTCCGCGAGGCGAGCGACACGGACCTGGCCCTCATCAAGATCGACGCTGCCGGCCTGCCGGCGGCCTCGATCGGCAGCTCGGCGACGCTCGAGGTCGGCCAGACCGCCCTCGCGATCGGCAGCCCCCTCGGGACCTACACCGAGACGGTGACCCAGGGCATCATCTCCGGCCTCGGTCGCGAGGTCACGGTCACGGACCAGCTGACCCGCCGCCAGACGACCCTGACGGACCTCATCCAGACCGATGCCGCGATCAACGCCGGCAACAGCGGCGGCCCGCTCCTCGACGCCGCCGGCAACGTCGTCGGCATCAACACCGCTGTCTCGACGAGCGCGGAGGGCATCGGCTTCGCGATCCCGATCGATGCCGCGGCGGAGCTCGTCGCCGTCGCGGCCGCCGGCGAGGCTGCCAGCGCCTGACCTCAGGCCCGCGACTGTCGAGAGGATGCACCCGGGTATCCTGTCGACGACATGGTCGACGTCGTGACACCACCCGACACCCAGCTCGCGGCTCTCGACCGGGCCGGCTACCGGTTGACCGGGCCGCGGCGGGCCGTGGCCGAGCTCATCGCCGCCCGGCGGGGTCACTTCACGGCCGCGGATCTCGTCGACGATGCCGCGGCGCGCCGCCTCGACATGAGCCGGGCGACGATCTTCCGGACCCTCGACGTCCTCGAGGCCGTGGGGGCGATCGAGCGGCTGGACCTGCCGACCGGTGGCCATGCCTACATCACCTGCGAGCCGGCCGCGCACCATCACCACGTGGTCTGCGAGCGCTGCGGCCGGGCCAACGACGTCGACGATGCCGGGCTGGCCTCGGTGGTCGAGCGGATCGGGCGCGAGACCGGCTATCGGATCGGCGCCCACCGTCTGGAGCTGTTCGGGCTCTGCCCGACCTGCCAGGCGGACCTCGAGGCGAGGCGACCCTAGCGCGGCCAGCCCCGCAACGAGATCATCGCGGCCGGCCTGTCAACGGGCCGGACCGCGTCATGAGCGTCGCTCATCGATTCGCGGGTCATGACGCTCGACGGGCACCCGGAAGGAGGCGAACTCGGGGATCGGCTGGTGCCGGTCGAGCTCATTCGTGTGTCGCTTCATGAGCCGGGCTCATGGGAAGCGAGACCCGAGCGGTCGAGATCAGGACGCCGGCGTGGGTTCCGGGGTTGGGGTCGGGTCGGGCACCGGCGCCGGCGCGGGCGTGACGCCGATCTGGACGATCCCCGTGATCCGGGCGTAGTGCGAGTAGTACGTCTCCTGGTGGAGGACGTTGCCGGCGGCGTCCCTGACCGTCCGGGTCACCCAGACGTCCTTGCCGTCGACCGGGTATTCGATCCGCTCGCGCACCCCGGGCGCCAGCGAGGTCGTGTACTGGACCGAGTCGGACGCTGGCTTGACGTTCTTCACGGTCGGCTTCGAGAACTCGACGGTGCGGCCGGCCGGGACGGACCAGACCTCGAACTTGACGTAGCCCTTCGACCCGACCTTCCAGCCGTAGCCCCGGATGAGGAGCGGGTTGTCGGTGTCGTTCCGGAAGGACATCGTCTGGACCGAGCCCGAGCCGCTCTTGAAGACCGTCGCGTCGAGGCCGAGCGGATAGCGGTCGATGTAGTAGTAGTGGTTGCGCCGTGCGCCCATCTCCAGCCCGTAGCGCAGGGCGGCGTTGAACAGCGTCGTCGAGGTCGAGCAGATGCCGCCGGCGAGGGCGCCCTGCGGCTCGGTCCGGCCGTTGATGATCGCCCCGCCGTCTCTGTAGCCGCGCTCGCGGGTGACCGGGCCGATGGCCTCCCAGAAGTCGAACCACCGGCCGGGCAGGACGACGGTCCCGTCGATGTCCTGGGCGGGGATCCAGATGTTGGCTCCCTGGCCGTTCTTGATCCCGACCGGGAAGTAGGTGGTCCACTCCGAGACCTTCTGCATCAACGGGGCGGTCGCGGTCGCCTCGGCGGTCGTGAGCTCGGGCTCGATGACGGTCGTGCTGACCGGTACCTGGCTGACCGTCAGGCCGCGGACCCGCTGCTGGACGACCTCGGCCAGGGTCGTCATCGTCCCCGGCACGTCGAGGGCACGGCCGTTCTGTGAATCCGTGACCCCGACGACGGCATTGCCGTTCCCGACCAGGAACGAGGCGTCCACCGGGGCTCGCGCAACGTCATCGGCGATCTCGGTCAGGCCGGCCTCCAGGCCGGCCTCGGCAACGACCGGCCCGAAGCCGCCGTCGGGGGTCGGGGCGAAGGTGATCCAGCCACGGATCGTGGCTCCCGGGATGGTCCAGCTGTCGGCACCATCGACGAGCTTGACGTCGACAGCAATCGCTGACGCGGCGTCGCCCGCGGCCTCGGCCTCGGCCGTGGTCACATCCGGCTCGACAACGCGCAGCGGGACGGCCACCTGGAGGGCGGCGGGAGCGGCAGGATCCAACAGGAGCTCGGCGGCCGAGCCCAGGACGGCCTCGACGTCGGTCGCTCGGCCGGCGACGCCGGCGTCGACGACGAAGGCGTCGGCGGTCGTGGTCACGGTCGCGTCGGTCGGATCGATGTCCGCAGCCGCGGCAAGGGCCTCGACCTGGGCCTTGAGGGCGGCCCGTTCGAAGGCCACCTCGGGCGCGACGTCGACGCCGCCGACCATGTTCCGGACGTTGGCCGCGATCCGCTCGAGCGTGGCGCCGTTCCGGCCGACGGCCATCGCCCGATCCACGACCGCATCGACATCCAGGCGCCGGCCCAGCTCGGCGTACGTCACGGTCCGAGTCGTGCCGTCGGCGTCGAGCACGAGCTCGCCCTCGCCGAGTGAGGCGTACGCGTCGTTGAGCCTGGCCCGGGCGTCGGCTGGGGTCAGGCCCGACAGGTCGACCGATCCCACGTGGACACCCGGCAGGATCCGGCCGCTGTTCGACGATTCGAACGCCGCGAGGGCGCCGGCCGAGACGGCGAGGACGGCGAGGACGCCGAAGACGAACGCCGCCACGAACCGGCGAGCCGTGGCCCGACCGGGCCTGATCCGTCCCGAGGAACCGGTCGGGGCGATCGGGGCGATCGGGGCCGGCTCGGGGCCGGCCGCGTCGGGCTCAGGCGCCCTTGGTTGAGGTGAGTCTGGCGCCGATGGCTCGGACGCCGGGGAGTCGGGATCGTCGGTCGGGCGGTCCATGGGTTGCGTCATCCTAGCAGCGGCGCTGGCGCGCCCAGCCCCCGGGGCGGCGTCGGGCGACGGGATGACGCCCGCCACGGCCATAGCGTGACGGTTCCACGCCCGTCGGCACCTGACCCGATCGTCCGGGGCCCATGGGACCGCGGCGCGGTCCGTCAGGAGGGTCGCGGCAGGACGACGATCCGGCGGTTCGGTTCTTCGCCGATCGACTGAGTGGCGACGTCCGGGTGGTTCCGCAGCGCGAGGTGGACCCAGCGCCGCTCGAGGGCCGGCATCGGCTCCAGCTGGAGCATCTTGCCGGTTTCGATGACGCGGAGGGCGGCCCGCTCGGCAATCTCGCGGAGCTGCCGCTCGCGGCGGCCGCGGTAATCCTCGACGTCGACCAGGACGCGGGTCCAGCCGCCCATCTCCTTCGAGAGCATCAGGTTGACGATGTGCTGGAGGGCGGACAGGCGCTCGCCCTTGCGGCCGATGAGCGCGCCGAGGGCCTCGCGCTCGTCGCCCTCGCCGGTGACGTTGAGGCGGCTCGTCTCGGCGGCCTCGACGGCAACCGTGACGTGGAAGCCCATGAGGTCGAGGAGCTTCTCGAGGATGACCTTGCCCGCGGCGAGCGCCTCGGGCGAGGCCTCGGCCGCCTCGAGCTCGGCCCGCTCGGCGGCAACCGAGCCCCGAGCCGCCGCCACCTCGGCGGCCTCGCGCTCTGTCAGGTCAACGCCGCCCCGGGACGCCGCCTCCGGCCGCGGGCCGTCGCTGCGGGGGCGAGCGTCGCGCGGCCGGTCGTCCCGTCGGGGACCGCGGTCGCGGTCGGGGCGGTCGTCGCGGCGGGGGCTCCGGTCGCGGTCTGGGCGGTCGTCGCGGCGCGGGCCGCGATCCCGACCGGCGAAGGCGGCGCGATCACCGTGCTCCTCGCGCGGCCGGTCGTCCCGTCGGGGACCGCGATCGCGGTCCCGATCGCCGTAGCGGGGCCCGCGGTCGCGGTCCCGATCACCGTAGCGGGGCCGCTCGTCGCGATCCTCGCGGGCCGGCGGCGGCGGCAGCGGCCGGGCCGCGGCCGCCTCGCGCTTCGGGGCGGCGCCGCCGAGCTCGGAGCGGGGGGCGGCGAGAATACGGGCGGGCTCGGCGCCCATGCCCAGGACACCTCGGCTGCCGGGCGTCAGGATCTCGAAGTCCAGGTCGTCGAGGCCGGCGCCGAAGGCCTCGCGGGCGAGGCGGAGCGCCTCCTCGACGGTCTTGCCGGTGAACTCTCGGTACGCGCTCATGTCAGTGACCACTCATCTCTAGCGTCGTCTCCCTCGTCGGCCCTGGCGGCCGCGCTGGCGGATCGTTGCCTGGGCGGATGCCGATCGGTCCAGGGCCGTCCGATCCGGCTTGGGTCGCGCCGGCGTTCCGGTCGCGCCCGGCGTGCGGGGGGCTCCCGGGAGCGACGTGGGCACGGCGACCGGGAAGCGCGGCTGATGGTCCACGGCGAACCGTGGCGTCCAGCCGAACAGCGGGAACATCCCGCCCCAGCCCAGGATCAGGTACTGCTGGACGATCGAGAAGATGGTCGACCCGATCCAGTACAGGAACAGGCCGGCCGGCAGGATGCTGCCGTAGATCAGCGAGATGAACGGCAGGAAGATCGCCATCTGGCGCTGCATCTTCACGTTCGGGTCGTCGGCGCCCGCGGCGGTCGCGGCCGGCAGCGTCATCCGCGACGCCACGAGCTGGACGAGCGACGAGATGATCGCCAAAAGGCTGAGGCCCGAGAACAGCGCCCCGGGGCTGCCGAGGAAGACCTCCGGCACGCCCCAGTTCACCCCGAAGGCGTTGGGATTGAGGCACGGGTTGAGGACCGTGTTGTTCGGCCCGAAGATGGGCGCCGCATCGCAACCGAGATCGAGGATCCGGAAGCCGAAGAGGTCGAGCATCGGCTGGACGTTGAAGTTCGTGAGGCCCTGGCTGAAGACCGAGTAGAGCGGGATCAGCAGGAACATCTGGAGGACGATCGGCAGGCAGCCGAGGGGCGAGACGCCACGCTCCTTGTAGAGCTGGGCGGTGGCCTGCTGCTGCTTCATCCGGTCGCCCTTGTAGCGCCGCTGGATCTCCTTGAGCTCGGGCGCGATGAGCTGCATCCGGCGGGTGGAGACCAGCTGGCGACGGAAGACCGGGATGAGCACGACCTTGATCAGGATCGTGAGCAGGATGATCGCGATGGCCATGTTCCCGGTGACCCGATCGAGCAGCACCAGGGTGATGAAGAAGACCTGGAAGAGCGGGGTGAACAGCCACGACAGGAGGCTGAACGGGTCCGGGTTGAGCGGCGCCGGGGTCAGCGGGATGCCGGCCGGGGGGGTCGGGGTTGGCGCTGCCGTCACGCCCGGCGGGAGCGACGCGGCGGGGCCGAGACAGCCGGCGACGACCAGGGCGGCCGCCGCGATGAGCAGGAGCGGGCCGAGCTTCGACGGCCAGGAGCGAAGGGTCACGCGGCGGGGACCTCGTTCATCGGACGGGGTCGAACCCGCCGGGGTGGCCGGGGTGGCAGCGGGCGATCCGGCGAGCGCCCATCCACGAGCCGCGGAGCAGCCCGTAACGCTCGATCGCCTGCTCGGTGTAGCGCGAGCACGTTGGCTCGTAGCGGCAGGACGTCGGCAGCCACGCGAACGCGAATCGGTAGAGGTGGATCAACCCGACCCCGATTCGCTTCAAGCCTCACGTCCTCCCGAGGACGCCGGCTCGACCGAGCAGGCGTCCGAGTGCTTTCACCACGGCGGCGTGGTCCGCGGCGACGATCGCCGGTCGGGCGATGATGAGGACGTCCCAGCCGGGCTGGAACGAGGGCGCCATCACCCTGAGTGCCTCGCGGAGTCGTCGCCTGACCCGATTCCTCACCACCGCCGTCCCGAGGGCCCGACCCGTCGCGAGCCCGAATCGCGTCGTCTCGAGGTCCGTCCGCCGGGTCCGGGCCGCGAGGAGGGGATGGGAGCGGATCGCTCCATCCTCCTGGAGGGCCGCGAAATCCTGCGGACGCGAGAGCATCACCAGCCGCGGACGATGAGGGCCGCGACCGTCCGTCAGACCGTCAGGCGCTTCCGACCGCGAGCCCGGCGAGCCGCCAGGACGCGTCGGCCGCCGGTGGACTTCATCCGGGCGCGGAAGCCGTGCTCCTTGGCGCGATGTCGCTTCTTCGGCTGGTAGGTCTGCTTCATCGGGACTGCGCGGGATCCTCTCCATCGGGCCTCGGGGCTGTTCGGTCTCGACCCCTAGAGGCACGCAAACGCGCCGAGCGCCGCATGGCGCGTTGGCGCGTTCGTCGTCCGGGGGATGATAGGCCGGGCCGAGAAAGGGTGTCAAACGCGCTCACGGGCGCGAACGGCGCGCGAAACGCGCGCGGCCGGGTGAGCTGGCCGCCAGCGGTCGGGCTCGGCTGGCGGGCCCACGAGCCGGCATGGGCCAAGCGACAATACTCCCCCGGGGTATCGCGGAATCGCCTTGCGGGGCTCCCGGTGCGGTGCTATCTTTCGGGGCCCTCGGCACGCCGGGCGGCCCGTGACGGCGACCGGGCCGAGGGACTGGGACCGGTCGGATGACGGGTCCGAGCCCGCCCGATTCCAACCCCCGGCGCCCCGGCAACAGATCCAGTGCGACCCCGTCCGGCCGCCATCCATCGCAGCCCACCACAGAGAGCCGTCATCGACGAATGGACGCGAAGCAGGTCTGGCGCGCTGCCCTCGGGGAGCTCCAGGTATCCCTCTCGCCGGCGAACTTCGAGACGTGGCTGCGCGACACGATGCTCGTCGACGTCGATGAGAACCGCTTCCGGATCGCCGTCCCGAACGGCTTCGCCAAGGACTGGCTGGAGAGCCGCTACCGCTCGCTGATCAGCCAGACGCTGGCCCGGATCGTGGGCTACAGCGTCCAGGTCGAGTTCGTCGTCGGGACCCCGCCCGAGGCCATGACCGAGGCCGGGGCCGACGGTGCCCCGGCACCGGTGACGCCGGACCGGCCGCTCGCCACGCCCAGCTCCCAGCACGTCCGGGTCGAAGCCACGCGGGTTGGCGGTGAGGGCGGGGCGACGAACATCAACCCCCGCTACACGTTCGCCAACTTCATCGTCGGCTCGGCCAACCGGCTGGCCCACGCCGCCAGCCTGTCGGTCGCCGAGCGGCCGGGCCACGCTTACAACCCGCTCTTCCTGTACGGCGGGGTGGGCCTCGGCAAGACCCACCTGATGCACGCCATCGGCAACCAGGTGGCCGCCAAGTTCCCCCGCAAGCGGGTCGTCTACGCCACCTCCGAGAAGTTCACCAACGAGTTCATCACCTCGATCCAGCAGGGCAAGATCGATGACTTCCGATCGCGCTACCGGCGGATCGACCTGCTCCTCATCGACGACATCCAGTTCATCGCCGACAAGGAGCGGACCCAGGAGGAGTTCTTTCACACCTTCAATGCGATCCACGAGGATGGCAAGCAGATCGTCCTGAGCTCGGACCGGCCGCCCAAGGCGATCCTGACCCTCGAGGAGCGGCTCCGGAGCCGGTTCGAGTGGGGGTTGATCGCGGACCTCACCGCCCCCGACCTCGAGACCCGGATCGCGATCCTCCGGGCCAAGGCCGAAGAGGGCGGCGTCCCGATCACGTCCGACGTCATCGAGTTCATCGCCCGCAAGGTCGTCAGCAACATCCGGGAGCTCGAGGGCGCCCTCAACCGGATCGTTGCCTACGCCTCCATGGGCGCCATGCCGATCTCGATCGAGCTTGCCCAGGCCGTCCTGTCGAACGTCCTCTACAACCCCAAGAAGCGTCAGATCACGCCCGAGCGGATCGTCAAGGCCGTGTCCGACTACTACGGCGTCGGCCTCGACGCGCTGAAGGGCCAGAAGCGCGACAAGGCGATCGTCGTGCCCCGCCAGATCGCGATGTTCCTGATGCGCGAGGAGACCGACGTCTCGCTCCTCCGGATCGGGGCCGAGCTCGGCGGCCGCGACCACTCCACGGTCCTCCACGCCTGCGACAAGATCACCCGCGAGTCCGGCGCCAACGACGAGCTCCGGCGCGAGATCTCGGCCGTCCGCGAGCTCATCTACGCCGACTGAGGGACCACGCGGCCTCCCCTGCCGGGCGGTGTCCTCCCTGCCGGATCGTGGACAACGGCCGGGCGTTCGTGGGCAACCGGCGCGGCACGTCGACCGAACCCGATCGCGGGGCGGGACTACAGAGCCCCGGCCGTGGACGCGGCGTGACGGCCCAGGTGGCCGCCCTCGGGCTGTCCACCGGGCGGTGGCCCTCACCTACCGAAGGAACACGTGGCCGACTCGCCGGTCCACGCCGCGAGCCTCCGTCCCCCACAGACCCGGCGAGTGGGGCTGAGCGTGACCGTCCACCGTCTCCACAACCTGATGATGACGGTGACGGGCTTCGAAGAATGGAGGAAGATACACACCAGACCGACGACCCGAGCCGGTGGTCCGGATGCCCGATCCGGGAACGGAGACCTCGACCCGGCGCCCCGAGGCTAGACGGCCGGCGAGGAGCACCAGCTGCCAGTCCGCCCGGCCGGCGCGCCGGTACCATCTGAAGCGCCGTCAAACGCACCCGCTGTGTGGAGTGGACCCAACGTGAAGCTCTCGGTCATGCAGGAGAACCTGGCCCGCGGCCTGTCGGTCGTGAGTCGTGCCGTCTCCACTCGCAGCACGCTGCCCGTGCTGGCCAACGTCCTGCTCCGGACCGAGGATGCCGGCCTCAAGCTGACGGCCACCAACCTCGAGATCGGAATCACCTACTGGGTCCCCGGCAAGATCGAGTCCGACGGAGCGACGACGGTCCCGGCGAAGCTCCTCACCGACCTCGTGACCTCGCTCCAGGGCGGCGACCGGGTTGACCTGGAGCTCGGCCCCAACGAAACGCTCGATCTTCGGTGTGGACGCTTCGAATCCCACCTCAAGGGTATCGACGCCGATGAATTCCCGGCCATCCAGACGACCGGCGAGCGGCCCACGACGAGGATCGCCCAGAACGCCCTACGCCAGGCCCTCGAGCAGACGGCCTTCGCCGCCGCCACCGACGAGGCCCGCCCGATCCTGACCGGCGTCCTGTGTCGCTTCGAGGGTGACAGCCTCACGCTAGCCGCGGCCGACAACTACCGGATCGCGGTCAAGACGATCCCGATCCTCGATGCCGTCGCCGACACGAGCGTCGTCGTGCCGGCACGGGCCCTGACCGAGCTGATGCGAGTCCTGGCCGACTCGGACGACCCGGTCGATGTCGTGCTGGCCCAGGCCCGCAACCAGATCCTGTTCCACCTCGAGGGCGTGGACCTCGTCAGCCGGTTGATCGACGGCCAGTTCCCGAACTACCAGACGGTCATGCCCAAGACCCACACGACGCGGGCGATCCTCGACCGGGAGGAGCTCCTCCGGGCGGTCCGGCCGGCCGCCCTCATCGCCCATGAATCCGCCAACATCGTGAAGCTCCAGATCGGCTCGGACGGAGAGGCCGGCATCACCGTCAGCGCCAACGCCGAGATCGGCGACCACGTCGGTGCGGTCGAGGCCGCGGTCGAGGGCGACGGCACGACGATCGCCTTCAACGCCAAGTACCTGGCCGACGTCCTGACCAACGTGAGAGCCGAACAGTTCGCGATCGAGCTCCAGGGGCCGCTGGCGCCGGGCGTTTTCAAGCCGATCGGCGACGACCAGTACGTCCACGTCGTGATGCCCGTCCGGACGACGTCGTAGGCGATCCGGGGGCCGCCACGCTCGCCTCCCTCCGCCTCACCGACCTCCGCGGCTACGGCGCGCTCGAGGCGGCTTTCGGGCCCGGTCCGCAGCTCGTGTGGGGTCCCAACGCCGCCGGCAAGACCAGCCTCATCGAGGCCATCGTGGTTCTGGCCTGGGGCCAGTCCCATCGGACGACGACCGATCTGGAGCTCCTCCGTTGGGGCGCGGACATGACCCGGGTCGAGGGCACGGTGGGAAACGACGTCCTGGAGGTCGTCCTGGTCCGGCCGGGCAGCCCGGCTGCGGCAGCCGGCGGCCGCAAGCGGATCCGGGTCAATGGGGTGGCGCGCCGGGCCGCGACCCTCCACGGTGCCCTCCGCGTCGTCGTGTTCGCGCCCGAAGAGATGCTCCTCATCGCCGGCGCCCCCACGCTCCGCCGGACGGCCCTCGATCGCATCGCGGCCAGCCGCTACCCTGGCTACGGGGCCGCTCTGGCCACCTACGGCCGGGCCCTCCAGCAGCGCAACGGCCTCCTCCGGGCGATCCGCGAGGAGGCTGCCGACCGGGCCGAGCTGCGGTACTGGGACCGGCCGTTCCTCGACGCCGGCGGCGAGATCGTGGCCGACCGCCTCCGGCTCCTCGACGAGCTCGCCGGGCCACTGGCCGCGGCCCACGCCGAGATTGCCCCGGACGAGGCCAGCCGCTCGGCGCTCTGGCTGCGCTACGAGACCAACGCCCAGGCGGCGGCCGGGGAGGCGCCTCGGGACGCCCTCGCCCGGCGGCTCGCCGAGACCGCCGAGAAGGAGGCCTGGAACGGCACCACCCTGGTCGGTCCTCACCGCGACGACGTGGCCTTCGTGTTCGAGGGCCGCGATCTGGCCGCCTTCGCATCCCGGGGCCAGCAGCGCACCGCGATCCTGGCCTTCAAGCTCGCGGAGCTCGATCTCCTGACCGTCCTCGACGGCCGGCCACCGCTCCTTCTCCTCGACGACGTCTTCTCGGAGCTCGACCCGGAGCGCCGCTCCCACCTCGTTCGGCGGATCGCCGGCCTGCCCCAGGCGTTCGTGACCACCACGACGCTCGACGACCTCGACCCGGCGCTCCTCGAGATCGCGACGACCTGGCGGGTCGTCCCGTCCGACGCCGGCGCGGCCCTCGTCGGGCCGGCCGTCCCGAGCCGATGACCGACGATCGCGACGCACAGGCTGCCCGCCGCCGCGGCCCGATGTCCCGCATCGGCGACCTCATCCCGGATGCCGCGGCGCGTCTCGGGCTGGCCGATGAGCTCCGCCGGGCGCGAGCCGTGGCGGCCTTCGACCGGATCGTGGCGGAGCGGGCGCCGGCTGCCCACGGAGCCTGCCGCGCGCTCCGGGTCGAAGGCGCGGCGCTCGTCGTCGAGGCCGATGCGCCGATCGTGGCCCAGGAGCTGCGCCTGCATGCCCGCCAGCTGGCCGAGGCCTTCCGCGCCGCGCCGGCCGGCGCTCCCGTCTCCGAGCTCCGCGTCACGGTCCGCGCCCGGGGCTCGTCTTCGGGAGGCTGAGGCCCGGGGACCGTCTCCCCGCAAGCCGCCATGCGATAATCCCGCCCCGGCCACCCGCCCAGACCTGGCAGAGGCTCCAATGGCCCTCCGACTCCAGATGAAGCTCGGCGTCCTGGCCGAGCGCGATCGCCTGCCCGACTCGCCCGACACGGCGCTCGTCGTCGAGCCGACCGTGGGTTCCCAGGCGCGCAGCAAGGGCCAGCTCTACCTGCTGGTGACCTCGATGGTCCCAGGGCCCCGGGCTCGCGAGGCGACTCGACTCGTCGCCAACGCGATCCGGCACGAGTACTACTACGACGAGTCGGCCGGGATCCGGGTCTGCGTCGTGAAGGCGATCCTGGCCGCCAACAAGCGCCTGGCCCACGCCCGCGAGCGATCGGGCCTGGGCCACGTCGAGGGCACGGCCCCGGTGGGGGTGGGGATCGCCGTCGTCCGCGACCACGAGCTGTATGTCGCGACGGTCGGCCCGGCGGAGGCCTACCTGAGCCGCGGCGCCCGGCTCTCCACCCTGCCTGACCCGCACCGGGAGCGCGGCCTCCCGACCCCGGACCTGGAGCCGGACGTCTGGCGCGGCGAGATCAACGTCGGCGACCAGCTGGCCCTCGTTTCGCCCAACGTCATGGGCCGGCTGGGACCGGAGGAGCTCAAGGACGCCCTCGTCACCCTTCACCCCCAGCCCGCGATCGAGCACCTCCATCGACGCTTTGCGGAGGCCGGCGGCTCGGGCAGCGACGGGGCCCTCGTCCTGGAGGCCGCCGAGGTGGCGGTGACGCGCTCGAGCCGGACGCTCGTCCCCGTGCGCCCGCCGGAGCCGCTGGCCGGGCAGCCGGATCGCTCGCCGATCCCGCTCGCCGACACGGTCAGCGGCGGCGTCGCCGCGGCCCATGCCGGCGCGCGGCGGGCCCGTTCGGCGGCCGGCGGGGTCGTGGGCCGGGTCATCATGCGGCTCCAGGACGCGCTGCCCAGCCGCTCGCCCGCGCAGCGCCGGGTGACCCCCCTCGGAGCCCGGCGCGAGATGCAGCAGCGGGCGGCCGTGGCGGTCCTGGTCCTGGTGGCCGTCGCCGGCTCGCTCGGCGTCACCGCGTCGCTCTTCGGCGGGCGGCCGTCGCCGGGCCCGGTCATCAGCTCGGTCGAGGCCGGCCGCCTGGCCCTCGAGACCGCCCGCGACAACCTCGATCGCGTCTTCGGGCCGGGCGTCGACCTCGTCGCCAACGACCCGGGTCTGGCCGAAGACCTCCTGACCGACACCATCGAGCAGCTCGATCGGGCCGCCGCCGCCGGTATCGCGGCCTCGACGATCAGGCCCCTCCGGACCCAGGCGATCGACGGCCTGGACCGCCTCTACCGGGTGGTCGACGTGACCCCGACCGATGTCTTCACCTTCGCCGCCGATTCGGGGGTCGACCTCGCGGATCTGGTGCGCGGCCCCGACGGGGCGCCATACGTCCTGGACCCGGTGACGGCCAGCGTCTACCGGATCAACCTCGCCGAGGGCACCGCGGTCGCGATCTACCGCGACGGGACGAAGGCCGCCGGCTCGGTCGAGGCCGCGCCGGTGATGATGACGACCGGCGGCCGCGACCTCCTGATCCTCGACCTCAAGAATGTCCTGTGGCGCTGGCGTCCGGCCGACGCGACGGGCAAGGGCACCACGACCAGGGTGACGGTCACCGGGTCGGCCGAGTGGGGTGACGATCTGCGGGCGATCGGGACCTTCGTCCGGGACGCCGCCGGGCTTTACAACTTCTACATCGTCGATCCCTCGGAGGAGGAGATCCTGGCCTACACCCCGGCGGCCGACGGCAGCGGCTTCCCGGCCGGGCCGTCAAAGCGCCTGACCGCGCCGCGCCCGGTCGACGGCGTCACCTCGCTCTACATCGACGGCGACATCTGGATCGCCGACTCGGGCACGATCCTGCGGATCGTCGGCGGGGTGACCGAGGGCTGGTCGGCCGAGGTGCCGCCGGACGGGCTCCTGCGCGACGCTCCCGAGTACACGGTCGTGATGTCGGGCTCGGAGCGGCGAGCTGGCCGGCTGTACGGCTACGACCCCGGGAACGAGCGGGTCGTGGCCTTCCTCAAGGCCAGCGGCGAGTACGTCGAGCAGTACCGGCTCGCCGATGGGGTCGGCGACTGGGCCGACGCCCGTGGCTGGTACGTGGAGCCGGGCATCGCCGACGCGCCCGACACGATCGTCTGGATCACGACCCGGGCGGTCCGGCAGGCGATCCTCGAGCCCGTCACCGCAGAGCCCGACCCGTCGTCCTCCGCGCCCGCGCCCACCGGCTCCGGGTCGCCGGCCACCAGCCCGACGCCGGTCCCGTGATCCCGCTCCGCGACGCCAACCCGACCCGCCGGACGCCGGTCGTCACGCTCGCCCTCATCGCCGCCTGCTCGGCCGTCTTCGCTCTCGAGCTCAGCATCGAGGCGTCCGCCGGCGAGGCCGCCCTGGCCGAGTTCTTCGACACCTGGGGCGCCGTGCCCAGCAGGGTCTCGGCGGCCCTGGCCGGGACCGGCGACGCCGGCGCGGCGGCGACCGGCGTCCTTGCCAGCCTGTTCCTGCACGGCGGCTGGGAGCACCTCATCGGCAACATGCTGTTCCTGTGGATCTTCGGCAACAACATCGAGGACCGCCTGGGCCGGCTGCCGTTCCTCGTCTTCTACGTCCTCGGCGGCGTCGTCGCGGCCCTCGCCCAGGTCTGGATCGAGCCGGCCTCGGACATCCCGCTGGTCGGCGCGTCCGGGGCCATCGCCGCGACCCTCGGGGCGTACATCGTCCTGTACCCCCGGGCCCGGATCCTGACCTTCGTGTTCCTCGTCTTCTTCTACCAGCTGATCGAGGTCCCGGCGGTCATCGTCCTGGCGTTCTGGTTCGTCCTCCAGCTCATCGACGGGGTCGCCACGCTCGGCGCGCCGACGGCCGGCGGCGGGGTGGCCTTCTTCGCCCACATCGGGGGCTTCGTGGCCGGCGCGGCGGTGGGGGTTGTCGTGCGGTCGATGGCCGGCCGGTCGCGGCGGGACGAGTACTGGCGCTGACCGACCCGGAGAGGACGCTCGCCGGCCGACCTCGACCCGGTGACCGATGGGATAATCGGGCCATGGGTCGTCTCGTCGAGATGGTGGTCGAGAGCGTCCGGGTCCACATGCTCTCGAACCGCCATGTCGTCATCCTCAAGGACACCGAGCGCGATCGCTACCTGCCGATCTGGATCGGACCGTGGGAGGCCAGCGCGATCGCGATGAAGCTCCAAGGCCTGTCGGCGGAGCGGCCGCTGACCCACGACCTGTTCGTGGCCGCCCTCGATCGCCTCGGCGTCCGGATCAGCCGCGTCGTCATCTCCGAGCTCGCCGAGGAGACCTACCACGCTCGTCTCGTCCTCGAGCGCGATGGCGAGGAGTTCGAGCTCGACGCGAGGCCGTCGGATTCGGTCGCCCTCGCGGTCCGGACCGCGGTCCGGATCCTCGTCGCCGAGGAGGTCCTCGAGCAGGCCGCGTTGGGGGTCGACCCGGGAGGGGACGAGGGGGCCGCCGATCCTGGCGAGCCCTCCCGCCAGGGCCGGGCCACGCTGGGCCCCGGCGTGCCGCTCGAGACGCTCGGCGAGGATGTCGTCGACGAGCGCCTGGACATGTTCCGGGACTTCGTGAACTCGCTCGACATCGATCCCGGCGGGGCGGGCGGGAGCAGCGGGCCAGGCGGCGGCGGCTCGGGCGGCGGCTCGGGCGGCGGCGGGACCAGCGGGCCAGGCGGCGGCGGGAGCAGCGGCTCGGGCGGCGGCGGCTCGGGCGGCAGCGGGCAGGGCGGGACCAGCGGGCCAGGCGGCGGCGGACGCCGCGGCTGAGGCCGGCGCCGACACCCTGGCCGACACCCTGGCCGACGACCCTGTCTATCTTCGGGGTGGACGACAGTAGCCGGGAGCGGTAGCCCAGGCCAGATGGCCGCGCCGCATGAGCGCCCGCTGGATTCCTGTCGGACAGCGTCACCACCGAAGTCCGCCACGTTTTCCGGCCGTCAGCCCTGCCTACCGCCGGTGGCAGCGAAGTTGTGGCACGAATCCCTGGCCCGGAACCCGGCAGGGGGCGAATCTCAGTCCTGGCCGAGGATCGGCACACCCCGAGAGAGGGCCCGACGAGGCGCGGCCCAGAGCCGGAGGCGCAGTGCCCAGAAGTCGCGCATCGCCCGGACCACCACGCTGGGCTTCGCACCGGTCGGTGAGCCGGCCGTCCGCGGGTAGTGGGGCACACCGACCTCCACGACCGAGCGACCGGAGGCGCGCAGCTTGATGAGCAGCTCGGCCGAGAAGAACGCCCCACCGGATTCGACGTTGATCCCGGCGAGAGCGTCGCGCCGGAAGAGCTTGTAGGCACAGTCGACGTCGGTGACCCGGAGGCCGAAGAAGATCCGGTTGGCGAGCCGGTAGGCCTTCGCGTAGAGCGTCCGGACGAGCGGGTCAGCGCGCTTGATCCGGTACCCGACGACGACGTCGGCGCCGCCCGCGGCGTAGCGGGCCGTGAGCCTTCCGACATCGGCGACCTTGAACTGGCGGTCCCCATCCGTGAAGGCGATGAGATCGTGGCGGGCGGCTGCGAAACCGGACCGGAGGGCCGCGCCGTAGCCCAGGTTGCGGGGGTGGTGGACGGCCCGGACTCGGGCGTCGTCGGCGGCGAGCTCGTCGGCGATCTGCGGCGTGGCGTCGCGCGAGCCATCGTCGACGATAACGATCTCGAAGGCCTCGGCAAGGGTCGGCAGCGTCGCGAGGGCCTCGTCCACCAGGCCGCGCAGGTTGGCCTCCTCGTTGTGGGCCGGGAAGAAGTAGGAGAGGGCCGGGACGCGGGCCGGCGCCGGCCCGGTCACGAGTCGGCCGCCCGGACGGCGACGACGCGGAAAACGTTCTCGGCCGGCTCGGCGGCCAGGGGCTCCAGGACGAAGCGCTCGAGGACCAGGCCCAGGTCGTGGGCGTTGGCCCGGATGACGTACACGGGCCGGGTCCCGAAGAATCGATCGATCACGTCGGTGGCCTCTCCGTAGCCGAGGTCGATGCGGGTCCGATCGTCGACGATCGTGATGTCCCGGCGCTCGCCCTCCACGAGGGTCGCATACCACAGGACGGTCGACGTGCTCCACCAGCTGACGACGACGGCGTCCTCCTCGATCTGCGACAGGGCCGCGTCGACCCAGCGCCGGGCCGACACGTCTCCGCTGCGGTCGGCGGCAGCGGCGCGAGCATCGAAGTCGGCAATGGCAGGCGCGAGCAGGACCGCGCCCAGGGCGGTGGCCACGAGGCCTGGCATGGCACGCTCGACCCCACCCCCGACCCGGGGGGCGGGCGGCCGGCCCTCGGGACCACCGGCCTGGGCCGCTGCGGCCTCGACCTCGCCGCCGGCCTGGGCATTGGTTGCCTCGACCTCGCCGTCGGCGAGCTGCTCGACGACGACCCCGGCCAGGACGCCGAGCCACGTCCAGCCCCACAGCACCGGCCCCAGGTAGTAGCGGCCGATGTCGGCGTTCGCGTAGGAGGCGTTGAACAGCCCGGTGATCAGCATCGCCGAGCCGGTCAGCAGGGCGTAGCGTGGGTGGCGGACGGCCGTCGCCAGGAAGCCCACCGCGATCGCCGGCGCCAGGAGGCCGAACTGGTCGCCGGCACGGCCCCACAGCTCGCCGAGCTTCCTCGGGATGTCGCCGAGCGGATCGATGAGCGAGCCCCGGAACTGCTCGGCCAGGGCGACGTACCAGAAGCCATCCCAGGTGTCGGGCGAGGCGTAGACGAGCGGGGCACGGAAGGCCCCCAGGATCCCGGCCCTGATCGGCAGCTCCAGGTAGACCAGGACGAGCGACCCAACGAGCGCGCCGAGGCACGCGCCGACGAGTCGGGGCCGCACGACGATCCCCGGGTGGACGGCCAGGACGTAGAGCCCCACCGGGACGGACAGCAGGAGCATCAGCGAGTGGTTTCCGGCCGCCAGCCCGAAGGTCAGCGCGGCGACGACGAGCCAGCGGTCGGCGCCGCGCTCGGCGTCGCGGCGAGCGTGCTCCCAGCGAACGAGGACGGCGAGAAGCACGGCAACGAACGCCAGGTGGAGGGCGTGGGGATCGGCCCGGGTCGCGATGCCCCAGGCGATCGGCGTCGTGGCGAGGGCCAGGCCCACGGCGACGCCGATCGGGGTCGAGCCGGTCAGGCGGATCGTCAGCCGGACGGCCGCGGCTGCGGCGACCGCGACACACAGGAGCGAGAGGACGTTCATCCGGAAGGCGGGCTCGCCGATGGGCGTGAGGGCGATGTTGACCAGGAAGCCCAGGATCACGTACGTCGGATAGCCGGTCGGATGGGCCGTGCCCAGGATCGGCGCGACGGTCTGGAACTCGCCGGTGTCCCAGTAGCCGACACCGGGCATCAGGCCCGGACCGGCGATGACGACGACGGCCAGGATGACGAGCCCGGGCGGTGCCAGCCAGGCGACAGCGCCGGGGCGGAGGCGCGGCCCGCGCTCGAGGACCGCCTGGCCCGAGCTCACCATCCGAGCAGGTTCCCCCAGGTCACTCCCCAGAAGTTGATCGCCACGGACGCGCCGACGAGCCAGCCGGCGAGGAGGCCGACCCCCCCGCGGCGGGCCATCCCGAGGGCGACGAGGGGCAGGGCGAAGACGACGAAGTCGTTGCTGAAGCGGTATCCGAACTGGACCCAGCCCTGGCTGAAGTGCATGAGGTTGACGACGGCGATCGAGGCAACGGCCAGGGTGGCCCCGGCGACGAGGCGGGAGCGGCGGAAGCGGGCGAGGGCCGGCAGGACGAGGAGGTAGGCCGGGCTCGTGAGCAGGATGCTCATCCCGATCGCGCGCGGCATGGCGATCGGGCACTCCGGGTCGAACAGACCGCGGACGGCGCCCTCGGCGGTGCACAGGGCTCGCCCGATCCCACCGAACGCGTCCGGGGCGTTGGCCGGGAGGATGGCGGGCGTCGAGAGGAACATGATCCCGAGATTCTGGGGCAGGTAGCGGACGTCCTCGATGGCCCACTCGGGGTGGTAGCCGAGGGCCCGGTAGCCGTTAGCCTCGAGCTGGTAGAGGTACTCGTAGCCGGGATGGAAGAGCTGCCCGGTCGTGGCCACGTTATAGGCCAGGAGCAGGCCGACCGGGATGATCGCTCCGAGGCCGGCCGAGATCGACCGCCGGGCGAGCGACCCGCCGCTGCCGACGAGCATGAAGAACGGCGCCCCGA
Organism: Chloroflexota bacterium; assembly: GCA_040752335.1. Lineage (GTDB taxonomy): Bacteria > Chloroflexota > Limnocylindria > Limnocylindrales > CSP1-4 > UBA5189. The sequence goes on from JBFMEV010000003.1 coordinate 53,577, forward strand.
AGACGATCGTCAGGCGGGCCGTGCAGGCCAGCCCGAAGAGCAGCCCGGCCGCGAACTGCCGCCGGTCGATGAAGGCGAGCGGACCCCGGCGCGCGCCGACGACCTCTGCTCCTGCCTCGCGCAGGGCGCCCGCGACCGCGACCGCGAGCGAGGGCTCGGCCCCGGCCTCGGCATCTGCGGTCGCCCGGCCACCGCCCGGTGCCGCATCCGGCTCGGCGTCGGCGGCGAAGGCGCGATCGCCGCCGAGGGCCAGTCCGACGGCGGCGAGGAGCGGCGCCAGGGCGACGACGTGGGCGAAGAACCAGGTCGTGCCGAGCCCGGCCGCGTACCAGGCGACGGTCCCGAAGCCGAAGAAGATCGTGACCGCCAGGCGGACGAGGCGGTCGACCGGCAGCCGCCCGAGGGCCCACCAGCACAACCCGACGTCGATCGCCCCGACGACGACCGAGACGGCCCGCTCGTCGGTCGCCAGGCCCCACAGCGCGACGAAGGGCATGAGGACGATCGCCGGCAGGGGCGGGAACGGCAGGAGCCCGAATCCCGTCGGACGTCCAGCGGCATCGGTCAGCGGGTAGAAGTCCTGGAAGTTGTTGCCCGGGACCGGCCACGGGATGGCTGCCTGGCCGTCGAGGAAAGCCGCCGCCTGCCACACGAAATGGTTGTAGATCCGGACCGAGCCGGGGAGCCAGTAGGCGGCCAGCGCCGCGGCGACCAGACCGGCCCCGATGAGCGCCGACGGGAGGAGGTCGAGCCAGTGTGGATCGCTGTCGGTGGAGCCGGTCGAGGGACGGCCCTGTGCTACCCTGCCCTCCACCTCATCGCTCGTGCAGGAGGCCGAACCGGTTGACTGGCCCCGTGTCGGGTGAGCCCGTTCGGGGCGGAGACGCGACGCGTACCCAGGCGGCCCGGGACGACGTCGGCGGCATCCTCATCCTCCTCGCGCTGGCCCTCACCTTCCGCGTCATCATCGCATACCTCCTGCCCGGCTCCGGCTTCGAGAACGACCTCAACGCCTTCCGGTACTGGGCCAACAACCTGTTCCGCGAGGGCCTCTACGGCTTCTACCAGCGGGACTTCCTCCACGACTACACGCCCGGCTACCTGTACGTCCTGTGGGCGGTCGGGGCGGTCGGATCCGTCTTCGGCGGCATCGGCGACCTGATCAAGGTCCCGCCGATGCTGGCCGACCTGGCGTTGGCCTATCTCGTCTGGTCGATGGCCCTGGAGCTCGGCGCCGGGCGCCGGGCGGCCCGCCTGGGCGCGGTCATCGTGGCCGTCAACCCGATCACCTGGCTGGACAGCGTGATCTGGGGCCAGGTCGACTCGGTCGGGGTGGTCTTCCTGCTCCTCGGTCTGCGCGAGCTGTGGCGCGACCGGCCCGAACGGGCCGCGGTCCTCACCGTCGTCGGGGCGATGATCAAGCCGCAGCTCGGGATCCTCGTCCCGATCGTCGCGGCGGTCACGATCCGGCGGGCGCTGTGGCCCAAGGGCGGCCACGGCGACGAGGACCCGCCGGGGCGCCGCCGGACGACGACCGACTGGGAGTGGCGGACCAGCGGCCCGATCCGGATCGTCACGACCGGCCTGGCCGGGCTCCTGCCGGCCGTCCTCCTGTCGTTGCCATTCGGGCTGAGCCTGCCGTGGGGCCTCGTGGAGCAGATCTTCAAGACGGCCGGTGGCTACCCCTACCTCTCGGTCAACGCCTGGAACCCGTGGGCCCTCGCGACCCTCGATGGCAGCGGCGTCGCCGCGAACCACGCCTGGGTCTGCGACCTCGTGGACACGGGCCTGGCCGAGGTCGAGCGCTGTCCCACGGCCTTCTCCATCGGGGCCATCCCGGCGGTCGTGGTTGGCACGGCCCTGACGATCGCGCTGTTCGTGGCGGTGAGCATCGTCGTCGCCCGCCGCCCGGATCGGCGAACGATCCTCGTCGGCCTGACCGTCCTGGCCCTCGCCTTCTTCGTCGTTCCGACCCGGGTCCACGAGCGCTACCTCTTCCCGCTCGTCGCGCTCGGGGCGATCCTCGCCGCGGTCTCGCTCCGCTGGCTCGTCGTCTACCTCGCCTCGAGCCTGGCCACGCTGGCCAACACGTACTACGTCCTCACGACGCTCTATCCCAACAACCCCCAGATCGACGACTGGCTTGGCATCGGGCCGTGGCTGGGCTCCTGGGGCGTGATTGCCGTGGCGTCGGTGACGCAGGCCCTCGTCCTGGTCTTCACGATCACCGAGCTGCGCCGATCCGCGAGCACCCGCATCGGGCACGAGATCGAGGCCAGTGGTTTCGCCGCCGACGACGAGGAGCGCCGGACGATCGACGTTGCCGGCGAGAACGCGGCCGCGGGCGTGCCACGACCCGGAAATCGGCCGCCCGCCCTCCCTGGGGCGGTCGGGTTCGGCGTGGAGGCTGCGGCACGGGCCGGGGCGCCGAGAACGGCTGCGGGGAGCGGCCAGCCGATCACCGTCCTGGCGGGCCCGGCGAGCGATGTCGCTGTCATGCCGGCCTGGGACAGCCGCCCGTCATCGGCCGAGGTCGGGTTCCTGGGCTGGCTCCGGGCGCGCCTCGGCGAGCGTCCCATCCGGCCCGATCGGACCGCCGGCCTCGAGCGCGAGCCTGGCGGCCGCCTCGATCGTCTCGACCTGTGGCTGATCGTGGTCCTCGCCGCGGTCCTCCTGACCGGCCGGGTCTGGCGGCTCGGCGAGCCGTACCAGATGCATTTCGACGAGGTCTACCATCCCCGGACGGCGACCGAGTTCCTGCAGTTCTGGCGTTACGGGATCTCCCACAACGTCTACGAGTGGACCCATCCGCACCTCGCCAAGTACGGGATGGCGCTCGGGCTCGTCGCCTGGGGCAACGACCGGACGGACGCGACGAGCGAGCTCGGCGTCGAGGTCAGGAGCGCCGCGATCGAGCCGCGCTGGGACGATGCCCGGAGCGCCAGCCGCATCGCCGGCGACCGCCTGTGGCTGGCGACCGGGGCCGAGGTCCGGGCCTACGACCTCGCGACCCGCCGGCTCGAGGCGAGCGTCCCGATCCCCGGCGCGGTCGCCGTGGCCGTCGACCGGGTCGGCCACAGGGTGGCGGTCGGGACGAGCGACGGCGCCATCCGGCTCATCGACACCGCGACGCTCGACTTCGCGCGCTGGGGCGGCGGGACACCCCTCCCGGGGGTTCGCGCCTTCACCACGGTCGATGGGCCCATCCAGCAGCTCCTCGTCTCGGCCGATGGCGCCTCGATCGTGGCGGTTCTCGCGGCCGATGCCGGCGACGGCGCTGGGGCCGCTGTGGAGGCAGCCACCGCCGTCGCCGACGTCGTCGTGATCGACGCCACGGCGGCCACCGAGACCGGGCGTGTCCGGCTCTCCGGCATCACCCAGGTCGCGAGTGCCGGTGCCGGGATCGTGGCCCTGGCCGACGCGACCGGCGTCACCTTCCTCGACCTCGCGACGGCGACGATCGCCTCGAGCGTCGAGCTTGACGGCCCGGCCCAGGGCCTTGCCCACGCGACGAACCTCGACAAGGACCGGGTCTACGTCTCGTTCGTTGGACCGGAGGGCCCGCGCGTCGCCTCGGTGACCGTCCCCGCCAGCGCCGCCGAGGCGATCCTCGAGACGACCTTCCGGCTGCCAGGCTCCGACGCCGGCTGGGTCGGCTACGACCTCGCGACCCAGATGGTCCACGTCCTCGGAACGACGCCGGAGGACGAGGCGCCGACGGTCTACGTCATCGAGCCGCACGCCAACGCCGTCTACGCCGACGCGACCCTGCCGTTCCCGCCGGCCGCGCTCCTCCTGGATGAGAACGAGCGCTACCCGAGCTCGGACCGCCAGCAGCTCCTGGCGTTCGAGGCCGACGGCACGGTCGCCACGGTCGACACCGGCAGTCACGCCTTCGCCTGGCGGCTGCCCGGGGTCCTGGCCGGCGTCCTCATGGCCCTCCTGCTCTACGTCCTCGCCCGCCTCCTGTTCCGGCGGCGCGAGATCGCCATCTTCGTGGGCCTGCTCGTCGCCCTCGACGGCATGCTCTTCGCCCAGAGCCGGATCGGGATGAACGATGCCTACGTCGGGCTCGGGATCGTGGCCGCCTACACGCTCTTCGTCGCGTTGTGGCGGTCGCCCGGCGCGAGCCGGCGGGGGTGGCTGGCCTTCGCCGTCGGGATGCCGCTCATCGGGGTGTTCCTGGGCTTCGCCCTGGCCGCGAAGTGGGTTGCGGCCTACGCCATCGGGGGCCTTGGGATCCTGGTCCTGACCCGGAGCGCGCTGGGCCGCGTCCTCCTCATCCTCGGCCTGCTGGTCGGGACGACGGCCCTCGGCTACCTGGCGATCTCGGTGCCCGAGGGCCAGTCCGGCGGCAACTACCTGTTCCTCGCGATCATGGTCGGCCTGACCCTGTGCGCGGTCGTGGTCAACGTCCTCCACCCGATCGCCTGGACGTGGGAGGAGCAGCGGCTCGCGGTCTTCGGCCCGGTGGCCGCCGGCGCGGCGACGTTTCTTGGTGCCCTGGCCCTCGGTGCCACCGACGCGAGCCTGACGCTCGGTCCGGTCGCGGTCACACCCCAGGAGGTGGCCTTCGCTCTCGTCGTCCTGGGCGCCGCGGTCCACACGATCTTCGCGGTCGTCGGCCGCTGGGGCTTCGGGCCGCTGGCCGGGGCGCTGCCGGCGGACGATCCGGCGACGCTCGTCGAGCCGCCGGCCGCGGCGCCGGCGGGCTGGCTCCGGCTCGGCGCCGGCTTCGGGCTGCCGGCCGTCTGGATCGTGGCCAGCCTTGTGATCCTGCCAGTTGGCCTGTACGTCGCCTCGTACATCCCGTGGGCCCTCATGGAGCAGCACCAGCTCGTCACCGGCTGGCCGCCGAACCACACCGACCAGACGCTCCTGGACCTCACCGGGTCCATGTACGCCTACCACAACAACCTGAGCTCGGCCCATGCCGCCTCGTCGCCGTGGTGGGCCTGGGTCTTCGACTTCAAGCCCGTGTGGTTCTACCAGGAGTCGTTCGCCGGCGGCACGAGCGCTGCGATCTACGACGCCGGCAACCTCGTGGCCTGGTGGCTCGCGGTGCCGGCGATGGCGTTCGCGGCGTGGCAGGCGTTCGTCCGGCGGAGCGCCTCCCTGGCCCTCGTCACGATCGCCTTCGCCTGCCAGTGGATCGCCTGGGCCCGAATCGACCGGGCCGCGTTCCAGTACCACTACTACACGAGCCTGCCGTTCGTGTTCCTGGCCCTCGCCTACTTCCTGGCCGAGCTGTGGCGCGGCGCTTCGCGCCGGACCTGGCTGCTGGCCCGCCTGGCCGCCGGCGCCGCGGTCCTCGCGCCGACGACGCTGTGGCTCTTCCACCGGCCGCTGTGCGGGTTCGTCCGGGTCCTCGACGTCAACGAGGGCTCCCAGGCCTGCCCGACCCTCATCCCGGAGTTCGTGCTCACCGGCAGAGCCCTGGCGATCGCGGTGGTGGTGGGGGTAGGGGTCCTGCTCCTCGTCCGGCTGCTGCTGTCGCTGGCCGCGGAATCCGATGATCCGTTCCCGGCCGAACCGCGACGCGGCCTGACGGGCCGGCTCGTCAGGGCCGGCGTCGCGGCGCTCGGCGTGAGCCTGGCTTTTGTCGTCGCCTCGACGTTCTTCGACGACAGCCCGCTGATCACGGCGACGAGGGTGGCGGTCGAGCCGATCGCCCTTGTCGTCACGATCGCCCTGCTGCCGATCGCCGCCTTCGTGGCGACCGCGCGCGACGCCCGGCGATTCGTGGTTGGCGCGGTCGTCGCCATCGCCGGATGGTTCGTGCTGTGGTACCCGAACATCGCCGGGCTGCCCCTGCCGAGCGCCCTCTCCAACGCCTACCAGGGCTTCATCCCGACCTATGTCTACCCGTTCCAATTCCCGGTCAGCACGATCGACCGGAACGTCGCCGCGCCGTCGCTCTTCGCCGCCGGCCCGGCGCTCCTGCTGGTGACGCTCGCCAGCGTCTGCCTGACCGTGGGCTACGCGGCCTGGGTCTGGCGGATCACCCTGGCCGAGCAGGCCTACCTACGGACCGAGGCGCCGGGGCCGGACATCCCTGGGACGGACGTGCCCGCCTGAAACATCGGGGCCAGATTCCGGCACCGAGATTCGCGTCCCTTGCCTTGCGGCGCGCCGTGGCGACGCCGGAAGAATGAACATCGTCGACCCGTGAACCACCTGTAGAGTTGGACGGCGCCCCCGACCGGGCGCCAACACCGAGGCGAGACGGTGGAGAGGGACCTCGTCGAGGCGGCCCAGCGAGGAGATCGGGAGGCGTATGTCGACCTGATCCGGTCGCGCGCGGATCACCTCTACGCTCTGACCCACCGGATCCTTCGAGACGTCGACCGGGCCGAGGATGCCTTCCAGGACGCGCTGGTGATCGCCTGGCGTGACCTCGCGGCGCTCCGCGATCCGGACCGGCTCGACGCCTGGCTTCGACGGCTGTTCGTGAACGTGTGTCTCGAGCACGCGACCCGCGAGCGCCGCCGAATCGCCAACCTCCGGGTCCTGCCGGCGGACGGGCCGGCGGCCCCCGATGAGCTGCACGGGATCGCTGATCGGGACCAGCTTGAACGCGGGTTCCGGCGGCTGCCGCCCGAGCAGCGCGCCATCCTCGTCCTGCATCACTACGTGGGCTATGCGCCCTCCGAGATCGCCGAGCTCCTCGGCATCCCCGACGGCACGGCCCGCTCTCGACTCCACAACGCCCATCGCGCCATGCGCGCTGCCCTCGACGCGGACGCCCGCGCCGAGCTGGTGAGAGGACGCCCGGCATGACCAAGCGAAGCGACATCGAACGCGTCCTCGATCTCTGGCTCGACGACGGGCCGACGCACGTGCCTGACCGCGTCTTCGACGAGGCCGTGGCCGCGGTCTACCGCGCCCCGCAGCGTTCGCCGTGGCGCCTCCGCTGGAGGAACCTCACGGTGAATACCAGACTTCTCGCCGCCTCGATCGCGGTGCTCGCGGTCGTCGCGGTCGTCGGCGTCGGGCTCTACGCCCTGCGCCCGACCGACAACACCGCCACCACTCCGACCCCGACCCCGACGGTGACGCCAGAGGTCACCTCGGCTCCAACGTCGAGCGCCTGCCAGCCTTCCGAGCCCGGGTGCCGGGGCGCCCTCGCGTCGGGCATCCACTTCAGCGATCAGCTCGTGACGCCGCTCCGGTATTCGGTGCCCGAAGGCTGGCGCAAGGAGCTCGACGTGCCCGGCGCGCTGAACCTGGTTGCGAACGGGACAACCCCCGAAACCTTCATCGCCGTGTGGCCGGACTGGCAGATCATGTCCCAGAGCGACTGCGCCAACCGTCCCGAGGAGGGCCTGGGCCGCGGTGTGAGCGATCTCGTCACCTTCCTGGTCGACCATCCCGGGCTCGTGGCCTCGCCGCCGGAAGCTGTCGTCCTGGGCGGCCTGCCCGGCATCGTGCTCGACATCCGCCGAGATGAGGCCTGGACCGGCCCGTGCCCCAACGCGGTCAACCTGTTCACCCACCAGGGAACGATCAACGACATCGGTTGGCAGGACGTCAGCGGCAGCCGTGTCAACCGGCTGTGGCTGCTCGATGGGCCGGACGGGCACGTCACGAACGTCGCGATCGAGGCTCCGAACGACGAAGCATTCGATGCGTTCGCGGAGATCGCGACACCGGTCATCGAAAGCATCGTGTTCACCGACAAGTCGTCTTGTGTCGATGGGTCGCCGTGCATCGGCCGCCTGCTGCCGGGAGCCCACCGCACGTGGTCGCCGTTCAGCCAGCCATTCGCGTACGTCGTACCGGACGGCTGGAAGAACATCTTCAACACGGCGCACGGTTACGTCGTCCAGCCTGCCGATGAGACCCAGAAGGGAGGCGGCCGAGGCATCTACGTGTTCCTCGATCTCCAGGCCTCGAACCAGGCAGCGTGTACCCGGAGCAGCCAGCCGGGGGTCGGGCGGACGCGGGAGGATCTCGTCGCCTGGCTGACCTCCCTGCCCGACCTCTCCATCTCCGACCCGGTGAACGTCGAGGTGGGCGGGCTCAGCGGGGTCACATACGATCTCAGGGCGCTCGGTTCGGGCCCGGTGTGCGGTAGCGGCGACTACATGCTCTGGTTTGCGGATGACCCGAACTTCTGGTGGGGCATGACCCCGGGAAACCCGGAGCGGCACTTCGTGCTCGACCGGCCCGACGGTGGCACCGTGTTCATCATCGTTACCGCGCCAGAGGCAGACTTCGACGGTTTCGTCGAGGCGGCGATGCCGATCGTCGAGAGCTTCGCTTTCAGCTCGTAGAGCAACTCGTCAGGCTGCTGGCCAGCCCGTCTGGCCGGCAGCCGCCTACTGCTGCGCGATCGTGGGGCATGGCCCCGAGGACACCGACCTCGAACGACGCCGGCCCCGACAGGGAACTCGCCAGCCCTAGGATGACGCCGTCGCGAGGGGCGGCCCGCTCAACTCCCGGCCGGGAGACTCCGAAAGCGCCGGGCCCACCGGCCGGCCGGCCGGCACGTCGGCGTGAAAGCCGGCCGGCAGCGCGCCCTGGCCGTCGAGCCGCCGGATCACGAAGCCGTAGTAGTCCTCGACCTTGGCGGTCACGCGCTCCCAGCTGAACTCCTGGGCCCGCTCCCGGCCAGAAGCGGCCATCCGCGCCCGGAGCTCGTCGTCGGCCACGAGCCGGCCGATGGCCGCGGCAAGCTCCTTCGGCGAGCGGGGCGGGACCAGGAGCGCATCCTTGTCGCGCCGGACGACGCCCTTGTAGCCGTGGATGTCGCTGCACACGATCCCGGTCCCCGCGGCCATCGCCTCGAGCAGGACGATCCCGAATGATTCGCGGCCGGTCGCCGGCGAGACGTAGACATCGGCTGTCTTGAAGAGGGCGTCCCGGACTTCGTCCGAGACGCGACCCAGGAATTCCACCCCGCCCATCCTGCGGGTCATCACGTAGCGCCGGGCCTCGCGTTCCTGGGGCCCGCCGCCGACGACGAGGAGGCGGCACGGGCAGCCCGTCTTGCGGAGGATCCGGTAGGCCTTCAGGAGGTCGAGCAGGCCCTTGCGCGGCTCGAACCGGCCGACGAACAGGATGTTGCGGGTCCCGTCCTGCCAGCGGGCGATCGGGACCGCCCGCTCGAAGCGGGTCACGTCGACGCCGTTGGGGATGACCTTGTAGTCGCCCGGGAAGAACCGGTCGATGAAGTGGCGGGCCGCGGCCGAGACGGCGATCCGGCCGTGGAGGCGGGCGGCGTACGAGCCCATGACCTTCGAGCCGAACTCGTAGGCCGGCGAGAAGCCGCCGTAGGCGTGGAAGGTCGCGACGTTCACGCTCGTCGACAGCCGCAGCACGATGAGCGACAGGAACGGCACGAACGGCTCGTGGAAGTGGAGCAGGTCGAAACCCTCGCGCTCCAGGACCTCGCGGACCTGGGACAGGTAGCGGGGCGAGACCGTGATCGTCCCGACCGAGCCGTTGGCCGGCATGGAGAAGCCCTTGCCGATCCGGATGACGTCGCCTTCCGACGCCCGCTGGAGGCCGTGCGAGCTGGTGATGATCCGGACGTCGTGGCCGCGCAGCCGGAGGTTCTCGTAGAGGTACCGGACGTGCTGGTTGACCCCGCCTGGCAGCGGGTAGACGTACGGCGTCACGAGACCGATCTTCACGATCGGTCCTCGCGCCGGGTGGCGGCCACCGGATAGCCCAGGTCGCGCCGGGTCCCGTCGCCGCGGATCCGGCCGCCGAGATTGGCCCGGGCGTCGCGACCGTACTTCCGGAGCTGCCGCCCGAACGTCTCGAGCTGGGCGCCGGCCGCGTGGAACGAGCCGTGATGGTGGGTCGTCCCGGCCAGGATCGCGGCGCGGACGTCGTCCCCGGTCCGACCCGGGAAGGTGGTGTGGCCGGTGCCGATCGCCGCGAGGCTGTGGGCGTCGGAGTTGCCGACCCGGGCCAGCCCGTTCTCCTCGGCGAAACGCACGACCCGGCCATGCCACGGCCGGCCGAGGGTCGTCGGGTTGAAGGCCTCGATGGCGTCGGGCCGGAAGCGGGGTTCGTCGGCGAGGAGGCGGCGCAGGACGAAGCCCTGGGCGCACAGCGGGTACGGGACCAGGGGGTGGGCAGGGATCGCCAGGCCGCCCTGGTCGTGGATGGCTGCGATCGTCGAGCGCAGCGACCGGAAGGGCCGGACCGGGCTCTCCAGCCACAGGCCCAGGAGGTGGCCGCCGAGGGTCGTGATCTCCTCGCCGACGACGACCTCGAAGCGCAGGCCCCGGTCCAGGGCGATCGCCCGCGCGGCGATCGCCGCGTCGATCCGCTCGTGGTCGGTGATTGCGATGACGTCGAGCTCGAGGTTCGCCTCGACGTGATCGAGGATCTCGAGGACCCCGGCCGTGCCGTCCGAGGCGAGGGTGTGGATGTGGAGGTCGGCCCGGCCGAGGCGCTCGGTCATCCCGCGGCGCTCCGCCCGGAGCTCCGCCCGGCGCTCCGCCCTGCGGCGGGCGCTGCGCCCCGCCCGGCGAGCTCCGGCTCCAGGCGGCCGGTGCCCTCGCGAGCCTCCGGGTCGAGGTCCGGCCAGATCGGCGCGAAGGCCGACCACCACTGCTCGGGGGCCTCGGCGATCGCCTCCTCCATCGCCCCGGCGACGCCGATCATCGCCGCCCGGACCCGCGCCCGGCGGGAGCCCTCGACGGGGATGTCCACCCGGCGCAGCTGGCCCCGATATCGGCCACCGTGCGCCCGCCGAACAGCCGCGACCCAGATGGGCAGGCCGCGTTCGACGGCGAGGAGCCCCGGGCCCATCGGCAGCGGCGCCGTCGCGCCGAAGAACGGGACGTCGACGGTGCCGCCGGCGACGTTGCGGTCGGCGACCATGCCGACGACCCGACCCTGGTCGAGGGCCTCCGTGAGGGCCCGCCGGGCATCCCGGAGGGTCACGAGGTCGACGCCGACCGACGCCCGGGTCCGGGCGATCCAGGCCTGGAGGGCGGGGTCGTCGAGCGTCTCCATCGGTGCCGTGACAGGGCTACCGGTCCGAGCCACCGCGAACAGCGCCGGGGCCTCAACGGCCCCGAAGTGCATCGCCACGAAGACCATCGGCCCGGGCTTGCCGAAGGCGTCCATCACCGTGTCGGGTGTCTCGACAATGAGTCGTCGCTCGAAGTCGGCCGCGCTCCGGCCGGGCAGGCGGGCCATGTCGAGGTAGTAGCGGACAGCGTGGCCGAAGGCCAGGCGGACGACCCGCTCGAGGGCACGATCGTCCGTCGCCGCGGCGCGGATCCGGGCGCCGCCGAGGTCGCGCGAAACGAGGTGCTCGGCGACCCGTCGGAAGTTGCGGCGCGCCCGCGCGGCGCGCTCGGGCGCCAGCCGGTACCAGGCCTCGCCGACCGCGGCGGCAAGGGCGTCGACGGGCCGCTCCGGGAGCGCGACCAGGAGCCGCGCCACGGCCGCCACGACCCGGGCCCGGAACCGTTGCCCGACCGTCGCCCGGGGCGAGGGCACGGCCGCCTCGGCGACCTCCTGCGAAGCGGCGGCCTCCGCCGCCTCCTTCGTCGCAGTGGCCTCGGCCGCGCTCATCCCGCCCCAGCCTCGTTGGCCTGCATCGCCGCGGCCCGGCGGGCCAGCCGCTCGCGTTCCGCGGCGTCGGCTGGCCAGATCGGCTTGAACGAGTACCACTGCTCAGGCGCGCGGGCCACCGACGCCGCGAACGCATCGGCCATCCGCTGAGTCGCCGCCTGCAGCGCGGCGGGATCCGAGGACATGACCGCGATCGGGTCGGGCCAGCTGATCGAGAAGGTCTGGCCGTCGCCGTTGCGCCGGAGGGTGATCGGGAGGATCCGCGAGCCGGTCTTGGCCGCGAGCGTGGCAGGCCCGGCCGGCAGCGTCGTCCAGGCGTCGAACAGCCGGACGGGGATGCCGTCTGCCCGGTAGCCCCAGTCGATGAGGAGGGCGAGCATCTCGCGTCGACGGAGGATCGTGTAGATCTCACGAAGGTTGCGCCATGGGATGACGTGGACGCCCCACTGCTCGCGGGTTCGGCGGAACTCCTCGAACAGGCCCGGAAACGACGAATCGTCGGCCACCACGCTGATCGGCCAGCCGCGCGAGGCGACCCCGGCGGCCGCGGCCTCGCCGTTGCCGACGTGGCCCAGGGTGAAGATCAGGCCGCCCTGCGACTCCTCCCAGATCCGGTGGATCTCGTCGAGGTCCGTGCCGGGCACGAGGCGATCGGCGTGCTCCCGCGCGAGCCGCGGCAGGCGGGCCAGCTCGACCACGTAGCGGCCGTACTCCATGTACGCCCGGAGGGCGGTCTGCCGGACATCCGGGTGGTCGGGCGGCAGCCCGAGGACGTGCCCGAAGTTCGCGTTCGACCAGCGCCGCTTCGTCGGCCACAGGAGGTACGACAGCTGGGCGCTCCGCCCCAGGACGACGCGCGGGATCGCCGGCGGGACGTGCGAGATGAGCCAGGAGAAGGCCTTGTAGCTGGCGACGGCCGCCCGGTCGAGGATGCGGGACCCCGGCTGGAGCCGCCGGTGGGGCGCCTCCAGCCGGGACTCTCGGGCCGTCACCGGCTCGCGGCGACCTTGGCCTTCGTGCCGGCGAGCCTCTTCAGCTTGCGGGCGGCGGGTGCCTCGGTCCCAACGAGCGTCTCGTTGTCCTCGCCCCGGATGAAGGCCTCGACGCGGTTGAAGGCGATGTCGTCGTGGATCTGCTGGGGCGGGCTCTTCATGAAGTAGCTCGAAGGCGCGACGAGCGTGCCCTTGAGACCCCGATCCAGGCCCAGCTTCAGGCAGCGAATGGCGTCGGTGATGACGCCGGCGCTGTTGGGGCTGTCCCAGACCTCGAGCTTGAGCTCGGCGTTGAGCGGCACGTCGCCGTAGGTCGTGCCCTCCATCCGGATGTAGCACCACTTCCGGTCGAGGAGCCACGGCACGTGGTCGCTGGGGCCGACGTGGACGTCGTCTGGGTCCATCTCGTAGTCGAGCATCGAGGTGACGGCGTTCGTCTTGCTGATCTTCTTGGACTCGAGGCGCTCGCGCTCGAGCATGTTCAGGAAGTCGGTGTTGCCACCGAAGTTCAGCTGGTAGGTCCGGTCCAGCCGCACGCCCCGGTCCATGAACAGGCGGGTGAGGACGCGGTGGCTGATCGTCGCCCCGACCTGGCTCTTGATGTCGTCACCGATGACCGGCAGCCCCTGCTCGGCGAAGCGGCGCTGCCAGTAGGGCTCGCGGCCGATGAAGACCGGGATCGCGTTGATGAAGCCGACGCCGGCCCGGAGGGCCTGCTCGACGTACCACTTCGTGGCCTCCTCGCTCCCGACGGGGAGGTACGAGACCATGACGTCGACCTCGCGCTCCTTGAGGATGCCGACGATGTCGGCGGTGGGGCCGGGGGCCTTCTCGATGATCTGGCTGAGGTACTTGCCGAGGCCGTCGTGGGTCATCCCGCGCTCGACGGTGACGCCGGTGTGGGGGACCTGCTGGAAGACGTAGGTGTTGTTGGGCTTCGTGTAGATCGCCTCGGACAGGTCCTTGCCGACCTTGTTCTTGTCGATGTCGAAGGCGGCCACGAACTCGATGTCGCGGATGTGGTAGCCGCCCAGGTTCACGTGCATGAGCCCGGGGACGAAGTCGGTCTCCTTGGCGTTCTCGTAGTAGTAGCGGCCCTGGACGAGGCTGCTGGCGCAGTTGCCGACGCCGACGATGGCGACGCGGATCTTGCCGTCCTTGCGCTTTGCCCCGGCCCACGTGCCTTCGTGCGTCGCGCTCTTGCCGTTCTTGCCGTTGCTGCTCACGGGTTGCTCCTGACTCCTCGTTGGGCCTGGATGGGTAGTGGTCGAAGGGTTGGTGGTCGATGTCGTCGTCGCGCGCCCGGGTCAGCCCTCCTGAGCCTGGGCGCGGACGTGGAGGATCCGCTGGATGGTGGTGATCGTGGCAAGGATTGTGATGAGTCCGAGAGCGAGTACGAGGAAGATGGAGCCGTCACGACGATCCAGGAGGGCGGGGCAGTGGAACGTTCCCCCGCAGGCCATCTCGATGCCGCCAAGTGCGCCGAGTGCGACGAGCCCGAAGGCGAGAATGCCGATGCGGACCTCCCGCGGGGCCAGGCCGACGTTCGCCAGCCCACCGCCCGACGGGAACCCGAGGCTCTCGCCCTTCGCTCGCGCGTAGCTGACCATGAAGGCCGAGGCCATCGCGGCCGCCGCCAGGATCGCACCCTCGTCGAAGCCAGCGGCCAGAGAGCCCCAGGCGATGCCAATGTAGACGACGCCCTCGCCCCAGCGGTCGAAGACCGAATCTATGAACGCCCCGAAGCGACTGGCCGTGCCGGTCGCGCGGGCGAGGGCCCCGTCGAAGAGGTCGAAGACGCCGCCGACGAGGACGAGGATCCCGGCCGCGAGCCAGGCCTGCGACGCGGCCGCCCAGGCGGCAACGACCGCGATGCCGAAGCCGATGAGGGTCAGGTGGTTCGGCGTCAGGCCCAGGCGGCCGAGACCGCGGGCGATTGGTTCGGCCAGGCCGCGGACGCGGGTCCGCAGCTCGGGTGAGACGAGCGAGCCGCTCACGAGACGGCGCTCCGGCGCTCGGCGGCGCGGGGCTCGAGCCCGAGGACGCGACGCTCGTACGTCGCGAAGCGATCCCAGGCCTCGGGCAGGAGGCGAGTGATGGTCTCGCGCCCGATCCGCCGCGTCTCGACGAGGCCGGCAAGGCGGAGCTTGCCGAGGTGCCACGAGACGAGCGGCTGGCTGAGGCCCACGTGGTCGATGAGCTCGGTCACGGTCGCCTCGCCCTGGGCCAGGCGGCGGACGATCCGGAGCCGGTTGACGTCGGCCAGGGTCTTGTGGATGAGGCGGACTGCGCGGAGGTCCTCGGGCTGGTCGACGACCGACGCGATCGTGGAGCGGATGCGGGCTCGGGACGGGCTCAGGGGAATGCTCCGGTCGCTGGGAGCCGATCCGACGACGTCGGATCAATCGGCGTTTATATCAATATGCGTTGATGCGCCAGCCGATGTCAAGAATGCTGCCTTGAAAGGCATCAAGCCCTTGTGCCGGCCGCGTTGACGTGTGTCGGAAAGTCGGATACATTCCATCATGACGTCGGAAAGATTCCGGCGCGGCGCAGGACAGTAACTGACTTTCCGACATGCTTTTCAACATCCCTGAACTGGGCGACGCGGAGCGCACCGTTATCGCCCGCATCGACGAGGTGCGGGAGGCCCTTCGCTACCAGCTGACGGCACAGCGAAGCTGGGTTGGCCTGCTGCGAAGGGTCATGCTCGCGCGCGCCATTCGGGGCTCGAACAGCATCGAGGGGTACAACGTGAGTCTCGATGATGCTGTCGCGGCGGTCGCGGGAGAGGAGCCGGTCGACGCCGCCGCCGAAGCCTGGATGGCCGTGAGCGCCTACCGCGACGCGATGATTTATGTCGTCCAGCTGGCGGACGACCCGCACTTCGAGTACACGCGGGCGTTGATCCGGAGCCTCCACTACATGATGCTCAAGTACGACTTGGACAAGAGCCCCGGTCGTTGGCGCCCAGGACCGGTGTACGTCCTCGATGAGCGCAACCAGGAGATCGTCTACACGGGCCCCGACTCGATGATGGTCCCGTCGCTCATGGGCGAGTTGACGGCCGAATTGAGAACGCCCGGTGACGTCCCCGCCATGGTCCGTGCCGCCATGGCTCACCTGAACCTGGCGATGATCCACCCGTTCCGCGACGGGAATGGCCGGATGGCGAGGTGCATCCAGACGCTGGTCCTGGCGCGCGAGGGCATCGTTGCTCCCCCGTTCTGGAGCATCGAGGAGTACCTCGGTGTGAACACCGATGCCTACTATCAAGTCCTGGCCGACGTGGGTCAGGGCGAATGGCATCCAGAGAACGACGCTCGGCCATGGGTTCGGTTCGTCCTCACGGCCCATTACATCCAGGCCCAGACGCTTGTCAGACGCGCGCAGGAGGCAGAACGGCGATGGGATGCGGTGAGCAACGAGGTCCGGCGGAGGGGCCTTCCCGAACGCGCTGCGTCCGGTGTGTTCAACGCCGCCATGGGCTTCCGGCTCAGGAACGCCACCTATCGAGAGGCCGCCGGCGTCACAGATTCGGTCGCGGGTCGCGACCTGAAGGCGCTCGCGGAGGCTGGACTTCTCTCGGCGGTCGGTGAGCGGCGGGGCCGCTTTTACGTTGCGAGCCCCGCCGTCGTGGCCCTCGAGCAGTCCATCCGCCAGGGGCCGCGCCCACCGATCGAGGATCCATTCGGAAAGCTCCCAGCCACGTTAGGTCTCTGATCGGTCCCGTCGCGCCGTGACGCCGGCGAGGGTCAAGATGGGCACTGGTGCTGGGCTCGAGGAGTAGTGTTCGCACGTGCGGCGCCCGGAACGTGTTGCGATCCTGATCCTCATGGTCGTTGTCGCGTGGGCAGTCGGCACGTCCGTCATCGCGTATCGCCCGTCGGTGAACTGCACCGGCTCAGGCTCGCCCTATCTCGACCCCGGCATTCCTGACGAGTGCGAGCGAGGCCAGCGGCCTCAGTTCGACGGCACCATGCCGCCCGACTACCTGCCCACGATCAGCCCAGCGGATTAGGCCGCTGCTCGTTGGGCGTCCCGGCGAGCGCTCGCTCGATCTCGCGGACGACGTACTCGGCGTCGTGCGGGACTTGCGACCACAGGTCGGTCATGTCCTCGTCCCCGATCTCGCCGAGGTAGATGGCCCGGGCGCGTTCGAGGACCGGGCGGTGCTTCGGCGGCAGCCGTTCGAGGGCCCAGTCGGCGGCGGCATCCTTGGCCCGGAGCGCGCCCGTCGCGACCGTCGCCCAGATCCGGGCGAGGGTGAGGACGACGTTCGCGGTGTCCGACTCGAGATCGTCGAGGAGGCCGGGAATGCCCGCGGCGACCGCCCGGACGAGATCCTCGCGGGGCACCGGGTCGAGGACTTCGGCCGGCGGCGGCCCGGCGATCGGGCGGTCGCCGAGGAGGACCATCGAGAGGATCGCGGCCAGGTCGGGGCTCTCGCCGGGAGCCGGAAGGACACCGCGCTCGTAGTCGTCGCGGAGCCACTCGCCGTACTGGAACTCGGAGCGCGGCCGGTAGCGCCACGGGCGGGATTCGGACTGGACGACGATCGTCAGCTCGATCGGGCGGGCCGGGCCGCCGATTCGAGCCCGGCGCCCGGAGATGTCCATCAGCCCCTCGACGAGGGTTCGCCGCTCGCTCTCGGCCAGCCGGCGTCGCGACACGATGAGGACATCGGTGTCGCTCCTCGGTCGGAGCTGCCCGAGCACGGCCGAGCCATGGAGGTACGCCCCGACGAGATCGTCGCCGAGAATGCCGCGGACGAGCCGCAGGATCGCGTTCACCTGCGTCACGGCGGCAATCGTGGCACGGCGCCACTGAAATCGATCGCGCCGGGCGCGCCCTACACTCCCGGCGTGGACCGGCGCTCGCGCCTCGTGCTGCTCGCCGTGCTCGGGGCCGGCGTCTTCCTGGCCGGCCTGGAGCTCATGGTCACGGCCGTGGCGCTGCCCTCGATCGTCGTCGATCTGGCCAGCTGGATCGAGCTCCGAGAGGCGTCGTGGGTCATCAACGGCTACCTCCTGGCCTACGTCATCACGATGCCGTTGGCCGGCCGCCTGGCCGACCAGTGGGGCGTCCGCCGCCTCTTCTACGCCGGCCTCGCCGCGTTCACCCTCGGCTCGCTCCTGGCCGGCCTGGCCCCGTCGCTCGAGACCCTCATCGCGGCGCGGGTGGTCCAGGCCATCGGCGGCGGGATCCTCGTGCCGGTCGGCACGGCGGCGGCCTCGCACCTGTTCGACGCCGAGGCCCGGCCGCGGGCCCTCGGGGTCATCGGCGGGCTGACGTTCCTGGGCATGGCGGCCGGGCCGTTCGTGGGGGCCTGGATCATCGCGACCATCCATCCGGCCGCCGCGCTCGACGGGGCGGGCATCCTCGACGGCCCCCTCCGGGCGGCCCTCGAATCGCCCTGGCGCTACGTCTTCTACGTCAACGTGCCGATCGGGATCGCGGCCCTGGGCCTGGCATGGGCGGCGGCCCAGGGCTTGGAGACGCCGCGCCGGCGTGGCGCCGTCGACGTCCCCGGTGCCGTCGCCTTCTCACTGGCGCTGGGCCTCGCCCTGGTGGCGACGACCCTGGCCGGGAGCGAGGACATCGCCGGCCTCGACGCCGATCCGGCCGTCGTTCTCGCCGGCCTGGCGGCCATCGCGGCGGTCGCCGCGGCCATCGCGGCCGGTCTCGGGATTCGCCATCCGACCGGCTTCCTCGACGTCCGGCTGTTCCGCTCGACGACGTTCTCGTCGGCCGCCCTCGTCTCGCTCTTGACGGGCTACGGCCTTGCCACGGCGATCGTGGGTGGAGCCGTCTTCGTCGACCGCGTCCTGTACGGCGGGCCGGACGTCCAGCGGGTCGCCTTGGGGGCCCTGGCCGGGGCGGTCGCGGTGGGCGCCCTGGGCTCGGGCCTGGCGCTGCGGTTCGCGGGCCTCCGCCCGGTGACGGTCGTGGGTCTCATCCTCAGCACGGTCGCCCTGGTCCGGATGTCGGCCTGGCTGCCGACCACCGCGCTGGCCGAGGTCGCCGCGCTCATGGCCGTCTTCGGCCTGGGCTTCGGGTTGACGGTCACGCCGCGCTCCACGGCGGCGGTCGATGCCCTGGGCCGGGCAGCCTTCGGCGTCGCCTCGGCGACGGTCACGGTTGCCCGGATGATCGGGATGGCGGTGGGGCTCGCGGCCCTGACGGCCTTCGGCTCCACGACGATCGACCGCCTCTACGACCAGGTCTACGCCACCGCCGATTCGTACAAGCTCTTCATCCCGGAGGCGCTCCGCGATCGGCCGCTCCGCGACGGCCTCGTCGTCCAGGCCCTCGAGAGCTGGGCCTCGAGCGAGGCGGCCCGGATCCTCGTCGGCATCTTCCTCGTCGCAGCGCTCGTCACGGCGGTTGCGGTGGTCCCGGCCCTGGCCCTCGGGGGCCGGCGTATCCTCGCCGCGGAATCCGTCGCGGAGTCGGCCCCGGAGTCGGCCGCGGACACGTCCCGGGCCGGATTCGAGGAGGTGGACATCACGTGATGGACCAGGCGGGTGACCCCGGGTCCACGTCGTCCCGCATCGCGATCGCGACCCTGGCCGACGACGCCGTCCGCGAGTGGCAGGCCGGCGCCGCGCTCCAGGCCCTCGAGGGCGGGCTCCTCCAGTCCCACGCCGGCCGCCGGCCCGCCACGGCCTGGATCGATCTCACCGCCCCCGACGAAGCCCTCGTCGAACGGGTCGCCCGGCTGCTCGGCCTCCACGAGCTCATCGCCGAGGACATCATCGAGGGCAACCAGCGCTCCAAGATCGAGGCCACCGATGGCCTCGTCCACATCGTCCTGTTCGCCCTCGACTTCGAGGCCGGCGTCAAGGCCCACGAGATCGACATCGTCCTGGGCGAGGGGTTCCTCCTGACGTCGCACCCGGCCGCCTGGGATCCCCGGGCGGGGAGTCACTTCCGCGCCGGGCTGGGACCGATCCTGAAGGCCGGCCCCGACCACGTCCTGTGGGCCGTCTTCGACATGATCGTCGACGCCTACTTCCCGTTCGCCGACCGGGTCGAGGACGAGATCGACGCGATCCAGGACAGCGTCATCGGCCGCGCCGATCGAGCCACCCTGACCCGGGTCTTCGAGCTCAAGCGCCAGCTGATCACTGTGCGACGGGCGGTCTCGCCCGTCCGCGAGGTCCTGAATCAGCTCACCAATCGCGATCTCGAGCTCATCGACGCCGCCGAGATCATCTACTTCCGCGACATCTACGACCACGTCATCCGCTTGACCGACGAGCTCGACAACGACCGCGAGCTCGTGACCACGACCCTCGACGTCTACCTCTCCCAGGTGAACAACAACCTCTCGGCGATCATGAAGCGCCTGACCGGGGTGACAGTCATCCTCGCCGGGATCGGCGCGATCGCCGGGATCTTCGGGATGAGCGAGGCCGGCCTGGCCTTCAGTGGCGGCGAGGCGATCGGCTTCTGGGCGGTGACCGTCGCGACGATCGCCGTGGCGGGCCTCGTCGCCCTCGTCCTGCGCCGGATCGACTGGATCTGACCCCGGGCGGTCACAGCCTCAACGGCAGGCGACCGGCTTGGCGTCTGGGTGGGCAGCCTCGTGGTCGGCCGCGCCGGTCGACAGGAAACGGGCCACGACCTGGGTCTTGGGCCGCGTCCCCTTGGGTCCCTCCGACGTCTGGAGCCAGACCTGCTCGGTCGTGGCCGCGACCGCGTCGTCGAGATCGAGCTGGTGTCGCCGGACCTCCACGATCTCGTACAGGAAGAGCTGATCGTCGCTGGTGTAGACCTCGACGATCATGCCCAGCATCGAGGCCCCGTTGTTCACCTGGGTGGCTTCGAGGATCGGCAGGAACATGCCCGTCCGGGCGTGGGCGTAGAGGTACGTCGCCCGGCCCTGGCCGGGCTGGCCCAGGGTCTCGATGTACATCGCCACGTCGCAGGCGGGATAGTCGGGGTCCGGCTGCCGGATGACCGGCAGGTCGATGCCGAGCGCCGCGATGACGACTCGTGTGGCGAGCCGGTCGGTCGGGAAGGTCGGGGCCGGCGTGTCGGTCGGGCCGGCGGTCGGTGGCGGCGTTCGCGTGGGCTCGGCCGTCGGGGGCAGGGTCACGATCGTGGGCGTCTCGGACGGCTCCGGACCGGCCTCGACCGGCGTCGTGTAGGTGAGGAGTCCGGCGGTCAGGAAGGCCACGCCCAGGGCCGTCAGGAGGGCCGGCAGCAGGCGCGCGCGAAGACGGAGGGCGAGAGCGTCCACGGGCCAAGGCTAGCAGCGGGTCGGGCGGACCGCCCCGGGCCGCTCGTACTGGTACCCTCCCGCCGATGAGTCCTCGAACGACGGTCGCCGCCGGGCTCCTGTCCGGGGCCGGAGCCGCCGTCGCGGTCCTCGTCGCCGCGGTCGTCCTGCTCCCCGATCCGGGGCTCGGCCTGGACCCGTCGGCATCGCCGGAGCCCTCGACCGGCGCAGTCGCGAGCGGCTCGCCCCCGGCCAGCCCCGACGACCCGGGCGGGTCTGACGGCTCACCGGCCGCGACCGTGGAAGCCTCCTTCGGCGAAGCCCTGTTCCACGTCGGCGAGCCGTCGCCGCCCCTCGTGGTGCCCCAGGTCGGCGGCGGTGAGATCGACCTTGCGAACCTCGATGGCCAGCCGGTCTGGCTCAACTTCATGCAGACGACCGCGCCGCCGACGGCCGACGAGTTCCCGCTCATGAGCGACTTCGCCGCCCGCTACGCGGACACCGGCCTGGTCGTCATTGCGATCGACGTCGGCGAGGAGGAGGGGACCGTCGCGGCCTTCGCCCAGGGCCTCAACTCGACGTTCCCGATCGGCCTGGACGCGGACGGCGCCGCCCAGGCCGGCTGGACCGCGGACGCCCTGCCGGTCCATTTCTGGATCGACCGCGACGGGATCATCAGGGCCGGTGCCCTCGGTGGGATCGGAGCCGAGGCGATGGCCGAGAACCTGTCCCTGATCCTGCCCGGGGTGGACGTCCAACCCTGAGGCGCGCTCGCGACCGGTCGACCCCCGGCTGATCCCGCCCCAGGAGTGAGCGCCCCCCGAGCCTTCCTAGCCGATGGCGCGGGCGGCCGCGCCGACGACCTCGAACAGGCCGGGAATGAAGCCCAGGAAGACCGTCAGGATCGTCGCCACGATGAGGCCGCTCCAGAGCAGCCGACCATGGACCTGGGCCGGCTGCTCGGTGGCCGACTCGCGCATGAACATGTAGACGACGACGCGGAGGTAGTAGAAGGCCGCCGCGGCGGCGTTGAGGACCGCCACGACCGCGAGGACCCCGAGGGCTGTGACGCCGTCCTGGCTGGCCTGGACTGCGGCGAGGATGACGTACATCTTGGCGAAGAAGCCGGCCAGCGGCGGGATCCCGGTCAGCGACAGCAGGAACACGGTCATGAGGATCGAGAGGATCGGCTCGCGCCGGATGAGGCCGGCGAAGGTGTCCAGGTTCGAGGTCACGCCGGCCCGCTTCTGAAGCGCGGCGATGCAGGCGAAGGCGCCGAGGTTCATGACGGAGTACGCGGCGCCGTAGTAGAGGAGGCCCTCGAGGCCCTCGATCCGCCCGGCCGCGAAGGCCGCCAACCCCACGAGCATGTAGCCGGTGTGGGCGATCGAGCTGTAGGCGAGCATCCGCTTGACGTTGTTCTGGGTCAGCGCGACCAGGTTGCCGAGGGTCATCGTCAGGACCGCGAGGACGACCACGACCGCCAGCCAGTCGGCCTTGAGCGGGCCCAGGGCCTCGACGAACAGCCGCAGGATGAGGGCGAAGGCGCCGACCTTGGGGCCGACCGAGAGGTAGCCCGTCACCGGGGTCGGCGAGCCCTGGTACGCGTCCGGGGTCCAGTAGTGGAACGGGACCGCGGCGATCTTGAAGGCGACGCCGGTGGTCATGAACGCCAGGCCCATCGCCAGGCCCGGCGAGACGCTGCCGCCGGCGGTCAGGGCGGCGAGGTCCTCGGCCACGCCGGCGATCCGGGTCGTCCCGGTCAGGCCCCAGACGAAGGCCAGGCCGAACAGGAAGATCGCGGAGCTGAATGAGCCGAGCAGGAAGTACTTGATCGCGCCCTCGGTCGAGTAGCCGTCGCTCTTGTGGTAGCCGGCCAGGAGGTAGCCCGGCAGGACCATGAGCTCGAGGCCGATGAACAGGACGAGCAGGTCGGCCGAGGCGGCGATGAGCATCGCCCCGGTCATCGCGAACAGCAGGACGATCGCGAACTCTGCCACCGGCAGCCCGCGTGGCTTGAGGTAGTCCGGCCCGAAGGCGATGGTGAGGGCCACGATCCCGACGAACAGGATGTCGAGGAAGGTCGTCAGGTCGTCGACCTTGTAGCTCCCGCCGAAGGCGGTCGCCGCCGTTCCGCCCGTGACGAGGGTGAGCAGGCCCACGACGGCGAGGCCGGCCAGGCTCGTGACGAGGACCGGCCCGCGCCGGCCCGGCCAGGCCAGGTCGACGAACAGGACGACGGCCGTGACGGCGACGGCGCCGACGAGCGGCGCGATCGTGACGAGGTCGGCGAAGGTCATGCCGGCCGCCCTACGAGCCGCTCTCGGCAGTCGCCGGGCCGGCCGCGCCCGCGCCGGTGCCGGAGCGTGATCCGAACGGCAGGGTCGCGACCCGGGCGACGACTGCGGCGGCCACGATCCCAAGGCCGAGGGCCACGACGAGCGGGTCGATCGCGATCGCCGTGCCCGTCCCGGCGTCGCGCAGCGCGACGGTCACCGAGCCGTCGATGAGCGTCAGGAGGATGCCCGGGAAGAGGCCGAAGGCGACGACCAGGGCGCCGAGCGGGGCGAGGGTCAGGATCTCGACCGGGCTGATGTCGGTCAGGTGGTGGCCCAGGCCGGCGAGGAACCCCGAGACCTCGCCGAAGGCGATCCGCTGGAACATCCACAGCAGGTAGGCCGCGCCGAGGATCATGACGAAGGCCGCGACCGCCGCGACCCACGGGTTCGTGGCGAACGTCCCGACGAGGGTCAGGAACTCACCCACGAAGCCGGAGAGGCCCGGCAGCCCGGCCGAGGCGAAGGCGAAGAACCCGAAGATCGCCATGTACACCGGGGTCCGGGCGGCCAGGCCGCCCATCTTCGCGATCGTCCGGTCGTGGGTCCGTTCATAGATCACGCCCACGAGCAGGAAGAGGGCGCCGGTGATCAGGCCGTGGCTGATCATCTGGAGGATCGCCCCGGCCATGGCCTGGGGCTGGAAGACGAAGATCCCCAGGGTCACGAAGCCCATGTGGCTGACCGACGAGTAGGCAACGAGCTTCTTGAGGTCCGGCTGGACGAGGGCTACGACCGCGCCATAGATGATCGCGATGAGGCTCAGGACGATGATCACGGGGGCGAACGTATGGGACGCGTCTGGGTAGAGCGACAGGGTCCAGCGGATGAAGCCGTAGCCGCCGAGCTTCAGGAGGACCCCGGCCAGGATCACCGAGCCGGCCGTCGGGGCCTCCACGTGGGCGTCCGGCAGCCAGGTGTGGAACGGGAACATCGGGACCTTGATCGCGAAGGCCAGGAAGAACGCCGCGAAGGCCAGCAGCTGGAGGGTCGAGTCGAAGCCGCCGCCCTGCGTCGCCCACTGGCGGAGGACCTCGAAGTCGAAGGCCCCGGCCCAGCTGCCGCCATGGGCGGCCTGGTAGGCGAAGGCCGTCGCCAGGATCGCCACGAGCATCAGGAGCGAGCCGACGAGGGTGTAGAGGACGAACTTGATCGTGGCGTAGATCCGGTTCGTGCCGCCCCAGATCCCGATGATCAGGTACATCGGGACGAGCACGATCTCCCAGAAGATGTAGAACAGGAACGCGTCGAGGGCCAGGAACACGCCGGTCATCCCGACCTCGAGGATCAGGAACGAGACCATGTATTCCTTGATCCGGGTCTGGATCGGCTTGAAGCTGGCCAGGATGCTGACCCAGGTCAGGGTCGTGGTCAGGACGACGAGGACCAGCGACAACCCGTCGACGCCGAGCTTGTACTCGATCCCGAAGAGGGGAATCCAGCTGATCTCCTCGACGTACTGGAACAGGCCGCCGCGCTGGGGTGTGGCCACGAAGCCGATCACCAGGAGGAGCGAGGCCAGCCACGCCAGGAGCGCCGCGGCCAGGGCGATCGCCCTGGCGTAGCGGGCCGGCAGGAGCGCCACGACGAGGGCCCCGATGAGCGGGACGAAGGTGACGGCGGAGAGGATGCCGACGCCGGTCATGGTCAGCGCCCCGCGATCACGAGGTACGAGCCGGCCATGACCAGCAGGCCCACGGCGATG
Organism: Chloroflexota bacterium; assembly: GCA_040752335.1. Taxonomy (GTDB): domain Bacteria; phylum Chloroflexota; class Limnocylindria; order Limnocylindrales; family CSP1-4; genus UBA5189. The sequence continues at coordinate 78,381 of JBFMEV010000003.1, forward strand.
CCCAGGGCGTAGTTCTGGACGTGGCCGGTCTGGACCCGGGCGAGGCCGCCGCCACTGCGGCGGGTCACCGCGCCGATGCCGTTGACGATGCCGTCGACGACCTTGGCGTCGAACCACCAGGTGAACGCCGCGACGCGACCGCCGATGACGATGAACAGCAGGTGGTTGAGGTCGTCGAACCACCACTTGTTGAGCGACGCTCGATACAGGAACGGCACCCGGGCCGAAAGGGCCCGGACCTGGGCCGGAGCCGGCCTGCCCCGCAGCGGCCCGATCTCGACGCCGAAGAGGCGCCAGGCCGCGAGCATCCCGCCCGCGGCGACGGCGATGCTGACCAGGATGAGGACGCCGTCGATGCCGAAGATCGCGAACTCGGCCTCGTGATGGCCCAGGAGCTCGAAGCCGTGCTCCCAGATCGGCTCCAGCCAGCCGGCCAGGAGGCCCGGGCGTTCCAGCCCGAGCAGCGGCCCGAGCGGCGGGCCGGGCCAGGCGAGGATCAGCCCGAGCACGAGCGACGGGATCGCCAGCAACCACAGCGGGATCGTCATGACCCGCGGTGATTCGTGGACCTTCGGCTCGACCGCCTTGTCCACCCGGCTCTCACCCCAGAACGTCAGGCCGATGAGCCGGAACATGTAGAACGCGGTCATGATCGCGACCACGACCCCGATCGCCCAGACCCAGGCGAAGCCCAGCTTGTAGGCCTCGCCGAGGATCTCGTCCTTCGAGAAGAAGCCGGCCAGCGGCGGGATGCCCGAGATCGCGACCGCCCCGATGAGCATCGTCCAGTAGGTGTGCGGGATCTTCTTCGCCAGGCCGCCCATCTTGCGCATGTCCTGCTCCTCGTGGACGGCGTGGATGACGGAGCCCGAGCCGAGGAAGAGGAGGCCCTTGAAGAAGCCGTGGGTCATGAGGTGGAAGATCGCGGCCGTCCAGGCTCCCACCCCGAGGGCCGCGAACATGTAGCCGAGCTGGCTGAGCGTGGAGTACGCCAGCACCCGCTTGATGTCCGTCTGGGTCATCGCGATCGAGGCCGCCAGGATGGCCGTGAAGATGCCGATCCCGGCGACGACGACCATTGCCTCCGGGGCGCTGGCGAAGATCGGGTTGGCCCGGGCCACGAGGTAGACCCCGGCGTTGACCATCGTCGCGGCGTGGATCAGGGCGGAGACCGGCGTGGGGCCCTCCATCGCGTCGGGCAGCCAGACGTGGAGCGGGAACTGGGCGCTCTTGCCCATCGCCCCGGCGAAGACGAGGAGCGCGATGATCCCGATCGGGATCGGGAAGGCCTCTAGCGTCTCCGACGTCAGGACGTGGATCGACTCCTGGATGTTCAGCGTCCCGGTGTTCACCCAGATGGCCATGATCCCGAGGGCGAAGCCGACGTCCCCTACCCGGTTGACGAGAAAGGCCTTCTTGCTCGCCAGCGCCGCGGTGTTCTTGCGGAACCAGAAGCCGATGAGCAGGTACGAGCACAGGCCGACGAGCTCCCAGGCGACGAAGACCGTCAGCCAGCTGTCGCCCAGGACGAGCAGGAGCATCGAGAACATGAACAGGTTGAGATAGGCGAAGAACCGCCAGTAGCCCGCCGGATCGTGGGCCATGTAGCCGATCGAGTAGACGTGGACGAGCAGGCCGATCGTCGTCACGACGATGAGCAGCCCCGCAGTGAGGTTGTCGACCACGAACGCCGCCTCGACGTGGAAGCCGCCGGCCGGGATCCAGTCCCAGAGGTGGACGGTGTAGCTCCCTCCGGCGAAGCCGCCGGTCAGGGCGGTCGCGACGACGACCATGGCGATCGCCCACGACAGGGCGACGGTCAGGACCGGGATCCACCAGGCCCGTCGCCCGAGTCGTCGCCCGATCGTCGCGGTGACGACGAACCCGGCGAGTGGCAGGCCGGCGATGAGCGGGATGAGGGTGTCCACGGTCAGCGTCGCATCGCGTCGTACTCGTCGACGAGCGGCGTCTTGCGGTTCCGGTAGATGGCGATGACGATCGCCAGGCCGACGGTCGCCTCAGCGGCGGCCACGGCCATGACCATCAGGGCGATGACCGAGCCGTCGGCCTTGAGCTCGGCGATGAACGAGCCGAAGGCGACGATCGCGAGATTGACCGCATTGAGCATCAGCTCGATCGACATCAGCATGCTGATCGCGTTGCGGCGGGCCAGGAAGCCGAATGTCCCGATCGCGAACAGGGCGCCGGCGAGGACCAGGTAAGCGTCGAGCGAATCGGCCATCAGTCGGGCTCCGTCCCGGTCTCGCGCTTGGCGATGAAGACGCCGCCGATCACGGCCGCGAGGAGGAGGACGCTGACGACCTCGAACGGCAGGACGTATTCGTCGAACAGGAGCCGCGCCAGAGGTTCCGTGAGGGTCCGGATCCGCTCAGATGCCGCGCCCCAGTCGGTCGCCGAGACGCCCACGCCGATGAGCACCGCCAGGACGATCGCAGCGATCGCCGCCGGTGCCGCCTGGGTCTGGAAGACGAGGCTGGCCGGGCCGGCCTTCGACTGGGTGAGCATGATCGCGAACAGGATCAGGACGCTGATCGCGCCGATGTAGACGATGACCTGGGCCGCGGCCACCAGCGGCGCCCCGGCGACGACGTAGATCCCGGCGAGGGCCAGGAACGACACGATCATCGCCAGGCCGCAGCGGATGATGTCGCGCATCGTCACGACGGCCAGGGCCGAGACGAGCATCAGGGTCGCGAGGGCCGCGAACAGGGCGTCATCCACGGTTCCGCCGCCCAGGACGTAGACGAGGAGGGCCGGGGTGGTGACGATCGCGCCGGCGATCGCGGCGGCGAGGAGGTAGATCCAGGCGCGCATCGGTCGGCTACTTCGCGTGGGCGTGGCTGCCGCCGGCGCCGCCGCCGTCGTGGCCGGTCGCCACCACCGCCGAGCCGCCGTTGCCGGGGCTGCCGCCGTTGCCGGCGCCGAGGCTCGCCGGCAGGACCGGCAGGAGCCGGCCACGATCCACGAAGCGACCCTCTGCCGCGGCCCGCTGGAGCCAGTCGCGCTCCTTGTGGACATAGGTCATCTCGGTCTCGCGATCGACCGCGGCGAGGGCCATGAGGTCGATCATCGGCTCGGCCCGGCTCGTGTGGCTGAGCTCGAACTCGCCGCCATCGCGGAGGGCGTCGTAGGGGCAGGCGTCCACGCAGATGCCGCACAGGATGCAGCGGCTCTCGTCGACCTCGTACTTCGTGAGGACCCTCGGCTTGGGCATGAGCGCCCCGGTCGGGCACGTTTCGGCGCAGCGACCGCACGACACGCACGGGGTGTCGTTGAGGCTCATGTCGAGCGGCGTCGTGACGAGGGTGTCGAAGCCGATCCGCATGAAGTCGTAGCAGGCCGCTCCCACGACCTCGGCGCAGACCTGGGCGCAGCGGCCGCAGTCGATGCAGCGCGACGGCTCGCGCAGGATGAAGGCGTGCGAGTCGTCGCGGATGTAGTCGTGGTTCACGCCGGTGAAGCGGTTCTCGGTGACGCTCCGGTAGCCGGCCCCCTGGTGGTACCGGGGTTCGAGGGTCTGGAGGGTCGTGCCGTACTCGATCCCGAGCCGCCGCAGGTCGCAGAAGCCGATCGCCTCACACGTGCACTGCAGGCAGCGGGTCGATTCGGCCACGATCTCGGCGGTGGAGTACGGGATCTCGTACTCGACGTAGCTCCTGTTCCGGACCTCGGCCTCGAGGGCCTTCATCCGGTAGCGCGGCTCCTTGACCTCGGCCGTGAACGGCGTGATCGACAGGAACTCGGGCTGCGGCTCGGCCAGGGTCTGGCGGGTCCTGATCGCGTCGAGGTCGTGGCCGCGGAGGTATGCGTCCACGGCGTAGGCTGAGCGGCGGCCCTCGGCGATCGCTTCCACGACGGTCGCCGCACCGATCCGGACGTCGCCGCTGGCGAAGACGCCGGGCCGGCCGGTCGCGAAGGTCACCGCGTCGGCCTGGAGGCGCTTGTTGCGGGTCGCGGTCGGGCCGGTGGATCCGGGCCCGATCCAGTCGAGCTCGGGGCCCTGGCCGATCGCCAGGAGGACCCGGTCGCAGGGGATCGTGAACTCGGTCCCGGGCGCCGGCTCGGGCCGCCGCCGGCCGGAGGCGTCCGGGGCGCCCAGGGCCATCCGGATGAACTCGACGCCGCTGACCTTCCCGGTCTCGGCGTCCGTCAGGATCCGGGTGGGGCCGGCCTGGAAGATGGCCGTGACGCCCTCTTCGAGGGCCTCGTGGACCTCACCCGCGGCGGGCATGTCCTTCATGTCCCGGCGATAGACGAGGGTGACCTCCCTGGCGCCCTGGCGGACCGAGGTCCGCGAGCAGTCCATCGAGGTGAAGCCACCGCCGATGACCACGACCCGGCTGCCGGCGTGGCCTGGGTACTCGAGGCCGAGGGTCGCGGTCCGGAGGTACTCGAGGCCGTCGATGACGCCGTCGGCATCCTCGTTGGGGATGCCCAGCTTGTTGGTGTCGTAGCAGCCGATCGCGATGAGGACGGCGTCGAAGCCCTGGAGCTGCAGGTCGTCGAGGGTGAAGTCGCGCCCCAGGGCCTGGTTGCAGACGATCCGGCCGCCGAGCCGGGTCACCGACTCGTACTCGGCCTCGAGGACCTCGACCTTCGGCAGGCGGTACTGAGGAATGCCGTAGCGGAGCATCCCGCCCGGGGCGGGATCGCGCTCGAAGACGGTGACCTCGTGGCCGGCGATGAGGAGGTAGTAGGCCGCGGCCATCCCGGCCGGCCCCGACCCGATGACGGCCACGCGGCGCCCCGTCGCGGCCTGGACCTCGAAGGGGACCGGCGGGTCGACGCCCTCGTCGAGCATCGCCTTGATGACCTGGTCGCCGGCGTAGCGGTGGCTGTCGCGAATGGCGATCGCCTCGTCGACCTCGTCGCGCCGGCAGTGCTCCTCGCACGGCGCCGGGCAGACCCGCCCGAGGACCGACGGGAAGGGGATCGTGCGCTTGAACGTCCGGGTCGATTCGCGCCAGTTGCCCTCGGCGTTCTGCTTCAGGAAGCCCGGGATGTCGATGTGGCTCGGGCACTTGTTCTGGCACGGCGGCAGGCAGTAGGCGTTGTGGTCCGAGAAGATGAGCTCGAGGTTCGTCCGGCGGAGCCGGCGCAGCTCCTCGGTCTGGGTCTGGACCACCATCCGGTCCTCGGCCGCCCGCGAGCAGCTGATCGGCGGGTGCTCCTCGCCCTCGACCTCCACGACGCACATCCGGCAGGCCCCGAAGCCGGGCAGCTTGGGCTCGTAGCAGAGCGTCGGGATCTCGATCCCGTTGTCGCGGCAGACCTCCAGGATCGTCTGTCCCGCGAGGCCCTCCACGACCCGGCCGTCGACCTCGATCCGGATCGCCGGCGTGGACATCGGCCGCTGCGGCGCCTGGGTCGTGAGGAGGCGCTCGGCGAGCGTGTCCTCCCGCGCCGTCGTCGTGTCGTACACGATCGGCGTGTCGGGCCGGGTGTCCGGGCGCGTGATCAGGTCAGCCAAGGTCGGGGCCTCAGTGCGTCGCGCTCGTCGCCATCGCGATCGGATGGCAGACGCCCGCGGGGCAGGAGCTGCGCTCGAGGTGCTCGTCGAGCTCCGCCCGGAAGTATCGCATCCCGCTCATGAGCGGGAGGGTCGCCAGGCGCTCGTGGTCGCACAGGGCCGAGCCCACGATGTCGGCGGCGAGGTCCTCGAGGAGGCCCAGGTCGCCGGCCCGCGATGTCCCCGCCGCGAGGCGGTCGCCGATCTCCGACAGCCGGCGGGTGCCGATCCGGCAGGGGATCGTCTTGCCGCAGGCCTCGTCGGCGCAGAAGCGGGTCAGGACCCGGGCAAGGTCCACGATGCAGGCCCGGTCGTCGGCCACGATGACCGATCCCGACCCGACGTGGGCGCCGGCGGCTCGGAGGGCCTCGAAGTCGTAGGCCGTGGCAAGGGCGTCGGGCGGCAGGATCCCGCCCGCCGGGCCGCCGACGAGGACGGCCTTGAGGGTCCGGCCGACGCCCATGGGTCCGGCCAGCGCGGCGATGTCCTTGAGGGGCGTTCCCAGCGGGACCTCGGCGACGCCGGAGCGCTCGCCGCCGCGGACCTGGACCAGGATGGTGCCCGGGCTCCCGGCGGCGCCGATCCTGGCGAACGCGTCGGCGCCGTTGACGAGGATCCAGGGGATCGCCGCCAGGGTTTGGACGTTGTGGACGACCGTCGGCCGGCCCCGCAGGCCGCGCGTGGCCGGATGGGGCGGGCGCTGCTCGGGCTGACCGCGCTGCCCCTCGAGGGCCTTGAGCAGGATCGTCTCCTCGCCGAGGAGATAGGCGCCCTGGACGGTCCGGACGGTGACGTCGAGGTGGCGCCCGGCGCCCATGACGTTGACGCCGACGAAGCCGGCGTCGGCGGCGGCCGCGAGGGCCGCCTCGAGGATGCGGACGGTTGCCGTCGCATCCGCCCGGACGGCGATGATCGCCTCCTCGGCCCCGATCGCGAAGGCCGCGATCGCGAGGCCCTCGATGACGGCATACGGGTTCCGCTCGAGCAGGATCCGGTCGGTCTGGCTGGAGGGGTCGGCCCCGTAGCCATTGGCGACGACGATCCGCCCGGGGGCCTCGGTCGCGCTGGCCGCCCGCCACTTTTCGGCCGCCGGGTAGCCGGCCCCGCCGCGACCCCGCAGGCCCGCTGCGCCCACGGCGGCGATCGTCGCCGTCGCCCCGAGGTCCCGGACCGCCTTCCGGAGGCCCTCGAACGCCCCGATCTCGGGCACGCCGCCCGCCCGGGCCGCGGCCGGGAGGAGGATCCGGGGCCAGCCTCTCGGCGTCTCGAGGATCTCGATGTCGGTCATGCGTCGCCGCCTGGCCGGCCGCTCAGCGAGGCGCCCAGTCCGGCGAGGTAGGCGGCCTCGGCCGGGCGCCGGGCGGTCATCGCCGTGGCCTGGGCCGGGTCGGTCGGCGGCTCGAATCGCAGGTGCCCGTAGTACGAGGCCGTGCCGTAGATCATCGCGTACCACGCGCCGGTGACCTGGCTGATCCGCTTCAGGGCCGCGACCGGCAGGTAGCCGTAGGCGGCCTGGGTCGCCTCGAGGATCTCGAGCATCCGGGTCGGGTCGTAGTCGTGGTCGGCGAGGATCTCGTCGAGGGCTCGGACGTCGAGGCCCTCGAAGTGGGTGTAGGCGGGGTCAGGGACGGGCCGGCCGGACCGCCGGAGGGCCGATTCCTCGCGCCGCTCGCCGTATGTCTCGGGCGGGCCCCAGTGGACGTGGAAGCGGCCTTTCGTGTCCAGGCCGCCCATGTCGATGCACTCGATCGGGCAGGCTTGGGCGCACTGGAAGCAGGTCTCGCACTTGAGGGTGCCGTACTCGTCGTACAGGAGCTGGAGCCGGCCCCGGAACTTGGGCGGGACGTCGGCCCGCTGCTCCGGGTAGCGGATCGTGGCCTTCGGCTCGAAGAACCGGCGCAGGGTCAGGGCCATGCCCCGGGCGATGCCAAGGCCGGGGATCAGGCTCATCGGGCGGCCCTCACGATCCGACGACGACGACCGCGAAGGCCGTCACGAAGAGGTTCAGGAGGGCCGCCGGCAGGAGCCACTTCCAGGCGAAGCCCATGAGCTGGTCGATCCGGACGCGGGGCAGGGTGCCGCGCATCCAGACGAAGATGAAGACGAAGACGAACGTCTTGCCGAGGAACCACAGCAGACCGGCCACCCACTCGAAGCTCACGTAGGCCCAGGCCATGATCAGCCCACCGGCGACGACGTTGAAGAGCAGGAAGCCGATGATCAGGGCGACCCACCAGCGCATCGTGCTGCGGAGGAGGAAGAAGGGCGCCGCGAACAGGAGCGTCCCCAGCGGCGGCACGAGCAGCAGCAGGAACAGCAGCGGCAGGCCCAGGCCGCCGGGGTCCAGGGCGATCGTCACCGGCGTCGTGATCCCGAGGCCGGGCAGGACGCCGCCCAACCAGTCGAGGAGCGGGTCGATCTCGAACGGCGCGTTCCAGCCGCCGAGGAACAGCACGACCGTCAGGGCCGAGAGGATGAAGACGTTGACGTACTCGGCGAAGAAGAAGAAGCCGAAGCGCATCCCCGAGTACTCGGTCGCGAAGCCGGCCACGATCTCCGAGTCGGCCTCGGTCAGGTCGAACGGCGTCCGGTTGGCCTCGGCCGTGGCGGCGATGAAGAAGATCACGAAGGCCAGCGGCTGGCGGATGAAGTACCAGTTCGCGAACCAGCCGTCCTGCTGCTCGACGATCGTGTTGAGGCTCATCGTCCCGGCCAGGATCAGGAGGCCCACGACGGACAGGGTCAGCGGGATCTCGTAGCTGATGATCTGGGCCGCCGAGCGGAGGCCGCCCAGGAGCGAGTACTTGTTGAAGCTGGCCCAGCCGCCCATGAGCAGGCCCACCACCCCCAGGCCGCCCATGGCGAAGAAGTACAGGAGGCCGATGTTGAAGTCCTGGCCGTACAGGCCGGGGGCGAAGGGCAGGACCACAACCGTCAGGACGGCCGCGGCGTAGGTCACGACCGGGGCCCAGGTGAAGACGACCGAATCGGCGCCGGTCGGGGTGAAGTCCTCCTTCATGAGGACCTTCAGGCCGTGGACGACCGACAGCGCCGTGCCCCATGGACCTACCCGATCCGGCCCGATCCGGAGGTTCATGAGGGCGATGACCTTCATCTCGAGGTAGATGTTCAGGAAGGCAATCGGGATCGTGATGACGAGGATGATGGTCGCCGCAGCGACGAACCGGACGATCTCCAGGTTGGCGTTCAGGATGTCCACCGCGGCGGCGCCGAACAGGGCGATGACGGCGATCAGGCCGGCCGTCAGGACGGCCAGCAGCGGCACGATCGTGAAGACGACCTTGCCGGGGAGCGTCAGCCGTCCCCAGGCCCGTGATACTGCCGTCATCGGTTGCTGCCGTGGGACCGTGACCGCCACAGGACGAGACCAGCCGAAGGCGGCGCCGAGCACGATCGCGAGCGCACTTGAAGGTGCGTGAGCGAACGCGCGCAGGCTGCCAACGCCCGGATGGGCCGTCCGGTGGCGGTCACTTGTCGACCCCGCCCATGATCGGGTCGAGCGACGCGTTCACCGTCATCCAGTCGGCGATGAGCTTGCCCGGGACCAGCCGCCCGAAGCTCTGGAGGTGGAGGAAGCTCGGGTCGTGGATCCGGAACCGGAACGGCTGGTCCGTCCCGTCGCTGACGGCGTAGATGGCGTACTCGCCGCGCGGCCCCTCGACCGCCGCGAAGGCCCGTCCCGGCCGGGGGCGGAGGAGCCGCGGCAGCTTGGCCATGACCGGTCCGTCGGGCATCTGGTGGAGGCACTGGTCGATGATCCGGAGGCTCTGCTTGACCTCGTCGATCCGGAGCAGGTAGCGGGCCAGCGAATCGCCCTCCTGGCGGGTCGGGATGTCGAAGTCGAGCTCCGGGTAGACCGAGTACGGATGGGCCCGGCGGATGTCGAACGGGATCCCGGAGGCCCGCAGGTTCGGGCCGGTCCAGCACATCGCGATGGCCGTCTCGGGGTCCATGACCCCGATCCCGCGGTTGCGGCGGACGAAGATCTCGTTCTCGTTGAGGAGCCCGACGTTGGCCTCGACCTGCTCGGTCGCCCGGCTCATCCAGTCGCCGAGGCGGCTCATGAACTCGTGGTTGAGGTCGCCGTTGACGCCGCCGATCCGGAAGTAGTTGAAGAGCATCCGCTGGCCCGTGATCGAGGCCAGCATCTCGACGATCTCGTCGCGCTCGATGAAGCTGTACAGGATCGGCGTCAGGCCGCCCAGGTCGAGGGCGTGGAAGCCCATCGCCAGCAGGTGGCTGGAAACCCGGTTGAGCTCGCCGGTCAGGACCCGGATGTACTCGGCCCGGCGCGGGACCTCCACGTCGAGGAGCTTCTCGTAGGCCATGACCGCCGGCCACTCGCAGAACAGCGAGCTGACGTACTCGAGCGGGTCCAGGTAGGCGATCGTCTGGTGGAGGTCGGCGTTCTCGCACAGCTTCTCGACGCCGCGATGGAGGTAGCCCAGGACCGGGTCCAGGTCGACGATCTGCTCGCCGTTGAGCTTCATGACGACCCGCATGACGCCGTGGGTCGCAGGGTGATGGGGGCCGATGTTGATGAGCAGCTCGCCGTCGCCCAGGCTGTAGAACTCGGCCTCGCGCTCGGTCCGGGGTGGATACGGCGGGACCGGCTCGAAGATCCCGGCCTGCTCGTCGAGCAGGACGCGGGGATCGTCGGCGGAGGCCCGGCGATGGTCGGTCGTGGTCACCGGCCGGCCTCAGGTCCCGCCGCGCCGGATGCTGCCGGCCGGCGCGTTGCGCGGTGCATGGGTGGCTTCCATCGGCCGGACGCCGGCGCCCGGGGACCGGGCCGCGTCGTCGGGCAGGTAGAAGTCCTTGCGCAGCGGGAAGCTCTGGTAGTCGGGCGGCATGAAGATCCGACGGAGGTCGCGATTGCCCTCGAACACGATGCCGAACATGTCGTAGGCCTCGCGCTCCAGCCATTCGGCCCCGGGCCACAGCGGCACGATCGTCGGGACCCGCGGTGAGTCGCGATCCAGGCCGACGGCGATCACCCGGAGCCAGTCAGGCGAGGTCGCGCTCCAGAGGTGATAGACGACCTGCATCGAGTCGCCCGTATCCACCCCGGCAAGGTCGGCCAGGAGCCGAAAGTCGAAGGTCGGCTCGTCGTGAAGGGCCCGCAGGACGTCGGGCACGTCCCCGGGCGCGATCCGGATCTCGGTCTCGTCGTGACGCTGGCGCACCGGCCCGGCGAGGACCTCGCCGAACCGCTCCTCGAGCCGCTGTCGGATCGCCCGATCCACGGACTCAGACGCCCTCGGGGACGGTCGGGCCCACGGCCCGCTCGGGCCAGTGGCCGCGCCGGTCCTTGACGAGCTGCTGGAGCTTCATCATCCCGTAGATGAGGCCCTCGGGGCGAGGCGGGCAGCCGGGCACGTAGACGTCCACCGGCATCACCCGGTCGATGCCTTCGACCGTGCTGTAGCTCCGCTTGTAGCGCCCGCCCGAGCAGGTGCAGTCGCCCATCGCGACACACCACTTCGGCTCCGGCATCTGCTCCCACAGCCGGACCAGGGGCCCGGCCATCTTCGTCGTCAGGGTCCCGGCGACGATGAGGACGTCGGCCTGGCGGGGGCTCGCCCGGAAGGGGAACATCCCGAAGCGGTCGATGTCGTTCTTGCTCGTGGCGCTCGACATCATCTCGAAGGCGCAGCAGGCGAGGCCAGACAGGAGCGGCCACAGGCTGTTCGCCCGGAGGAGATCCAGGACGTAGTCGGCCTTCGTCGGGATGATCTCGAGGACGCCCGACCAGCGGGCGTCGTCGCGGGCTGCGATGCCGCTGGCCTCGACATCGGCCAGGTGGGTGATGTCGGAGGCACGGCCGCCGTTGTAGGCGGTCGGGTCGGCGGCCGACCAGAGCTCGTTGCGAACGACGATCGGGCTGGCCACGTCGCTCGTGCCCGGCACGATGAGCGCGCTCGAGGCCGCGGCGGCTGGGGGCGTCCCGGCGGACGCTCCGGCGCCTCGCTCGTCATGGCTCATCGCCAATTGAGGACCCCCTTTCGCCAGGCGTAGGCCAGGCCAAGCAGGAGGATGGCGACGAAGATCAGCATGCTGATGAAGCCACCCAGGAGGAGATCCCGGAAGACGACCGCCCAGAGATAGATGAACACGACCTCGATGTCGAAGGCCACGAACAGCAGGGCGTAGATGTAGAAGCTCAACCCGAACCGGCCGTGGGTATCGCCGTAGGTGTCGATCCCGGACTCGTAGGGCAGGCCCTTGTGGACGTCGCCGCGGTTGCGATGGGAGATGAGCCAGGCCGCTCCGAAGGTCACGAAGGTGAACGACCCGGCAGCGAAGGCGAACCCGACGATGTACCAGATCCCGGTCAACCGATCCTCGCTCCGAACGGCGCCGGCGACGGGCGACGCTCGCAATTGAAGGCCACGTCCTGGGCGGGACGACTCCTCGGGAGGCAGTCGCAACGAGCCGCTTCAGAACGGCCGTCGCCCGCGGGCATTCTAGCAGCGGCGGCCCGTTCAGGCGGCTGACGACGGGGCTCCCGACAGGGCTCCCGACGGCGCTCCGAGGGCGGTCCGGGTGGGTCCATCGGTGGCCCGTCAGGGGCCGCGCAGGCACGCCGGCGCGCCTGGACGCCGGCGGAGGAGGAGCGGAGCGGAGCGGTCGGGGGGCGGGTCGCGCCGAGCGCGCGTGCAGGATCGCGAGCCGCCCCCCGGCGGTGGTTCCCCCCGTCTGGAGGTTGGCGATTCGGGGAACGCGGTCGCAATAGGTAAGGTTACCTAGCAGGCCCTCCCGGGAGCCGGTAGGCCAGTCCGGTGAGCGGCGGCTCGGGGGACAGGTCGCGGCCGAAGGCCAGGACGGCAAACCGGCCGCTCGCGGTCGGGTCGAGCATCCGGACCAGCGCGGACCGGGCCTCCAGGTAGCCCGGGATCGTCGTCCAGGGAGCGGCCTGGACGGAGGCGAGGAGCTCGCCCGCCCCGAGGCCGGCGAGGAACGCGGCCTGAGTCGTCGTGCCCAGATGGACCAGGCCGGCGGCCTCGGCAGCCCGCGCCACGGCGGTCAGGTCGACATGGGCGGTGAGGTCCTGGCGCCCGACGTTCACGAACGGGTCGTCGTGGACGCGGTGGCGGACGTAGGCCCGGAGGAGGCTGCCCCGGGCCGGGTCGTAGAGCGCCGCCGCGGGATGGCCGTAGTCCACGAGCAGCAGGAGCCCGCGATCGAGGCCGGCCGCGGCGGCCGCGACCCAGGCGTCGACCTCCAGGCAGATCTCGGCGCGCTGGCCGGCCGCCAGCACGATCCCCTCCGAGGCCAGGCGATCGGCCAGCCGCGGGGTCGAGGGCCCGGCCGCGGCGGTCGTGAGGGCATCACCGGCATCAAGGCCGACGAACAGCTCCGTGAGCCCTCCGCCGGGCGTGCCCTCCACCCGGTGGACGGGCAAGGCGTCGATGACCTCGTTGGCGAGGACCGCTCCGACGATCGGGGCGCCGTCGTCGGATTCGAGGACATCGGCCGCGCCGAGGGCGGCCAGGCGCTCGGCGACCTGCGTCAGGCGCCCGGCCGAGCGCTCGGCGATCCGGTACCTGATGCTCTGGCGTAGCGTTGAGCCGGCCCTCTCGAGGCCCTGGACGATCCCGGCGGCGAGGGCGCCCGTGCCGGCCCCCAGCTCGCGCACCGTGAAGGGTGTCGGGCTGCCCAGGCGCAGCCAGAGCTCGTGGAGCTGGCGGCCCACCGCCCAGCCGAAGATCGGGTGGGACTCCGGGGCGGTCAGGAAGTCGGCCTCGCGGCCCGGCCCGCGACGGCCGCCCGAGTAATAGCCGAGCTCCTGGTGGTAGAGGGCCAGCTCCATGTATCGGGCGAACGTCATCGGGCCGGCGGCCCGGATCTCTTCGACGACGAGGGCCAGCAGCGCGGGCTCGTGCCCCGGGTCCTCGCGTCCCTGGAGATCGGCCGGTCGCCGCAGTCCCATCACCACGTGATCGGTCACGGCGCCCGTCCGCTGAGCAGGCGCCGGAGCCCCGGACCGACCAGGGTGTGACCGCCCAGGAGGACCGGGATCGAGCCGCCCGCCGCCGCCCGGGTGAGAGCTCGGAGCCACGGGTTACCGACCTGCTCGTGGAGCAGCAGGTCGCTGGCGTAGCGGTCCTCGGGCGGCGGCCAGCCGCTCTCGTCCGCGCCCAGTCGGTGGCCGAGGAGGACCCGCGAATCGATGACGGCGGCGTCCGCGAGCCCGGCGAGAACCCGTCCGAGGGCCTCCGGACCTTCGCGGTCGAGGACGAGCCCGAGCGTCGAGCGGGCCGGGCGCTGGCCGGCCGCGGCTGTTCGCATGCCACGCTCCTCGACGAGGGCCCGGGTCCGGCTCGCGGTCGCGGTCTCCAGCCAGGCGAGCGTCGCCGCGGAGGTCCGGCCGGCGACGAGGAGCTCGGCCCGCGGGTCACGGGTCACGGTCCTGATCCGGTCGATCGTTGCCCTGACTCGCCCGAAGGCCGGGTCGGCCCGCCCGGCCCCGCCGGCGACGAGGACGTCGAGCGGCGAGTCGAGGTCGACCTGGAGTCGCCACCGGGTCCGGAGATCGCGGATCTCGTGTCCCCGCTCCGCGAGCCAGCGCGGCAGGCCATTGTCGGCGGCCACGTCCGGCAGCTCCGCGAGCGCGACCCGGGGCGGGATCGCGACGATGTCGCTCGAGTAGCGGTTGTTGGTGAGTGCGGCTCCACTCCCAGCTGCGGCGGCGACGAAGGCCCGTCGATCGGCGGACGAGGCCAGGGGCACGCTGCCCGAGCCCAGGACGACGAAGCCGGCACCTGCGTCGAGGGCCGCGAGGCGTCGCAGCCGTGCCCCGAACGGCGGTCCTCCCGGCCGTGTCTCGACGATCCGGGCCACCGCCCCGGCGGCCTCGAAGCCACGGGCGTGGCGCGCAGCGTTCGCGGCCCGCGACGCCGCGAAGGCGGTCTCGAGCGGGCCGGCACCCGGGGCCGGGACCGCGTGGAGGATGATGGCGACGACGCTGGTCACCAGGGGAGTCTGCGCGGCGGAGGCAATGCGAGCAATGCGGCACGTGCGGGCGTACGTTGGACTCGGGGCGAACCTGGGGGACCCGGCGGCGACGCTCGCGGCCACCGTGCGAGCACTCACGGCACTGCCGGGGGTTCGCCTCCGCGGCGTCTCGCGGCTCTACGCCACGCGGCCGGTGGGTGTCGAGGACCAGCCCGAGTTCCTGAACGCCGTTGTGGCCCTGGACGTGCCGGCCGGGCCGGACCCGGCGAGCGGGGCGATCGCGCTGCTCGTCGCGCTCAAGGGCCTCGAGCGGGCCTTCGGGCGGCGCACCCGGAAGCGGTGGGGACCGCGCGAGCTCGACCTCGACCTCCTTGTCTTCGGCCGGGCGCGGCTGACGGTCGAGCGCCCGCCGGAGGGCGTGTCCCTCGAGCCGGGCAAGGCCGCCAGCCTGCTCGTCGTTCCCCACCGCGACGCCGCGGAGCGGCTGTTCGTCCTGGCTCCGCTCGCCGACCTCGCTCCGGGGCTCGTCCCGCCCGGCTGGGACCACACCGTCGACTGGGCAAGGCGGCGGCGCGAGGCCGTCGAGGGCCCGGATGCGGTTCGGGCGATCGCGCCGTGGGAGCCGGCCGAGGGCCGCTGGACACCGGCGACCTGATTGCTCCCGCAATCGCGGAATCGGCCTACCTTCGCAGGAGTCGAGGCTTGATCGACGTCTCCTCGACCCCATTCGGGCCCCGCACGACGCGGAAGGCCCGCGACTCCGGTAGCGCCGCGACGACCTCGGACAGGACGGTCCCGGTGAAGACCATGCCGACGCCGTCGTCGGCGGCGTAGCCGTCCGGCAGCTCGCCACCGGCGACGAGCTCGTGGTAGCGGGGCCGGCGGTTCGACTCGCTGTCGTAGTGGGGGCAGAAGCTGCCGGGCAGGAATCCCAGCCCGTCGCGTAGCGCTCCGAGGCCGGGACCGAAGGAGTCGGTCGAGCCGGCCTCGAACCAGCAGATCGCGCCGGCAGACGGACCGGCCAGGACGACGCCGGACTCCCAGGCCCGCCGGAGGGCGGTGTGGACGCCGTGGAGCCGCCAGACGGCCAGCATGTTCGCGGTGTTGCCGCCGCCGACGAAGACCAGGTCGTGCTCGAGGAGGAAGGCCTCGATGTCGCCGATCCGTCGGTCGAAGAGGGCCAGGTGGGTCGACTGGGCACGCCGGGCGAACCAGGCGTAGAAGGCCGCGATGTAGCCAGCGTCATCGCCGCTGGCCGTGCCGATGAAGCAGGCCCGCGGATAGGCCTCGCCCGTCAGGTCGAGGAGGTGCTGGAACAGCGGTCCGTCGGTCGAGCCGGGCAGGAGCGAGGCGTTCCCGAAGGCCACGATCCGTCGCTCGCGACCCGCCATTCGCCGCGCGCCTCCGTCGACTCGGTCCCGCGTCCGCCCGTCGCCGCTCGTCCGGCCTACAGCCGGACGCTCGGCGGGCGCTCGCGGTCGAACATGTGGACGGTGTCGACGAACCGGACGGTCTTCGTCTGGTACGCCATCACCAGCGAATGGGTCCGGGCACCGCCACCGAAGAACCGAACCCCCTCGAGGAGGTCGCCGCTCGTGACCCCGGTCGCGGCGAAGACGAGGTGGTCGCCCGAGGCGAGGTCCTCGGTGTGGTAGACCCGGGTCTCGTCGCCGTGGCCCATCCGGGCGCCTCGCTCGCGCTCCTCGTCGCTCCGATACTTGAAGCGGGCCTGGATCTCGCCGCCGAGGCAGCGCAGGGCGGCGGCCGTGATGACGCCCTCCGGGGCGCCGCCGATACCCATGACCGCATGCACGCCGGTCCCCGAGACGGCGCAGCTGATGGCCGCCGAGAGGTCGCCGTCGGTGATGAGCTTGATCCGGGCCCCGGTCGTCCGGACCTCGGCGATCAGGGCCTTGTGGCGAGGCCGGTCCAGGATGATGACGGTGATGTCGCCAGGCTTCCGGCGAAGGGCCTCGGCGATCCGGTTGATGTTCTCCGTCGGGCTCAGGGTGATGTCGACGTGGCCGGCCACCAGCGGCCCGACGCACAGCTTCTCGAGGTACGTGTCGGGGGCATGGACCAGGCCGCCCCGCTCCGACGCGGCAAGGACGGTGATCGCGTTGGCCGAGCCGGTCGCGACGAGGTTCGTGCCCTCGAGGGGATCGACCGCGATGTCGATCTCGGGCGCGGAGTTGCCGTCCCCGGGGGCGCCCACCTGCTCGCCGATGTAGAGCATCGGGGCCTTGTCCCGCTCCCCCTCGCCGATGACGATCGTGCCGGCCATCTCGATCTCATCCATGGCCGCTCGCATCGCCTCGGTGGCGACGTGGTCGGCCTCCGTCCGGTCGCCTCGGCCCATGAGCCGCGCCGACGCGATCGCGGCCGCCTCGGTGACCCGGACCATCTCCAGGGCGAGCAGCTTTTCCACCGCTCAGTGCCGAAAGTGGCGGCGGCCGGTGAAGACCATCGCCAGGTGGTGGCGATCGGCGACCTCGATGGCCATCTCATCGCGGATCGAGCCGCCGGGCTGGATGATCGCGGTCACCCCGGCCTGGGCGGCGATCTGGATCCCGTCGGGGAACGGGAAGTAGGCGTCGCTGGCCATGACGCTGAGGCGCGAGCGATCGCCGGCTCGGCGGAGGGCGATCTCGACCGAGACCTGGCGGCTGGCCTGGGCGGCGCCGATGCCAACGGTCGCGCCGTTGCGGGCGAGGACGATGGCATTCGAGCGGACGTGCCGGACCGTCCGCCAGGCGAAGAGGAGATCCGTGAGCTCTTCGAGGGTCGGCCGGCGCTTGGTGACGACCTGGAGCTGGCCGCGGTCGATGCCGAGGGTGTCGAGGGTCTCCACGAGGAGCCCGCCGCCGACCCGCTTGAAGTCGAGGTTGGCGATCCCGTAGTCGCGCATCCCGTCGGTCGGGTCGGCCGGTACGGCGAGGACCTCCAGGCCCGCCTTCTGGCCCAGGATTCCCAGGGCCGCGTCGTCGTAGCCGGGCGCCACGACCGCCTCGTAGGAGTTGGCGACGATGGCCCGAGCGGTCGCACCATCCATCTCGCGGTTGACCCCGACGATCCCGCCGAACGATGCCACCGGATCGGTCTCAAGGGCCTTGCGGTAGGCCTCCACGAGCTCGTCGGCCGAGGCGACCCCGACCGGGTCAGTGTGCTTGGCGATCGCAACGGTCGGCCCGGTGAAGTCCTGGGCCGTCCGGTAGGCGGCATCGAGGTCGAGGAGGTTGTTGAACGACGGCCGCTCACCGTGGAGCTGGGTGCTGTCGGCAAGGGTGCCGGAGCGATGGGTCGTCTCGCGGTAGAAGGCGGCCGGCTGGTGGGGGTTCTCGCCGTAGCGCAGGTCCGTGACCTTCTCGAGGACCATCGCCAGGCGCTTCGGGAAGACCGTCCCCGAGAGCTGGTTGAGGTAGGCCGCGATCTCGGCGTGGTAGGCGGCCACGGCGCCGAAGGCCTCGGCCGCGAGCTGGGCCCGGAACTCGGGGCTCACGAGGCCGCGCTCGCGGAGCTCGGCCAGGACCCGCGGGTAGTGCTCGGGGCTGCTCACCGCGGCGACGCCGGCCGCGTTCCGGGCAGCCGCGCCGAGGAGCGCCGCCCCGCCAACGTCGATCATCTCGATGGCCTGCTCGATGCCCACCAGGCTCCGCCCGATCTCGGCCCCGAACGGCTTGACGTTGACGACGACGAGGTCGATCGGGCCGATGCCCTGCTCCTCGAGCTCGGCCAGCTGCTCGGGCTTGTCGCGGCGGGCCAGGATGCCGGCATAGACGGCCGGGTGGAAGGTCTTGACCTGGCCGCCGAGGAGGGCGGGGATGCCGGTCAGGTCGGAGACCGGGGCGACCTCGACCCCGTCGGCGGCCAGGTGGTCGCGGGTCCCGTCGGTCGCGTAGACCTCGACGCCGAGCGCCTGCAGCTCACGGGCGAAGGCAGTGATGCCGTCGCGCGTGGCGACCGACAGCAGGGCTCGCAAGCGTATTCCTCCCATCCGCCTGACCGTCGCGCGTCTCGGGAGGCCGAGTATACGCGCGGGTCGTGGCATACTCCACGCTCGCCCGGCCCGGACCGCGACGGCGCGGCCGGCAGGGCCGCGGGGCCGGCGTCGCCCGGCCGGCCAAGGATGGAGTGACCGTGACCCTCCCGCCCTGGGAATACCTGTGGCTGCCGTTCTCGCGCCAGCTCTTCCCGGACCTCTACGACGCGACCTGGATCGCCTCGCTCGCCCTGCTCGTGGTCCTGATCGTCCTCTACAACGTCCGGACCAGGGCGCTCCACCGGCACCGCCTCTACACCGACATGTGGGAGTGGCTGCTGTGGACGGGCCTGATCACGTTCTTCCTGCTCGCGACCGGGGCCCTCTTCCTCTTCGACTTCGCGGTCGAGCTCGTCATCCTCGTCGGTGGCGTGGGCGTGATGGTCTGGGTCCGGTTCCTGCGCTACCCGCCGCTCTTCGCTGCCTACGAGCAACAGCTCGCCCGGCAGCGCTACCTGAGCCGGGCGAAGGCCGCCCGGCCCGAGGCGACGATCCGGTCGCGGTCCTCGCGCCGTCGCCGGCGCTGACGGCCCGCAGCGCTGACGGTCGGCGGCAGGCGACGGCCGGGCGCTCGACGCCGATGCCGATCGACGTTCGCCGGTTCGGTGTCGGGTTCCGCCGGGCCGGCGGTCCGGCAGGCACGGTCGACGTCGACGGCGTCGTGATCCACTCCGATGCCCGGGCCACGATCAGCGAGCTGGCGTTCGCGAGGGGCGGCAGCGTCCCCGTCCACCACAGCCCGAACACGACCTGGTTCCTCGTGATCGAGGGCGGGGGGTTCGTCGTCGTCGGCGAGGAGGAGCGGCGGGTCGCCGCCGGCGAGGCGGTCCTGTGGCCGGCCGGGATCGCGCACGGCGCCCGGACCGACCTCGGTGAGATGCGGGCCATCGTGGTCGAGCTGGCCGGGCCCGACGACAGCCACCTTCGGAACGTGCTCGAGGGCAGCGCCCGGCGGCTCGTGCCGGGCGAGGCCGGTCGAGCGGCGCGCGGCGAGGGCCGCCTGGCCGAGCGGCCGGTGGACCCGGGCCGGCGGGACCGCACGACGGGTGAGCCGCTGTGACCGAGCACGGGGCGGCCATCGGCCCTCGACGGCCCGGCCTCCTCGGCTTCCGGATCGCCCCCACCGAAGCGGCCGGCGTGGACTGGTCGCGGCTCGACGAGACCTGGGCCCTCGCCGGGGAGTCGCCGTCCCTCGACGCCGGCTGGCTGAGCGACCACCTGTCCGACGCGTCCCGGGAGCACGGCGGCCCGGCCGTCGAGTCGCTGACCGCGGCCGCCGCGCTCGCCCACCGCGTGCCCGGCAAGTGGATCGGGATCGCCGTCCTGTCCGGCACGTTCCGGCACCCGGCGCTCGTGGCCAAGGCCGCGACCGTCATCGACCAGGCGACGGGCGGCCGGTTCATCCTGGGACTCGGCGCCGGCTGGCACGAAGGCGAGCACGAGGCATTCGGGATCCCGCTGCCGCCGATCGTCGAGCGCTTCGATCGCTTCGAGCGGGGGGTCGCGGCGATCGCCGCGCTGCTCTCCGACGCCGCGCGGGCCGAGCCCGGCGTCACGATCAACGATCCGGCCTATCCCCTTCGTGGTGCGACGAATGAGCCACCGCCGCAGCGACCGGGCGGCCCGCCGCTCTGGATCGGCGGCCAGCGCCGGCGCGGCATCGCCCTGGCCGTCCGGTACGGCGAGGGCTGGCCGATGCCCGGCAACCGACCCGGCGACGTGGACTACTTCAGCGACCGCCGCGACGCGCTTCGACGGGCCCTGGCGGCGGGCGGGCGCGACCCGGACGACTTCAGCTTCGCCGCGCAGCTGAGCTGCGGCCGGACTCGCGCGCAACGGGCCACCGCGCTGGAGGTCGCCGCACGCTTCATCGCGGCCGGGGCCAACCACCTGATGCTCGGGCTGCCGGCCGCCGTCGCGCCCGCCGGCCTGGCCGACGTCATCCGCGAGGTCGCCGAGCCGCTCCGGGCGAGATTCGGGTAGCGGGTCGGACCCGCAGCGCAACCGCTTTGGGAGCACACCGCCGCTCGCCGCCGGGACGCCGTCGACCCTGGCGACGACGAAGTGCTATCCGTCCGGTCCCAGGAGCGCCCCGAGCTGGCCGAGGATCCGGGCGGTCGCGCCCCACAGCCCCGGACCGTCCGGCGAGACGTCGGCCAGGGGGTAGGCGCCGTAACGAACTCGCCACTCGCGGATGTCGCGCTCGACGATGTCGATCGGCGCCCCCGGGAGGAACGTCGCAAGGGAGGCCTCGATGACCCGGACGACCTCTCGCGGGTCGGGCGCCCAGGCCTGGGACCGCTCGGCGAGGGCCAGGATCGGGGTCACCCGGAAGTTGCTGACCGGGATCCAGAACGGCTCGAGCCGGCCGATGACGCGGAGCCCGACCGCGTCTGGATCGAGCCCGATCTCCTCGCCGGCTTCACGCAGGGCCGTCGCCTCCAGGTCGACGTCACCCGGCTCGGCGGCGCCGCCCGGGAAGGCGATCTCGCCCGAGTGGTGGCCGTCATAGCTCGTCCGCTCGATGAGCACGACCGTGGCGTCGCCGGCCGGGTTGGGACCGACGAGGATGAGGACGGCCGCGGGCCGGGCGGCGTCGGCGCCCCCCGCCGGGAGGCTCCACTCGCCGCCGTCGATACGGACCGGCATGAGGGCGTCCGGCGGTGCCGGCATCTGGACCGGCAGCGTGGCGAGGCGGGACGCGGCCTCGGCGAATCTCAGTTGACGAGCTCCCCGCCGTCGCGCTTCTTGGGCTCGATGTCGGGGACGTCGAAGGCCGACCGCCGGCGACCGCGGCCACCCGCCCCCGCGCCTACGGCCTCGGGCTCGTCATCGCTCCGGCGCGATCGGGCATCGCGACGATCGGCCGCGTCGGCGACGACGGTCTCACCCTCGCTCGAGAACACGATCGTCGAGCCCACCGGATCCGCGTCGGCGGTGATCCGGTCGCCAGCCCTGAACCGACCCTCGACGAGGGCCCGGGCGAGGGAGTTCTCAACGAGCCGCTGAATCGTCCGCTTGAGCGGCCGGGCCCCGAAGGCCGGGTCGTGCCCCTCGCGAGCGACGAGGGCCCGAGCTGCCGGCGTCAGCTCGAGGACCAGGTCCTGCGTTGCCAGCCGCCGCCCGAGGTCGGCCAGCAGGAGATCGACGATCGCGGCCAGGTCGGCGTCGGTCAGGGCATGGAAGACGATGATCTCGTCGACCCGGTTCAGGAACTCCGGCCGGAACTGCTGGCGCAGGGCGTCGGTCACCTGGTGCTTCATCGCCTCGTAGGCGTCGGCGTCCTCGGCCCGGCCGGCGTACGACTGGATGACGCTCGAGCCGACGTTGCTGGTCATGATCACGACGCTGTTCTTGAAGTCGACCGTTCGGCCCTGGCCGTCGGTCAGGCGGCCGTCGTCGAGGACCTGGAGCAGGACGTTGAAGACGTCCGGATGGGCCTTCTCGATCTCGTCGAGGAGGATGACCTGGTACGGCCGCCGCCGGACCGCCTCGGTCAGCTGGCCGCCTTCCTCGTACCCGACATAGCCCGGCGGCGCACCGACGAGGCGGGACACGCTGAACTTCTCCATGTACTCGCTCATGTCGATCCGGACCATCGCCGCGTCGTCGTCGAAGAGGAACGCCGCGAGGGCCCGGGCGAGCTCGGTCTTGCCGACGCCGGTGGGTCCCAGGAAGAGGAACGAGCCGATCGGGCGGCGCGGGTCCTTGAGGCCGGCCCGGGCCCGCCGGACCGCGTCGGCCACGGCCGCGATCGCCTCGTCCTGGCCGACGACTCGCTCGTGGAGCCGCTCCTCCATGTGGATGAGCCTGGCCGTCTCGCCTTCCATGAGCTTCGAGACGGGAATGCCGGTCCAGGCCCCAACGATCTCGGCGATGTCGTCGGCTGTGACCTCCTCCTTGAGGAGGGCGCCGGGGCCCTGGAGGGCGGCGATCGCGGCCTCCTGCTCGGCCATCCGCTCGGTCAGCTCGCGCTGGGTGCCGTACTTGAGCTGGGCGGCCCGCTCGTAGTCGGCCTCGCGCTCGGCCTGCTCGATCCGGACGGTGAGCTGCTCGAGCTCCGACTTCGTGGCCCGGAGCGCGGCGATCGCGGACTTCTCGGCCTCCCAGCGCTGCTTCATGGCGCCGGCCTCCTCGGCGATCTCGGCGAGCTCCTTCTCGAGGGCCTCCAGGCGGGCCTTCGAGGCGTCGTCGGTCTCCTTGCGCAGGGCCTCCCGCTCGATCTCGAGCTGGATCCGGCGGCGCTCGAGCTCGTCGAGCTCGATGGGCATGGAATCGATCTCCATCCGGAGGCGTGAGGCGGCCTCGTCGACGAGGTCGATCGCCTTGTCCGGCAGGAAGCGCTCGGTGATGTAGCGATTCGAGAGGGTCGCCGCGGCGACGAGCGCGGAATCCGTGATCCGGACGCCGTGGTGGACCTCGTAGCGCTCGCGGAGGCCGCGCAGGATCGAGATCGTCTCCTCGACCGTCGGCTGGTCCACGAGGACCGGCTGGAAGCGGCGCTCGAGGGCGGCGTCCTTCTCGATGTGCTTGCGGTACTCATCGAGGGTCGTCGCTCCGATGGTATGGAGCTCGCCGCGGGCGAGCATCGGCTTGAGGAGGTTCGAGGCGTCCATCGCGCCCTCGGCCGCGCCCGCCCCGACGACGGTGTGGAGCTCGTCGATGAACAGGATCACGGTGCCCTCGGCGTCCTTGATCTCCTTGAGGACGGCCTTCAGGCGCTCCTCGAACTCGCCCCGGAACTTGGCCCCGGCGATGATCGCGCCGAGGTCGAGGGAGACGACCCGCTTGTCCTTGAGGCCCTCGGGCACGTCGCCTCGGACGATCCGCTGGGCCAGGCCCTCGGCGATGGCGGTCTTGCCGACGCCCGGCTCGCCGATGAGGACGGGGTTGTTCTTCGTCCGGCGGCTCAGGACCTGCATGACCCGGCGGATCTCCTCGTCCCGCCCGATGACGGGGTCGAGCTTCCCGGACCGGGCCTCGGCGGTGAGGTCGCGGCCGTACTTCTCGAGGGCCTGGTAGGTCCCCTCCGGGTTGGGCGAGGTGACCCGCTGGCCGCCCCTGACCGAGGCGAGGGCGTTGAGAATCGCCTCGCGCTCGGCGCCGTGCGACTCCAGCAGCTTCTGGCCCTCGCCGCCGACCTCGGCCGTGCCCAGCAGGAGGTGCTCGGTCGAGGTGTACTCGTCGCCGAGGCGACGGGCCTCCTCCTGGGCCCGGTCCACGACCCGCCGGGCTCGGGGATCGAGGGTCAGCGAGCCGCCCTGGATCTTGGCCCGCTTGGCGAGGATCGCGGCCAGCTCGCCGCGGAATGCCGGCAGGTCCACGCCGAGGCGGCGGAGCGTCTCGGCGGGCACGCCGTCGTCGGGCTCGACGAGGGCGCTGAGCAGGTGCTCGGCGTCGAGCACCGGGCTCTGGAGCCGCTCGGCGAGCTGCTGGGCGGCGACGACGGCCTCCTGGGCCTTCTGGGTGAAGCGGTCGAGCTGCATGTCGGTCTCGGTCGGGTCCTTCGTCGGGCGAGGTGGGTTGGGCCTGCGGATCAGGCCCGCGGGTCGGGCTGGTGGGCGAGGTCGAGGAATCGCCCGGCGGCGTCCCGTGCCTCGTCGGACAGGTGGGTCGGCAGGACGACCCGGATGCGGACGTAGAGGTCGCCGGCGTCGCCGCCCTTCAGGCGCGGCATGCCCTGGCCGGTGAGGCGGAACGCCCTGCCGTTCTGGGTGCCGGCCGGGAGCGTCAGGAGGACGCGGCCTTTGAGCGTCCCGACGGGCACCTCGGCGCCGAGGAGCGCCTCGCGGAGCGTGACCGGGAGCTCGCGCTCGAGGTCGGCGCCCCTGCGGGTGAAGACTCCGTGCGGCTGGACGCGGATGACGACGATGAGGTCGCGGCCGTCCGGGCCCTTGCCGGTCAGCTTCACGCGGCTGCCACTGTCGACCCCGCGCGGGATCGAGACCTCCAGGCGCTTGCCGCTGATCTCGACGATCCGGCTGGTGCCGTGAAAGGCCTCGTCCAGGCCGATGTCGGCGGTCGCCTCGACCGGCTGGAAGACGCTGCTCGCGGCCCCGCTGCGGCCGGTGGATCGCCCGCTCCGGCCGGCCGAGCCGACACCCATCCCGGCCAGGAGGTCCTCGATCGAGGTCCCACCACGCCCGGTCGAGGTCCGGAATGCTCGGCCGCCGCCGCTCCCCGCGGTCTCGTCGCCGAACATCATCCGGAAGAAGTCGCTGAATTGGCCGGCGTCGCCGGTCGTGTGGAACTCGTAGCGGACGTTGCCGCCCGGCCCGCCGAAGGTGGAGTAGCCGGCGAACGGCCCGCCCGGCCCGAACGGGTCGGCAGCTCCGGCCGAACGGCCTCCCGCGCCGGCCCGGGCATAGGCTTCCCAGTCGCGCCCGAAGCGGTCGTACTTCGCCCGCTTGCCGGGGTCGGACAGGACCTCGTTGGCCTCGTTGATGTCCTTGAATCGCTGCTCGGCGGCCTTGTCGCCCGGCTTCTTGTCCGGGTGATGCTCACGGGCGAGCTTCCGGAACGCCTTCTTGATCTCGGCTGCAGAAGCGGTCCGCGGCACCCCAAGCGTCTGGTAATAGTCCCGAACGTCGACCATCACCGGCCTCCCGGGGCCTCAACGGCGCTCCCGATGCGAGTCAGAAGCGCCGCCTGGGCCGCCATGGGCTGCTCCTCGTCCTCAGACCACCACGGGCGGCTGGTCCGTCGGGAACTCCGGCCGACGGACCGGCTGCGGTCGCTCGACCGACCCCTTCTCGGGGCCGGGGATCGTGATCGGCTTCGGGCGGCGCCGGAGGGCGGAGTCCAGGACCTGGTCCATCGAGTCGACGAGGACGAGCTTCATCGACTTCCGGATCTCCTCGGGGATGTCCCGGAGGTCCTTCTCGTTCTTCTTCGGCAGGATGACCATTCGCGCCCCCGAGAGGTGAGCGGCGAGGATCTTCGACTTCAGACCGCCGATCGGCAGGACCCGGCCACGGAGGGTGATCTCGCCGGTCATCGCGACGTCCTTGCGGACGGGGATGCCGGTGAAGGCCGAGATCATGGCCGTGGCCATCGTGATCCCGGCGGACGGGCCGTCCTTAGGGATCGCGCCGGCAGGCACGTGGATGTGGAGGGTCTGCTTCTCGAACGTCTCGCGCGGGATGCCCAGCTGGCTGGCATGGGTCCGGATCCAGGACAGGCCGGCCCGCGCCGACTCGCGCATGACCTCGCCCAGCTGGCCGGTCAGGATGAAGTCCTCCTTGCCCTCCATCCGGGTGACCTCGATGGCGATGATGTCGCCACCGACCTCGGTGACCACGAGGCCGGTCGCCGAGCCGACCTGGTCCTCGGGCTCCAGCTCGCCGTACTCCCAGCGCGGCGGGCCGAGGAACTCGACGAGCTTCTTGCGGTCGACCACGGTCTTGCGCTTGCGGCCCTCGGCGACGCCCCGGGCGACCTTGCGCATGACGTTGGCGATCTCACGCTCGAGGTTCCGGACGCCGGCCTCCTTGGTGTAGGCCTGGACCAACTCGGTCATCGCCTCGTCGGTGATCTCGATGTTGCCGGCCTTGAGGCCGTGGTTGGTCATCTGCTTCGGGACGAGGAAGCGCTTCCCGATTTCGATCTTCTCCTGCTGGGTGTAGCCCGGCAGCTGGATGATCTCCATCCGGTCGCGGAGGGCGGCCGGGATGGGATCCATGAGGTTGCCGGTCGCGATGAACAGGACTTTGCTGAGGTCGAACGGCACCTCCAGGTAGTTGTCCTGGAAGGTGTTGTTCTGCTCGGGGTCCAGGACCTCGAGGAGGGCCGACGACGGGTCGCCCCGGAAGTCCATCCCGATCTTGTCGACCTCGTCGAGCATGAAGACGGGATTGTTCGTGCCGGCAGTCTTGATGTTCTGGATGATCCGGCCGGGCAGGGCCCCGATGTAGGTCCGGCGGTGGCCCCGGATCTCGGCCTCGTCGTGGATGCCACCGAGGCTCATCCGGACGAACTTCCGGCCCATCGCCCGGGCAACGCTCTTGCCGAGCGAGGTCTTGCCGACGCCGGGCGGGCCGATGAGGGCCAGGATCGGGCTGCGGATCGTGTCGGCCAGGGACCGGACCGCGAGGTACTCCAGGATCCGCTCCTTGATCTTCTCGAGACCGTAGTGGTCCTCGTCGAGGATCACCGCCGCCTCCTTGATGTCGTAGCGATCCTCGGTCGTGACGTTCCAGGGCAGGCTGACGAGCCAGTCGACGTAGGTTCGGATGACGCCGACCTCGGGCGAGGCCGACGGGATCCGGCTCATCCGGTCGATCTCCTTGATCGCCCGGGCCTTGACCTCGTCGGGCATGCCCGACCCCTCGACCTTGTCGCGGAGCTCGCTGATCTCGGCCTGCTGCGGGTCGTCCTCGCCGAGCTCACGCTGGATGGCCTTCAGCTGCTCGCGGAGGATGTACTCCCGCTGGGTCTTGTCCATCTCGGACTTGACCTCGGACTGGATCTTGCCCTTAAGCTCGAGGATCTCGATCTGGCGTGCCAGGAAGCTCGAGACGAGCTTCAGGCGCTCCACGATGTCGACCGTCTCGAGGAGCTCCTGGCGCTGCTCCGTGGTCATGTCCGGGCTGTAGGCGGTCATGTCCGCGAGGAGGCCCGGCTCGGTGATGTTCTTGGCCGCGACGGCAGCCTCGGGGGGGACCGGCGCGCCGGCCTGGACGTACTGCTCGACCTGGGCCTGGACGGAGCGCATCAGGGCCTGGAGCTCGACGTCCGGCGGCGTCGTCTCGACGAGCTCCTCGATCCGCGCCCGCAGGAACGGGCTGGTCTGGGCGAAGCCGTGGACGCGGATCCGGGTCTGGCCCTGGACGATCGCCCGGACGGTGCCGTCCTGGAGCTGGACGACCTGGGCGATCTTGGCCAGCGTGCCGACCTGGTAGAGCTCGGCCGGGCTGGAGATGTCCTCCTGGTCGGCCTGGCGCTGGGTGACGAGGGCGATGGCGCTCCCGGCGTCGACCGCGGCGTTGAGGGCGGCGACGCTCTTCTCGCGACCCACCTGGAGGGGCACGATCATCTCCGGGAAGATGACCGTCTCCCGGAGGGCGACGAGCGGGAGCTCCTTGATCTTCGGTTCGGTCCGCTCGGCGTCCGGGTTGGACGGTCGCTTGGCCATCGGGTTCTCCTGTTCTCACGTGTTCGGCGCCGGTTGGTCGGTCGCCGATGTCGCTGGCTGGTTGGGGCGTGGCCGGGAACTGACCCCGCCGGTCGTCAGGCGGGCGAGGGCTCGGGGGTCGTGTCGGCCTCGGCGGCCGGCGCGACCTCGGCGTCCCTCGCCCCCTCGTCGTAGAGCCGCTCGAGGATGCGCGTTCCGAGCCGCTCCTCGAGCTCGAAGAGGATCCGGACCCCGGCGAGGTTGACACCGAGGTTCTGGGTGAGGTGGCGGATCCACATGACCCGCCGGATGTCGTTCTCTGAGTAGAGGCGGATGTTCGTCGGCGTTCGGGCCGGGCAGACCAGGCCGGCGTCCTCGTAGATCCGGAGCGTCCGGGGATGGACGCTCACGATGCTCGCCGCCACGCTGATGACGTAGACGGGGCGCCCTGGATCACGAGGATCGGGCCGGCGGAAGGTCACGCGCATCGGATTTGACGCTCCCCGGTCAGGACTTCGAAGTCCCGTGCCCGGCCGAGACCTGGGCCGGCCCGGCCGAGCCCTCGCTGACCGGCGAGATCTTGATCTGGCGGGGCTTGACCTGCTCGGCCTTCGGGATCCGAAGGGTGAGCATGCCGTCCTCGAACGTCGCGGTCGCCTTGTCCGGCTCAAGGCCGTTGGGCAGGGTCACCGAGCGGCTGAACGTGCCGCGCCGGATCTCCTGGACGAGGTAGCTGCCCTGCTCGGACTTCTTCTCCTCGGAAGACTTGCCGCTGATCGTCAGCGTGCCGTTCTCAACGGTGATCTCGACGTCCTCGGGCTTGATGCCGGGGAGCGAGGCCTCGACCACGAGCTCGTCGGGGGTCGTCGTCACGTCGAGCGGGAGCGACGGGCCGTCGAACGCGTTCGAGGTCCAGCGGAACGGGCGGAAGACGTCGTCGTCGAAGAGTCGATCCATCGCCTGGCGAAGGGTCATGAACTCTCCGAGCGGCGATGGTCGGCGCACGATCGTCATCTCGTACACCTCCTGTTGATACGGTGTCCGGGACTCCTGCCCGGGTCATGAGCAATCCTAGAAACCTGACAATGCCATTGTCAAGTATGTGCCTGATTGCGTTTTCTTGATTGTGGGACCTGATGGTGGTCGGCGCAATGGCTCGCAACGAACTGCTGGCGGCTTGCGCGCACCGCACCCGGCGGGCCAGCGCATCCACTTCGCTCTCGCCTGACAGCCATGTCGTCTCGCGCGACGGCCGTGCAGCGCCGTGCCGGTCCGACCGCGAGCGGGACCGGTCGAGTAGGCCCGCCGGCCGAGTGGGCCCACCGGCCGCGTGGGCCCGCCGGTCGAGTGCGCAGGTCCGGCGCCTGGCCCGGCGGGTTCAGCGACCCGGCGCTCCGGGCCGCCCCGGCGGGCTCAGCGTCCCGGCGCGACCGCCTCCGGGTCGTCGCCGATGAGCTGGCGGTGGAGGAGGGTCTCGCACTCGCTTGGCCCGATGGCGATGACCTTGTCGCCGACGTGCAGGGTCATGTCCGGCCGGAGCGGCGTCGCGACGCCGTCGCGGATGACGGCGAAGAGCGAGCAGCCCTCCGGCATCGTTAGGTCGCCCGCCGCGCGGCCGACGGCCGGCGAGCCGTCCTGGAGCTGGGCCTCGATGATCTCCAGCTCGCCCTCGCCGAGGGCCGCGAGATGGAGCAGCTCGTGGACCGGGATGTCCTGCTCGATCGAGCCAAGGATCATCCGGGTCGGGCTGATGATCTCGTCGACGCCGAGGTGGCGGAAGAGGTCCTCGTTCTTGGGGTTGTTGACCCGGGCGATCGTCCGCCGGACGTCGAAGTGGTGCTTCGCCATCTGGCAGATGACGAGGTTGTCCTCGTCGTCGCCGGTCACCGCGGCCACGATGTCGGCCCGGGCGCAGCCGGCCTCGCCGAGGTACTTGCCCTCGCAGCCATCGTGGGCCACGACGATCGAGCCGATCTCGTCGGCGATCTGGTCGGCCCGGGCGCGATCCTTCTCCATGAGCACGACCTCGTGGCCGTTCTCGATGAGCTCCTTGGCGAGGTAGTAGCCGACCTTCCCGCCGCCGACAACCAGGACGAACATCGCTCAGCCCTCCCCGCCGGCGACGAGGCCGGCCTCGCCCGTCCCGGACGGCCCGGCGCCGCCGGTGCCACCCCCGCCAGTGCCGGCTCCGCCGGTGCCGGCCGCGAGCGGCTCGTGATCCTGGCCGTGATGGCCGCCGCGCGGCGCGATCATGCTCGGGATGCCGCTCGGCGGCAGGCCCAGGAACGTGCTCACCGCGTCGGCGAGCATCGTCGTCCGGCAGATCGTCGCGATCCCGAGCTCGGCGTACGCGGCGGCCCGCACCGGGTCGTTGATCTTGGCCAGGACCTGCGCGATGCCGAGCTTCTCGGTGGCGACCTGGGTGGCCATGACGTTCCGGTTGTCGCCCTCGGTCAGGGCCAGGAAGATGTCGGCGCCCTCGGCGCCGGCCCGCCGGAGGACGTCCTCGTCGGTCCCGTCGCCGCGGACGGCGCTGCCGCGGAACTCGCCGGGCAGGCGGTCGAATGCCCGGGTCGACAGATCGAGGACGATCACCTCATGTCCGCCTGCGTCATAGGCCTCGGCCAGGACCGAACCAACCCGGCCGCAGCCGACGATCACGATCTTCACTGCTCACCCTCGGGTATCGGCTCGCGCACCACCCACACGGTACACGGCGCGTTCTTCAGGACATACGGGATCGTCCGGCCGATGGCGAAGTCGCCACCGAAGCGCTTGCGGTAGGGAAGGCCGAGGACGAGCAGGTCGGCATCGCGCTCGGTCGCCTCGTCGACGAGGGCGGCCCCGACGTCACGGGCCTGGAGGAGCACGGCTTCGAGCAGGATCTTCGAACCCTCGGCCACGGCCTCCGCCGCATCCAGGATGCGCTGCGTCTCCTCCGATCGGCCGGCGATGTCGGCATCGAGCGGCAGCGACCAGCCGATCTCGACGACGTGAACGGCGACGACCTCGGCGTGGGTGGGCCTCGCCAGCTCCGAGACGAGTCGGACGATCCGCTCGTCCCCGGGTCCCCCGGCGAGCGCCACGACGGCACGCCGGAAGGTGGGGGGATGGGTTTCGGACACCGGTCGGTTCGAACGCCTCGGGCTTGGGCGGATGATGTCGGGTCCCGCAGGTCCCGGGGCCCATGAGCGGGCCGTTCGCGCCGGTCACGATACCACCGGGCTCGGCGACTGGCGTGCGTTGGCGGCGCGAGTCGCCAGAGCGTCGAACGGATGCTCCCTAGTGGTCCCGGCGATACGGAACGTCCGCGATGACCGTGTGGTCGCGGCCCACGATGGCCGCCTTGAGTCGCTTGGCGGTCTGGTTGTAGAGGACCCGGTCCCACCAGCGCTTGGCGACGTACTCGGGCAGGACCACGATCGTCACCGGGGCCTCGCGATCGGGTGGCCACGTCTCGGCCAGGACGTCGAGGTAGGCGATGAACGGCTCGACGATCGCCCGATACGGCGACTCGACGATGACGAGCGGCACGCCCGGGAGCTGCCGCTCCCAGCGGACCCGCATCTGTTCGGCATCGGCGGCGTCCTCGGTGACGTACACCGCCCGAACGTCCTGGGCGACGGTCCGGGCGAACGTCACCGCCTGGACGACGGCCCGGTTGATGCCGTTCACCGGGACCACGGCTCGCTGCTCCCGGTTCGGGCCGGCGAAGACGGTGTCCTCGCGGACGTGGAGCTCGGCCGCCTGGCCCTCGTACTGGCGTCGGATCGCGAGCATCATGAGGACCAGCGACGGGATCAGGACGAGGACGATGGCCGAGGCCGGCCACTTCGCGTAGGTCACCACGACCGCGACGACCGCGGTCAGGGTGCAGCCGACGGCGTTGATCGCCAGGCGGCGCTGCCAGCCCGGCGGGCGCTCACGGAGCCAGTGCCGGATCATGCCGGCCTGGCTGATGGTGAAGTCGATGAACACGCCGACCGCGTAGAGCGGGATGAGCAGATGGGTCTCGCCGTTGAAGGCGACGATGAGGAGCGAGGCGACGACGGCGAGGGCGATGATGCCGTAGGAGAAGGCCAGCCGATCGCCCCGGAAGCTGAACTGGCGGGGCATGTGGGCGTCGCCGGCCAGGATCGCCAGGAGGCGGGGAAAGGCGTTGAAGCTCGTGTTCGCGGCGAGGAAGAGGAGCAGCGCCGTGAACGACTGGAACAGGAAGAACGGGATCGAATCGTCGCCGTACACGCGGCGGGCGACCTGGCTGATGACGGTCTGATTCTCGGGGAACTCCAGGTGGGTGATCCCGAAGTTGACGGCCAGGAACGTGATCCCGATGAAGAGGGTCCCGAGGAGCGCGGCCATGGCCGCGAGGGTCGCCGCGGCGTTCCTGGACTCGGGTGGCTTGAAGGCGGGGACGCCGGTGGCGATGGCCTCGGTCCCGGTCAGCGCGACCGCGCCGGCGGCGAAGGCCCGCAGCAGGAGCAGCGCCGTGACGGTCTCGGGGATCTGGCCGGCCTGCTCGACGATCTCGGGGGCGAACCCCGTCCCCTCGCCGCCGACGACGATCCGGAAGGCACCGATCGCGATCATGAGCAGCGCCGAGCCCACGAACAGGTAGGTCGGGACCGCGAAGATGTTGCCGGCTTCACGGAGGCCCCGGAGGTTGCCGATCGTGATGAGGGCGATCGCGGCCACGCCGATGAGCACGCGCTCGTCGTGGAGGGCCGGGATGGCCGAGGTGATCTGCTCGACCGCCGACGTCGTTGAGACGGCCACGGTCATGACGTAGTCGATGAGGAGGGCCGAGGCGGCGATCAGCGAAACGTTCCGCCCGAAGTTCTTCTTCGAGACCGAGTACGAGCCGCCGCCCGTCGGGTAGGCCAGGCAGACCTGGCGGTAGCTGATGGCGACGACGGCGAGCAGGGCGGCGATCGCGATCGCGATCTCGAGCCCGAACGCCAGCGCGGCGACGCCCCCGAGGATCAGGACACGGAGGATCTCCTCGGTCGCGTAGGCCGAGGACGAGATGGCGTCCGAGCTGAAGATCGCGAGGGCCTTCTTCTTCGAGAGCCGCTCGCCGAGCTCCTCGCCCGAGGCCAGCGGCCGGCCCAGCAGGAAGTGCCGGACGGTCGCCATCGCCCGCCCCAGCCCGGTCGTCGGCGTGCTAGCCGACGCCTTCGCGGTCATGACGCCCTTGCCGCTCCAGCGGAAGTACGCGGCGTGCGGCCGCTCGACCCGCACCCGCCGATCGCCCAGCTTCCGGCCCCGGAGAGGCTGGCGGCCTCCGATCATGCCGCGTCGCCGCTCACAGGCCGACGCCGAGACGGGTCGCCAGCGACGCCGGCAGGCCTGCCGCCCGCATCGCGGACTGGACTGCTTCCACGTCGTACGGGACGCGCCGCCACGTCACGCTGTCGGCGCCGGTGTCGAGGACGAGGTACGAGCTGCGCGGGTCGCCGTCGCGCGGCTGGCCGACGCTGCCGGGGTTCACCAGGGCCCGCCGGCCGCGGAGCTCGAGGACCGAGCCATCGCCCGGACTGACGAGCTCGACCCGGCCGTCGTCCTCGAGGAATGCCGCCGGGATGTGGGTGTGGCCATGGAGACCGATGCGACCCTCGAGCGCGGCCAGGTTCGCGCGGGCGACCGGGACCGAGGTGACGTACTCCCAGATCGGCTCCCGGGGGCTGCCGTGGACGAGCGTCCTGTCGCCGTTCGCGAGGCTCGGCGGGAGTGCGTCCAACCAGGCCGACGTGGCCCGGGAGATCGTCGCCCGGGTCCATTCCATCGCCCGGCGGGCATCCGGGTTGAACCACTCGATCTCGGACCCGCCGACTGCGGCCGCGTCGTGGTTGCCCTTCACGCCCGTCGCCCCGATGCCCGCGAGCCGGGCGACGACGGCGTCCGGTTCGGGCCCGTAGCCGACGACGTCTCCGAGGTGCCAGACGGCGTCGACGGCGCCGGCCGCCGCGAGGACCGCGTCGAGCGCCACGATGTTCGAGTGGATGTCGGACAGGACCGCGATCCGCATGCGGCCGCCAGCGTAGCAGCGTCCGACCTCACCATGGACGGCGCTTCCGGGCGGCGGGATCGCGCGGGTAGCCGGCCGGCGTTGGGGCCTCCTTGGCGATGACGATGAGCAGGTGACCGGCCAGGCCTGGCGACGCCGGAACGGCGTGGACGACGGGTTCCGAACCGCCGAGCACGGTGGCGGCGCGGCGGGCCGCTGCCAGCTCAGCGGAGATCTCGCCGCGCTTCCAGGCGACGAGGCGGCCGCCGTCGGCCAGGAGCGGCAGCGCCAGCTCGACGAGATCGTCGAGCGGCCCGACCGCCCGGGCGGTCACGGCGTCCCAGCCGGCCCGGCGTGCGGCCGGTCGAAGCGACTCGGCCCGGGCCGTCGCGACGTCCACCCGCCCGGTCAGCCCGATCGCGTGCCGGACCGCGTCCAGGAACGCGACCTTCTTCGCCACCGAGTCGACCAGCAGTACCCGGCTCTCGGCCAGGACCGCCGCGAGCGGCAGACCCGGGAAGCCGCCGCCGCTGCCGAGATCGAGGATGGACCGGTGTGACCCGGCCCGGATGATTCCGCTGGCGGCGAGGCTGTCGGCGACGTGGCGCCGGGCGATGTCGGCCGGATCCGTGATCGTCGTGAGGTTGATGGCCGAGTTCCAGGCGAGGAGCAGGCGGACGTGGGCGTCGATCGCGGTCCGGACGCTGGTCGTCAGTTGGAGGCCCAGGTCGACGAGGGCGGCCTCGAGCGCACGCGCGTATGCGGCCGGCAGGGCGGGGAGGGACGAGACGTCCGTCGGGAGCGGTTCTCGCTGGCGGTTCAGGCGCGCCTCCTCGGGAGGTGACGCCGCCGCCGGAGAGAGCCACCCCCGGCGTCGTCATGTCATCGCAACCGCGGGCCTCGGTCTGGCGCGCCTCGACCGGTTCGCGGTTCGGGTCTCCCCGAACCCCTCGCGAGCCGCGCTCCCCGGTGCCGTCCCGGTGCGGATGCCGGACGTTAGTCTGGCCCCGGCATGGCGTCAACGGGGTTATCCACGACCCCCGACGAATGTGCGCGCCGGGCGGTGGATAACCGGTGGATTCAGCCCCGCCCGGTGCCTCGCACCGGTCGGCCGAGGGTCCGTCGAACAACGTCGACGACCTCGTCGACGTAGCGATCGGCCTCGCCATGCTCGGCGGCGGTCCGGACGCAGCCCTGGACGTGGTCCTCGAGGACGAGGATCGCGAGCGAATCGACGGCCGCACGGAGGGCGGCCGTCTGCTGGAGGCTGTCGACGCAGTACTCCTCGCGCTCGATCATCCGGGCGATCCCCCGGACCTGGCCCTCGATCCGCGCCAGGCGGCGGACCAGCTGCGCCTTGTCCTTCGAGTAGCTGTGCCGGAAGGTGCCCCCGATGTCGTGGGCGTGCTGATGTCCCTGCGTGGTCGCCATGAACTCCCGCGAGCGCCGCGCGCCGTCACCCGACGGGCAACGATCGCACCGGGATCATACCCCCTGGGGGTATCTTGGCGCAAGGCGGGCGGTCTGGCCGTGGATCGGCCCGACCCGCTACACTCCGGCTGGATGGGTCCGCAGGATCGGCTCGGCGCGCTGCTCGACGGGATGGGGTGCACCGTCTGCGAGGAGCACGTCCCGGCCGCCCGGATCCGGCTCCTCGCCCGGCGCGACGATCTCGTGTTCCTGCAGCTGGACTGTCCGGCCTGCGGCAGCACCTCGCTTGGATTCGTCGCCGATGAGGCCGTCACGCCCGAGGCCGATCACCTCGCCGCCGTGGACCCCATCAGCCCGGACGACGTCCTCGACATGCACGACTTCCTGGCCGCCTGGAGCGGCGACCTCGACGGCCTCGTCCGTCGGGCCCGGGTCGCGCGACGGCCGGCCGGACCGGGCTCCCGTCGAAGCGGGCGGTCCGCATGACGGACCCGGCGTCCCCCGACGCCGAGACGCCGATCGGCGCGGGGGCGTCCAGGGAGCCTGAGCCTGCCGACCCCGCGGCCTCGGGCACTGCCGTCGCACCGATCGGGACTGACGCTGCGGGTCGTCCGTGGCCGCCGTTCGCCCACGGCAGCGAGACCGAGATGGCCCGGATCCTCGACTTCTACGGCGTCCGCTGGGAGTACGAGCCGAGGACGTTCCCGATCCTGTGGAACCTGGATGGCGACGTCGTCGAGAGCTTCTCGCCGGACTTCTACCTGCCGGACCTCGACCTCTTCCTCGAGCTGACGACCCTCAAGCAGCGGCTCGTCCGAAAGAAGAACCGCAAGCTCCGCCGCCTGCGGGAGCTGTACCCGGACATCCGGATCAAGCTCTTCTACGCCCGTGACTTCCGGGCCATGATGCTGAAGTACGGGCGCCTCGGGCTGGCCGATTCGCTCTCGGGGACGCTCGGGCAGGTCATGCCCGACCGTGGCCGCGAGGCGGACCTGGAGCGGGCCGCCCCCGCCGCCGTCGACGCGCCCGCCGCCGTCGACTCGGCCGCCGCCGTCGACTCGGCCGCCGTCGGTGCCCAGCACCCGGTGGTCACCGGGCCGACCCCGAACGCCACCGCTCTGGGCGTTCCGGCGTCCGCTGGGCCCGCGCGGACGGCTGGTGAGCCGGCAGGATCCGGCGACCAGGCTCCGGGTCGTCGCAAGGCATCGCGCTCCCGGCGCCGTCGGGCCGCCGCCGCAGCGCGCGCCGCGGCTCGGAGGTCGGTTGACACGACCGCGCCACGCGCCGCGCGCCATCTCGAGGAGGATCGCAGGCCGCAATGACGATGACCGCCGACATGCAATCCGACATCGGGGAGGTCCTCCTCACCGAGGGCCAGATCCAGGCCCGGGTCGCCGAGCTCGGGGCCCAGATCAGCGCCGACTATGCCGGGCGGCGACTGACCCTGGTGAGCGTCCTCAAGGGCTCGCTGCCGTTCATGGCCGACCTGATGCGCTCGATCAGCCTGCCCCTCCGGATCGACCTCATGGAGGTCTCGTCGTACGGCGGGGCGACCACCGAATCGTCGGGCCTGGTGCGGATCCTCAAGGACCTGTCGTCGAGCATCGAGGGCGAGGACGTCCTGATCTGCGAGGACATCATCGACACCGGCCTGACCCTGAACTACCTCGTTCGCTACCTCGGCGGCAAGAAGCCCCACTCGCTCCGGATCTGCACCCTCCTCGACAAGCCGGCCCGTCGCCTCGTCGAGATCCCGGTCGACTACACCGGCTTCACGATCCCCGACCGGTTCGTCGTCGGCTACGGCCTCGACTACGGCGAGCACTACCGGAACCTGCGCTTCGTCGGCGTCCTCAAGCCCGAGGTCTACGCGGACGCCGGATGACGATGCATCGCCGCCCGCTCGGCCGGGCTCGCCTGCTCGCCGCGCTGGCGGCGGTGGTCATCGTGGTCGGCTGCCTGCTCCCATGGTGGGCGGTGGGCTGCGAGGGCTGTATCCCGACGCTCGGCGGGAACGCCTTCGACGGCTTCGGAATCCTGGTCTTCGTGGCGGCCCTTGCGACGATCGCCCTCGTCTCGCTGCCCTACGCCAGCGAGCGCCCGGTGGCCGCCGATCGCTGGCCGGCCTACGCCATCCTCGCGGCGCTGGGCTGGATCGGCTTCGGGCTCCGGATCCTCGAGCTGCTCGTGCTGCGGGCCTTCCTCTTCGACCAGCCCACGGATGTCTTCACCCGGGGGCCCGGCCTGTGGCTGACGGGCATCGGGCTGCTGATGCTCGGACGCGCCGCCTATGAGATCTTCCGGGAGCCACCCCGGTACTGACGGATCCCCGATCAGGTGATCCCGAGGTATGACCGCTGCACGTTCGGGTCCTCGCGCAGCGAGTCCGCGCGGTCGCTCATCACGATCGCGCCGGTTTCGATGACGTAGCCGCGGTCGGCGACCTGGAGCGCCATCCGGGCGTTCTGCTCCACCAGGAGGATCGTGGTCCCTGCGGCGTGGAGCTGGCGGATGGTCTCGAAGATCGAGTCGACGAGGACCGGGGCGAGTCCCATCGACGGCTCGTCGAGGAGCAGGATGCGTGGTTCCGACATGAGCCCCCGGGCCATCGCGAGCATCTGTTGCTCACCGCCGCTCAGCGTCCCGGCGACCTGGCCTCGTCGTTCCTTGAGGCGTGGGAACATCGCGTACGAGCGCTCGATTCCCGCTCGGATGGCGTTCGCGTCCACCACGGTGTAGGCGCCCATCCTGAGGTTCTCGTCGACGGTCAGGCGGGCGAACATGCGCCTGCCCTCCGGGACCTGGACGACACCGCGCATCACGATCTGGTGGGGCGGCGCGTGGGTGACGTCCTCTCCGGCGAGCCGGACGTGGCCGGACCGCGGCCGCACGATCCCGCTGATCGAGTTCAGGGTCGTGGTCTTCCCGGCGCCGTTCGCGCCGATGAGGGTCACGATCTCGCCCTCGTTCACCGACAGGGTGATTCCCTTGAGGGCGTGGATGCTGCCGTAATAGGTATGAAGGTCTTCGATCTCGAGGATGGCCATCGGTGTCAGCTGCCACTCGTGGGCGGAACGTCGATCTCGCCCTTGTCCTGTCCGGGCACGTCGGCCGCACCGCCGCTGCCGAGATAGGCCTCGATGACCCTCGGGTTGGTCTGGATCTCGCGCGCCGTACCCTCCGCGATCTTCTCGCCGTAGTCGAGGACCGCGATCCGCTCGGAGATGCCCATGACCACCCGCATCTGGTGCTCGATGAGCAGGATGGTGGTGCCCAGGTCGTCGCGGAGAGACCGGATGAAGGCCGTCATCCGGGCCGTCTCGGCGGGGTTCATGCCGGCCGTCGGCTCGTCGAGCAGGAGCAGCTTGGGCTGCGTCGCGAGGGCCCTCGCGATCTCGAGGCGCCGCTGGTCGCCATACGGCAGCTTGTCCGCCATCACGTCCCCCTTGCCGGCGAGCCCGACGAACCGGAGCAGTCGCCGCGCCTCGTCGTGCGAGGCCACCTCCTCCGCCTGGACGCCGGCGGTGTTGAGGACGGCGCCGATCCAGGTGCCGTGGAGCCGGAAGTGCTGGCCGACGAGGATGTTCTCGATCGCGGTCATCTTTGCGAAGAGACGGATGTTCTGGTAGGTCCGGGCGATGCCCAGGTGCGCGATCTGGTCGCGGCGGAGGCTGTGGATCGGCGTCCCATCGAAGGTGATCCGCCCCTCCTCGGGATGGTAGAAGCCGGCAATGCAGTTGAAGAACGTCGTCTTGCCGGCGCCGTTGGGACCGATCACGCTGACGATCGAACCCTGCTCGATCGTGAAGTCGAGCGCGCGGACGGCGCTCAGGCCGCCGAACCGTTTGGTGACGTGCGCCGCCTCGAGCAGGGCCATCGCGGCTAGCCCGTCGCCCCCGGCGACAGCCGGGCGTCCCGCTCCACACCACCACCGTTGGCGTCACCGTCTGCGTCGGGAGCGGGAACGTGCAACTCGCGCTGGACGATCCGGGACGGCAGCAGGCCTTCGGGCCGGAAGAGCATCATCGCGATGAGGGCGACGCCGTAGAACAGGTAGCGGTACTCGGAGAACTCCCGGAACAGCTCGGGCACGCCGATCAGGAAGATCGCCCCGACGACGACACCGGGGATGCTGCCCATGCCGCCCACGATGATCAGCGCTGCGACGTTGATGGAGACGAAGAGGGGAAAGCTGCTGGCGAAGATCGAGCCGAGCAGGCCGGCGAAGAGGGCACCGCCGAGACCGGCGAACGCGGCGCCGAGCATATAGGCGAGGAGCTTGGTCTGGACGAGGTTGACACCCAGTGCTTCCGCGACGTCCTCGTCCTCGCGGATCGCCAGCCATGCCCGCCCGAGTCGCGAATCCCGCAGCCTGATCGCGACGAACGCGACGACGAGGGCAAAGACCAACCCGATGTAGTAGATCTGGATGGGCCCCGCGAGCAGGTGATCCGGAGGAACCTCGATCGGCTTCGGGATGTTGATGATCCCACGGGGCCCGCCCAGGAGTCCCTTCAGCAGGTCCGAGCCGGCGAGGATCCTGATGATCTCGCCAAAGCCAAGGGTGGCGATGGCAAGGTAGTCGCCGCGGATCCCGAGGATTGGCAGCCCGAAGAAGGCCCCGAACGCCATCGCCAGGAGCACCGCGAACGGCACGGCCGCCCAGAACGGCCACAGGGCGATCCCGTATTCGGCGGTCGATGTCAGCAGCCCGACGGTGTACGCGCCGACCGCGAAGAAGGCCACGAAGCCAAGGTCAAGAAGGCCGGCCAGGCCCAGCGTGATGTTGAGCCCGAATCCCATCAGGATGTACAGGGCGACCACGGCCACGACCTGGGCGAAGAACGGCCCGACCCCGTGGGGTAGCCAGACGACGAGCAGGAACAGGGCGACCATGGCGGACGGCGTGAGCACGCGTCGACGGGCGGGCGGGAGAGCGGCGACGCGCGACCGCAGCCTGACCCGGCGCATGGCGATCCGGCCCCCGACTACCGCGAGGACGACGATGACCGCGCCAAGGACCGTCAGTCCGTCCGAGGCGAACAGCAGCCGGCCGAGCCCGGCGGTGATGGAGCTGGCCAGGAGCGGCGGGCGCAGCAACCCAGCGAACAGTCCCGTGAGGAGCAGCGCCACCAGGGCTGCCGTCGCCGGCCGCTGGATGTCGGCCCGCGCGGTCAGGAGGAGCCCGGTCGCAGCCCCGACGATGGCGAGGGCGACGATCGGGACCCAGGCCCCCCCGACGCCCAGGCCGAGCGTCAGCACGTCTGCCGTTCCGGGTGATGCGTGCAGGAACATCGCCCGGAGGTTCACGAACTGCATGGTCACGACCAGCGCCGCCGGGAAGAGGCCGGTCACGGCGCCGGCAAACGCACCTGCCGCGGCCGCGCCTCTGCGGTCCATGGCTCGCCCCAGCAGGGTCACGTAGGCTGCCCCGACGCCGGCGAGCACCATCGTCGTCTGGCCGAGGGTGATGACGCCGGTCACGAGTGCTCGTGGCTGGAACACCTCGACCATGCCGACCAGGCACACGTACAGCGCCACGGCTCCGCCAAGGAGTCCGATCCGGAGCACGCGGTGCCACTCCACGGCGGCGTCCGGGGCGTCCGGGGCGTCCGGCGGGGCGGTGGCGGCGGGGGCGGCGGCCGTGCCCGTCATGCGCGCTGCGTCGTGACCCGCTCGCCGAGGATGCCCGACGGCCGGAAAACGAGGACGAGGACGAGCAGCGTAAACGCGATCACGTCCTTCAGCTGATTGACCGAGGGGACATTGAAGCCGTCGAGGAAGAGGGTCGGCCCGACGGATTCCACCTGTCCCAGAAAGAGGCCGCCAAGCATGGCGCCCGGCACGTTGCCGATGCCGCCGAGAACGGCCGCGGTGAAGGCCTTGATCCCCGGCACGAACCCGGTGAAGAAGAAGACCTGGTCGAACAGCAGGGCGTAGAGGACGCCTGCCGCGCCGGCCATGGCAGCGCCCACGGCGAAGGTCGTGACGATGGCCCGGTTGACGTCGATGCCCATCAGCTCGGCGGTGCTCTTGTCCTCGGAGACCGCGCGGATGGCCGTCCCCATCCTGGTCCGCATGACGAACAGGTACAGGCCGGTCATCATGGCGACCGCCGAGATCACCACGAGGACGTCGACCCAGCGCAGCCGGAGGAAGTCGATCGGCACCCGCTCGCCGAGGAGGGCCACGTCCGGATAGACGTAGATGCCGGCCCCGAGGAATCCGCGGAACGTGTACTGGAGGAAGTACGACGCGCCGATCGCGCTGATCAGCGGAACCAGGCGGGGTGCGTTCCGGAGCGGCCGATAGGCGATACGCTCGACGAGGAGGGCCAGGACCGTCGAAAAAGCGGCGGCCACGACGATCATGACTGCGACGGCGAACAGGATCACCAGGGGCCCCTGGCTGAGGAGGCCGATCGAAGCGAACATCGTTCCGACGAAGTACCCGGCGAATGCGCCGCCCATGAAGATCTCGCCGTGGGCGAAGTTGATCATCCGCAGGATGCCGTAGACCATCGTGTAGCCCAGGGCGATGAGCGCATAGACGCTCCCGGTCGTGAGGCCGCTGACGACGAGCGAAGACCACGTCTCCATGCCGTACCGGCCGCTGGTAAGCGTCAGGAACGAGCCGATCACGACCACCGCGACGACGACGATCCGAAGGCCCCACAGGAACGCCGAGATCGCATATTCCGTGATCCGGTCAACGGCGCTGGCGCGCATCCTCTGCCCCAGTGCGGATGATTGATTGAAGCGCGGTGCAATGCCTGAATCTGGTTATGGAACAGGCCGGGCGGTGAGGCCCGGCCTGTTTCCCTGGCGGCGCTGGCCCCGGGGGGACCAGTGCCGTCAGGACGGGCGTTCTCTCGTGATGGCTACGGCCAGACGGGCGCCTCCGGCGGCCACTCGCCACCGGTCTCACGGGCCGAGATCTGGTACATCGCGATGAGCGGCGCACCGCAGTCCCCGCTGGCGCTGCAGGACAGCACCCCGGTGATCCCCTGGTGGTCCTTCGTGGCGAAGATCGCGTCACGGAGGGCCTTCTTCGGGATGAAGAGCGTGCCATCGCTGCCCTTGACAGCCACCTTCTCGATCGCCGCGAACAGGATGTTCGCCGCGTCGTAGGCGTGGGCGTGGAAGGCAGAGATCGGCTTCTTGCCGATCTTCGCCTCGTACTTGGTCACGAAATCGGCGTAGCCGGCCTGGAAGGCCGAGAAGTTCGGGCTGGACAGGTACCCACCCTCGGCCGCTGAGCCAGCGGCCTTGATGAAGTCGCTGGTGAACATGCCGTCAGATCCGATCATGACGACGTCCTCGAGCCCGGGGACCTCCGTGTGCTGCGCCCATAGGAAGCCGCCCTCGGCGACGAACACCGGGTCGTAGATAACCTCCGGGCCGGCCGCGGCGACCTTGGTCAGGACGGGCTTCATGTCCGTCTGGCCCTTCGAGACGGCCTCCTGGATGACGACCTCGCCTCCGAGAGCCTTGAATTCATCCGTGAAGACCTGCTGGAGGGCCTCGGCGTAGGCGCTGCCGTCGTGGATCGTGGCGGCCTTGGTGAGCTTGAGCTCGTTGAACACGAACTCGGCCACGGCCTTGCCCTGGAAGGCGTCGCTGTGGGCGGTTCGGGCGTAGCCGGCGTAGGTCGCGTCACGGTCTGGCGCCGTGAGGGCGGGCCGGGTGTTGGACGGCGAGATCGTCGTCAGGCCGG
Organism: Chloroflexota bacterium; assembly: GCA_040752335.1. GTDB lineage: Bacteria > Chloroflexota > Limnocylindria > Limnocylindrales > CSP1-4 > UBA5189. The sequence continues at coordinate 121,195 of JBFMEV010000003.1, forward strand.
CGTTGGTGAGGGCCGCGATGCCGCCGACGGTCTCGTCCGAGCAGCTGGAACCGATCAGGCCCACGATCGTGTTGTCCGAGGCCATCTTCTGGGCCGCTGCCGCACCGCCATCGACAGTGCAGAGGCCGTCCTCGGTGGTGAGGTTGATGTCGAACCCAAGGAGCTTGCCGCCCTTGTCGTCGACGGCAATCTGCGCGCCGTACAGCGAGTCCTCGCCGAGGGATGCGTCGGCGCCTGACAGGACCCCCCAGAACGCGACGTGGATCTTCTCCCCGGCGGGGATGGTGATCACGCCGAGCGGGTCGGATGGTGCGGTCGAGCCTGTGGTGCCGCACGCGGAGAACGCGAGCACCGCGATCGCGGCGAGCGCGCCAACCTTAGTGAGCTTCATCCATTCTCCTCCTCAGAACCGATCGCGCCGGGGTCTCCCGGAGCGATCCCAGGTCGGCCGACCGACGGCCGGCCCGACGCCGACTCCGGCGACACAGACCGGGCGCCCGTTCTGCGTCGGGGACCCCGAGGGTCCGCCTCGCGAGGAGGCGGGGCCATCGGGGGACGCGGAGGTGGTGCGTACGATCGGCGACTCCGGGACCGGTTCGGGCGGCGCGCAGGTTGCCGCCGAAGCGATGACGTATGATAGGGCTCGGCGCACCGATTGCAACACCGGTTGGCGCGACCCGAGGCGGTTCTTCGAGCGATGCTCGCTCGCGCCTCGTGCGGTCCGCGGCACCGGAAGCGACCCCGGTCGGCCCCGATCGGGGCGGTCGCATCAGGTTGGCGCCACCCGATCGAGGTACAGCGGCGGCGTGGAATACACGGTCCGAGCAGCCCGGATCACGGACATCGACAAGCTCGTCGCCATCAGCGGCGAGCAGATCGGTGCCCGCGGCTCCGGGACGGCGCTCGATGCCGCGGATCTGCTCCGGCAGCTGGTCTACCTGCCTCACGCCAGCGTCCTCGTCGCCGAACGGCGACGGGAGATCGTGGGCGGCGCGATCCTCGCGATCCGCCCCTCGGTGCGAGCCGGCGGCTACGTCGGCACGATCGATCTCCTCGCCGTGGCGCCGAACATGGACGCGGACGACGTGACGGAGTCCCTCCTCGAGGAGGCCCTCCGATCGGCGGCCAACAAGGGCTGTGCGTCCGTCGAGGCGCCGCGGCCGGACGATCCCACCGAGCGGGCCCGGTGGGAGCGACAGGGATTCGGTGAGCTCGGCCCGCACATGGGACGCGTCCTCGCGCCGGCAGGGGCCGGCGGGCGGCGAGCCCGTTGATCGGGGCGCGCGGACCGGGGTCCGGGCCGCGGCGCCACCAGGAATAGGAGACCCAGTGGGCAAGAACGTCGCCGTCTTCGTGGACGTGGCGAACATCTTCTACGCGGCCAAGGCGGCCGGCGTGGACATCGACTACGTCACGCTGCTGAAGACGGCTTCGGCCGGGCGGGACCTCGTACGCGCCTACGCGTACACGGGCCTGGACCCGGAGAACGAGAACCAGCGCAACTTCCACGACTTCCTGCGCCGCCACGGCTACAAGGTCGTGAGCAAGGACATTCGCAAGTACGGCGACGGCAAGGTCAAGGCCAACCTCGACATCGAGCTCGTCGTCGACATGATGAAGACCGCCCGGAACCTGGACATCGCGATCGTCATCTCGGGTGACGGCGACTTCGCGCCGGCCATCCGCGCCGTCCAGGAGATGGGCGTCCGGGTCGAGGTCATCAGCTTCCGCGGCAACACCTCCTCGGACCTCATCGAGGTCGCCGACCAGTTCACCGAGATCACCCAGATCGCGCGAGTCGAGAAAGGTTCCTCGAGGTCGGGCCGGCGGGTCGCGACCGATGACGAGGACCTGTCGATGACGGAGGTCCCGGACAAGCAGAGCGAGGGAAGCACCGGCGGTCGCGGCCGGGGCCGGGGTCGCGGCCGGAGCCGGGTCGCCGAGGCGGAGCCGGTGGCGACGACGTCGCGGGGCCGCGGTCGCGGACGAGCTGCCGCGGCTGCCGAGTCGGTCGCGGCGGTGACGTCCGACGGGACGCCGCTCGTCGTCCTGCCCGGCGAGAAGCTCTCGAGGGCCGCGTCGGGCGCGCCGTCGGTCGAGGCCGGGGAGCCCCTTGACGAGGAGTTCGAGGAGGGCGAGGCCCAGGCCGAATCGTTCGGCGGCGCCGAGCCGGGCGGCGAGGAGCCGCGCCGCCGGCGCCGGCGCCGCGGTGGCCGCGGTCGGGGTCGAGGCCGCGGTCAGGGCGTCGAGGACGGGGTCGCCCCCGTCGGGGTTGGACCGGGCGACGAGGCCATCGCGGCCGAATCGGCCGACGAGATCGACGAGGACGAGCTCGACGAGGCCGACCGCGCGCCCGCGCCGGCCAGGCGGGCTGCCCACGCCTTCGGCTCGGTCTGGGATTCCCAGATCGGGATGCCCACCGGTGCGTCCGGTGGTCGGGCTCCGCTCGCCGACGACGAGGATCTGGACGAGCCACCCATTCCCGAGTACCTGATCGCCGAACGTCGCCAGCGCGGCGCCGCGCGGGGCGGCGGTGGTCGCGGCGGGCGAGGGGCGCGCGGGGCCTACGCCGCGGCCCTCGAGCGTGAGCGATTCGGCGGCGGCCGTGGAGCCGGCACCAGCCGGTTCGCCGAGCCGGTCGCCCGGGGCGGCCGCGAGGACCGGCCCCGGGACGACCGATCCCGCGACGATCGATCTCGCGGAGGCCGCGGTCCGGACCGGCCTCGCGGCGATCGGGCGGTGCCCCGGCCGCCGGCCCGCACGGGCTCGGGCGACGAGCCGTGGAGCGAGGTCCCGCCGGAGATCGAGGCGATGCTCCGGGCCCAGCTGGGCGCCCGCCCGCCGGCGCCTGCCCGGCCCACCCGGTCGGCGGAGGTGACGACGCCGGCCGAGCCTTCGAGCGGTGAGATGGCGGCGGCGCCCGCGGCGCCGAGGCGCCGGACCGCCCGGAAGCCTGCCGACTCGCCGGCCGCCGCCGCGGAACCGAGCACGGGCCTGCCCGGGAGCGAACCGGTCGCCGAGGCCGCGCCCAG
>JBFMEV010000004.1:0-119229 GCA_040752335.1 Chloroflexota bacterium
GTGAACCGTACTGACTTTGGTGGAGGCTCCAACTCTTGGAGAATGGAGCCATGGCAGATCGTCCCCGTCCCTCGCGCCGCGGCGAGATCCCGCGGCAGTACCCACCCGAGTTGAGAGAGCGAGCCGTCAGGCTGGTGGCCGAGACGATCGCGGAGCAGGGCGGCCAACGCCACGGCGCCGTGGGCAAGGTCGCGGCCCAGCTGGGCATCGGATCCGAGTCGCTCCGCCACTGGGTCGCCCAGGCCGAGATCGACGCCGGCACCAGGCCCGGCCTGTCGTCCACCGATCGCGAGCGGATCCGTGAGCTCGAGCGCGAGAACTTCGAGCTGCGCCGGGCCAACGAGATCCTGAAAAGCGCCGCAACTTTCTTCGGGGCGGAGCTCGACCGCCGCTCGAAGCGATGATCCGCTACATCGACGAGCACCGCCGCTCGTTCGGGGTCGAGCCGATCTGCCGGAGCCTGGCGGTCGCCCCCTCCTCCTACTACGCCGCCAAGGCGAGACCACCGTCCGCGCGCTCGGCCAGCGACGCCACCCTGGCCGACGTCATCGGCCGGCTTCACCGGGCGAACTTCGGGGTGTACGGGATCCGCAAGGTCTGGAAGGCCCTCCGCCGGCTCAACGTGGACGCCGGCCGCGATCAGGTCGCCCGGGTGATGCGCCAGGTCGGGCTCCAGGGGGCGACGCGGGCGAAGCGGATCCGGACCACCCATCCCGCGACGGTCGAGCAGCGGCCGGCCGACCTCGTCGAGCGGGTCTTCAGCGCGCCCGCGCCGAACCGCCTGTGGGTCGCCGACCTGACCTATGTCTGGACCGTGCGCGGGTTCGTGTACACGGCCTTCGTCATCGATGCCTTCAGTCGGGCGATCGTCGGCTGGCGGGTCGCCACGAGCCTCCAGGTGAACCTCGCCCTCGACGCCCTCGAGATGGCGCTGTGGTCCCGAGGGCCCGATCTCAGCGGCCTCGTCCATCATTCGGACCGGGGCGTGCAATATCTCGCGATTCGGTACACCGAGCGGCTCGCCGAGGCGGAGGCGGTCAGCTCGGTCGGCTCGCGAGGTGACAGCTATGACAACGCGCTCGCCGAGTCGGTGAACGGGCTGTACAAGGGCGAGCTCATCGAGCGCCACAAACCCTGGCGAACCGTCGAACAGGTCGAGCTCGCGACCGCCCGCTGGGTCGACTGGTGGAACCGGGAGCGGCTCCACTCGGCCTGTGGCGACGTCCCGCCGGCCGAGTTCGAGGCCGCCTACCATCAGCTACGCGCGACGACCGAGGCCGCGTGAAATCCAATCAGCCGAGTCTCCACGAAACCCAGGGCGGTTCAGTATCACTGATCCCCATGTCTCGGCATATGTCTATGCCAATGCCAACCCGGGACGCTGGACGGATCCCAGCGGGCGTTGCCTTGGGCCACTCGCGATCGCTTGTGTCGCGATCGCCGTCGATTTCCTAATCGGAGTGGGCGGATATGTTGTTTCGACCGCCGTCGTGAACCAGATCCAAGGAAACCCGCTCGACGAGGGGTTGAACGTCGGCGATGCTGTGATCTCCGGTGGCGCGGGCGTGATCGCCGGACCGATCGGTGGCCTATCGACTGTTCCGATGAAGCTGCTCGCAGGTGCCGCCGCGGGTTGTGGCGCGGACCTGGTGTCACAGACCATCGGCAATCGCCAGGACAAAGCCGAGGGTGCCGTTGCCTGCGGCTTTGGGGCGGTTGGCGCGGTGCTGCCAGGGAATACGGTCCTTCAGAAAGCCATCTTCGGAACGATCACAGCCATCGCGCAGGGAGTGGCGACCTACCTAGTGGGCCAAGAGGCCATGCAGCCTCTGGGTGTTGGAGCCGGGAAGTGAACCGCGATGAGGTGCTTCCGAGTGAGGAACGAGCATGACCTCCGTTGGTGGTTTCGCCCTTATCGCCGTGGCTGTCATGTTCCTCCACGTCCTTCTCTCGGCGGAGCTCTTCGGCGTCCGAGTACCGATGCTCAGGATGCCCGGTCGAGCCCAACGCGCCGAGCGCCGGCGACCCGGACTCGCAGTCGCCATCACCGTGGTGGCATTGGTGGCGATCCAGCTGCCCGTGATCGGTGCTGTCATAAGCCCTGAGAAGGTCGCAGGCGATTCAGGGGCAGCCATAGCCTCGGTGGAGATCGTCCTGGCGGCAACTTGGATTGGCATCCTCCTGCTGAAGCGGCGCGACTCTGGGCCCATGTCAGAGGAATGAATCGCCGTGGAGTTGACCCGGTTTGGCGGACACTGACGGTTTGGAGCGTCATGCTCCTCACCTACGAGGGTTCCGGCAGCACATCACTTAAGCTCCCGCCAATCCCGACGCATGCAGTCGGGATTGACCGGTTGTACACTCGCCGTTCGGCATGGACGATCTGTACCGCGACTACATCCTGGAGCACTACCGGCGGCCCCACAACTTCGGGGTCCTGGAGCATGCCAACGCGTCCCATGAGGGCGCCAACCCGCTGTGCGGTGACCGGATCACCCTCCAGCTCCGCCTGTCCGACGGGAAGATCGCCGGCGTCGGATTCACCGGCCGGGGCTGCGCCATCAGCCAGGCCTCGGCTTCGCTCCTGACCGACGAGATCAAGGGCAAGCCCGTCGTCGATGCCGCCGCGATGACCTCGCAGGACGTCCTGGACCTCCTCGGCATCGAGATCTCGCCGGCCCGTCTGAAGTGCGCCCTCCTGAGTCTCGAAACGCTGCAGCAGGCGCTCGCCGAAGCCGGCGCGCCGGCCGCGCCGGCCACGCCGGCGGCCCAGGGCCAGCCGGCATGACACCGTTGATGCCCCGGGACATGCGGCCGATGCCGGCGGCGGGCCGCTGCATGTGTCCGTCGCCGGCGGCCTGACGCCGGCTGATCCGCGACCGCGTCCTCCGCGGCTCGCCACCCACTGGTCCCATCGCCCCGTCGCCGTTTGACGACGGTCCGTCCCACCACCGGAGCGAACCCCACCGATGCCCAAGACCTACACCGAGCTCCTGAAGGAGGCGAAGGCCTCCATCACGGAGGTCACCCCCCAGGAAGCCGAGCACCTGCGCGCCCAGGGCGTGACGTTCATCGATGTCCGTGAGACGAGCGAGTGGGACCAGGGCTACATCCCCGGTGCGCTCCATGTCGCGCGGAGCTACCTCGAGCTGCACATCGAGGCGACCGTCCCGGATCGCAGCGCGCCACTGGTCCTCTACTGCGCCGGCGGCGTCCGCTCGGCGTTCGGGGCGCAGACGCTCCAGCAGCTCGGCTACGCCAACGCGATGTCGATGAGTGGCGGCTTCCAGAGCTGGAAGGCGGAGGGGCTGCCGTGGACGACGCCGGTCGTCCTGTCGAAGGAGCAGCAGCAGCGCTACAGCCGTCACCTGCTCATCCCCGAGGTCGGCTCGGCCGGCCAGGCGACGCTCCTCGAGTCAAAGGTCCTGCTCATCGGGGCCGGCGGGCTCGGCTCGCCCGCCGCGCTCTACCTCGCCGCCGCCGGCGTCGGCACGATCGGGATCGTCGACTTCGATGTCGTCGACGTCTCCAACCTCCAGCGCCAGGTCCTCCACTCGACCGATCGCGTGGGTCAGAAGAAGGTCGACAGCGCCCGGGCCTCGATCGAGGCCCTCAACCCGGACGTGACCGTGGTCGGCCACGAGGAGATGCTCGTCGGCGACAACGTCGAACGGATCATCGCCGGCTACGACGTCATCCTCGACGGGACCGACACGTTCGAGACGCGCTATCTCCTCAATGACGCCGCCGTGGCAGCCGGCACCCCGGTCATCCACGCCAGCGTCTTCCGGTTCGAGGGCCAGCTGACCACGTTCATCCCGTACGAGGGCCCGTGCTACCGCTGCCTCTACCCCACGCCGCCACCGCCCGAGCTGGCCCCCGGCTGCTCCGTGGCCGGCGTGCTCGGCGTGGTGCCCGGGATCATGGGCCTGCTCCAGGCGAACGAGGTCCTGAAGGTCCTGCTGGGGATCGGCACCACGCTCGCCGGCCGGCTCCTCATCTTCGACGCCCTGGAGGCCGAGTTCACCGAGCTGAAGCTGCGTCGCGATCCGGCCTGCCCGGTCTGCTCGGACGAGGCCCGGGCGGCCCGCGAGCGAGGGGAGGCGCCGGCCCTCTCGGCTTTCCCGGCCGACGCCCCGTTCGTCCTCGCGGGCGCCGGGCTGGGTGGGTTCGGCGGGCTCAGCGGACTCGGCGGGACCCCTGAGGACCGAGCATGAGCACGGTCTTCATCCCGGCGGTCCTCCGGCCGTCGGTCGGCGGGGTCAAATCGCTCGAACTCGGTGGCGGCACCGTGGGCGAGCTCGTCCATACCCTCCTCGAGCGCCACCCAGGCCTGGGCGGCCAGCTCCTGACGCCCGAGGGCGATCTCAACCGGTTCGTCAACGTCTACGTCAACGGCCAGGACGTCCGCTACCTCGACGGCCTCGCGACCCCGGTTGGCGAGCGCGACGAAGTCCGACTCCTTCCGGCGATGGCGGGCGGCTGACGTGGCCGCGCTCCGCGCCCCGCGGATCGTGCCCCGGGCGGCGGCGCCTGGCGGGCTGAGCCACGAGGCGGCCCACAGCCACGCCCGTGACCACGCCCACGCCCACGCCGAGCTGGCGCCGCACGGCGGGCGATACGAGAGCATCCTCGAGGCGATCGGGCACACCCCCCTCGTTGCCGTGCCGCGGATGTCGCCGAACCCCGCCGTCCGGATCTACGCCAAGCTCGAGATGGTCAACCCGACCGGCTCGGTGAAGGACCGCGCCGCGCGGGCCCTCATCGAGGACCTCGAGGCCCGCGGCGCCCTGGGCCCGGAGTCGATCATCCTCGAGCCGACGTCCGGCAACACCGGCATCGCCCTGGCGATGATCGCCCGCCGCAAGGGCTACCGGATCGCCCTCGTCATGCCCGACAACGTGACCCCCGAGCGACGCCAGATGGCCGCCCTCTTCGGGGCCGAGATCATCGACTCGCCGGCGGTGCTCGGCTCGAACGGCGCGATCACCCTGGCCAAGGACCTCGCCGCCCGCGACGCGCGGTTCGTCATGCCCTATCAGTACGGCAACCCGGCCAACCCGCGGGCCCACGAGGAGTCAACCGGTCCGGAGATCCTTGCCGACTGCCCCGAGGTGGACGTCGTCGTCGCCGGCCTGGGCACGGGGGGCACGCTCATGGGTCTCGCCCGCTTCTTCCGATCGGCCAAGCCGGGCGTCCGGATCATCGCCGCCGAGCCGATCCCGGGCGAAGGGGTCCAGGGCCTCCGCTCGCTCGACGAGGGCTTCGTGCCCGAGATCCTGGACTCCGCGCTCCTCGACGCGAAGCTCATCGTCTCGCACCGTGACGCGATCGCCGCGGTCCGCGACCTCATCGCCCTCGAAGGCATCTTCGCCGGCCCATCGTCGGGGGCGGTCCTCGTCGCCGCGGCTCGCGTCGCCCGCGAGATGCCGGGCGGGACGATCGTGGCGATCCTCCCCGACGGTGGCTGGAAGTACCTCTCGGCCGGCACGTACGCGCGCGATCTCGACGAGATGGAGGCCGATCTCGAGGGCGGCATCAACTGGTGGTGACCGGCGCGATGTCCGCCGACGCGGTGAGGCATCCCGGGCCCGTCGCCGTCCAGATCAGCCCCGCGATCCGGGCCGCCGTCGAGGCCCACGCCCGGGCCGAGGCGCCGAACGAGGCCTGTGGCGTCATCATCGGCGATCGTCCTGCGGCGGCCGGCGGGCGGGGCCTTCGCTGGGAGCCCACCCGAAACCGGGCGGCCTCGCCGTTCCGCTACGAGATCGACCCCGACGACCTCCTGCGCCTGACCATCGCCACCGACGACGCCGACGAGGTCTTCTGGGCCATCGTCCACAGCCACGTCGCCTCGCCCGCCCGCCCGTCGCCGACCGACATCGGGCTGGCCTTCTACCCGGACGCGCTCTACGTCCTCGTCTCGCTCCATCCGGCCGAGGCGGACCCGGCGACCGGCGCGGCCGGCCTGCGCGCCTGGCGGATCGTCGACGGGACCGTCCACGAGGTCATGCTCTCAGGCGACTGACCGTCCCAAGGGGCCGGCCGGGGCGCGCCGGAGGTCCTCCGGCGGAATCGCGCTCAGGCCTCCCGGCTCGCCGTGCCGACCGGCACCGGCGGCTCGACGCCGGCCCCGTTCCGCCACTCGCGAACGACGAGGACGGAGCCTGACGCCTGGAGGAGCACGTTCCGGGCGACGGACCCGAGGATGAGCCGGGCGAGCCCGCCATGCCCGCGCGTTCCGACGACGATGAGCGACCGCGGTCGGGACAGGGCGAACTCGACGATCCGGTCGGCGGGGTCGCCCTCGAGGAGATGCGCGACGGCGGTCATGCCGGCGCTCCGCAGCGCGTCTGCGCTCCGCTCGGCCAGCGTTTCGGTGGCCTCGCGGGCGATCTCGACGTCACGCGCGTACGAGGCGACGACCTCGTCGTAGAGGCCGGCGGCCATCCCGGCGCTCCAGGGCATGGACGTCTCGGCGACGGAGACGACGTCGACCGGGAGACCGTGCAGGACCGGCCAGCTTCGAAGGACTCGGGCGGCGCGCTCGGCGCCGGCCGACCCGTCGTCGGCGAAGACGATCGAGTCGATGGCCGCGTCCCGCACGACGAGGACCGGGCACGGGGCGTGATCGACGACCTCCGTGGACACGGATCCCAGGACCATCGAGGCGATCGGGCCGTGCCCGCGATTGCCCAGGACGAGGAGATCGGCCCTCCATGTGCGGGCCTCCTCGACGATCGCGGAGGCCGGACGCCCCCGGAGGGTCAGCCGCTCGACCGAGCGACCGGGACGCTCGAGCGTCCGGACGGCGTCATCCAGGGTGACATCGGCATGACGGAGGAGCTCGGCTTCCACGGAATCGAGCTCGGGCGGCGCGGGCGACATCCACGGCGCGGAGAAGAGCTCGCCGCGGGCCTCGAGCGCGCAGACGACGCTGAAGCGGGTGCCATCGGGCCAGGGGAGCCGGGCGAGCAGGTCGCGGGCCCGATCGGCGGAGCGCGACCCGTCCGTGGCGAACAGGACTCGCACGGAAGGACCTCCTTCGTGCATCCATCATCCAGCCCCGGCGTCGCGTCACCCCTGTCCGGACGGCCCGATCTCCAGGGTTCGCTCGGCATGTCCGGCCGGGCCATCCGCGCCCTCCGCACCATCCGCACCCACCGCGCCATCCGCGTCCGCCGGGCGCCGGAATCGGACGACGACGACGTGGCGGGCACCGACGGCCGGGGCGGGCCGACCCGTTCCGCGGAGGAGGCGCTTCGCCCATGTCGAGCCGCTGGAGCGGATCTCGTCGGCGGTCGCCGTTCGGCCCTCCACACAGGTCAGGCCCGGATCCTCGAATGTCGCCCGGGCCGCCCCGACCACCGCGGCGGGATCGGTCGGGAGGCCGTCGAGGCGGTCTCGTTCCGCCGGCGCCAGGAGGAGCTCGAGCAGGCCGCCCGGGGCGACGAGCCCGGCGATGCCGGCGGCCACCTTTGGATCGTGCCCCAGGCACCCCCGGAGGAGCGACGCCCACGGGAAGCGGACGGTCACGAGCGTGGCGATGTCGCGGAGCTCGGCCGGCCAGGTCTCCGCCGCGGCGACGACGAACCGGGCGTTCGGCAGGCCGCCTCGCCCGGCCGGCCGAGCGGCACGCCGGGATACCTCGGCCATGGCCGTCGCGACGGGATCGAGGCCGAGGTGCAGGGTCCTCGGGTCGCGGGCCGCCACGGCCAGGACAGCCCGGCCGTCGCCCGTGCCGAGATCGACCGTCACCGCCTCGTGGCCGGCGACGATCCTGGCGAACTACCCGACGTCCACCTCGACGAGGCGTCGTCCGACGACGGTCGTGATCATGGCCGGCAGGATAGCGGCCTCGCCCGCGGCCGTCACCGGGGCCCTGGCGTCGCCGCCCGGCGTCGCCCGGCAAGCCCCTACACTTCGACCCCGTGACCGACCCCGGGGGCGACCGCCCCGACCTCCCGATCCGACCCTATGAGCGACGCGAGGCCCACGTCCGGGACTGGGACCCACGGACGCTCGAGGTTGCGGCGAGGATCGCGGCGATGGTCCGGCGCCGGCGGCCCGATCTCGACGTCGAGCACATCGGCAGCACCGCCGTCCCGGGTCTCCCGGGCAAGGGCATCGTCGATCTCTCGGTCGAGGTCGAGGCCGGCGAGATTCCTGCGGTCGTCGAGCTCCTGTACGGCCTTGGCTTCGGGCCGCAGCCCGGCCCCGATCCGTGGCCAACGACGCGCCCGATGATCGTCGGTGCCGTGGACGTCGACGGCGAGGAGTTCCGAATCCACGTCCACGTCCAGCCGGTCGGTGGCGACATGCCGCGGGACCTTGCCTTCCGCGACGCCCTCAGGAACGATCCGGAGCTGATGCGCCAGTACAGCGCGCTCAAGACCCGGATCACCCGCGGCCGGGGCGTTGACTCGCTCCGCTACACGCACTCCAAGACCGCCTGGATCCTCGGTGTCTACAAGGCCCTCGGCTTCCGCCCGCCGGCGATCCTGCCACCGGCGACGATCGGGATCCTTGACGGCGGCCGGCGCGCCGCGCTCCTCGCCCTCGCCGCGCGCAGCCTCGGCTATCGGATCGCGGTGCTCGACCCGGATCCCGAGTGCCCGGCGGCCTCGATGGCCGACCGGGTGGAGGTGGCACGGCTCGATGACATCGAGGCGGCCCGCCGGCTCGCCGTGAGCTGCGCCGTCATCACGATCGCGGCTCCGACGGTCTCGCTGGACGTCGTCCGCGCCCTCGATGGCGGCGGAGCGGTCCTGCGCCCGGGTCCGTACGCCCTCAAGCTGACCCACGATGCGGCCGCGCAGCGGGACTTCATCGAGGCCAACGGCGCCGCCGTCGCGTCGACGCCGACGGCCGGCTCGTCGGCCACCCCGACCGGGGCCGCCGAGAATCTGTCCGTGATCGTCGCCCGTGGCGTCGACGGCCTCCTCGCGGGCTACCCCGTCGCACGTGCCCTTGGCCGCCCCGGCAGCCCCGATGGGCCCGTGGCGACGTGCGTGCCGTCCGGCATCGAGGCCACGATCGAGACTGCCGCGCTGGATCTCGCCGGCGGCCTCGCGACCGGCATGGGCCTGGTCGGCCTGCTCACCGCCGAGTTCGTCGTGGGGCCCGACGACTCGCTCGCCGTCGCCGCCCTGGCTCCGCGCGTCGACGATGCGGGCGATTGGACGATCGAGGCTACCGTCACGAGCCAGTACGAGCAGCAGGTCAGGGCGATCTGCTGCCTGCCGCTCGGCTCGACCGAGCTCCGCGTCCCGGCGGCCGCGACCGTCCACCTGGCCGGCTCAGGGCCGGACCGCGACGCCCGCCCGAGCGGCGTCGAGGCGGTCCTCGAGGCGCCCGACGTCCACCTCCACCTGGACGGCGTGCGGCGGACCGGTGCGGGACGGATCATGGGTCATGTCACGGCCGTGGCGGCGACCGCGGACGCGGCCCTCGCCGCGGCCAGCGCGGCCGCGAGCCGGGTCCGCTGGGACGAACGCGAGGAGGGGAGCTGATGGGCGAGGGTGGCCCGATCGTCGGGATCGTCGGCGGCAGCCGCTCGGACTTCCCGATCCTCGAGAAGGCGATGGCCCTCCTCGAGATGCTCGAGGTGCCATCCGAGCTCCGGGTCGTCTCGGCCCACCGCAGCCCGGACCTTGCCACTCGCTACGCCGAGACCGCGGCCGGTCGTGGAATCCGGGTGATCATCGCCGGGGCCGGCGGCGCCGCCCACCTGGCCGGGGTCATGGCCGCCAGGACGGCCCTGCCGGTCATCGGCGTGCCGATCCCGACGCCGCACCTGGGCGGCCTCGATTCGCTGCTCTCGATCGTCCAGATGCCACGCGGCATCCCCGTCGCGACCGTCGCGATCGGCAACGCCGAGAACGCGGCGATCCTGGCGATCGAGATCCTCGCCCTGTCCGACGCCGCTCTTGCCCTGCGCCTGGGGCGCTATCGCGAGGAGCAGACGCGGGTGATCCAGAACGATCCCTCGAACGCGCCGCCCCTCGAGTAGCTCGATCGGCGGCCCGCCCGCCCGCGATCAGTTCGGGCGGCCGCCGCCCCGCGACGTCCCACCGCCGAGGTCGGCGCTGAGCGTCAGCTCCTCGGCCCCGCGGACGACGACGACCTCGATCGTCCCGACCGCGCCGGCCATCGCGTCGAGGAGGGCGTCGGCATCGTCGACGTCCGTGCCCGCGACGCGGACCACGAGGTCGCCCTCGCGGATCCCGGCCCCGGCCGCGGGGGAGCCGTCCTCGACCCCGCGAACGAGGAGCCCGTCGCGCTCCGGGAGCCCGACGGAGCGGCGAAGGCGCCGGGCCACGTGTGCCGGGGCGACGACGATCCCGAGCCGCGGCCGCTCCACCGAAGCCCCGCCGGCGAGCGCCTCCACGCGCTCCCGGAGCGCGGCGTCGGCGGCCCGGGCGAGATAGAAGCCTTCCCCGACACGGTGGGTGTTCAGGCCGACGAGCCGTCCCGCGGCGTCGACGATCGGGCCGCCCGACGAGCCCGGCGCCATCGGCGCGGTGTGCTCGAGGCTGCCCGAGATCCGCCGCCCACCTGGCCCGCGGAAGGCACGGGCGACGGCCGAGACCGTCCCGACGGTGACCCGGGCTTCGCCGCCGCTCGTGGCCGCCAGGCCGAAGACCACGGCCCCGACCGTCATCGGCCCATCGGCCCAGGCGAGCGCCGGGGCACCCTCCGTCGCGACGTCGATGACCGCCAGGTCGCCGTCGAGGTCCGTGCCGACAACCCGGCCGCGGAGGGACCGGCCGTCGGCGAAGGTGACGGTGACCTCCTCGCCCCGAAGGTTGTGGGCGTTGGTGAGGATGCGATCGGGACCGACGATGACGCCGGACCCGCGGATCCGCGCGCCGATGCCGACGACGCTGGGGGCGGCCGCCTGGGCCGCCGCACTGATCGCCGAGGAGAGGTCATCGAGAAGGGACATCGGGGACTCCGTGACTATACTTGCAGAATGCAAGTGACAAAGTATCGTGGATCCCGCGGCGCCGCAAGCCCTGACCGGGACGTCGCCTACCATTCGCGCATGGCACCCTCGGATGGCCATCCCGGGACGGGCGCCACGCCGCTGGCGGCAGCCCTCGCCCGGATCGGCGATCGCTGGAGCCCGCGGGTCGTGGAAGCCCTGCTCGCCGGCTCGCTGCGCTACGGCGAGCTCCAGGCCGCGGTCGCCGGCATCGCCCCGAACATCCTCGCCGATCGGCTCCGCCGCCTGGAGGCCGACGGGCTCCTGGCCTCGACCGCCTACGCCGAGCGGCCGCCCCGCTTCGAATACCGCCTCACCGCCGAGGGCCGGGCCCTGGCCGGGGCCCTCGCGCTGCTCGCCGATTGGGGCGCTCGCCATGGCCGCCCCGACGACGCCCGGGCGGGCGACCACCAGATCCTCCGCCACGACGCCTGCGGGACCGCCCTGGAGGCCCGCTGGTACTGCCCGACCTGCGATGGGATCGTGGACGTCGACGTCCGCGACCGGGGCCGCCGTCTTTAGACGGCGGCGGGCCGGGGCCGTCCTTCGACCGGATCGGAGGGCCCGGTACACTCGGGCCGAGATGGACGACCCCCGCTGGGAACCGGGCATGCCCGTCCTGGACCGCCAGCCGGTTGCCGGTGGCGTCGCGGGCGGCTCCGCTGGCGGCGCCGCGGGGCAGCCAGCCCCGCCCCGGACGATCCCCGAGACGGCGCCCACGCCCCTCCAACGCCACTACATCAACCTCTCCGCGATCGCCCTCGTCGCCGGTGCGATCGCGATCACCGCGCTCGAGACCGGCTCCAGCCTCTCGAGCCCGCTGGTGAAGGCCGGCATCCTCGTCGCCGCGCCGATCCTCATCGTGACGACCGCCGATGCGTCGCTCCGGATCTGGCGCTCGGCCTGGGCCTGGCTGCCGATCGACCGGGGCCGCGGCCTGTTCCGCTTCGCCTGGCTCGCGGCCGCCGGAATCGGGATGGTGGCCTTCGCCGCGGCGGCTGTGGCCGCCCTCCTGGCATGACCGGCGACGGCGGCAGCCACGCCGCCGGCCGTGGCCGCGACGCCGGCCGTGGCCGCGACGCCGGCCGTGGCCGCGACGCTCGCTCGACCGACATCGAATCCGGCCGGGGCGTCCCGCCGTGGATCGCCGCCAGCCTCAACTTCTGCGCCCGCTGCGGCGCCGAGCTGCTGTTCGGATTGATCGATGGCGAGAACCGCCAGCGGAGCGCCTGTCCGTCGTGCGGCCACGTCGCGTACGTGAACCCCCGGCTCGTGGTCACGACGCTGCCGGTGACCGACGACGGACGCCTGGTCCTGCTCCGGCGAGGCATTGAGCCCGGCCTCGGCGCGTGGGCGCAGCCAGGCGGCTTCCTGGAGGTCGATGAAACGGTTGCCGAGGCGGCCGTTCGGGAGACCCTCGAGGAGACCGGCCTCGTGATCGAGCCCGGTGAGATCGTGGGTCTCTACACCCGGCTGGAGGCAGCCGTCGTCGTCCTCGTCTTCGAGGCCCGGATCGTGGGCGGCACGATGGGCCGGACGCCCGAGGCACTCGAGATCGAGGCCTTCCGCGCCGAGGAGATCCCCTGGCCGGGCCTCGCCTTCAAGACGACATACTGGGCCCTCGTCGACTGGCTCGGCCTGCGCCACCCCGACCTTCGGGCCCCGGACTTCGCCCCCGGTCGCTGACCGGACGCCGTCCTCAGCCCGACGGCCAGCTCGGGGCGAGCGGCGTCGCCGCCGGGCGGCCGATGTAGTAGCCCTGGCCGCGGTGGACACCCAGGGCCCGGAGGGCCTCCAGCTCCGGCCGCGTCTCGATGCCCTCGGCGACGAGCTCGATCCCCATCTCCTCGCCGAACGAGGCAAGCGCTGCCGCCAGGGCCCGCCGCGACCGATCGGAATCGACGTTGCGGGTGATCGAGATGTCGAGCTTGATGATGTCCGGCTCCAGGTGAAGGATGTGGCGGAGCGAGGCGAAGCCAGCCCCGGCGTCGTCGACGGCGAGCCGGACGCCCCGCGCCCGGAAAGGGGCGAGGGCCTCGCGGAGGGCGAGGTAGTCGGGGACCTGGGCGTGCTCGGTGACCTCGAGCACGGTCAGCTCCCCGGGCAGGCCCTCCAGGGTGGCCTCCAGATTCGCAGCCCCCGCGGTCGCCGGCGAGAGGTTCAGCGAGAGGTAGGTGCCGCGAGGCAGCAGCTCGATCCGGGCGACGGCCTCGCGAATCGCCGCCAGCTCGAGCTCCTCGAGGAGCCCGACGTCGGCGGCCATCGCGAACCACACGTCGGGCGACCGGATCGGCTCGATGGTGAACCGGGCGAGCGATTCAAAGCCGATCGGCTTGCCGGATTCGAGATCGACGATCGGCTGGAAGACCGGGACGATCCCCCCGGGCTCGAGCGCCTGCCTGACGTCTGCCGCCCGCTCGAGCCGCTCCTGCTCGCGCCGCTCGCGATCCCCGAGCTGCTCCGCCAGCTCCGAGACCGTCAGCTCGAGATTGACGTTGCGGCCGAGCAGCTCGAGCTCGAGGAAGCGGGTGGCCAGCTGGCTGCGGATCCGGAGCAGGACCTCGAGATGGTCGAGGGGCTTGGTGATGAAATCGGCCGCGCCCATCCGGAGCGCACGCTCGCGCGCCGCGCGGGTCGCGTCGGCGGTGAGGACGATGACCGGCGGGCGGATGCCCTGGCGCTGTGGATCGGCGAGCTGGCCGAGGATGGCGTAGCCATCGATCTCGGGCATGTGGAGGTCAAGGAGGACGATGTCCGGGCCGAAGCGCTCGTAGAGGTCGACGGCCAGCCGCGAGTCGTTGGTGATCGCGACCTCCGCGTAGCCGGCCTGGCGCAGGAGCCGGTCGAGGATGGTGGTATTGGCCGGCTCATCGTCGATGACGAGGATCCGGGCCTCCGCGCCGGCGATCGGCAGGATGGGGGAATCAGGTCCCTGGGTCATGTCGCTCCTCGGTCTCCAGCAGGTGTTCGACGACCTCGAGGAATCGGGCGATGTCGAGGGGCTTCGTGAGGTAGTCGGTCGCGCCGAGCCGGCGCATCTCCCTCTCCGTCCGGAGTGATGCATCTGACGAGAGCACGACGACCGGTATGGCCCGCGTCCGCTCGTCGGAGGTGAGCTCGCCGAGGATCTCGCCGGGCTCCACGTCGGGCAGGTGAAGATCGAGGAGGACGAGGTCCGGGCGATGCTCGCGGGCGAGCTCCAGGCCCATCCGGCCCTGGATGGCGGCGAGCACCCGGGCGCCGAACCGGCCGGCCAGGACCCGCTCGACGAGATGGAGGTTGGCCAGGTTGTCCTCGATGTAGAGCACGGTCCGGGCCGCGCGGACCGGTGGCTCCGGCGGCGCGTCGTCCCCGGCGGTCAGGGCCATGCTGTCGATCGCGAGCGGCATGTCGAGCTCGAACTCGCTGCCCGTCCCGAGCCTGCTCGTGGCTCGCAGCGAGCCGCCCATGAGCTCTGCCAGCCGCTGACTGAGGGCCAGCCCCAGCCCCAGCGACTGGCGTGCTGCGTGATCGCCGCGCATCGTCTCGAAGGGCTCGAAGAGCCGGGGCAGGCGCTCGGGCGGGATCCCGACCCCCGTGTCCCGGACGCGAATGCGGGCCCGATCCCCGCTTGCTTCGGCGCTCAGGGTGACGCGGCCACCCGGCACGTTGTACTTGATCCCGTTCGTCACCAGGTTGAGAAGGATCTGGCCGAGCCGACGACGGTCGGCGAGGACGACGACCGTCGGCTCCGCGGCCAGATCGTCGACGACCGTGACATCGTGCTCGGACGCTCCCGGCCGGCAGAGGTCGATCGTCTCCCGGACCAGCGGCCCCAGCTCGACGGGCTCGATCGACAGGGTGATCCGGCCGGCATCGAGGCGGCTGAGCTCCAGGACCGCCTCGATCATCTCGAGGAGATTCCGGCCGGCCCGGACGATCTCATCAGCGCTCTCGCGATCCGGCCCGGCGAGGGGCGCCAGCTGGAGCAGCTGGCCGAAGCCGAGGATGGCGTTCAGGGGCGTCCGGAGCTCGTGGCTCATCGAGCTCAGGAACTCGCTCTTGGCCCGGCTCGCCCGCTCGGCCTCCAGCTGGGCGGCGCGCAGTTCGGCCGTCCGGACCTCGATCCGGTCCTCGAGCGCCGCGTTCACGGCCCGCAGCTCGGCCTCCGCCTCGCGGAGGGAACTGACATCGAGGAGGACCCCGAGCGACAGCCACTGGCGAGGGCCGAGCTCCTGGACCCTGACCCAAGTGATCTCGACCCAGCGGGCGATGCCCGGGTAGCCCGGTCGCGCGGCAAGCCGGGCGACGACCTCCGTTCGATCGCCGGTCGCGAGGTGTCGATCTCGCGCGTTGAGGACGGCGTCGAGGTCGTCCGGTTCGATGAGCATCGCCCACTGCGTCGAGGGCGACGCGATCTCGTCGGGGCTGAGCCCGATGATCCTTGCCGACGACGGGCTGACGTAGACGATCCTGCCCGGCGCACCGTCATCCACCTCCCGCAGGACCACGACGCCCGGCAGCTGCTCGACGAGTGTCCGGAAGCGGGCCTCGGAGGCGCGAATCTTGTCCTCCGCCAGCCGCTGCTCGGTGATGTCGAGGACCAGGCCGTGGATCGTGCCGCTCCCGCCGGTGGCGTCGCGGACGTAGTGATGGGTGTCGCGGACCCACTTCGTCCGGCCGTCGGAGGTCTGGATCCGGTACTCGTCTACGTAGCTGACCCCGGCCGGCAGCCTCCCCGCCGCGAGGTCTCGCATCCGGGCCTGGTACCGGTCGCTGACCTCGGTCCGATCATCGGGGTGCATGACGTCTCGCCAGCGGCGGGTCCCGGACTGGAACTCGTCCGCGGCGTATCCGGTCAGCGTTGCGATCTGCGGGCTCACGTACAGCCGGCCGCTTGCGCCGGTTGCCGCGTCGAGGATCCGCGAGGTCCACGACGTCCCTGGCGAGGCGTCGACGAGGTCCTGGTAATCGGCACGGGCCCGCTCGAGTGCGGCGCTGAGGTCGCGATAGGCCGCGGTGTCGGCGGCCAGCCGGTTCACCTGGCGAAGCAGATACGTGATCCGGACGATCGCCATCCCCGCCACGACGAGGATGAGGATGCTGATGAGCTCGCGCGACAGGTCGGTGAGGTAAGCCTCCAGGCCGGCCACCGCGGGCGCCGCGATGGCCAGGCCCAGGAGCCAGATCCTGAGCGGATCGCGGAGGAGCGGCGACGCTGGCGCCTCGAGCCGGCGGCTGCTGCCCACGACCGTGGCTCCCCCGAGCAGGACGAGAGCCGCCAGCCAGGCGGCCTCCCTGGGCAGGACCAGGCTCGAGTTCGCCAGCCCCAGGCCGAACATGCTGTCGCCGGCCGACTGAACGGCAACCGCGGCCAGGAGCAGCGCCGCGGCCGGCCTCGGCGGGCCGCCGATCATGGCCAGCCACAGGCCGATCGTAAGCGGCGGCAACCCGACCGCGAACGTCGCCGCGACGGTCACCTGGAGCTCGAGGGTGGCCAGCTCGGCGGGGATGACGAGGGCCGTCGCGACGAGGAACGTCCCGAGGCCGAAGCCCAGGACGATGATCGCGGCGTCGAGGAGCGCTGCTCGATCGAAGCCCGCCGGCTGGACGCGGACGAGATCGAAGATGCCGACCGTCAGGACGAGGTAGGGCAGGAGGTACGCGCTGCCCAGGAGGTTCTCGTCCACGACGGGGCCCCCGGCGATAGCCTGGAGGAGCTGGACCAGGTCGATCGCGACGTTGATGGCCATGGCCGTCACCACCAGCCACCAGGCACGCGGCAGCCCGGCCCTGCCGCGCCACGCCGCGGCCACGGCGATGGCGGTTGCGACCGCAGCGGTGGTGAAGAAGATCGCGACGGCTGTGACGTCCGTGGCCGGCAGGACGACCTGGGCCCCGACCCCGACGCCGGCCGCGAGGATCGCGACGACAGCGAGCGATCCGGGCCCTCGTCCGCCGGACGGCCGGGAATCGCGCAACCAGTTCACGATGGACGACCCTAGCGGCCGGTGCGTCTCGGCACCATGACCCGATCGACCACCTGGCCCGGTACCACGGTCAGGCGTCCGCCTGGGGCGGCGGCCGTCGCGGCAGCAGCCGCTCCACGGCGGCGAGGAACTCGCCGATTGCGATCGGCTTGGTGACGAAGGCGCTGGCGCCCATGGCCATCAGCCGCTCGAGGAGCCCGGACGAGGCATCGGCGCTCATCACGACGACCGGGACGGCCCGCGTCTCCGGATCCGCCATGAGGCGGGCGAGGACCTCGTCCCCGCCCATGTCCGGCAGGTGGAGATCCAGGAGGATCAGGTCCGGCCGGTCGCGGGCCAGCTCCAGGCCCAGCCCGCCGAGCATCGCCGGCACGACCTGGACGTCACCGTGACGCTCGAAGATCCGGGTCACGAGCTGGAGGTTCGAGAGGTTGTCCTCGATGTAGAGCACGGTCCCGTGCGTCCCGGTCGGCGCGGCCCGCGGCGTCGAGCCGGCCGCCGTGGCGGGACCGTCCTCGGCGATCGGGAGCTCCACCCAGAATGTGGAGCCGCTGCCGACGACGCTCTCGAAGTCGAGCGATCCGTCCATGCGCTCGGCCAGGGCCCGCGAAAGCGACAGCCCCAGGCCGGTGCCCTCGATCCGGCCGCCCTCCGCACCGAGCCGGTCGAATGGCGCAAAGACCCGGTCGCGCATCGCCTCGGCGATGCCGGGCCCCTCGTCCGTGACCGAGATTCGGCAGCGTCCCGCCGGCGTGACCGACGCCCCGACCTCGATCGTGCCCGCCGGCCGGTTGAACTTGACGGCGTTGGACAGCAGGTTCAGGAGGATCTGCTTCAGGCGCTGGCGGTCGGCCAGCACGTGGCCGGGCTCATCGTCGAGGGCCCGGACGCGGACCGCCACCCCGCGTTCCCGGGCGATCGGGGCGATGACGTCGACCGCCTCCGCGATCGCCTCGCCGACGTGGACCGCCTCCGGCGAGGTCGTGAGCGTGCCGGCCTCGATCCGGCTGATGTCCAGGACCTCGTTGATGAGATCCAGCAGGTGGCGGCCGCTCCGGAGGATGTGGTCGACGGACTCGGCCTGGTCGGCCGGCAGGCCGTCCATCTCCAGGATCTGGGCGAAGCCGATGACGGAGTTGAGCGGCGTCCGGAGCTCGTGGCTCACGCGCGACAGGAACTCCGTCTTCGAGTGATTCGCTCGCTCGGCCTCGGCCCGGGCTGACTCGGCCGCCTCCCGGGCCCGCTCGGCCTCGGCCTTCGCGGATTCGAGGGCCCGTTGCAGGCGCTTCGCGGACGAGACGTCGCGAAAGGCGACGGCGACGCCATCGCCGACCTTCGTGGCCCGCGCGTGGAGGTCGACGATCTCGGCCGTCCGAGCGTGCGGCAGCGTCGCCTCGTACTCGAGCGGCTGGCCCGACTCCAGGACGCCGGCGTACGTCTGGATCCGCGCCTCGGCCAGCTCCGGCGCCAGGTCCCGCAGGCTCCCTCCCGGCCGGCTCAGATCCGGCCCGAGGAGCTCGAGCGCCGGCTCGTTCGCGAACGTCCGCCGGAAGTCGCTGATCGTGCCGTCGGGGCCGCGAACCGCCTCGAGGACGACGAGCGGATCAACGGCCGTGTCGAGGTACTCGTGGACCCGTCGATCGGCGTCCTCGAGCTCGGCAACCGCGGCGCTGAGCTCAGCGGTCCGGGCCTCGACCCGCTCCTGGACCGATTCGGCCATCCGGTCGAAGGCGTCGGCCAGCCGTCCGAGCTCATCGCTCCCACCCAGGCCGGTCCGCGCGCCGAGGTCGCCGCGGGCGATCTGATTGGCGGCGACGACGAGCGTCTCGACCGGCCCGACGATCAGCCGCCGGGCCACGCTCACCATCAGGACGAGTGCGACGAGCAGCGCCGCGCCGAGGAGGGCCATCCCGGTAGCGAACCGGCGAGCCGCGCCGGCGAACGCCCGGTCCACGGAGAAGCCCACCGCGACATGGAGCGCGTCGTCGCCGGTCGCGACGCCATGGATGGCGTACAGGCGCTCGACGCCGTCGAGGCCGGTCAGGGGCGTGGCAGCGTGGTCACGGTCACCGTCACCATCGGTGCCGGGGTGTCCGGCCAGGACCGCAGCCACGAGATCGCTCTCGGGCGTCAGCAGACCGACGAAGCCGTCCGGATCGGGCGTCCGCACCAGGACCGTCCCCGAGCGATCCAGGATCGTGACGGTGGCACCATCGGGGAGCTCGACACCTGCGGTGATCGTGGCCAGGCTGTCGAGCTCGATCGCGGCCTGGACCGTGCCGAGGATCGACCCGGACGATGTCCTGATCGGCACGACGCCGATGATCAGGGGCCGGTTCACGATTGCCCCGATCTGGTACCCGCCGACCGCGAACGGCTGGCCGCCGATCGCGAGCTGGAACCAGTCGCGATCAGCGACCGTCACGGTTCCGGACGTCGGCTCGGCCGTGCAGAGGACCCGCCCCTCGCGGTCCGCCGCCCAGACGTTGCTGTACTCCGGGAACTGGGGCAGGAGAACCTCGAGCTCGTCCGTGCAGCGTGTCGCGTCGAGGGTCTGGAGCTCGTCACCCGCGGCGATCGTCACGAGTGCCGCGCGGGTGCCGGCGAGCGCCTCATCGAGGGCCGAGGAGACGGCCTCGGCGAGGCGGTTCGCCTCGGCCGACGCCGCGTTCCTGGCCTCGCCAACATCGATCGCGAGGAAGGCCACGTTTGCGACGATGAGCGGCACGGCCACGGCCAGGGCGATGGCGCCCAGACGGAACCGGAGCCCGATGCGGCCGAGACGATTCCTGGGTGCGCGATCGGCTCCCTGCCGGCGACCGTTCGGCGGGGCGCCTCCTGGGCTGGGCGCCAAGACTCCTCCTGTCCCCCGTAGACCGAGGGATGCGGCAGCCCGGCGATCATTCGCGCCGATGCTCGCCGGGCGGCGTGCATCGGCGCGAGTCTAGCGCGGTCGGGGAGGCTCGAGAATCTGATCCTGCACAATTGCGCGCGGTCGGGCGCCATGCGGCGCCCAGTGGTGTCAGCGGAACGCCCCGGTGAGCTGCCGGGCGCCGCGCTTCTTGGTTCCCGGCGGGGGCTCGGCCTGTTCATGCGCCTCGAGGACGGGTCCGGCGACCGCCTCGGCGAGGCCCCGCAGCAGGCGATGGACCGCCGCCCGCTCCTCGGGCGAGTCCGGGACCGGGAGCTCTGCGCCGGGGTCGAGACCGGCCAGGCCGAGAGGGTCGAGTGGCGGCAGGACCCGGAGGACGATCCGGCGCCCGAGGTACAGCTCGTGGGTCCCTCCGAGAACCAGCGGCACGATCGGGGTCCGGTTCCGGAGGGCGATGTAGCCGATCCCGGCACCCAGGCGCCGGATCGTCCCGGGCGGGGTGGCGGGGCCGGTCTCCGGGAAGAGGCAGAAGACGCCGCCGTGACGAAGGACGGTCTCGGCCGCGGCCAGGTGGACTGGCACCGCACGAGTGTCATGGGCCGCCGGGATCGGGATCACTCCGCCGAGCCTGGCCATGACCCAGCGCCGGAGCGGCGAGCGGGCCATCGTCCGGGCGTCGCCGAAGAACGTCAGCCGGGGCCGGGCCGGCAGGAGCATCCACGGCACGAAGGGGTCGATCCAGGTCCGGTGGGGCAGGCCGGCCGCGATCCAGCCCCCGGTCGGACGGCCCGCCGCGTTGCGGGGCAGGTGCTCCAGGCCGGAGACCTCAAACCGCAGGCGGAGAAGGGCCGCGGCGCCGCGCCAGACCAGCCGCAGGCTGCGGTACGTCCACCCTGGCTCGGCGGTCGCGGGCCCGTGGAGGCCGGCCGCCAGCTCCGGCTCGGGCTCGGGCACCGCCGCCGCCCTCGACCGGGCCTACGGCCGGAGGTCGATGAAGACGTTCTTCGTCTCGGTATAGAGGTCGATCGCCGACATTCCGAGCTCCCGCCCCACGCCCGACATCTTGTAGCCGCCGAAGGGCGCCTCGGTGTGGACGCTCGAGTTCGAGTTCACCGACAGGACGCCGGCCTGGACACCCTTCGCGGTCCGGAGCGCCTTGCCGATGTCACGGCTCCAGATCGATCCCGACAGACCGTAGGGGGTGGCGTTGGCGAGGGCGATCGCCTCGGCCTCGGTGTCGAACGGGATGATCGAGACGACCGGCCCGAAGATCTCCTCGCGGGCGATCCGCATGTCGTTTGAGACGCCGTCGAAGACCGCCGGCATGAGGTAGGCGCCATCCTTGAGCGCCGGATCGTCGGGCTCGACCCCGCCGACGACCAGGTTCGCACCCTCGCCGAGCCCGATCTCGATGTAGTCCCTGACCCGGTCGCGCTGCTTGAAGCTGACGAGCGTCCCGACCTCCGTCTTCTCGTCGGCCGGGTCGCCCACGACGACCTTGCGGGTCGCCTCGGCGAAGAGCTCCACGACACGCTCGTGCACCGGGCGCTCGACGATGATCCGGCTCCGGGCGCAGCAGTCCTGGCCGCAGTTGTCGAAGACGCTGTACGGCGACTCCGCGGTGAAGCGCTCGATGTCGGCGTCGGCGTAGACGATGTTGGGGCTCTTGCCGCCGAGCTCCAGGCTGACCTTCTTCACGTTGTTCGAGGCCAGCCGCATGATCTCCTGGCCCGTCGTCGTCTCGCCGGTGAAGGCGACCTTGCCGACGCCGGTGTGGCCCGCGATGGCGGCCCCGGCCGAACCCCCGGGCCCGGTGACGACGTTGACGACGCCGGGCGGGAAGCCGGCCTCGAGGGCCAGCTCGCCGAGCCGCAGGGCGGTCATCGGGGACAGGCTGGCCGGCTTGAGGATGCAGGTGTTGCCGGCCGCGAGGGCCGGACCGAGCTTCCACGACGCCATCAGGATCGGGAAGTTCCAGGGCACGATCAGGCCCACGACGCCGATCGGCTCGCGCAGGGTCAGGTCCAGGCCGGGCTTGGAGACCGGGATGGTCTGACCGAAGATCTTGTTGGCCGCCCCGGCGTAGTAATCGAAGACGAGACTCGCCCCGACGACCTCGCCGCGGGCGCTCGAGATCGGCTTGCCGGTGTTGCGCGTCTCGAGCTGGGCGAGCTCCTCGCTGTGGTCCTTCACCAGGGCGGCGAGCTTGGCCAGCGTCCGGCCACGCTTGCCGGCGGCCCAGCTGCTCCAGCCCTTCGGGTCGTCGAAGGCCGTCCTGGCAGCCGCCACGGCGAGATCGACGTCGGCCGGCCCCCCGAGGGGGGCGGTGGCGATGACCTTCGCCGTCGCCGGGTTCACGATCTCGAAGGATTGGCCGTCGGCGGCGTCAACGGTCTGGCCGCCGATCACCATCTTCAGGGCGCTGACACCGGTGGCGTGCTGGTCGATGGCCATCGCAGGAACCTCGGTTCGGTGGGCGCGGCCGTGATCGTGGCGCGCCGGCGGGCTCGGTCGGACGTGGGCCGATGATACGCCGGGGGGAGCCAGCGACGATCCGGTCACGCCGGCAGCCTGGCCCGGGATCGCCGTCAGCGGTATGCGTCCCGGCGCAGGCCGGTCGTGATCGCGTTCAGCTCCTGGCTGGAGATGCCGATCCGCTGGAGGGCGTGCCGGGCGAGCTCGATCGCGGCCTCGTTCTCGGGATCCGCCAGCCGGTTCACGCCCGCAGAGCGAAGGTCGCGACCCTGGCGCGTGCCCCGCGAACGGGAGGCGAGCATGAGGTCGGGGTTGAGGCGACGGGCTCGCTCGGCCACGAGGTGGGCCGTCAGCGGATCGCCGATCGCGATGACGAGGACGACCGCGCGATCCAGCCCGGCCAGCTGGAGGATCTCGGGCCTCGCCGCGTCGCCGTAGAGTGTTTCGGCCCCGAGCGCGGTCATGTCGTCGAGGCGCCGCCGATCACGGTCGATGACGAGGCACGACAGCTGGCGGGCCCGCACCGCCCGGGTCACGATTCGCCCGACGCGGCCGGCTCCCGCGACGACGATCCGGCGCCGGAGCTGGCTCGGCGAATCGGGCTGACCGTCGCTGCCAATCGTACCGGCCGACGCATCCGCGGCAGCCGCGCCTAGCAGCCGCGCGGCCCAGCGGTCGGTCCGGCGGTGCTCGAGGCGCGAGGCTGCGGCGTCGGCCAGGCGGCGGGCGGGTGCCGTCAGCGCGATGCTCACGATCGTCGTCGCCAGGATCGCGTTGTAGACGGTCGCGTCGATGAGCCGGAGGTCGCTCGCGTCGGCGGCGATGATGAGGCTGAACTCCCCGACCTGGGCGATCGACACGCCAAGCAGGATCGCCGAGCGGCCGGGCAGACCGAACGCCCGGGCCAGCCCGATCGAGAGGAGGCCCTTGCCGGCGACCGAGACGATCACGAGCAGGGCGATCAGCGGGGCCTGGGACAACAGCGTCGTCGGATCGACGAGCATGCCGACGGCGACGAAGAAGAGGACCGCGAAGAGGTCCCGGAACGGGATCACCTCGGCTGCCGCCTGGTGAGCGAGATCCGATTCGGAGACGAGGACGCCGGCGACGAACGCGCCGAGCGCGAGCGACAGCCCGAAGACCGCGCTGGAGGCGAAGGCCGTCAGGAGGGCTGTCGAGACCACCGCGAGGAGGAACAGCTCGGGCGATCCGAGACGGGCCACGGCGGCGAAGAGCACCGGCAGCAGGCGCGTCCCCACGACGAACGCGATGAGCAGGAAGACCGCGCCCTTGCCAAGGGCCAGGAGGATGGGTGTCACGGACAGCTCGTCCGCGGCCAGCGCCGGGAGGGCGACGATGAACACGATCGTCGCCACGTCCTGGACGATCATCCAGCCGATGGCGTTCCGGCCGTGGATGCTGTCGAGCTCGCCCCGCTCCTCGAGGGCCTTGGCCACGACGAGGGTCGAGGAGATCGCAAGGACGGCGCCCAGGATCAGGGCGGGCCGCGGCTCGAGTCCGACGAGGATCGCGAGGCCGGTCCCGGCGAGGATCGTGATCCCGATCTGCGCGACGGCCGCGCCGAGGGCGACCTTCCGAACCTCGTACAGCTCGCGCAGCGAGAACTCGACGCCGAGGGCGAAGACGAGGAGGACGATGCCGACCTCGGCGAGGACCGAGATCCGCTCTACGTCACCGACGAACCCGGGCGTGAAGGGCCCGATGGCCACGCCCGCGAGCAGGTATCCGACGAGCGGTGGCTGCCCGAGGCGCCGGGCGATCGCCCCTGCGACCAGCGCCGCCGCCGTGGCCACACCGACATCGAGGATGAACGCGAGCGTCTCGGTCACGGCGGCGAGGGGTGCATGGGCCCATTATCCCGGTGCCGGCCCGCCATCCTCGGCGGCGGTTCCTCGCGAGCGCCGGGGGACTAGATTCGCGCCATGGCGATGACATCGAGCGAGGCACAGGCGAAGGATTCCTCGGAGCGGGGCTTGGGTCGCCTGCGAGCCAGCCTTCGATCCCAATCGCGGGCCGGCCGGCACGTCCGTGTCCTCGTCGTCATCGTCCTCACGATCATCCTGGTGGGGACCCTGGGCTACGTCGTCTTCGAGGGCTGGTCCCTCGACGACGGCCTGTACATGACCGTCATCACGATGACGACCGTCGGCTTCCGCGAGGTCCGCGAGCTCGACGGCACGGGGCGGCTCTGGACGATGCTCCTCGCGATCGCCGGCGTCGCGATCATCTTCGGGTCGATCGGGATCGTCGCCGAGTCCATCCTGACCGAGGCGGCGAGTGGACGGAGGGAGCGGCAACGGATGACAGACGCGGTGGGGGCCCTGCGGGGGCATTTCATCCTCTGCGGCTATGGCCGCGTCGGGACCACGGTGGCGCGGGAGCTGGCCCACGCCGCGATCCCGTTCGTCGTCGTGGACATCAACCCAGCCTCGCTGGCCACCGCCACGCATGACGGCTTCCACGTGGTCGAAGGTGACGCCACACGGGACGAGGTCCTTCGGCAGGCCGGCGTCGAGCGGGCGCGGGGCCTCATCACGACCGTCGATTCGGACGCCAACAACGTCTATGTCACGCTTTCCGCGAGGGCCCTCAACGCGGGCCTCTTCATCGTCGCCCGGGCGAACCAGGATGGCTCGGAGGCAAAGCTCCTCCAGGCCGGCGCCGACCGTGTCGTCTCGCCCTACACCCGGGCGGGTCGTCAGATCGCCGAGCTCGCGACGCGCCCGCGGGTGGCCGACTTCATCGACTATGCCCTGTCCCACGGGGAGCTCGCCTTCGCGATGGAGGAGGTGGAGATCGCCGCCGCCGGCCCGCTCGCGGGCCGGACCGTCGGATCGCTCGTGGCCGACGGCATCCACACCCTGGCGATCGTCCGCGGCCCGCGCGACTACGAGCCCAACCCGCCGTCGGACCGGATCCTCGCTGCCGGCGACGGGCTCATCGTCTCGGGGACGTCCGACACGCTCCGGCGGCTTCGCGAGCGCGCCTGACCGCAGTCCGGGCCGCGGCGTTACCCGGCCTTCGCGGCCTCCGCGGCGGCGATCGCCGCGCCGACGATGCCGGCGTCGTTGCGGAGCTCGGCCGGGACGACCGGTGGCCGGACCGTGAGGTAGGGCAGGAAGCGATCGGCATTCTTGGACACGCCGCCGCCGAGGATCAGCAGGGTCGGCCAGAACAGCCGGTCGATCGCGTGGAGGTGCTCGTCGAGGTCGCCCGACCAGGCCTTCCACGACAGACCCCGCCGGATCCGGGCGACCGCCGCGGAGCGCCGTTCCGCATCCCGGCCGCGGATCTCCATGTGACCCAGCTCGGTGTTCGGGACGAGTGTCCCGTCGATGAACAGGGCCGAGCCGAGCCCCGTGCCCAGGGTCAGGACGAAGACCGTCCCGGCCTTGCCGACGCCGGCCCCGAAGCGCATCTCGGCAATGCCGGCGGCGTCGGCGTCGTTGAGGACCACGATGGGTCGCCCGATCGCGGCGGCGAGCGCCCGCCCGGCATCGAAGCCGATCCAGGCGGCATCGATGTTCGCAGCGGTCTTGGTGACGCCCCCGATGACCACCGACGGCATGCCGACCCCAACGGGTGCACCGGGCGCTTCGGCCTCCCGTCCGATGCGCTCGACGAGGCGGGCGATGACGCCCACGACCGCCGCCGGCGTGGACGGTTGGGGGGTGGCGACTCGACGGCGGGCCCCCACGAGGTGGCCGGTCGCGACGTCGACCGCGCCGCACTTGACGCCGCTGCCACCGACGTCGACCCCGATCGCGATCCGCCGCGCCGCGGGACGCTCCATGCCCGGAAGCCTAGCCCGGACGCCTAGAAGTAGTTCACGGTGATGCCGCCGTCGACGACCATCGCCGCCCCGTTCGTCCAGCGCGACTCGTCCGAGGCGAGGTAGATCCCCATCGCCACGATCTCCTCGGGCTTGCCGAAGCGGCCGGTCGGGTTGCGGGCCAGGCGGATCCGCTTGGCCTCCTCGTCCTTGACCAGCCAGTCCATGAGCAGCGGCGTCTCGACCGGACCGGGGCAGATGGCGTTCGTCCGGACGCCCTTCGGGGCGAACTGGACGGCCAGCGACTTGGTGAGGGCCAGGACCGCGCCCTTCGAGGCGGTGTACGCGTCCTGGGGGTTGGAGCAGCCGATGAGGGCGACGAAGCTCGAGATGTTGATGATCGAGCCGGAGCCCTGCTCGACCATCTTCGGGATGGCGTACTTGCAGCCGAGGAAGACGCCCCGGACGTTGACCGCCATCACTCGATCCCAGTCCTCGACCGAGGTGTCGATGACCGAGTGGTCGGCCTCGGGCATGATCCCGGCGTTGTTGTAGAGGACGTCGACCCGGCCGAACGCGGCGATCGTCTCGTCCACCATCCGCTTCGCGTCAGCCTCCCTGGAGACGTCGGCGACGACGGCCACGGCGCTTCCTCCGGCGGCCGTGACCTCGTCGGCAACGGCCTTCGCGGCCTCGGCCGAGACGTCGACGACGACGACCTTGGCACCCTCCGCCGCGAACATCCGGGCGGCCACGCGGCCCATCCCGCTGGCGCCACCGGTGATGATCGAGACCTTGTCCTTGAGTCGCATCGGAATCTCCTGGCGGATGACGCGATCACCGTCCCGGGCCTGCCGGGATCGAGGGGAGTGCGCCAATCCTAGCCGCCGCGTGGAGCTGACGGTTGACGCCCGGGGGCCTACTCGCCGCTGTCGCGAGCCGGGTGTGACATCCACTCGCCGTCGGCGCGCGCGACGAGGCAGATCGCGCGGTGGAAACCCGCTGCCCAGTGAGCGTCGTCGGGGACGACGGCGAACGTCTCATACATCGACGACGCGAGGTCGAGTCCGACGTACGAGCCGAACGCACCCTCGCATGCGGGATCGAGACCAGGGCTCAGGGGGCTCGTCGCCGGCTGCTCCGGGAGATCGATGACGGCCGAGACCTCGTGGCCGTGCGACGCGTCGCACGCGGCCTGATCGGCCCCGCCACCCAGCAACGAGACGCCGACCGACGCTCGCTCGCCGATCGGCCGGACCCCAGGGGCCAGGTCAGACGTGGCCGCGGTCCGGACGTACAGGCAATCCCCGACGCGGAGGTCCTCCGGGCGCACCGGCGCCGGCGGAAGAATGACCTGGGTCACGACATAGGTGACGACGATCGCGATGCCGAGCACGACCAGTCGATGGGTGCGAACCCAGCCGACGAGCTCCTCCAGCTGGTCGCGGAGGGTCATCCGCGGATAGCGGTCGCGCTCCCGGGACACCTGTCGGTCACCATCCGTCGGACCGGCGCGTGGGCCGGGCCCAAGCTGAGCTTCGACCGGGATCAGCCTCGCTCGAGGTATCGCTCGCGCTCCCAGTCGTGGACGACCGAATCGTACACGTCGCGCTCAACGCGGGCGGCGTTCAGGTAGTGGTCGACGACCTCGACGCCGAAGATCTCGGCCGCGGCCTCGGAACGCTCCAGCTCCCAGATCGCCTCGTACAGCGCCCGCGGCATGCGCTGGACGCCCTTGGCGATGTAGCCGTTGCCCTTGAACTCGGGAGCCAGCTCCAGTCCGCGCTCGATGCCGTAGAGGCCCGCCCCGACCATGGCCGCGTACGTCAGGTAGGCGTTCATGTCGCCGCCCGGGAAGCGGTTCTCGATGTGGAGCGACGAGCCGTGGCCCACCAGCCGGAAGCCGGTCGTCCGGTTGTCGCGGCCCCAGACGACGTTGACCGGCGCCCAGGACAGCGAGGCGTAGCGCTTGTAGCTGTTGATGAACGGGGCAACGAAGACGGCCAGCTCCCGTGACAACGCCATCATCCCGGCCACGAACCGGCTGAACTGGCGGCTCATGCCGTAGGGCAGGCCGTCGGCCTCGTTGTGGCTGAGCGGCTTCTTGCCGTCGGTATCCCAGATGCTCATGTGGAGATGGCCGGACGAGCCCGTCCAGGTGTGGTCGGGCTTGGCCATGAAGGTGATGCCCCAGCCGTTGAGGTAGGCGATCTCTTTCGCCCCGTGCTTGAAGAGCACGCTCCGATCCGCCGATTCGAGGACGTGGTCGAAGCGGATGTTCACCTCGTGCTGGCCGGGGGCGGCCTCGCCCTTCGAGAACTCGATTGGGATGCGGGCCTCGGTCATCTGGTTCCGGAGCAGGCGATGGAGCGGCTCGGCCTTCGTCGCCTGGAGGAGGTGGTAGTCCTCGTTGTACTGGCCGAAGCGCCTGGGAACGGCGAAGCCGTTCTCGGCGATCTGGTCCCACGAGTCCTTCAGGACGTAGTACTCGAACTCGGAGCCGGCCTTGACCATGATCCCGGCCTTGGCCGCCCGCTCGATCTGGCGCTTGAGGATCGTTCGCGGCGAGATCGGGATCTCCCTGTGGGTTTCCTCGTCGATGGTGTCGGACAGAACGATCGCGGTCTTCTCGAGCCACGGCAGGACGCGGAGCGAATCCCAGACCGGGGAGGCGATCCAGTCGCCGTAGCCAGTCTCCCAGTTCATGAGCGCGAAGCCCTCGGGCGTGTTCATCTCCATGTCCGTACCCAGGAGGTAGGTGCAGAAATGGGCCCCGTGGTCGATGACGCCGTTGAGGAAGGCCTGGGCCTGGACGCGCTTGCCCATGAGCCGGCCCTGCATGTCGGTGATGGCGACGATGAGGGTGTCGATCTGGCCGTCGCGGACCATGGCCTCGAGCTCCTCGAGGCGGGGGTGCTTGCCGTGGGTGCTCATGTGACCTCGCTCGGACGCTCACCTGTGGAGGGACAAACGGCAGGGCCGGCCGGCGGAGCCGGCCGGCCCTCCCAGCGATGACGATGCGCGGAGTCAGGCCCCAGCGAGCTCTTCCGCCGCGTGCTCGAACTCCTTCTCGAGCTCGGTGAGCTCGGCCTCTCCGCCGTGGATCTGGGGGCCCTTGAACCGGGATCGAGCCCAGCCGAAGTAGTAGACCAACAGCAGGACGACGAAGGCCAGCATGAACGGCCACGAGATGTTGCCGCTCGTGGGGAAGCTGAACAGGACCATCAGGACGACGCACCAGGCAACGGCGACCCAGGCGACGGGCTTGGACCAGCGGCCGAGGCTCCAGACGCGATGCTGCAGCCACCCCGTCGTGGTCAGGCCGAGGTAGATGCAGACGCCGTATGCGGCGTACAGGAAGATCGTCGAGATCGCCGTAACGATGACGATGGCCGTGCCGCTGCCGACGATGAACGCGGCGAGCGTGAACAGCCACGAGACGACGACGATACCGACCAGCGAGTTGGCCGGGGTCCGATAGCGATGTGAGACCTGCTTGAGCCAGCCGGCGCCCGGGAGCCCGTCATCGCGGGCGAAGGCGTAGAGCATCCGCCCCGCCGCGGCGACGGAGGAGAGACCGCAGAAGGCCATCGCGATGGCGATGCCGGCCGCGAGCAACTCGCCGAGGAAGTCGCCGAGGTTGTAGATGAGGATCGCGATCACCGCGACTCCGCCGCCGAAGTAGTACTGGCTGTACGTCGACGCGTCATCGAGGCTTGCCGGGAAGAGCCCCGACAAGCTCGGCGTGTGGAGCGTCAGGGCGACGAGGAAGACGTAGCCGACCACGGCCGACACGGCCACCGAAAGGAAGACGCCCCAGGCACTCGAAATCCTGGCGCCGACCGTCTCTTCGGCGACATGGGCCGAAGCGTCGTAGCCCGTGTACGTCCAGTTCGCCTGCAGCAGCGAGAAGAAGAACGCGGCCAGCAATGGGTAGGTGATGGCGGAGCCGTATTTCAGGCTGAAGTCGCCGAACGTGTTGTCCCAGCTACCCGCGGTGTCCTGCGGAGCGATCGCGAACAGCTCGAGGCCGGACTGGTCGGCCTTGCCGAGGAAGCCGACGAGGACGACGACGGCGGCGACGATCGCGATGTGCCACCAGACGCTGACCTGGTTGAGGAGCGCGACCAGGTTGATTCCGGCGATGTTCATCGCCAGCTGGATCAACATGAGGATTCCCATCGTGACCAGCTGGCCGTTCAGGAGCCCGTTCAGGGTCAGACTCCCGTCGGCATCGGCCGGCAGAAGCTGCCAGGTGTTGAAGGTTCCGCCGACCACCTGGTCCACGATCGTGGCATTGATGAAGCCAGCCGCGGCATAGTTGATGCCGGCGACGATCGCGAACTGGCCGAGCAGGTTGAGCCAGGCCGTCCACCAGCCCCAGTTCTTGTCCTTCATCTTGGAGGCCCAGTAGTAGAGGCCCCCCGCCGTGGGATAGGCCGAGGCGATCTCGGCCATCGCCGCCGCGATGCAGACGACGAAGACGGTCACGAGCGGCCAACCGATCATGACCGCCGCCTTGCCGGCCCAGGCCAGGCCGTAGTCGTAGAGAATGACCGCGCCGGTCAGGATCGAGATGATCGAGAAGCTGATCGCGAAGTTGCTGAAGCCGCCCATCGTGCGGTACAGCTCCTGCGCGTAGCCCAGCCCGTGCAGGTCCTTGATGTCCTGACGGATCACTTCGTCGCGGGATCGACCTTGCATGCGGACCTCCTCGCATCCGGGTCGACCGGCATTCCGCCGGGCTCGACCCCACCTCCGGGTCGGAACGCCATCGGTCCGGGTCATGGGCGACCCGGCCAGCGCGCTGGGACGTGGGCCGGACTATACGCGCGCCAACCGCGCCCATGGAGGTGATTCTCGCAAGAACTTGCCGGTTTTCCTGCGTGGTTCGCACGGCCCGTCGACGGCCCGTCGAGCTGCCCGGAAGGTCCCGACGGACCGCCGCGCGGCTCAGGCGAGCCTCAGAAGAGCATCGGCGTCCCGTCGGGGAACTGGAAGTCGAAAGTTCCGGGCGGGAGCGGCGCGTCCGGCTCGAGCGCGGTGACGATGGCCTCACGGGTCACGTCGCCGCCGATCGTCTCGACCAGCCGCGTGATGATCCCCTCCAGCCGGTCGACCGCGATCTGGATGTGGAAGTCGGGCCGGTCGGCGACGCGCTCGATGGCTCGCGGATGGCTGCATTCGAGGACGACCGCCTCGCGCCCGGCAACCGCGTCCGCGCCGGAGACCCAGGTCCGGCCCGTGGCGAGGACGTTCTGGCAGTAGCCGGCGGGGTGGATGAACAGCTCCGGCAGCGTCTCGAGGGGCAGCGGCGTGACCGGCTCGTAGACGCGGGCCGGCCCGGGGAAGTCTCGATCCAGGCCGCGGGGGCGATTGCGGACCGGGCGCGACGTGCCCAGGCGGTGGGTCCCCGAGTACGTCCGGACGGTCTCGCCGTCGCCGATCCAGAGCTCGAAGTTGCCGGCCGTGCCGCGCTCCGGCTCGGTCGTGGTGACCCGGGCGTGGCCGGGGTGGCGGATCGCGACGTCCATGGCCACGAGCGTTTCGCCGCGGGCGGTGAACGTGCGCTCCTCGATCCGCATCCGGAGCGTCGAGAACCGGAGCTCGGCGTCGCGCATGAAGGTGAAGAGCTCGGCCACGCCGGGCAGGGTCGTCGGGAGCGCCACGACCTCGGGGTAGCGGCCGGCGGCATCGATGGGGACGAGCGCGGCCCGGTCCCAGACGCGAGTGGACATCGCGCCGGATTGTCGCATGCCGGATGACCCCTTGACAGCTGGCCCCTCGCGGGCTATATATCGTAGTACGATATACCGCAGTACGTACTACACGGCTGCGACCACTCGACTGGAGGGCGTCCCATGGCTCGTCGTCAGCTCATCCCGATCCTCGCCCTGGCCGGCGCCGCCCTCGCCGTCGGCGCGCCGGTGCTGGCCCTCGCCTCGTCGGGTGCCTCCCACGCGTCGGCCGAGCTGCACGACGCCGCCGGCGCCGCCGTCGGGTGGGCCGATCTCACCGAGGACGCAACCGGCCGGCTCCATGTCAACGTCCACGTGGCCGGCATCTCCGCGGGCCTCCACGGCATCCACATCCACGCCGTCGGGGCGTGCAGCCCCGACTTCAACGCGGCCGGCGGCCACCACAATCCGGGTGCCGTCGTCCACGGGCTGGACACTCCAACCGGTGGCCATGCCGGTGACCTGCCGAACCTCGAGGTCAACGTCGCGGGCGTCGGACATCTCGACGCGACGAGCGATCGGGCCAGCCTCTCGAACGGGCCGACCACGATCTTCGACGCCGACGGCAGCGCCCTGGTCATCCATGCCGGGCCGGACGACCAGGTCACGAACCCGACCGGCAACAGCGGCGGCCGGATCGCCTGCGGCGTCATCGTCGCCGACTGATGACTCAGGCCAGGATGGGCCGGTTCGCGGAGCCGGCCCTCTGGATTCTCGTGGCCCTCCGCCGCGGGCCGGTCGGCGCCGCCGAGCTGTTTCGGGCCGTGCGCTCACTCGACGGCCCGGTCGGCCCGGGGCGGTTCCTCGGGGCGCTCGCCCGCCTCGAGCGGACGGCCCTCGTGGAGCGCTCGACAGCCGGTCGCCAGCCGATGTATCGTCTGGCGAGCTATCCGGACGAGGCGGCTCCATGATCGCCGTCACCGCCGGCCCGCGACCCGCAGGAGGTCTGCTCAGGATGAACCGGGAGATCGCCGAGCTCGGCCGATTCGCGGAGCCCACGCTCTACATCCTGGTCTCGTTGAGCGATGGTCCCAAGCACGGCTACGCGATCATGCTCGACGTCGAGGCCATCTCCGGCGCGCCCCTGGGGCCGGGGACCCTGTACGGGGCCCTGGCACGGATGGAGAAGCGGGGCCTCATCGAGGCCCTCGAGCCCGTCGACCGGCGTCGCCCGTACAGGATCACCGGGCTCGGAGCGAGCACGCTCCGGGCTCAGCTGGAAGGCCTCGCCGGGTTCACCCGGCTGGGCCTGGACAGACTCCGAGGAGCGTCCCGATGAGTCGTCTCGTCGATCTCTATCCGAGGGCCTGGCGGGCCCGCTACGGGGACGAGCTCGAGGATCTCGCGGCGGCCCGGCCGCTCGGCCTCGGCGGCACGATCGACCTCGTCCGGGGCGCCTTCGACGCCCACCGCCACCCCGAGCTCGTCGATCCGGACGTGGTTGTGATCGCCGCCCCGCGGCCGGTCAGTCGCCAACGCTACGAGGATCTCAGGGTCGCTCGCCGGCTCGGGCTCGGCGCCATCGCCGGCGCCGTCCTGATCATCATCGCGCCGATCCTCGCGCTCAACGGCCCGATCGTGTTCGACGGGGACGGGGCCTATCGCGACGGGATGGCCGCCTGGCCGTTCCTGCTCGGCGCGATGGTCCTGCTCTCGGGCGGGCTGCTTGGCCATCTCATTCGACTCGGGAGCGGCCATCACGTGGCGCGCACCGGGGCCATCGTGGCGCTCCTCTGCGGCCCCCTCTGGGCATTCGGGCCCTGGAACCTGTCGCTCGGGACCCTGATGCTCGTGGGGCTCGTCGTCTTCGCCGGGGCGGCGTGGGGGGCTAGGGCCCTCTCGGCGGCTGCCGCGCTGGCAATCATCGCCTCGTCGATCGCCTGCGTGGCCATCATTGGGGCCGGCGTCGTGGCCCAGGTAGACCGGCTCCAGGGAACGACCGTCTTTGTCATCGCCATCCTCGCCGTCGCCCCGATCTGGCTCGCGATCGGCGGAACGCTGCACCGCCTGCCAGAGGTCGACGACGACCCGGCAGCGTCGACCGACGCACCGCGCGAAGCATCGACCGTCTGATCGATCGACCGGCCCGGCCATCCGGGCCGCTCCCGTAGACTCCGGGTCGTGGAGTTCGACAGCGCCCGGTTCCGCGAGGTCATGGGCGAGTTCGTGACCGGCGTGACGGTCATGACGACGCTGTCCGGCGGCCGGCCCCAGGGGATCACCGTCAACGCCCTCGCGCCCGTCTCGCTCGAGCCGCCGCTCGTGATGGTCGCGCTCGACCGCCGGCGCTTCATCACCCCGATGGTCCGCAAGCAAGGGGCCTACGCGATCAACGTGCTGGGCGAGGACCAGCAGGGCCTGTCCGACTGCTTCGCCCACGCCGCGGTGAAGCCGGGCGAGCTGGGCCGCGAGGACTTCTGCGGCGCCGTGTGGCACGCGGGCCGGACGGGCCTGCCGCTCCTCGACGGGGCGATCGCGACCGTCGAGTGCACCGTGATCGAGACGTACCCCGCCGGCGACCACGACCTCTTCATCGGCCGGGTGGAGGCGCTCGCCGACGGCGATCCGAGGACCGAGGCCAGGGGCCCGCTGCTGTACTTCCACAAGCGCTACCTCCGGATCGAGCAGGCGGCCCACGCCGAGGTCGAGGGCAAGCCGGAGGCCTGAGGGTGCCGTTCCTCCGCGCCAACGGCATCGACATCGGCTACGACGTCGTCGGCGCCGGCCCGCCCGCCGTCGTCCTTCACGGCGCCACGTCGGTCGGCCGGGAGGATTTCGCGGCCCAGCTGCCGCTCTTCTCGAAGGCCTTCCTCGTCCACCTGCCCGACGCGCGCGGCCACGGCCGGACTCGCTGGGACGCGGCGAACGGCTTCCGCTATGACTGGCTGGTCGAGGACCTCGAGGCGTTCGTCGACGGCCTCGGTCTTCAGACCTTCCACCTCGTCGGCTTCTCGATGGGCGGGATGACGGCCCTTCAGTTCGCGTCCCGTCACCCGGAGCGGCTGCGGACCCTAGCCATCATCGGGATCACGACCCAGCGCGAGCCGCGGGCGAGCGTGCTCCGGCGGCTCGCGGACCCGGCGCGGATCCTGGCCAGCGATCCGGCCTGGGCCGCCGAGTTGTCGCGTCGCCATGACGAGGGCCAGGGCGTGGGTGCCTGGCAGCGACTCCTGCCGGCGATCGCCGCGGACGTCGCGGCCCAGCCGCTCCTCGGCCCGCGCGAGCTCCACGCGATCGACGCCCCGACGCTCGTCGCCTGCGGCGACCGCGATCCGTTCGTGCCGGTGGATCACGCCTGGGGGATCGCTCGCCAGATTCCCCACGGCCGCCTGTTCGTGGCGCCCGACTGCGGCCACGAGGTCATGGTCCGGAAGCCCGGCCTGTTCAACGAGGCAATGGCCGGCTTCTATCGCTCGACGGAGGCCGTCGCCCGGCGCCGAGCCGACGAGGCCGATCTGGCCGCCCTCACCCATCCGGACGCCGCGGAGATCCCCGGCGTCGACGAGACCGATGCCCGCTGGCTCGACACCCGGCCGCCGGAAGGAGACCCGCCGTGACGACGCTGCTCGTGCTCTACCGCCACCCCGACGGCGATGACGAGGCCCTCGCGACCCTGGAGCGCCGCTATCGCGACGAGCACCTCCCGCTCGTGGCCGGCACCCCCGGCCTGCGGGCGACCCGGGTCTGGCGGGTCACCGAGGCGCTCGGGGAGGCGACCGACTACGTCCTCGCCTGCACGATGGACTTCGACGACCGCCCGTCGCTCGATGCCGGCCTCCGGTCCGAGCCGATGCGGGCCGCGGGCCGGGTGCTTCGCGAGATCGCGCCCGGTCTTGCCACCTTCCTCGTCGTCGAGGACGCACCGGACCTGCTCGGTCGCGGTCCCGGCGCCTGATGGCCGCGCCTGATGGCGGCGCCTGATGGCGGCGCCTGACGGCACGGTCGGAGGGAGTGGATACTTGACGTCGACGCCAGCGGAGGAGCGGATGACGGACGTCGCGGCAGGGGAGCGGCAGCCCTCGATCCGGGTCGCCTTCCCGGCGGTCGGTGGCGATCCCGGTCAGCCCATCGACGGTGTCGCCCTCGTGACCCTCGACCGGCCGTCGGTCCTCAACGCCCTCGACTTCGCCCTCATCGCCGAGCTGACCGACGCGCTCGAAAGCCTCGATCGCGATCCGGCCTGCCGGGCGATCGTCATCACCGGCGCAGGCGAGCGAGCCTTCGCGGCCGGGGCCGACATCCGCGAGCTTGCCGTCCAGACGCCGGCCAGCCTCCTCGGCGACGACGAGTTCCACCGCTGGGAGCGGATCAAGCGGATCCGGACCCCGCTCATCGCCGCGGTTCGGGGGTTTGCCCTCGGCGGCGGCTGCGAGCTGGCCATGACCTGCGACCTGCTCGTCGCCGGCGAGGGCGCCCAGTTCGGCCAGCCGGAGATCAAGCTCGGGGTCATGCCCGGCGCCGGCGGTACGCAGCGGCTGACACGGGCGATCGGCAAGGCCAGGGCCATGGAGCTCGTCCTGACGGGCCGGACGATGGGTGCCCGGGAAGCCGAGGCCCATGGCCTCGTCACGCGGGTCGTAGCCGATGGGGAGGTCGTCGCGACGGCCCTGGAGCTGGCCGCCACGATCGCCGCGATGCCGCCGCTCGCGGTCATCGCCGCGAAGGAGGCCGTGAACCGGGCCGAGGAGCTCGGCCTGGAAGCGGGCCTGGAGTTCGAGCGGCGGAGCTTCTACCTGCTCTTTGCCAGCGATGACCAGCGCGAGGGGATGGCCGCCTTCACCGAGAAGCGCAAGCCGGCCTGGAAGGGCCGCTGAGGAGGGGTGCGATGAGCTGGGACCGGGAACCGGGTGACGAGGTGCAGCCGGCCTGGCGAGACCGGCCGCCGGACATCCTCACGCCGATCGACGAGGACGCTCCGGTCAGCGGCCACCACGCGCCGCCGCCGGCGGCACCGATGTCGGCGGCCGAGGCCCCTGAGCACGACTGGCTCGCGGCCGAGGCGATCCTCATGCCGATCCTCCGGCCGGTCGGGACGATTGGAACCCGGATCGCCGACCTCGACACCGAGCAGCTCGCGTCGGAGGGGATGAAGACCCACGCCAGCCCGATCCTCGATGACGGGCCCTCCGGCCTGGTCATCGGCTACATCCTGCCGGCCGGCGCCTTCGACGTCCACGTCAACGCCGATCACCTGCTGGCCTGGGGCGCGACGCCCGACGAGGTTCGGGCCGCGGCCATGGCCAACCTGGCCAGCTGGTCGGAGACCGCGCCCTGGACCGACGAGGTGTCGGGCCAGCGGCGCCTGATCTCGTCCGCCTCTGGCGGTGGCGGGGATGCCACCCGGATCCTCCTGCCCGAGGTCCGCGCCGACCTGGCTGCGGCGCTGGGGGCCGGCGGTCGCATCCTCGTCGGGATTCCCGAGCGGGACCTCCTCGTGGCCGGTGCCCTCGTGGCCGGCGACGAGGAGTTCGCGGTGCTGTTCGCGGAGTTCGTCCGTGACCATGCCGCAGGCGCGGACCAGCCCCTCGACCCCCGGCTCCACGAGATCGTCGGGGGTGAGCTCCGGCCGTTCGCCGGGTGACGGAGTGAGCGGGTGACCGACCCCGGGGGCGAGGCCGAGGTCCTCGTCGACGCCGCCGGCGGGATCGCGACGATCACCCTCAATCGCCCGGCGGCCCTCAACGCCCTGACGATCCCGATGAAGGAGCGGCTGCTCGAGGCGCTCCTCGACGCCGGCCGCGACCCGGCGGTCCGCGTCGTCGTCCTGACCGGCGCCGGCCGGGCCTTCTGCGCCGGCCAGGACCTGAAGGAGCGGTTGGCCCCCGATGCGCCGTCGCTGGACGACGAGCTGCGGCTCCGCTACAACCCCGTCGTCCGCGCGATCCGCGACCTGCCCCGGCCGGTGATCGCCGCGGTCAACGGCGTGGCGGCCGGCGCCGGCGCGTCGCTTGCCTTCGCCTGCGATCTCCGGATCGCGGCCGAGAGCGCGTCGTTCGTGCTGGCCTTCGGCCGGATCGGGCTCGTCCCGGACAGCGGCGCGACGTGGACCCTGCCCCGGCTGGTCGGCGCGGCGCGGGCCGCCGAGATCGCGTTGCTGGGCGACCCGGTCGGGGCCGCCGAGGCCCTCCGGATCGGGCTCGTCTCGCGGGTCGTGGCGGGTGGCGACCTGGCCGTGAAGACGGCGGCGATCGCCGGCCGGCTGGCCGGCCTGGCGCCGGGGGCGACGGCGGCGACGAAGCGCCTCCTCGGCGCGGCCTTCGAGGTGGACCTCGACGCGGCCCTCGAGGCCGAGGCCCAGGCCCAGGCCGCCGCCGGCGCGCACCCGGACCACGCCGAGGGCCTCGCCGCCTTCACCGAGAAGCGCCCGCCGAGGTTCCGCGGCGGCTGACGCGGGCCCCCGTCGGCCGTGCCTGGACGCCGGGGCGGGCCGTCAGGGGACGAGGTGCTGGCTGACCGCCGACTGAGCGACGATGAACTTGCCGAGGCTGGTCACGCGGATCGCCTGCAGCCGGAAGTAGTAGGTCTGGCCGCTGGTGAGCCCGTCGGTCACGGCGGTCCCGGTGGCGCCCTGGTCGCTGACCGGCAGGGCGAAGTCCGTGCCCTCCAGGTAGCTCGGCGTGGAGTCCTCGATCGAGGCGACGAGCTTGTAGTACGAGAAGCAGGCGCCGCTGCCGGCGAAGGGGCTCCAGGCGACGGTGATATCGCCCGAGCCGCCGGCACCGTCGGTGATGTCGAGCGGCCCGAGATCGCCGATCGCGATCGTCGTGACGCCCTTCGAGGGGCTGGCCGCGATCGCGACGTCGTCGGCGTCGAAGGCCACGCCCCGATACCAGGCCGAGCTGGCCTCGAGCGTCACGTCGCGGCCGTCGCTCTTGGCCGGGTCGGTCGAGTAGCCGCCCTCGACCGCCGTGACGCCGCCGGCCGGCGGGTAGACCGTCGGGATCTCGGCCGACGTGCCGCGCAGCACCTGGACGTGGTTGAGAGCTGCCATGTCGGGCACGGACCAGTCGAGGACGACGCCGCCGGGACAGGCGAGCGTGGTCAGGGTCATCGTCCCGAACGTCGGGGCGGGCGTGGGCGTCGGGGTCTTCTTCGGCGTCGGCACCGGGGTCGGCGCAGGCGTGGGCGTGGGCGTGGGTGCGACCGTCGGCGGAGCGGTGACGGGCGGCGTCCCGGTCGGCGCGGCCCAGGCCGTCGGGCGCGGCGTGGGGCCGGCGGTCGGGTTCGCGGTCGCGAGGGCGAGGTCGATGCCGTCGAGCAGTCCGAGGTCCAGGCCCTCGGCCGCGTCGGCCGCCGCATTGGCTCGGACCCACGGGTCGGCGGCGGCCATCGCCGCGCTGACGTCCTTCGTCGTCACGGACAGCGCCCCGTCGAGCCGGACGGTCGCGCCGCGACCCTCGTCGATCGTGACCCGCAGGCCTGGACCTTCGGCCACGACGCCGTGCTGGACGGACAGCTCGTGAACGACGTCGCCGGTTGCCGCGTCGGCGCCGCTGCGCTCCAGGTCGAAGGCCGTCCCGAGGGCGGTCCAGGTGACGGGCCCGGTCGTGACCACGTAGCGGCCTCCGTCGGCCAGGTTGACGCGGTGCCAGGCCCGGCCCGCGATTTGGTCGACGGCGACGAGCGACGCCTCGAGGGTCGTCAGGCGGACGTCGGCCCCGCCGTCGAGCCGGATCCGGCTGTCGCCCAGCGTAAGCGCCGCCGAACCGGCGG
The DNA here is from genome assembly GCA_040752335.1 of Chloroflexota bacterium. Taxonomy (GTDB): domain Bacteria; phylum Chloroflexota; class Limnocylindria; order Limnocylindrales; family CSP1-4; genus UBA5189. The sequence continues at coordinate 39,548 of JBFMEV010000004.1, forward strand.
CCGCCACACGGATCTCGTCGGCCGGCCGCAGCTCCGTACCGGCTGCAAGGGGAGTGGCCCGGCCGTCGCGAACCAGCTCGGCGCCGACCGCGGCCGTGGCCCGCGAGACCGGAGGAGCCGGGAACAGGAGGCCCGAGTTGAGGCCCACGATCGCGACCACGATCGCGGCCGCGGCGGCCAGGATCGACCAGCGCGGTGCCGGCAGCACGGTCGGTGCTCGGAGTGACGTCCGGACCGCGAGCCGGGCCGGCGGATGTGCGACCGGGCCGGTCGGGAAGGGCCGGATCCGGGTGTCGTCGGCGCCGTGGGCCCGCGACGACGTCGAGCCTGCCGCGGTCGCGGGCGAGGCGTGGCTCGAGGTCGAGCCGGCCGAGGTCGCGGGCGAAGCGTGGCTCGCGGGCGCGGCGTGGCTCGCCGGGGCAGCCATCGTCTCGGGGATCCCGCCGAGGTCAACGCTGGCGGCTCCGTACGACGCTAGGAGCCGCTCACGGAGAGCCGCCGCGAATGCCGGGGTCGGGCCGCCCGGGCGGCCGCGACGGGCGCGAGTCCCGGCCGCTGCCAGCTCGGCCTCGAGCGCGCCGAAGTCAATGTCCCCGGCCAGGTCGTCGAGCGGATCGGGGGCCCGGCGGCCGGCCATCGGCTCGTCAGGCTGCATCGCTCGACTCCACGGTCATGGCCGCGCGGAGGGCCCGCAGGGCCCGGTGGAGCTTGACCGCGAAGGTCGTTCGCGAGCAGCCCAGGGCCGCGCACAGCTCGTCGATCTCGAGGCCGTCGAAGTACTTCAGGACGATGACGCGCCGATGCGTCTCGGGCAGGCGGAGGAGGGAGCGCCGGAGCCGGTCGCGGTCCAGGGCGGCGGCGAAGGCGCGGGTCGCCGCATCGTCACTCAGGGCGGCGTCATCCCGGCCCATAACCCCATCGCCATCGAGGCCGGCGTAGTCGCTCGCTCGTGCTCCCAGTGGCACCGTCCAGCGGCTCCGCCGGGCGTGGTCGACGATCGCGTTGGCCGCGATCCGGTACAGGAAGCCGCCGAACGACTCGTTCCGGAAGTCGGACCGCCGGACCGCGCCGAGGGCCCGCTCGAACGTGGTCGCCGTGAGGTCCTCGGTCATCGCCCGGTCCTCCACCCGGCGGGCGATGAAGCCGTGGATGCGAGGCAGGTACCAGTCGTAGAGCTCGCCGAACGCAGCGGCGTCGGCCCGGGCGCGGGCCACGAGGGCCTGCTCCCGGGCCGGATCCATCCGTGTCGTGCTGGGACCGGCAACCATCGGGAGTCGGACGGTAGGGACGGACGGGTGGTCGAGCCATCGCCCAGCGGTACTGCCGCGAGCGGGACCATGGCCGCCATTCCGTCCGTCCCCGACGCCCTTGGGTCTCCGATCCCGGACGCTACGGGATCGTCACCGCGATGACCGCCGTCTGGCCGAGCAGGATCTTTGACCCGTACCAGTAGCCGATGGCCTGGACGCGGTAGTAGATCGTGTCGCCGGATTCGACGGCACCGTCGGTCAGCTGCGTCGTGTTGCGGTTCTCGATGACCCCGATGACCTGGGTGCCGTCCGTACCCGGCAGGTACGACGGGTTGTCGTTGGTGAACGAGCGGACCACCTTGTAGAAGGCGAACACGTCGCTCGAGCAGCCTTCCCAATGGAGGACGACGCCCTCGCCGGTGACGTCGACCTCGAAGCCGAGGGCGACGGGATCTGGCGCCGGCTCGGTCTCCGGAGTCTGGATGCCCTTGACCGCGGTCGCGGCGACCGCCACGGAGCCGGACTCGGTCTCCCGGATGCAGAAGACCCGGTAGTAGACCTTCGTGCCACCCGGGGCGTTCGAGTCCCAGGCCTTCGTCTCGCCATCCACCCCGACCGCGGCGACCTTCTGGTCGTTGTCGCCGACCGGCCAGGTCACCGTCGAGTCGCTCGAGCGGACGACCTTGTAGTAGTCGAAGTCGACGCCGCACGCCGACCAGTCGATGAACGGGTGGCCTTCCTTGATCACGACGCTGATCGACATCGCCGCCCCGTCGCCGTCGATCGGCTTGGGCTTCGGCGTCGGCGCGGGCGTCGCGATCGACGCCGCGTCACTGCGGCAGCCAACGATCGTCTCGCCGTTCCATGACCGCAGCCCGAAGACGCGGTACTGGTAGGTCCGGCCGCCATCGGCGCCTTTGTCGACGTAGCGGGTCGTGCCTTCGTCCTCGACGACCCCCGCGAGCGAGTCGCCGGAGCCGAGCGGCCACTTCACGTACTCGTCCTTGGAGCGGACGATCTTGTAGGCGACGAACCCGTCGACCTCGCAGGCCGACCACTCGACGACGACGGCCGTGCCCTCGATCGCGAGGGCGATCTCGAGCTCCTGCTCCGCCGGGGCGGGCGCCTCGGTCGGCTCCGGCTTGGCGGTGGCGTCCGACGCCTCGGTCTTGTCAGGCTCGGTTGCGTCGTCGGTCTTGGCCGGCTCGTCGACGCTGGCCGGCTTGTCAGGCTGGTCGTCGTTGTCGACCGCCTTGGTCGGCTCGCTGTAGGCGGTGTCGGAATCCGCTCCGTCGTGACCGGCGGGGTCCGACGCCAGGGGTCCGATCGCCGCCCCAAAGGCGAGCGCGGCGACGAGGAACGACCCGACGACCGCGCCGGGGACGGACATGCCGAAGCGGCGGCCCAGGCCGCCGCCCGAGAGTCGGAGCGTCCGATCCTCGAGGAGCTCGGCTCCGCCGGCTCCGGGATCGTCCACGCTGGTATAGCCGGTGGGCCCGGCCCCGGCGGCCGCGCCGCCCGTCTCCGTGATGCCCGCCGCCGGGTCCGTGCCCGGCGAGGTGCCGCCTGCCTGTCGCTTCATCCCCGATTCCCTTTCTCGTCTGCTCGCCTGCCGCCGGGCCGATGACCGGCACCTTGCTGGCATGGCCGCAAGGCGCGGCCGATGAGTCCAATGCAGTCAGAACGCACGACCGGGTCGGGGATTACCGGCCCAGCAAAGAAAGTCGTACGGGCAGGCCCCGGACCATGGTGCCGAGGGCCACCGCTCAACCCCGGATCGCCGGTTCGCTCGCCGGGCGGACGGCGTCGATGTCGCCGAGGAGACCGTTGCGATCCTGCGCGACGCGACGGCCCGGCTCCACGTCGCCGTCACCCGGGACGATGTTCGGTGGGCGGAGGCGGCCGCTGCGGGCGCGTACTGGTCGAAGTCAAGACCCGACGTGCTTCTCTATGCCTCGGGCCCGCGACGGCTGGCGGAGCTCGGCGCTGGCGGCGTCGAGCGGGCCGGGGCGGCGGTACGCGAACGGGCTGGGGCACGTCAGCGCGAGCGTCAGCGCGAGGAGAACGCCTGGAACGCCGGGTCACCCGGAGCGGGCCGACCCTGAGCGTTCCGGCGGGAAGTCCTGGCCGGGATCCAGGGCGTGCCCGTCCGGGAGCTTGCCCGGCGGACGCGGCTGTCGGTGTCGTACTGCGGGCTGATCAGGCGGGGGGAGGAGGGCACGCGAGGTGGTGGGGCTCGCTCTGCGACGCAGGCGGCACGGGAGCTCTCGCCGCGGAGGTTGGCGTCCGTACCACGGGAGTGTAGTCTCACCCTGCCGGACAGGGCGCCGGGATCAGGAGCCGAGCGTGGGTGGCGGATTGGGGGCAAACACATCTAGCCGACTTGTTGGGTACGAGTCGTTCGGCGTGCTCCTGAGCCCCGTTCTCTTCACCGTTGCGTGCGTGATCGTCCTTCTAACCAATGAACCGGGCACTCCCGCAGCGTCGGTCGGTTGGTCCATCGCGGCGGGGATTTGCGCCCTGGTTCCCCGCGCCGCGGCCCTGCCTGGGGCGACAGGGCGCCTTCGTCACTCCCTCTGGGCTGTCGGGGCGACCTCGACTCTCGTGGGCGCCGCGGCGATGTGGGCCACCCTCTCGTTGGGAAGGGGGCCTGGCTGTGAGCCCCTTGTTGGGCCGCTGGACAACTTGCCTGCGGGCATCGTTCTGGCCTTGGTTGGAATTGCCGGGTTCGCGACGACCACGGTGCTCACCGGCAGGGTTATGCGGATCACTCCGCACGGCCACATCGCGAGCATATTGACGAGCGCCGCAGGTGCCGGCGGCACGGCGATCCTGTGGGTGGTCGCGTACGGACTTCTCTTCCCAGCTCTGGGTTGCGTCGCCCCGTCCTGACGGTCAGCGCTAACGCGACCGTCCAACCACCTCGAGCGCCACGCCGGGAAACTCAACGGTGTACGGGCGGGCTTGAGAGGCTTCGATGCACTGCTCCAGTCGCCCTTCCCGAAGGCCCGCCAACCGACAAGGCGCCGCATTGCCCTCTATACCCGCGACCCACAGCAGCGCAAGGAAGGCCGTCGTGTCCTCGATGTTGAGGCGACCAGCAGCCTGACCTGCTAAATCAACTGGGTCGACGTAGGTTGCGAGCTGGCAGGCGCGCTGAGCGTCCTCTGGGATCGGCAGAGCGCGGCAGCCGTGACCTTCCGCATCAATCACCACTTCGCGTTCTGTGTCGCCCTCATGAACAATGAGGACGAAGCCCTCGTGCGAGGGCGGGGGTAATGACGGCATCTTACCCACGCCCAGATCTCGGGCGGTCGCGGTCACCAGCGCGAGCAGAACCCCAGCCATGCAAATGGCCGCCAGGGCAATGAGATAATCCCGTAGAAACTGAGCCAAAGTCAGGGCAGGCGAGCACCCTCGCGGGAGACGTCAGAGTAGAGGACGTAGGTGTCGTCGTCGAAAGTCACGCAGACCGCATCCTGGAGCAATTCCCGGGCGCCGGGAGCTGCGAATCGGCCGGACGACTCGAAGTTGCCCGCGAAGACGACCACATGAACGTTTCGAGCATTCTCCAACTCGGGCGAGATGCCGAGCGATGGGAGGACGCGCCACAGGTCAAGGCCTGTTGCTAAATCGAACTCCCCTTCGATTGGGTTGGCTGGTCGGAAAACGAGCCCACGCGGTCCACGTCTCGTCGACGGAGGCGCGACGATCGCATCCCGGACCCGAGAGGTAGCTTCGGGGGTCGGCTATCTACTGCCCCGGCTTCGCTTGACACTCAGCCAGAGGAGGCCGTATCGTTCAAGTCCTAACGATCGTTCGTTCGGAGTGGAGTTCTTGCGTCCCAGCCATGGTCGAGCTGTCCCGCCGTCGCGCGATCGAGGACGTCGCATCGGAGCTGTTCCGGGCCCGCGGCTATGCCGCCACGAGCGTCCGCGACATCGCCCGCGGGCTCGAGATCCAGGGGCCGAGCCTGTACGCCCACGTGACCTCAAAGGAGGACGTCCTGTGGGCGATCGTGGATCGGGCGGCGGGCCGCTTCGAGGCCGCGGCCGACGCCGCGACCGCGGCGGCCACGGGCGGGGCGGCGGGCCACGATCCGGTCACCCAGCTCGCGTCCCTGGTCCGGGCCCACGTCCGGGTCATCACCAGCGACGTCGGCTCGGCGGCCGTCTTCGTCCATGAATGGCGGGCCCTCGGCCCGGAGCGACGTGCGACCATTCTCGAGCGCCGCGATGCCTACGAGCGCCGGTTCCGCGACCTCATCGAGGCCGGCATCGCCACCGGCGACTTCGAGATGACGGATCCGGCCATCGCAGCCACCGCGGTCCTCTCGACCCTCAACGGCATCCCCGGCTGGTACCGGCCCGATGGCCGGCTGCCGGCCGGCCGGGTCGCCGACTATTTCGTCGACCTCGTCCTCCGCATGCTTCAGGGAGCGTCCCGGTGACCGATCCGCTGGCCCTCGATCCCGTCCTCCCGCCGCGCGAGCGCTCCGAGCTCGGCGGTCGCGCCCGCGCCTGGAACGAGGACCTGTCCCACGACGAGCGGTACGAGCACTTCGAGGCCCACGTCCTGGGCGGCGGCAAGATCGAGCCCAACGACTGGATGCCCGATGAGTACCGGGCGGCGGTCCTCCGCTTCATCGAGATGCACGCCAACTCGGAGCTCATGGGCGTGCTCCCGGAGCGGGAGTGGATCATGCGGGCCCCGACACTCCGCCGGAAGCTGGCCCTGACCTCGAAGGTCCAGGACGAGGTCGGTCACGCCCAGCTCCTGTACCGGGTCGCAGAGGATCTCGGCAAGCCGCGCGAGGCAATGTTCGACGACCTCCTCGCCGGGAAGACGAAGTTCCACAACGTCTTCCACTATCCGACGAGGACGTGGGCCGATATCGGGGTCATCGCCTGGCTCGTGGACGCGGCGGCGATCGTCGCCCAGCAGGCCCTTCGCGACTCGAGCTACGGCCCGTACGCCCGGACGATGCAGAAGATCTGCTGGGAGGAATCGGTCCACATCATGCACGGGCGCGACGTCGTGGTGACGCTCGCCAACGGGACGGCCTCGCAGCGCGAGATGCTCCAGGAGGCCCTGAATCGGTGGTGGGGCCCGCTCATGCAGATGCACGGTCCCCGGAGCGACCGGGCGAAGGACCGTGACCTCCACTGGCGGATCAAGGCCAAGACGTCCGAGGAGCTCCGCCAGGAGTTCCTCACGATCTACGTGCCGCGGATCCTCGAGCTCGGGCTCACGCTCCCGGACCCCGCGCTCCGCCACGACAAGGCCGCCGGCGAGTGGCGCTACACGGACCCCGACTGGAACGAGCTCCGGACCGTCGTCACGAACCACGGCCCAATGTCCGAGGCACGCCTCGAGTTCCGGCGCCTCAACCGCGAGGCGACGGCCTGGGTCCGGGCGGCGATCCTGCACGAGGCGCCGAGGGCCGCGGCATGACCCGCGACCTGGCCTCCGACGGCGACCGGATGATCGACGAGGGTGCCCCTGTCCAGCCGGACGAGGCACCGACCGGCGTCCTGGAGCCGTACGAGGTCTTCCGCCAGGAGAAGGACGGCGACGCGATGCGTCACGGCGGGAACGTCCTGGCGCCCGATCCCGAGCTCGCCGTCCACTACGCCCGCGAGCTCTTCGGGCGGCGCGGCGAGAGCGTCCGGCTGTGGGTCGTCCGGCGGGCCGACGTCCACGTCCTGGAGGACCTCGACCTCCTCCAGCCGCCGCTCGACCGCTCGTTCAAGAAGCCCGGTGGCTACGTCATGCGCGACAAGCTCGCCGCCGCCCGAGGCCGGGCCGGGACCTCGAAACCCGGCGCCCGGGCCGCGTCCCACGACACGACCGGCCGGCGTGGCGAGCCGGGAGGCGAACGATGACTGCCGTCCGCCTCGCGCCGGCGACATCGACCGCCCTCGCCGACCTCCTCTTCGGGATGGCCGATGACGAGTTCGTCATCGGGTTCTCGGATTCAGAGTGGACCGGGATCGCACCGATCCTCGAGGAGGACGTCGCGATGAGCTCGATCGCCCAGGACGAGCTGGGCCACGCGAAGGCCCTCTACGAGTTGCTCGCCGGCGTCCTCGACGACGGCCGCGACGCCGACGCCCTGGCCTACGATCGCGAGCCCGAGGCGTACCGGCACGCCCGGCTCCTTGACCACGGCCGCGGCGACTGGGCGATGACGATTGCCCGGCGGTTCCTCTACGACACGGCGGATGCCGCGCGGCTGGCCTCGATCGGCGACGGCTGGCCGCCGCTCGCCGAGCTCGTCGCCAAGATCCGGCGCGAAGAGCGCTACCACCTGATGCACGTCCTCGCCTGGGTGGACCGGCTCGCCCGCGCCGACGGGGAGGCGCGCTCCCGGTTCGTGGCCGCGCTCGAGGCCCTCGCGCCCGACGCGCCGACGATCCTCGCCGCTCCCGACGGCGAGGCCGCGCTCCTCGAGTCCGGCATCCTCGCCCGCTCGATGCCGTCCGCCTTCGCGGCCTGGCGGGGCGAGGTCGCCAGGGTCCTCGGGCCGCTCGGGATCACCATCGCGCTCGAACCCGCGGCCGGAGCCTCCCGCCACCGGCCCGCGCCGTCGACAGACTTCCGCTGGCTGTGGGGCGAGTTCACCTCGGTCCGCCGGTCCGACACGGGAGCGACCTGGTGAGCCCAGCCGTTGCCCCACGCATCCCCGACGAGGACGCGGTCCGGGAGGTCCTCCGCGGCGTCGCCGACCCCGAGATTCCGGCGATCTCGATCGTCGATCTCGGGATGGTCGAGCGCGTCGAGGTGGGCCCCGACGGGATCGAGGTCGAGCTCCTGCCAACGTTCGTCGGCTGTCCCGCCCAGGACTTCATCCGGGAGGCCGTCATCGAGGCACTCGCGCCGCTCGGTCACCGGACGGTCGTCGGCTACAACTTCCGCCGGCCCTGGACCTCCGACCGGATCACGGCCACGGGCCGGGCGAACCTGGCCGCCATCGGCTTCGCCCCGCCGGCCGAGCCGGCCGACGTCCGATGCCCACGCTGCGGGTCGGGTCAGGTCATCCGCGACAGCTTCTTCGGCCCGACCCAGTGCCGCTCGCTCTGGTACTGCCGTGGCTGCCACCAGCCGTTCGAGGCCTTCAAGCCGATCTGAAAGGCGCGGATCGCGACCCGGGGTGCGAGGCGTCGGGCCGGCGCGAACTCCCGGTCATGATGTCGCGCCCTGGATGCGGGCCGTCGCGGCACGATCGAGGCGGAGGGCACTGATGCCCAGGGCGGCCCAGCCGGCGGGGAAGGCGGTCACCGTCGCCAGGATCGCGAGGCCGGCAATCTCCCGCGACACGACGCCACTGGACGCGACGCCGATACCCGGCAGGGTAACGATCGCGCCGATGGCCAGGAGCGCGGCGGCGGCCCGCGACAGGCTGCGCGTCCGCCACGTGGCGACGGCAAACAGCCCGGAGCCGAGAAGCAGGCTCATTACGCCGATGGTCGAGATGATCCACCCGCTGAGCCCCGCGATCACCTCGCGGTCTGTGCTGCCGGCGACGGCCATCGCCGTCGCGCCGAGCAGGGTGACTACCGCTCCGAGGGCCGGGATGGCGAACGCGCCCCATATGAGCATGGGGTAGCGGCGGGCCTGGAATGCGCTGAGCCCGACGAGGGCGATCAGCGTGGCGACGACTGCCGCCAGGATGAGGGGGCCGAGCCACGTGGCGCCCGACTCCCGGCCGTCGTTGACGGCGTTCCCGACGAGCACGAGGAACCAGAGGAGGCCGCCGAGGATGGCCGCGAGGCCTCCGATCCGAAGCGTCATGGCAAACCCCTTTCCGTGGGTGGACGCGGCGCCGGGGCCGCGGAGATGAAGCTGGGCATCGAGCGCGCCGAGGAGGACGTCAGCCACGTCGAAGGGTCCGAGCGGTCGCTCCCGAAGGAGCAGCTCGAACTCGTCGCCATAGCGGGCCCGCCAGCGGGCGGGATAGAGGCGGAGCAGGAGGCGGGTCACTTCGCGGCCCGCCCGAGTCGCTGGAGGCCGAGCTGGGCGAAGGCCGCGAGGTCGCGAAGCTGCTCGGCCAGGACGGTCTCGCCCTGCCCGGTGAGTCGGTATGGTCGACGTCGGTCGACCGGGGCAAGCGGCTCGATCAGGCCGCGCTCCTCGAGTCGAGTGAGCGCGGCGTACAGGGTCCCCGGACCCAGCGGCCGGCCGGTGCCGGCCTCGATGTCGGCCATGATCAGGTAGCCGTGCTTCGGCCCGTCACTGAGGCTGACGAGGATGAGAAGCGCGGGTTCGGCGAACCGGCCGAGGTCGAGGAGGGGGGAGCTCATGGGGCGCTGTCCTTACGATCGACGATATATCGTGAACCGTACTATTGGCACGCCGCGATGTCGCTGTCAAGCCCCCAAATCCAGAGCCTGATCCTCGGCTTGAAGGCAGCCGTTGACATGCAAGCTGTGACTTGCCTATCATCCCTGGCGTGGGTGACGTCTTCAAGGCTCTGGCCGATCCCACGCGACGGGCGATCCTCGACGAGCTGGCCGATCGCGACGACCAGACCCTTTTCGAGATCTGCTCCCGACTCGCCATGAAGCACCGGCTCGAATCGAGCCGCCAGGCGATCTCGCAGCACCTCGACGTCCTCGAGGCGGCCGGCCTGATCGCGACCCGGCGCGAGGGCCGCTACAAGTTCCATTCGATAAAGCGCGCGCCGCTCGAGCACATCGCCGATCCATGGCTCGAGCGGTCCTGAAGGAGACCCGACCATGCGGATCTACGTGACCAGCGTCCTGGTGGACGACCAGGCCAAGGCAATCGCCTTCTACACCGAGACGCTCGGCTTCGTGAAGAAGAACGACATCCCGCTGGGCGAGGCCAGCTGGCTGACGGTCGTCTCGCCGGACGATCCCGGCGGCACCGAGCTCCTGCTCGAACCCGACGGCCATCCGGCAGCAAAGCCGTGGAAGGCCGCCCTCGTTGCCGACGGGATCCCGCTGACGTCATTCGCCGTCGACGACGTCGAGGCCGAGTACGAGCGGCTCCGGGCACTGGGGGTCAGGTTCACCCAGCCCCCGACGGCGATGGGCCCGGTGACGACCGCCGTCTTCGACGACACCTGCGGCAACCTGATCCAGATCGTCCGCGTCCCGGCCGCCTGACGGGTACCGTGTCGGCATGACCGACACGGTAGCCCCCGCCACGATCGGCGTGATCGGGGCCGGGACGATGGGCGCAGGGATCGCCCAGGTTGCCCTGGAGGCCGGCTGGTCCGTCCGCCTCCACGACGCCGCGCCCGGTGCGGCCGAGCGAGGCCGCGAGCGGATCGAGGCCGGCCTCCGGCGGCGGGTCGAGAAGCGCGATCACGACCCGGGCTGGACCCGGACGCGGCTCGCAGCGCTCGACATCGCCGACACGCTGACGGCCGCGTCCGACGGCGCCGACCTTGTCATCGAGGCGATCGTCGAAGACCTCGAGGCCAAGCAGGCACTCTTCGCCACCCTCGACGCGCTGGCGCCACCGGCGACGATCCTCGCCACGAACACGAGCGCGCTCTCGGTGACGGCGATCGCCGAGGCGGCGACGCGCCACCCGGAGCGCGTCCTGGGGCTCCATTTCTTCAACCCGGCCCCGGTCCTCCTCCTCGTCGAGGTCGTCGCCGGCGCCCGGACGGGACCGGCCGCGCTGGACCGGGCGACCTCGATCGCGGAGGCCTGGGGCAAGACCCCGGTCCGCTCGGCCGACCACCCGGGCTTCATCGTTAACCGGGTGAACCGGCCGTTCACGATCGAGGCCCTCCGGATGCTCGAGGTCGGTGAGGCGCGGGTCGCCGAGATCGATGCCGCGATTCGAGCCGAGGGCTTCCCGATGGGACCGTTCGAGCTGATGGACCTCGTCGGCCTCGATGTCAACTTCGCCGCCGCGACGGGCGTCTGGGAGGGCCTTGGCCGGCCCGACCGCTTCCGGCCGTCGCCGATCCAGGGCTGGCTCGTGGCCCAGGGGCGGCTCGGTCGCAAGACCGGTCGCGGGTTCTACCGCTACGGCCAGGGCCACGATCCGGTGCCGGATCCGCTGCCCCACGACGTCGCCGCGCCGGTCCGACCCGAGCGGTCGCTGACCCCGGAGCGCATCGTCCGCCGGATCCGGACGGCGATCGCCGAAGAGGCGGTCATGGCCCGCGACGAGGGCGTGGCCACGGCCGCCGACATCGACACCGCGCTGTGGCTCGGCGCCGCCCACCCGGAGGGCCCCTTCGCCTGGCTCCGGCGGCACGACCTACAATCCGGCCGATGACCCGAGACCCCCACCGGCCGCTCCGCGAGGCCTGGATCGTCGAGGCAGTCCGGACGCCGATCGGGCGGTACGGCGGCGCGCTGGCGGGGGTCCGTCCCGACGACCTCGCCGCGCTGGTGATCCGGGCCGTTGTCGATCGCTCGGGGATCGACCCAGCCCTCATCGAGGACGTCATCCTGGGCTGCGCCAACCAGGCCGGCGAAGACAACCGCAACGTGGCCCGGATGGCGCTGCTCCTGGCCGGCCTGCCGATCGAGGTCGCCGGGCTGACCGTGAACCGGCTCTGCGGCTCGGGGCTCCAGGCGATCAACTCCGCGGCGCACGCGATCGCGGTCGATGACGGCGACGTGTTCGTCGCCGGGGGCGTCGAATCGATGACCCGGGCGCCCTACGTCATGGCCAAGCCGGAGGCCGCCTGGGACCGCGGCGCCCGCGAGCTCCAGGACACAACCCTCGGCTGGCGCTTCCTCAACCCGAAGCTGGCCGCGCTGCACTACCCCTATTCGATGGGTGAGACCGCCGAGAACGTCGTCGAGCGCTGGACGGTGTCGCGCGAGCGGCAGGACGCCTTCGCCCTGGCGAGCCACCAGAAGGCGGTCGCGGCGATCGAGGCCGGCCGTTTCGACGGCCAGATCGTGGCGGTCCCCGTCCCCCAGCGGAAGGGCGATCCGATCCTCGTGGCCCGCGACGAGCACCCCCGGGCCGACACGACGCCCGAGGCGCTGGCGAAGCTCCGGCCGGCGTTCCGCGACGGCGGCAGCGTCACCGCCGGCAACAGCTCGGGGATCAACGACGGGGCCTCGGCCCTCCTGCTCGTCGAGGCGGCGCGGGCGCGCGGGCTCGGGCTTCGGCCGATGGCCCGGGTCGTCGCGACCGCCGTCGCCGGCGTCGATCCCGCGATCATGGGCGCGGGCCCGATCCCGGCGGTCCGCAAGGCCCTCGCCCGGGCCGGCCTGGACGCCGGCGATCTCGACCTCGTCGAGCTCAACGAGGCCTTTGCCAGCCAGTCGGTCGTCTGCATCGACGAGCTGGGGCTGGACCCGGAGCGGGTCAACGTCAACGGCGGCGCGATCGCGCTCGGGCATCCGCTCGGGATGAGCGGCGGCCGCCTCGTCACGATGCTCGTCCACGAGCTGGCCGCCCGCGGCGGCCGCTACGGCCTCGCGACGATGTGCATCGGCGTGGGCCAGGGGATCGCTACGGTGGTGGAGCGGATCGAGGGCTAGGCCGGAACCTCGATCGCCGTCCGGGCCTTTTCGAAGGCCGCTTCGAGGGACATGTCGTGGGCCGTCGCGGCCGAAGCCGTGCGGACGGCGACCGGCGCGTCGACGGCCCGCAGCCAGACGTCGCAATCGGCGGCAACCCTGGCCGCGACGCGGGCCGCCTCGCGGGCCGTCGTCTCGGGCATGAGGACCTGGAACGTCGCCTCGCTGGTCCGGGCGACGAGGTCGGTCTCACGGAGCCCGCGATGAACCGCGTGGGCGATCGGGCCGGCGACGCGCCCCAGCCAACCGTCCACAGGCCGGCCACGCCCGGCCGGCCCGGCCGCCACGATGACCACAGCCGCCGGCCGCCGGTAGCGGCGATGCCGGGCGCTCTCGCGTTCGAGTGCCTCCAGCCACGCGATCCGCGGCGTGAGGCCGGCGAGCGGATCACCGAGGGGGCGCGGCGTCGGATCGATCGCCCGGCCACGGCGGCGCAGCGGGCCGGTGAGGAACGCGTCGATCGACTCCTCCGCCCGCGCATCGGCCAGGGCGGGGAGCGAGAAGCGACGGGATCGGGAGGCGTCCGATGCGGCCATGCGTCCTCTTGCCGTTGCGCCCACGCGGCTCGACGCGCCACACGCGGCGTCGACGGCGACCGGGAGGCGTCAACGATAGCGGAGCTCAGTCGAGCCCGCCGATCGGCGATTTGGGCGGACCTGTTGTCGAAATCGGTTGACGTGCGTACGATGGTGGCCTCGACCGGGCGTCCGATCGGGGCTTCCATCGCAACCCCATCCTCCGGAGAGGACCGCACCTGATGATCGACCAGCAGCCGACCGTCGTCTCGCTCACCGATGCCGCCGCCGCCAAGCTTCGCGAGCTGACGAAGGAAGAGACAAACCCGAACGTCGGCCTGCGTGTCTATGTCTACTCGGGCGGCTGCTCCGGCTACCGCTACGGGATGATGCTGGAGGACCAGCCCACGCCAGAGGACAACGTCCTCGAGGCCAACGGGGTCAGGGTCTACGTCGACGGCCAGAGCATCCCGCTCCTCAAGGGCTCGTCGATCGACTACGTCGACACCCTGATGGGCGCCGGCTTCACGGTCAACAACCCGAACGCCGTCTCCGGCTGCGGCTGTGGCTCGTCGTTCCGGACGGCGGACGACGCCGGCCAGGCCCGGTCCTGCTCGCACTAACCAGCCTGTCCCGCTCGCCATAGCCGGCCGTCCGATGTGGCCCGCCCGCGGCGTTGTCGCCTCCGCGGGCTCCATCACGCCGCACCGCTAGGGCGCTGGCGAGACCCCTCGACTCCGCCTTGCGCTCGGGCCACCTGGGCAGCCATGCGGACCGCTGACATGGGGATGCGATGACCGCCCTGGAGGACGCCCTGCGGGCGGTCGATGCCGTCGCCGATCGATTCCTGGCGGGCAAGCACGTCCCGGGCGTTGCCTACGGCGTGGTGAGCGGCGGGGAGCTGATCCATGCCCGAGGGGTCGGGACGCTCCGCGTCGGCGATGTCGCGCCGCCCGACGCCGACAGCGTCTTCCGGATCGCCTCGATGACGAAGAGCTTCACGGCGGCGACGGTCATCGGCCTTCGCGACGAGGGCCGGCTGGCCCTCGACGACCCGATCGCGCGCCACGTCCCGGAGCTGGCCGAGCTGCGCGGCCCGACCGCCGATTCGCCGCCGATCACCGTTCGCCAGCTGCTGACGATGTCGTCCGGTCTCGCGACCGACGACCCGTGGGGCGACCGCCAGCAGGGCCTGGATCTCGCCGCCTTCTCGACGCTCCTGAGCGGGCGCCTGACGTTCGCCTGGCCGCCGGGCATCCGGTTCGAGTACTCGAACCTGGGTTACGGGATCCTGGGCCGGCTCATCACGAACATCGCCGGCGAGGAGTACCGGGACGTCGTCCGGGCGCGGCTCCTGGAGCCGCTCGGGCTGAACGCCACCACGTACCTCCAGGCGGAGGTTCCACCCGAGCGCCTGGCCCACGGCTACGTCTGGCGCGACGACGCCTACGTCGAGGAGCCGATCGACCCGTATGGCGCCCTGGCCGCGATGGGCGGCATCTTCACCTCCGTCCGGGACCTCGCCCGCTGGGTCGCGTTCTTCACCGACGCGTTCCCGGCCCGCGACGAGCCCGACGACGGCTGGCCCCTGTCGCGGGCGAGCCGCCGCGAGATGCAGCAGGTCCACCGCCCCTGGGCGCCAGAGCTGATCCTGGCCCGTCCGGACGCGGCGCCGGCCGCCCGGGCAGGTGGGTACGGCTTCGGCCTGTACGCCGTGGACGACACGCGCTGGGGCCGGATCACGGGCCACAGCGGCGGCTACCCCGGCTTCGGGTCGAGCATGCGCTGGCACGGCGGATCCGGGCTCGGCGTCATCGTCCTCGCCAACCACCGCTACGGCCCCAGCACGCTGCTCGGCAACGAGATCCTCGAGAGCCTGCTCGGGGCGAACGCGGCCCCGCCCCGCCGGATCCTTCCGGGCCCCTCCGCCGTCGCGGCCCGCGCGGATGTCGAGCGGCTGCTCACGGCGTGGGACGACGCGCTCGCCGGGCGCCTCTTCGCCATGAACGTCGAGCTGGATGAGCCGCTGGCCCACCGCCGCACCGCGATCGAGAAGCTCCGCGAGAGCCACGGGCCGCTGAGGCCGGACCCGGCCCTCCCCGACGAGTCGGGCACGCCGCTCCACCTCGCCTGGTGGCTGGCCGGCGAGCGCGGCGGCCGGGTCCGGGTCGAGATCCTCCTTGCCCCCACCCACCCGCCGCGCGTCCAGGCGCTTGATCTGACGGTTGTCCGGGAACCGTCGCCGGAGCTCCAAGGGGTCGCGAGCGCCGTCGTCGCGGCCGTCAACGACGAGACCGGGGACCCGCCCGGCGGAGTCGCTCTGGGTCCGGCGATCGACCGTCAGGCGCTGACGCGGGTCAAGCGCGTCGTCGCCGCCCGGTATGCGCCGGTCGCGCTGGGGCCGGCCGTGGCGGGCGACGGGGCGAGGACCGCCACCTGGCGGCTCCAGGGTGCGGGCGGCGGCGCCGACGGCCCCGGGCTCGAGCTCGTCGTCGAGCGGGACCCCGATGCCGCGATCGTGACCGTGCTGAAGCTCACCGAGCGCCCGCCCGAGCTGCCGCGGCACGCCGACTGACACCGGGCCCAGTCGGACCCATCGGCCCCGCAGAGCAGTACGTTCGGGTGGTTGGACGGCTGGTAGGCCGTGGTGACAGTGGGCCGCAACCCGGGGCCGTTTCCCGGAGTACCGAGCTCGCAGCATGACGTCCACAGCGACCGACAACTCGAAGCACCGGGGCTGGGCGATCGTCCCGGCCGTCGGGGCACTCCTCGTCCTCGCCTTCTTCGCCCTTTCCCCGGCCTCGACCGAGCAATCGCTCGTCTACGACCTGATCGGGGTCTTCGCGATCGGCGCGGCGGTCGTCGGGATCGCCCGGTACCGCCCGCAGGGCTGGCGATCCTGGCTCCTCGTGGCCGCCGGCCAGCTGGCCTTCGTCATCGGCGACATCCTGTGGACGATCTACGCGATCCAGGGTGAGGATCCTTACCCCTCGACCGCGGACATCGCGTACATCCTGGGCTATCCCATCATCGCGGTCGGTCTGCTGCTGGCGATCCGGATGCGGGTCACCGGCGGCGATCGGGCCGGGCTCCTCGACGCGGCCATCCTGGCGACCGGCGCCGCCGTCGTGTGGTGGGCTTTCGTCCTCGGGCCGCTGGCCGCCTACGCCGATCCCGAGCCGGTCTCGTTCGCGGTCTCGGTCGCCTATCCCATCGGCGACCTCCTGCTGATCGGGATGGCCCTCGGCCTGATGATGACGCCCGGTGCCAGGACGGTTGCGTTCCGGGTGCTCGTGGCGAGCCTGGTCACCATGCTCGTCGCCGACCTCGCCTTCGGGCTCCAGACCCTCGACGAGTCCTACGTCGAGGGCGGCTGGCTCGACGGGCTGTGGCTCCTTGCCTATCTCCTCTTCGCGACCGCCGCCGTCCATCCGACGATGGCCGAGGCCTTCGAGCCCCGGCCCGTCGCCGTCGCGCTGCTGGGGCCACTCCGCCTCGTCCTCCTCGGGCTGGCCATGCTCGTCGGCCCCGCCCTCCTGGCGATGGGCCGGAGCAGCGCCGACCCGGTGGTCTTCGTCGTCGCCGGGGCGACCGCGATCCTCTCGGTCCTCGTCCTGATCCGGCTGGCGGGCATGGTCCGGATCCTCGCCCGTGACATCGAGCGGCGAGCGGCCCTCGAGGAGCAGCTCTCGTATCAGGCCTTCCATGACCCGCTGACCGGCCTGGCGAACCGGCGACGGTTCATGAACGGGGTCGCGGCCGCTCTCGCGGCCGGTCAGGGGACCGCGGCCCTGTTCCTCGACCTCGACGACTTCAAGCACGTCAACGACGACATGGGTCATGACGCCGGCGACGCCCTGCTGTCGGCCATCGGCCATCGGCTCCTGGCAAACGTCCGCCCGGGCGACCTGGCCTGCCGCCTGGGCGGCGACGAGTTCGCCGTCCTGCTACCGCAGACGGATCGGCTGGAGGATGCCGAGGCGGTCGCCGATCGGCTCCTGGCCGCGATCGCCGAGCCGGCCGAGATCGAGGACGTCGCGGTCCGCGTCTCGGCCAGCATCGGCGTCTCGATCTGCCACGCCGGCCAGACGATGAGCGTCGACGACCTGCTCCGGCAGTCCGACGTCGCGATGTACCACGCAAAGGCCCGTGGCAAGCACCGTGCGGCGAGCTACTCTCCGGATCTCGAGGAACAGTCACCGGTCGGAGACGCGCGCCCGACGGTCAGGCGAGCTGCCCCCGCCGCCTGAACCCGGCCGCGGCTGTTCAGCCGCTCTCGAAGCTCCGCCTCGAGACCGGCCTGCGCGACCGCCTCGCTCCCCGCTCAACCCTTCCTCGGGGGCCTCGTGATGCCCCGAGCATCAACTAGCGGGCTGGCGAGCCGACAGGCGTCCTCGGGCGAGTCACACCGTGCACGATCCGGCCGCTCGCGTGCAGGAATCGGGCTTGCAGGGCGTCGCGACAAGCCGCTATCGGTCGGCAAGACCTCGATTTGATGGTCCCAGCATCCCGAGGGCCAGGAAGGCACGGCACGAGTGCCACGAAGCCGCGGCACGAGGGCTGGGAAGCGCGGCACGAGGGCCATGAAGGCACGGCCGGGGCGCCGGCGGCCGGGCCGGGCCCGATCAGCCGGTCTCGAAGCTCCGCTTCGAGAGGCCGTAGGCGTAGCCCTCGATCGCGAACCGCGGTGCGTCGTCGGGCCGCGCCACCGCCCCGAGGGTCACGAACAGCGGCGCGAAGTGCTCAACCGTCGGGTGGGCCCAGGGCATTCCAGGGGCCTTCTCGCGGAAGGCGAAGAGCGTGTCGAGGTCGCCCCGGACGAGGGCCTCACGGGCCCACTCGTCGAAGTCGATCGACCATTGCGGGGCGCCGGGCTTGCCCATGAAGTACTCGGCGATGAACGGCAGGCCGTGGGTCATGAAGCCGCTGCCGACGATGAGGACGCCCTCGTCACGGAGCGGCGCCAGGCGCCGCCCGATCTCGAACAGGTGGCCCGGGTCCAGGTCCGGCATCGACATCTGGAGGACGGGGACGTCCGCCTCGGGGTACATCGCCTTGAGCGGTACCCAGGCCCCGTGGTCCAGGCCCTGGGTCTCGCGCTCGAGGACCGGCTCGCCGGCGGGCATCAGGCCTTTCACCGCGGCCGCCAGCTCCGGTGCGGCCGGTGCGTCGTAGGTCATCTCGTAGTAGTGCCGGGGAAAGCCGTAGAAGTCGTAGACGAGCGGGACCGGGTGGGTCGCGCTGAGGGCGATGGGGGCGGTCTGCCAGTGGGCGCTGACGATGAGGATGGCAGCGGGGCGGGGGAGCGCCGCCGACCAGGCCCCGAACTGGGCCACCCACTCCGAGTCCTCGAGGAGCGGCGGAGCGCCGTGGCCAAGGTAGAGGGCCGGGAGCGGTCCCGGGGCGGGCGCGACGGGGGCGGCGGAAGGCGCGGGACGCTCGTCGGTCATGGTGTTGGAAGGCAGGGTACGCCGGGCCGCCGCAGGACGGCGACCCGGCGCGCTTGGGAGGAGCCGCGGACCGGTCAGGTGGGTCAGGCGGCGATCGCCTTGGCGGGCGGATCGAGGAGGACGACCGCGGTGTTCCAGCTGCCGCCATTCCGGAGCTGGAGGCCGATGTTGAGCCAGGCGAGGGCCTCGAGGGAGCGGGCGTCGGCCAACGGCCCCGCGTCGACGGGCCGCAGCCCGATCGAGCGCTCGAGCTCGGCGACGGTTCCCTTGGCCTCGACGTCGTCGCCGGCGAGGAGGCCGTCGACCGTCCGGCCGCCGGCCGTCGGGTCGGCCTGGATGCCGGCGAAGAGGGTGTTGAAGGCCTTCACGACCCGCGCCTCGGGAGCCTTCGCGGCGACCCGCTCGGCGGCCGACGGGCCGCCGTCTGTCGCGAGGCCGCTGTAGTCGGGCTTGAGGGGGTTGGTGACGTCGACGAGGATCTTGCCGGCGGCCGCGGGCGCGATCTCGGCCGCGACGGTCTCGAGGGCGCCGAACGGCACGGCCAGGACGATGACCTCCGCCGCGCGGGCCGCCTCGAGGGGATCGGCGGCGGTGGCCGCGCCGACCGCGGCCGCGACGCGGCGGGTCTTTGCCTCGTCCTGGGCCGCGTAGGTGACCTCGTGGCCGGCCCGGGTGAACGAGCCGCCGAGGGCCGAGCCGACGTTGCCGGTGCCGATGATCGCGATCTTCATGAGTGGTTTCCCGTGCCTTCCATTGTCCGCGCCTCGCGCGGGCCGCTATCCTTGTCCTGCGACAAACTATTGTTGCCGTCGCAAATACTCTGCCAGACTGTTGGCCGGAGGTCAAGTAGGTTGTCCACAGAAAAACTCAGCCCGGAGCCGGTCACCGGCGAAGTGGCCTCCCCGGCCACGGCGACGGCCACGCTCCCGGCCCGGCGGCCCGACGTCGGGGCCGAGGTCCGGCGCTGGCGCCAGACCCGCCAGCTGACCCTGGCCGACGTCGGCGAGCGGAGCGGTCTCAACGTTGGCTACCTGTCCCAGATCGAGAACGGCAAGGCCGTGCCGTCGCTGGATGCCCTCGTCGCGATCGCCGCGGCGCTCGAGGTCCCCGTGGCATGGCTGCTGCTCGATTCGGCGCCGCCGCCGAGGGTCGTGCGGGCGAAGGAACGGCCGCGGCGGGCGGGGATCGAGGGCGGGGCGATCGAGGAGGTCGATGCAGGCACGGCCCGCGACGTCTGCATCCTCGAGGCGGTCGTCCCGGCGGGCACCTCGACGGGTGTCCACGCCCACACCGGCGACGAGCACCATCTCGTCCTCGAGGGCCGCTGGCGGATGACCCAGGGAGGACATGTCTTCGAGGTCGGTCCGGGCGACTACGTGGCCTGGGATCCCACCGTTCCGCACGATGTCGAGTGCCTCGGCCCGGGGACCGGGCGACTGCTCGTGATCTACCCGCGTCACGTCCGTACCGGCAGCGACGCCCCGCGCCGGGCGTCGGGCGCCTGAGATGGGACACAGGCCGACGGCGAAGGGCTTCGGCGGGGTCGCCATCACGGTCATCGCCTTCGGCATCGCCATGGGCTGGCTCGAGGGCGCGGTCGTGGTCTACCTGCGGGCCGCCACGGGCACCGGCGCAGCCACCCCGACGATCGACCCTGCCGCGTTTGCCCGGTACCTCCCGATCGAGGTCGTCCGCGAGCTGGCGACGCTGGTGATGATCGCCGCCGTTGGCTGGCTGGCGGGCACCACCCGGCTCGAGCGGCTGGCCTGGGCGGCCGTCGTGTTCGGGGTCTGGGACATCATCTACTACGTGACCCTCAACCTGACGATCGGCTGGCCGTCCTCGCTCGGCGACTGGGATCTGTTGTTCCTCGTCCCGGCGCCGTGGGTCGGCCCGGTCTGGGCGCCGATCGTCGTGAGCCTGGCCCTCTTCGGCTTCGGCCTCGTCGCGGCCCGGAGGCTGCGACACGGGCGGCCCATCGTGGCGTCCCCCACCTCCGTCGGGGCGGGCATCGTGGCCGGCGGTCTCGTGATCGCGAGCTTCCTCGTCGACCCCGTCGAGGTGCTGGCGCAGGGCACTGCGCCCTGGACCGGCTGGCCGCTGTTCTGGGCCGGCATGGCCCTGGCGGTGGCGGCGACCATCGCCGCGATCCGTGGCCGGCCCAGCCTCGGGTCGTGAACCAGCGCGGAGCCCGGGGCGTGAGCCGGGTCGACCGGCTCTCGATCGCGCCGGTCCGGAGCCTGGGCCTGGAGCACCCGGCCGAGATCGAGCTGACCGAGCGCGGCGTGGCCGAGGACCGCCGCTTCTACCTCATCGACGACGATGGGCGGCTGGTCGATCGGCTCATCGCCGGCGAGCTCGTCCGTGTCGGGGCCCACACGGATCCGGCCGGTGACACTCTCCGGCTCGACTTCCCCGACGGCACGCGGATCGAAGGCGACGTCAGCCTCGGCGAGGCGGTCGAGACCCCGATCTACGGTCGGACCGGCGTCGGGCGGATCGTCGAGGGAGCGTGGACCCAGGCGCTGACCCCGTTCGCCGGCCGGCGGGTGCGGATCGTCCGCTGCGACCGGGTCGGCGGGACCCGGAGCGGCAACCCGGCCTCGATCATCGGCCGGGGCTCACTCGACGAGCTCGCCCGCCGGGCCGGCGTCGAGGCCATCGACGCCCGGCGCTTCCGGATGCTCATCGAGCTCGACGGCACGACGCCGCACGAGGAGGACGACTGGATCGGCGGGCGGGTCGCGATCGGCGAGGCGATCCTGCGGGTGACCAAGCGCGATGCTCGCTGCGCGATCACGACCCAGGACCCCGACACCGGGATCCGCGACTTCGACACCCTCCGGACGATCATCCGCTACCGCGGGCCGATGCCCGACAAGCAGGGCGCCCCCAAGGCGATGTTCGGCGTCCTCGCCGACGTCGACGCTCCGGGCCGGGTCCGCCTCGGCGACCAGGTCCGGGTGCTCGGCTGAGATCGCGGCGCCAGCGGCTCGATCGCGTCGCGGCGTGTCGCAGCCGCCGCTCTCAGCCCTGGCGGTCGACCTGGCTGATCTCGAAGGTGTTGCCCTCGGAATCCCTGAACCAGCAGGCCTTGTACGGCCCCATCGTCAAGAGGCCGTCGACGGTGACCATGCCCTCGCCGAGGTCGTACTCCTCGAACGTCACCCCCCGGGTGCGGAGATCGGCCATGACGGCCTCGATGCCGGTCACGGTCCAGCCCGCCTGGGTGTTCCGGGCCGTGCCTGCGAACTCGGTCCGGTACACGCTCAGCCAGGTGCCGTCGCCGAAGCGGTACCAGAGCCCGCCCGGGTCCTCCATCGCGGGTGTCAGGCCGAGCTTCGCCTCGTACCACGATCGCGCCCGTTCGAGGTCGCCGGCCGCCACCGTGGCGTGAATTGCGAACTTCTCGAGCATCGCTCCAAACCTCCCGTCCTTGCACCGGCGGCAGGCCAGGTGCCGCGCTCCGGCTCGTCCGTCCTGCTCGCCGGCCTGCGATCAGGCCGCATCTAGTCGGAGTAGCGCTCTTCCTTCCAGGGATCGGCGTCGTTGTTGTAGCCGTAGCGCTCCCAGAAGCCGAGCTGGTCGTGGTCGAGGAACTCGAGACCGCGAATCCACTTGGCGCTCTTCCAGAAATAGCGCTTCGGGACGAGGAGGCGGAGCGGCCAGCCATGCTCCTTCTCGAGGGGCTGGCCGTCGAAGGTGTCGGCCAGCATGACGTCGTCGTCATCCAGCACCGAGAGCGGCAGGTTGGCCGTGTAGCCCTGCTCGGAATGGGCAAGCACGTGGGTCGCGGTCGGGCGGACCTGGGCCAGGCCGAGGATCTCCTGGATCGGGACGCCCTCCCAGGTGGTGTCGAGCTTCGTCCAGCGGGTGACGCAGTGGATGTCCGTGGCGACGGTCTTGCGGGGCAGGGTCCGGAGCTGCTCCCAGGTCAGGCTGAACGGGGCGTCGACCTCACCGTAGACCCGGAAATCCCACTTGGTGAGGTCGGTCGACGGGACGGATCCGTAGTGGAGGACGGGGAACTTCTCAGTCCGGTACTGGCCGGGCGGGATCCGTTCCATGACCGCGGGATCCTGCTCGCGGTTGCCGAAAAGACGCTCGAACATGGGGACACTCCGTGGGGATGGCCCAACTATCGTCCCACACGGTGACGCCCGAGTGACGTCCCACACCCCGCGGTCACAGGGGACGGATCGCGCCCGCGGGCCGGCTCCGCCGTCGGCGGCTGGGTTGATAGGGCGGCGGTGCCGGGCGGGGAGCGTGCTCACGCACGATCAGGTACCCGGACGAGTTATGGAGCTCGTCGACCGCGTCGCCGTGGCAGCGCAGGGTCAGGGCCCCGCGACCCGCCCGGAGGTGGCTGATCGTCAGCTCGGGCAGCCAGTTCGGAAGCGCCGGATTGACATACAGCTCGCGGCGCCCGTCCGGCGTCACCCGGGCGTGGATCCCGCACAGGACCGCCACGAGGCGAAAGACCGACGCCGCCGCCCACGCCTGCGGCGCGCTCGCGCCAAGGTACGGGACGGGGAAGGAGCCATCGTCTCGATCCAGGCCGGAGAAGAGCTCGGGGAGTCGGTGGGACGCGAACCGCTCGGCAGCGTCGAAGATGCCCTTCGCGACGCGCGCCGCCTCCGCGTCGAAGCCGTATCGCCGAAATCCGCCGGCGATCATGGCGTTGTCGTGGGGCCACACGGAACCCGTGTGGTAGCTGAACGGGTTGTAGTAGGGATGGGAGGCAGCCAGCGTGCGGATCCCCCAGCCCGACCACATGTCGTCGGCGAGGAGGCGACGGACGACGCGCTCGGCCCGGTCGGTGGGCACGATCCCGCTCGCCAGGCAGTGACCCGGGTTCGAGGCCACGCTCCGGACCTGCTTCTTGCGGCCGTCAAGCGCGAGCGCGTAGGTCCCCTCCCCCTCCCACCAGAAGGCGTCGTTGAAACGCTCGTACAGCCGCAGGGCCTGCTCGCGCAGCGGCCCGCTCCGCTCCGGCAGGCCGAGGACCTCGTAGATCTCGGCCATCCGAAGCTTCGCGTCGTAGGCGTAGCCCTGGAGCTCGCACGTGGCGATCGGGTGCTGGGCCAGCGCCCCGGTCGCGTCGACGATGGCGTCTCCGGCGTCCTTCCAGCCCTGGTTGTAGTAGCCCCGCGACGTCCGCGGCGCGTACTCCTGGAGACCGTCGCCGTCCCGGTCTCCGGCGCCGTCGATCCAGGCCATCGCCGCCTCGGCCGCGGGCAGGTAGCGCTCGAGGATTGCCGCATCGCCGGTCCACTGGTAGATGTACGAGAGGACGATGACGAACAGGCTCGTGGCGTCGTGGGTGCCGTAGTACGGCTGGTGGGGCATGATCCCGAGGGTCGCGAGCTCGCCGTGGCGGATCTCGTGGGGGATCTTGCCCGGCTCCATATCCCGAGCCGGATCGTCGCGCGTCGCCTGGAGCTCGGCCAGCCGGCGCAGGGCGCCCGCGGCGAACTCCGGGTAGCCCGAGATGCTCTGCATCGAGACGACCAGCGAATCCCGTCCGAAGAGCGTCGCGAACCACGGGATCCCGGCGGCCGGGATGAAGACGCCCCGCCCGGCCCCGTCGTCCTCGAGGCGGAGGGCCTCGATGTCGTGGACGGCCTGGCGCCAGGCGGCCTCAACCGTCCGGTTGGGAGTGTGGATCCCGACGCGCGGCAACCGCGGCGGGTGGAAGCCCGCGCGCTGCTCGGTGATGGCATGGCAGCCGAGGGTCGCGGGGCGCCGCCGCGAGCCGATGAGCGGCAGCCACCTGAGGCAGGTGTGCCACGCCTGGCCGCGCTCCAGGCGAACCGCGAAGCTGAGGCGCCCGTTCGCCCACTGCGGCGGGGTCCCGGACTTCTCGAGCGCCACGAGCAGGGTCCGCTGGAACTCGCGGTTCGTGTAGGTCGTGCGGAGCTCGCGCCGGCTCGCGAACCAGCGGCTCTGGATCGTCCCGCGACGGATCAGCCGGGGGACGGCGACATCGAAGATGTCGGCGAAGTCGGAATCGATCTCCACGTCCAGGGCCAGGTTGATCGGGCGCCCGGCGAAGCTCGTGATGTCGAGGTCCTCGTGGACGCCCTCGGAGATCGAGCGGTCGAGGCGCATGGAGACCGCATTCGGCGGGATCGGGCCGGCGTCATCGAAC
Organism: Chloroflexota bacterium; assembly: GCA_040752335.1. Lineage (GTDB taxonomy): Bacteria > Chloroflexota > Limnocylindria > Limnocylindrales > CSP1-4 > UBA5189. The sequence continues at coordinate 64,442 of JBFMEV010000004.1, forward strand.
AGGGCCGGGTTCGCGAACTCGAAGCGGGAGGCGTAGAAGTGGGTCGCGGCCGAGGCCAGGAGGACCGGCCGCTCGCCGTTGATCGTGATCCCGTAGCCCGACACGAAGCGGGTATCGCTGGCGTAGAAGCCGTCGTCGCCGCCGCCGTCGATCGTGCCATCGGGGCGGCAGACGACGAACCGGTCGTTGCGATTGATCGTGATCCCCGCCGGACCACCCGTCGTCTTTCCCACCAGGGCCCGATCATACGGCGGCCAGGTGTCGCGACGCGATGGCGCGTCCCCGCGATCCGGTACGCTCGGTTCGGTCCGCGCGGCCCCAAACGGGTCGAGCGGCACTCGTCCGCCGGCCCCGGCCCGACGTACGGTGGCACCGTGAGCGACATCGATCGAACGGCCGGCTGGGCCGCGGCGACGGCCGACGCCCTCCGCGACCTCGGTTTCACCCTGCTTCACAGTGACCGGCCTGCCGCGCCGGGTGGATCGCAGGTCCTCGTCGCCCTCCGCGACCGGCCGACGCTGCGCCACTTCGATCCCGAGCAGATCACCTGCTGGGTCGCAGCCGCCGGGCGTGGCCGGGCCGTCGCCATCGACCGCCAGACGCCGGCTGGTGAGCGCGTCATCCTGTGGGGCCACGTCCACGTGGTGGACCGGTTGGGCATTGAGAACCGCTTTCTGACGTTCGGCGGGCTGCTCCGGGTCGCCGACGTCGACCCCGGGACACGGGTCGTCCAGCATGTCTCGCCCGGGCCGATCGTCCGGTGGGGTGGCCACTCCCAGGGATTCGATGCCCTGGCCGGCGAGATCGGGGCATTCTTCGGTCGGCTCATCGTGCCCGTCGACTACCTCGAGGGCGCCGAGTCACGACTGGCTGCGGAACCGCCGGAACACCTCTACGCGGCGTTCCTGCGGGACGCGACGGCCCGGCGCCGCGAGGCCACCCGCCGCCTTGATCCCGAGCGCGACATCGCCGTTCGGTCGTGGCTCGGCGCCGAGGCGAGCCGGATACGGTCCGCGCATCCCGCCTGGTGGGAGGCGGCCGGGATCCTGCTCGACGATCTCGACCTGGGGCCCGAGGGCCTGGCGACGGAGCGGGCCGCCGCGGCCCGGGGATCGCAGGGCCGGAAGGAACCCTGAATCGCGAGGCCCGCCGTCGCCGGCGGGCCTCGCATCCGGATCCGGGGGAGAACCGTGGGCCTACAGCAGGCCCTGCTCGGTCAGGAAGTCGCGAGCCACGTCGGCGACGTCCTTCTGGTTCACGGCGACCTCGACCCCAAGCTCGGTCAGGACCTCGGTCGTGAGCTTCGCCGAGACGTCGTTGAGGAGCTTCTCGAACGCCGTCTTGTCGCTGCTCGAGAGCTTGGCCAGGAAGTCGTTCCGGACGATCGGGGCGAGGTTCTCCGCCGGTTGGGTCTGCTTGTCGTCCTCGAGGACGACGAAGCCGAACTGGGCGATGGCCGGCTGCGTCGAGCACAGCTCGGCGACGTCGACCGCCCCGTTCTGGAGGGCCTCGGCGATCGGCGCGTCGCAGGCCGCGAGGGCCTCCAGGTTGGCCGGCGGGAAGTCGATGCCGTACGTGTCGGTGAGGGCGCCGGCACACAGCGGATTCGTCTCGCACTCCGGGGGCAGGCCCCAGGTGAGCTCGTCCTGGACCGCCGCCAGGTCGCTCATCGTGGTCAGACTGAACTTCGCGGCGGTGTCCGGCCGGACGACGAAGGCATTCGTGTCCTCGCCCGGTGAGTAGTCGAGGACGGTGATCCCACCGCCCTTCCCGGAGAGGATCTCCTGGAGGGCGGCGGCGTTGGCGTCGGCGTCGCCACTGGGCTTGGAGGCGTCGTAGTAGCCGAGGCCCGAGCCGATGTACTCGGGCTTGAGGTCGATCTGGCCGCCCTCCAGCGCTGGTGACGTCACCTTCCGGGCGCCCAGGGCGAGGCTCCGCTCGACCGTGTAGCCGGCCTTCTCGAGAACCTGGGCGTACATCTCGGCGACGAGCTGCGATTCGTAGAACCCGTCTGACCCGATCTTGATCGTGGGCTTGCTGCCCCCACCCGTCCCGCAGGCGCTCAGCAGCACCAGCAGGGACGCCCCGAGGGCGAGCATGCGGCGACTCCGCATTGGGTCTCCTTCCTTCCGTGGGACTTCGGGCCGCAGGCGCCGCGACCTCGTCGGCCGACGGTAGCAGGTTCTTCATGACACGGCCGTGACATGTATTACGGCAGGAATGCCGGCGGCGCGGGTACCTCGGCGAGGTTCCTGAAGGCGTGCTCGCCGGCGCTCGGCAGGCCCCGCGGGCTGAGCAGCCGCTGGACGAGGGCGAGCAGCCCCTCCGCGGCCAGGGCCAGGCCGGCCACGAGGACGACGCCCGCGAACAGCCGGTCGTTCTCGTTGCGGGCGATACCGTCGACGATGTAGCGGCCCAGGCCACCGTAGGCCACGACGGCACCCAGCGTGGCCGTGGCCACGACCTGGACGGCCGACGTGCGGATCCCGCCGACGATGACCGGCATGGCCAGGGGGGCCTCGAGGCGGAACAGGATCTGGCGCTCGCGCATGCCCATCCCCCGGGCCGCCTCGACGAGATCACGATCGACCTCGCGCAGCCCGCCGTAGGTGTTGACGAGGATCGGCGGAATCGCCAGCAGGAACATCGCCGTGAACGTCGGGATCTCCGAGAGGCCGAGCGACGGCTCGTAGCCGAGGGTCGGAGCGAGCTGCAGGGCCGGCGGCAGGACGATGACGAGGACCGCATACGACGGCACCGCCCGCCCAAGGTTGGCGAGGTTCACCGCGAGCGTCCCGCCGCGGCCGGTATGGCCGATGATCGCGCCGACGGGCAGGGCCACGAGGCCAGCCGCCGCGAGCGACACGATCGAGATCGCCAGGTGCTCGGCGATCCGTGTCGGGATGCCGTCCGGGCCCGACCAGTGGATCGGGTCCAGGAGCCAGGCGAGCGTCGCGGTCAGGACGTCCATGCTCGGCGCGTCAGTCGGCGGCGACGGCCCGGGCGGCGCGGGCCCGGGACCAGGGCGTGGCGCGCCGCTCCAGCCACACGAGAAGGAGATCGATCGCGATGGCCAGGGCGACCGACAGGGCCGCCCCGACGTAGACCTTCGTCGCGAAGAACGTCTGGATGCCCTCGGTGATGAAGACCCCAAGGCCACCGAGGTTCTTGCCGAGCAGGCTCACGATCATGACCAATCCGATCGTCGAAACGGAGGCCAGCCGAACGCCGGCGATGATGAGCGGAACGGCCAGCGGCAGTTCGATCTGCAGGAGCCGCTCCGCCGATCGGTAGCCCATCCCATCGGCCGCCTCGGCGACGTCGGCCGGGACGCCATCGAAGCCGGCCATGATGTTCCGGAACAGGATCAGCAGGGTGTAGAGCACGAGCGGGATCTCGGCGGTCAGGAGCGTCAGGCCCGTGAACGGGAGCAGGGCCGCGAACAGGGCCAGGCTGGGGATCGTGTAGAGGACGCCGGCGATCCCCGTGACCGGACCCCTGAGCCAGGGCGCGCGCCGGGCCCACAGGGCCAGGGCCATCGAGATCGCCAGCCCAACGGCAACGGCGATCACCGCGATCAGCACGTGTTGGCCGAGGCGGAATGCGATGTCGTCGAGGTGGTCGGCGATCCAGGCGACGTCGAGGAGCGGTTCGCCGGGCCTCACGAGATCACCACCGGCCCGGCCCGATCGGTCGAGGCATGCGCCCAGGCCGTGATCATGTCGACCGTCACGAGGCCTCGAAGCGCGCCCTTCCGGTCGACGACGATCCCGACCTGGACCTCGGCGTCGATGAGCATCGCCAGGGCGTCCTTGAGGGTCGTCCGGCGGTCGAGCTGCGGCGAGGTCGGGCTGGCCATCGCCGGCTCCAGGAGCCCGTCTTCCGGGACATCTCGCTCGCCGATCCAGCCGAGCGGCCGGTTGTCGGCGTCGAGGAGGAGCAGGAACTCGAACGGGTCGGCCAGAATCCGGGCCCGCGCGGCGGCGGCATCGTCACCGACCATGGCGGTGACTGCGGGTCGCAGCTCGAGGCTCTCGATCCGGCTCAGCGCCAGCCGCTTGAGGCCGCGGTCGGCGCCCACGAAGCGGGCCACGAAATCGGACGCGGGATTGGCCAGGATCTCGTCCGGCGTCCCGAACTGGGCGAGGTGCCCGCCGACCTGCATGACCGCGACGAGATCGCCGATCTTGATCGCCTCGTCGATGTCGTGGGTCACGAACAGGATCGTCTTGGCGAGATCGGCCTGGAGTCGCAGGAACTCGTTCTGAAGCCGCTCCCGGACGATGGGATCGACCGCCCCGAACGGCTCGTCCATGAGCATGACCGGCGGATCCGCGGCCAGGGCCCTGGCGACGCCCACCCGCTGGCGCTCGCCGCCCGACAGCTGGGCCGGGTAGCGGTCGCGGTAGGTCGCCGGGTCCAGGCCCACGAGCGCCAGGAGCTCCTCACTCCGCTCCCGCCGCCGGGCGACCGCCCAACCCAGCAGTCGCGGCACCGTGGCGACGTTCTCGCCGATCGTCTGGTGGGGGAAGAGCCCCACCTGCTGGATGACGTAGCCGATGGACCGGCGGAGCTCGGTGACGTCGCGGGCGGCGGCGTCGGCGCCGTCGATGAGGATCCGGCCGCTCGTCGGCTCGATGAGCCGGTTGACCATCTTGAGGCTCGTCGTCTTGCCGCAGCCCGACGGGCCGACGAGGACGCAGATCCTCCCGGCCGGCACCTCCAGGCTGAGGTCCTCGACGGCGCCGGGATGGTCGCGTGCCGTCCCCGGGTAGCGCTTCGTGACCCTGTCGAAGGCGACGGTCGCGGCGATGCCCGGGCGCCCGACGAGCGTCATCGTGGGGTGCGGCTCCCGGACACCCGGTCAGGCCCGGTCAACCAGCGGCTTGACCTCGCCGATCAGGCGCTCGATCGTCGCCGCGTCGAACGGCGAGGCGAGCTCGACGATCGTCCCGTCGTAGCCGGCTGCGGCGTGCTCGCGGAGGCGCTCGGCGATGAGCTCCGGCGGTCCCAGGAAGGTCCGGTGGGCGTTCCGTTCGTGCCACCGCCCGGGATCCTGGCCCCAGCCGGCCAGCTGGGCGTCGAAGATGCGCCGGGCCTCGGCCGGTTCGTCCCGGACGACCGCCCAGCAGCCGCTCGTCGTGTGGATCGCGGCGACGTCCCGGCCGACCTCTGCGCAGTGCCCGGCCAGGACCTGGCGCTTCCGGACGAGGTCCTCGACCGTCGCCGAGACGTTCCACAGGTCGGCGTAGCGGGCCACCGTCCGGAGCGTCTTCCGCTCGCCACCGCCGCCGATCATGATCGGGAGGTGCGGCTGGACCGGCGGCGGCACCTGGCGCAGCTCGCGGAACGCGTAGTGGCCGCCGGGCGGCGACGTGACGGTCTCGCCGTCGAAGAGCCGGCGGAGCGCGCCGGTCGCCTCGTCCAGCCAGCCGAGCCGCTGCCCGACGCTGGCCCCGAAGTCGAGCCCGTGGGCAGTGTGCTCGTACTCGAACCACGCGGCGCCGAGACCGGCGATCGCCCGGCCGCCGCTGATGTGGTCGATCGTCGTCACGGCCTTGGCGACCACGCCGGGATTCCGGAACGGGATCGCCCCGACGAGGAGTCCAAGCTTGACGCGCTCGGTCGCGGCGGCCCAGGCGGCCAGGACCGCGTAGCCCTCGAGAATCGGCCCGAGGGGATCGCCGATGATCGCGTGGAGGTGGTCCCAGGTCCAGAGGTGGTCGTAGCCGGCCCGGTCGACCCGTTGGGCCGTGTCGAGGAGGTCGGGCCAGGCGGCCTGGCTCGAAAGCATGATCCCGAGGCGAAAGTCGGTCATGCCCGCAGTATCGCCCGGCGGCCGCGACGGTGCCGTCGACACGCAGCACCTCGGTGCCGATGGCGGCCGGGGTGGAGCACCAACCTTGCCAGCCTGACACCGCCGGAACCCGGTTACCGGCTGCGCCCCGGTCAGATCGGAAGGGTGATGAGGTCGCCCTCGATGAGCTCGCGATCGGCCGGATCGGCGATCCCGGCCAGGGCCTCGCGGGCGAGGTCGCGCCAGCGGATCGCCTCGGCCCGGTCGCCGGCGACGGCCGCGGCCCGGGCCATGGCCTCGCGAGCGGCCGCCTGGTCCCAGTCCTCGGCCTCGCCGGCGGCGATTGCCGCCTCGACGTAGGCGAGGCAGCGCTGGGCGTGCCAGCGGCACGGCTCGGCCCAGCCAAGGACGGCGTAGACCCGCGAGACCTGCCACTCGCCGCGGCCGAGGTGGAGGGTCGTGCCGGCCATCGACCAGTGGTAGCGGCTGGCATGCGCCGCGTGGATCATCTCGTCGGTCTCGGCCGCCGTCCGATCGGCTTGTTCCATGAGCGTCCAGGCGCGGTTGAAGAGGTCGACGGCGAGCCGGCGATGGGCGGCAGCGTCGACCGCGGCGGCGTTGGAGGCAGGGGAGTCGGGGGCGGTGGAGTCGGTCACGACGAGCCCGTGCTAGGCATTGTCGAGCTCGCGGGAGATCGCCCGGACGATGAAGCGGGCCGCCTCGGCGCTCTTGCCGCCGAGCTTCTGACCCTCGTCCTGCTCGAGGGCGGCCGCGAGGTCGGCGAGCATCTGGTCGAGGAGCGGGGTCCGTCGCAGGACGCCCGCGACGAGCGCAGCCTCCAGGCCAGCGACGGCCTCACGGGCGTTCTCGACCGCGTGGCCCTTGGCCTCCATCCGCTCACGGAACGCGGTGCGGGCGGCCTCTGCCGCAGGCCCCATGGAGGCCACCCTCATCGACCCAGGATCCGGGCCGCGATCCCGCGTCGGCCCTCGGCCTCGGCCTCGGCCTCGGCCTCGGCCGGCGGGCCGCCGCTCGTGGCCGGCACGCCTCCGGCCGCAGCCCTCATCCGGGCGACCGCGGTGCCTCCCCGACGGCGTCGCCACTCCGACTCCAGGATGCTCATCGACAGCTCGTCCCACCAGCGGCCATCGCGCCAGATCGCCTCCCGCGCTCGACCCTCGATCTCGAAGCCGCAGGCGAGGTAGGCGCGGATGGCGCGCTCGTTGAACTCGAAGACCGAGAGCGCGATCCGGTGCAGGCCGAGCGTCCCCAGGGCATGGTCGACCATAAGGCGGGTGGCCTCCGTGCCGTGGCCCCGGCCCCAGGCGTCCTTCTCACCGATCGTGATGTGGTACAGGGCCGAGCCGTTGTCGGCGTCGAGCTGGCTGAAGGCGCAGGTCCCGATGAGCCGGTCCGAGCCGCGGACGTGGATCGCCATCGCCATCGACTCGCCGCCGAGGGCCCGGGACTGGAAGAACCGGTCGATCTCCTCGATCGACATCGGACCGTCCTGGTAGCGGGCAAGACGGGCCACCTCGGGGTCGCGATACCAGCGCCGGAACGCGGCGAGGTTGTCCGGGACGTGCCGCCGCAGCACCACGAAGCGGCCCTCGATCGCGTCGGGAAACCACGTCCGGCCGGCCACGGAGGCACGGTATACCATCGCCGCCATGCGCCGCTGGAGCGAGCTCGCCGAGCGCGTGGCCGCCACGACGCGAACGTCCGAGAAGACCGGCCTGCTCGCCGACTACTTCGTGTCGCTCGAGCCTGGGGACCTGCCGACCGCGGCCGTCTTCCTGACGGGCCGAGCCTTCGCCGAGACGGACCAGCGGGCGACCGGGCTGGGCTGGGCCACGATGGCTGCCGCGATCGAAGCGGTCAGCGGGGCCGACCGGGACGCGCTCGGCGCGGCCTACGACCGCTTCTCGGATCTCGGCCTGGCGATCGAGGATGTCCTCCGAGGGGCCGGCCACGCGCCCGACCCGGGCGGGTCCCCGGGCCTGGCCGAGGTCGCCGCCGCGTTCGCCCGGATCGAGACAGCCTCGGGTCCCGCGGCCAAGGCCGCGATCTTCCGCGACCTCGTGATGCGGTCCAGCCCGGCGACGGCGAAGGGCATCGTCAAGGTCCTCTCGGGTGATCTCCGGATCGGCCTCCGCGAAGGCCTCGTTGAAGCCGCCCTGGCCAGGGCCTTCGACCGGCCGATCGAGGCCGTGAAGCGGGCCGGGATGCTGACCGGCGACATCGGCCGGACGGCCGAGCTGGCCCGCGACGACGCCCTCGGGACGGCCGAGCTGACGCTCTTCCATCCCCTGAAGTTCATGCTCGCCTCGCCGGCCGAGGACGCCGCCGAGATCGTCCGGCGGCTGGGGCCGGTGGTCTGGGTGGAGGACAAGTACGACGGCATCCGGGCCCAGCTCCACAAGCGAGGCAACGACGTCCGCCTCTACTCGCGAGACCTCCACGACGTCACCGGCGGCTACCCGGAGGTCGTCGAGCCGTCGCGGGCCCTGCCCTGGGACGGCATCCTCGACGGCGAGCTGCTGGGCCTTCGCGACGGCGAGGTCCTGCCGTTCGTCGCCCTCCAGGCACGTCTCGGGCGGAAGTCGCCGTCGGCGGCGCTGCTGGCCGAGGTCCCGGTGGTCTTCGTCGCCTTCGACGTCCTGGGCCTCGGGCCGGGTGGCGGGACGCCGGTGAGCCCCACGCTCGACCTGCCGCTCGCGGAGCGGCGCCGGCTGCTGGTCTCGATGGACCTCCCGCTCGCCGACGCCGGCGGTGCGTTCGCCCTGTCGCACCTCGCCAGCGCCGACTCGGTCGACGCTCTCGAGGCCGCCTTCGCCGAGGCCCGGGCCCGCCGCAACGAGGGGTTGATGGTCAAGGACCCGCGGTCCGTCTACTCCCCTGGCCGCCGCGGCTACGGCTGGCTGAAGATGAAGAAGGCCCTCGCCACGCTCGACTGTGTCGTCGTCGGCGTTGAGGTCGGGCACGGCAAGCGCCACGGCGTCCTGTCCGACTACACGTTCGCCGTCCGGGACGAGGCCAACGACCGGCTGGTCACGATCGGCAAGGCCTACTCCGGCCTGACCGACGCCGAGATCGCCGAGATGACGCGGTGGTTCGAGGCCCACACGATCTCGCGGCACGGGCGCTACCGGGTCGTCGAGCCGACGGTCGTCGTCGAGGTTGCCTTCGATGTCATCCTCCGCTCGGCCCGCCACCGCTCCGGCTTCGCCCTCCGTTTCCCGCGGATCGCCAGGCTCCGGACGGACAAACCCTCGGCCCAGGCGGACACGCTGGCCACGGTCACCCGGCTGTTCGAGGAGCTCCAGCCCGGCGCCGAACGACTGGTGACCGCCGGGGCGCGGGCTGCGGTGGTGCCCGCGGTCGACGAGACCGGGCTGCCGGCCGCGAATCGGCGCGGCGACGGTCGGGCCGGCGGCTAGACTGGCGGCCATGTTGCAGGGCTGGGCCACCGAGGAGCAGCGCGTCGCGCTGACCGTGTACACGGACGCGTACGTCATCCGCGGCACCCTCGCGACCCGCCAGCATCGCCTGTCCGACATCCTCAACTTCGCCGAGGAGGAGTTCCTCGTCCTCAGCGACGCAACGTTCGAGCGGTTCGGGAAGGGCGGTCCGGTTCGGTCAGCGGCCTTCGCCCAGGTCAACCTCGCGGCCGTCCTCTTCGCGGTCGCCGACACCACTGTCGAGGCTGTCCCGGAGCTCCGGACGCCGAAAGTGCCGGCGACAGCCCTGATCAGCATCCCGCCGTTCGAGATCATCGGCCGGATCCACCTCCTGCCCGAGCGCGACCTGCGCCACGCCCTCGAGGAGCTGACCGGCCGATTCATCCCGGTCACCGATGCGACCTACGGCTCCGATGTCGCCGGAGAGGCGCCGCGGACCGCGCAGATGGTGGCCGTCAACCACGCCCGGGCCCAGATCCTGTCGCCCTGCGAGCCCCAGGGAGGAGGGTCCGCCGGGGGCGCTGCCGCCGACGCTCGGTCGGCCGACGCCTGACGGCCGGCTGGTCTCAGCGATCGACGGGCAGGTCCAGGCGGTCTCCCCACTCCGACCAGCCGCCGTCGTAGACCGCGACGTCGTCGTAGCCGACGAGCGCCAGGACGAAGGCAAGCTTGGCCGCCGCGACACCCGACCCGTCGTAGGTCACGATCCGGCGGCCGCGCGGAACGTTGGCCTTGAGGAGGAGGTCCCGGATCTCGGCGCCGTCACGGAGGCGCTGGCTGCCCGGCACGTGCATCGCCCCGACGGCGACGTTGATCGCCCCAGGGATGTGCCCCAGACGGCGGGCATTGCCCTCCAGGCCGCGGTACTCGGCCGCGGCCCGGGCGTCGATGAGGATGACATCGGGCGACCCCAGGAGGGATCGGACGTCGGCCGTCGTGAGGCGCATTCGAGGGTTGGCCCGGGGGGTGAAGACGGCGGTCGCGGGAGGGTAGCTGGCGTTCGAGAGCGGCCGGCCCTCGCCGATCCAGGCGGGCAGGCCACCGTCGAGGATGCGTGCCGATTCGAAGCCGTAGACCCGGAGGCTCCACCACACCCGGGCCGCGTAGAGGCCGAGTGAATCGTCGTAGATGACCAGGCTCGTCCCGTCGCCGATCCCGGCCCGGGCCATCGCCGCGGCGACCTGGCCTGGGCCCGCCAGCCGCAGGCCCGGGCCGGTCTCGGCGGCCTCGGGGGCGATGAGCTCCTCGCGCCAGTCGATGTGGGCGGCACCGGGGATGTGGCCCGCGGCGAAGGTCGCCGCACCGGTCCCGTCGGGCCGCCAGCGGACGTCGAGGATTCGCAGGTCGGGCCGCCCCAGCTGGTCGGCCAGCCACTCCGGCGCGGCAACCAGCTCCGGCCGCGCAAAGGCGGTCACGGGCGGCGGCCGCGATCGAGGCGTGGGGGCATCGTCGGTATCATACGGCCGTGGTCTCCCCGTTCATGGCCGACGCGGAGAAGCTGGCCGCGGTCCGGGCGGCCCTGCCCGCGCTGGCGTCGGGCATCCACCTCAACACCGGGTCCGTGGGACCGATGCCGGCCGAGGTCGCCGCCGCGATGGCCGAGATGGAGGCCTACGAGCGGGACGTCGGGCGGGCCCATTTCGACTATCACCTGGGGCTCCTCGATCGAATGGCCGAGGCCCGGGCCGGCGTCGCGGCCGTCATCGGCGCCGACCTCGACGAGATTGCCCTGACCCACGCCACGACCGACGGAATGAACGTCGCGACCTGGGGCCTCGATTGGCGCCCCGGCGACCGGGCCGTGACCTCGACCCAGGAGCATGCCGGCGGCCTCGGGCCGCTCTACGCCCTGCGCGATCGGCTCGGCATCGAGATCGGCTTCGCCGACGTCGGCGACGGCTCCGACGACGAGCGAACGCTCGCCGCCTTCGACCGGGCGATCAAGCCCGGCACGCGCCTGGTTTCCGTGTCGCACGTCCTGTGGTCCACCGGCGCGGTCCTGCCGGTCGCCCGGATCGCCGAGGTCGCCCATGCCCGGGGCGCGCTCGTCGCCGTCGACGGCGCCCAGGCGGCCGGCGCGATCCCGGTCGCCGTCCGCGCGCTGGGCGTCGACGCCTACTCCGTGCCGGCCCAGAAGTGGCTCCTGGGGCCGGAAGGGATGGGCGCCGTGTGGATCGCTCGCAACGCCTGGGACCGCATTCGGCCGTCGTTTGCCGGCCACTACGCGCTGGTGGCCTATGACTCCCAGGGCGCCGGGACGTGGCACCCGGACGCCCGGCGGTTCGAGACCGCCGGCTATCACCACCCGTCGGTCGTGGGCATGGCCCGGGCGATCGGCTGGCTGTCGATGTTCGTCGGTCTCGACTACGTCCACCGCCGCGGCCCGGCGACCGCGGCCCGGGCGGCCGACGCGCTGGCCGCGATTTCGGGGGTCGAGCTCGTGACGCCGCGCCACCGGATGGCGACGCTCGTCAGCTTCCGGATCGCCGGCTGGCCGGCCCCGGCTGCGCTCGATGAGCTGGGCGCCCGGGTCTTTGCCATCGCCCGGACGATCCCCCTCAACGACGCCCTCCGGATCAGCGTCGGGTTCTTCAACTCCGACGACGAGATCGACCGCTTCGTGGCCGCGGTCCGGCTGCTCGCCGGGCACACGCCCGAGACGCTGCCGCCGCGCCGGGTGCTCGCGATCCTCGGCGAGGGATGAGCGCCGAGCCGCGGCGCCGGTCGTGGTGGTCGGTCCGCTGGCGGCAGTTCCGCAACGCGCCGCGGCCGGTGGTCCGCGCGGTCGGCGTGAACCTCGGGCTGGCGATCGCGCTGGGCGTCCTGTACCTCGCCTACGACGTGGCCGTCAGCCGCGGCGCCAACCTCCCGGGCGGCGACCTCAGGGCCCTCGTCGTCGCCCTGGACGTGGCCTTCGTCCTGGGGTTCGGGAGCCTCGTCACGTACCTGATCGTGCCGCTGCCGCGGGGCGCCGGTGAGCGTGGCACGCGGACGGCCTGGAGCGCCGCGCTGGGCCTGTTCGCCGCGGTGCCGATCGCCTATCTCGTGCTCGTCGTGGTCAGCCAGGTGCTCAAGCCGTTGCTCGTCTGAGCACCCCGGAGCCGGATCGCGCGGTTCCCGGGAGCACCGCCGACGTGACGGAGGGACGCCGGAGTGGTTGGCAGGGACCCGCGCCACGCGCTACTGTGTCGCCGATCCGCGGACCGGGTGGCCGCGGGCAGGGTGGAGATCAGACTCGTGTCGATGGACGAGTTCCCGCAGCACGTCGCGCTGCCGAAGCTGTACGGCGCTCCGGCGTACGCACGACCTCCGGTCGCCGTGGCCCACACGCCGCGCCCGCTCGATCCCGATGACCTGCCGATCGTGGCCCACATGTCCGACGACGACATCGCGGTCCTGGCCCGGCTGCCGGATCCCGCCGGCCGCGTCCCGGGGTCGCCTGTCGCCGCGGTCGCGGCCGGCGGGCCGGCGACCACCGAGCACCTCGCGCCGCGGCCCTTCTCGATCCGCGCCTTCGCCGAGCGGATACGCCTGCCCCGTTCATAGCGGGTCCCGATCCCGCCGCCCGCGACGAGCCCGAGCCGCGCGGAGGCCGGTGTAGGATCGGTGACGATGGGGGAGTAGCTCAGCGGTTCTAGAGCAGCCGTCTTATACACGGCCGGTCCCTGGTTCGAATCCAGGCTCCCCTACCATCCGACCGGCGTGGCCGCACCGGGCGTGCCGCGCTCCACCGCCGACGGGCGACGCCTCCGGGGCGGAATCGCTAGAGCGCCGCCCGGACGAGCCTGATGATGCGCTCGCGGCGATCGGTGTCGAAGGACCGCTGCGGCGGCAGCGAGGCCAGCCACGGGCCCACCTGCTCGGGCGAGATGTAGGCGCAGCTCGGGATCCGGCCGACGGCCGGATCGCTGCCGACCACCGCGGCGTAGACCTTCACGACGTGGTCGGAATCATCCGAGGCGAACCACGTCCGGACGCGCTCGGCATCGCGAGCCGCCCGCTCCAGGGGATGGTCGATGAGGTGGCCCTTGCCGTCGGCGAGCCGGACCTCCCAGCTGCGCGGGCCACGCGAGATGACCGCCCCGGCGGGGGGCAGCTCCTCGATGACCGCGGCGCCGAAGGGACCGATGACGAGCTCCGGCAGGACCCGGCTGCCGTCGGGGAGGCGGACACGGGTCGCGACGGCGTGGTCGTCGGCGACCGTCGGCGCGATCGCCACGACCGGGGTCGGCGGGCGGCGCCGCGCGGAGTAGCGTTCCACGGCGGAGCCCAGGCGGACGAGGCCCACGAGCCCGAAGCCGGCCGGGGCGGTCAGGGCGAAGGTCCAGGCCAGGGCACCCGCGGCGAGCTGGGTGGCGCTGGCCCGGCCGGACGGGGTGAATTGGCCGAGGAACTCGGTCAGGAAGACGAGGTAGGCCAGGACCGTCGCGCCGGCGACGAGGATCCCGCCAACCACGACCGCCCGGGCGATGTCGAACCGGCTCGGGAGACCGGCGACGGGGCGTTCGGGGGCGATCACCTGCATGGCCAGATGGTGGGCCCGCCTCGCGCGCGAGGGAATGGCTCCTTCGGGTCATCCGACGCGGACGAGGGGACCACTCACCGCCCCGGACCACCCCGGACCGCACCGCTCGGAGGCCGATCCGGCAGGGCCGGGGGCGCAGGTCAGGGGTCGGGAAGGACGGCCGTACCATTGATGCCGCCCCGGTCCCCGGCGATGCTCCCCCCAATGCGGGCGAAGCGCGTCCGTGCCGAGGTACCCCGTGACCGTCGTTCGAGATCGTCGTCCGGCCCGACGGGCCCGTGAGCTGCTGGTCGCCGCCTGGGGAGCGGCGCTCCTCCTGCTCGCCTTGACGCTCCCGGTCGCGGGGGCGCCGCCCGGCCCGACGAAGCTGCTCGACCCGGTCGTCTCACCCCGCGCCACCGACGCGGCCACCCCGGTCACCTTCACGATCACCTACCGGAATGCCCACGCCCTCCCGCCCGACTACGTGCGGGTGGCCGTCGGCGAGCAGCGGTACGCCATGGCCGGCAACGGCAGTGACTGGAAGGCCGGCGTCGAATTCACCGTCACGACCACCCTCCCGGCCGGCACCCACGACGTCCTGTTCGAGGCCCGCGATGCCGAGCGCTTCGTCGACGAGCTCGCCGCCGGCAGCGTCACGATCGGCCCCGCGCCATCGCCCGACCCGACCCCGACGTTGCCCCCGACCCCAACGCCGCCGCCGACCTCGACCCCGGAGCCCAGCGAGCCGCCGGACGCGACGCCCGGCCCGGGCACCTCGGGTGGCGGAAGCGCCGGCGGCGGCACGACAGGCGGGGGCACATCCGGCGGTACCGCCGGTGGATCGACCGGCGGGACCGACGGCGGCAGCAGCTCGAGCGGTTCGGGCACCGGCGCCGGCACGATCGACGCCAACGGCTCGGACGATCTCCGCGGCAGCGGCCGCGGTCCCGACGGCATGGCCCTGGACGAATCGACCGCCGCCGGGGCTCCCGGTGGGACCGGCTCGGGCGAGGGTTCTTCCAGCGGCACCTCGATTGACGACCTTCACCATCGTCCGTGGTTCGCCATCGACCTCGGCTGGTCGAGCGGTGCGGAGGGCTCGGTCACGAGCGGCGGCCCGGGTGGCTCGGGCGGCGCCTCCGCGGGGGGAACGGGCACGGGCAACGGAACCGGCGACAGCACCGGCGTCGAGACTGGCGGCGACTCCCTCGGCGGAAGTGCCGCGGGCCCGGGGAATGCCGGTGGGTCCGGCGATCCGATGACCTGGCTCCAGGCGTCGCTGAACGGCGGCCTCGCCGCCCTCGGCCTGTCCGGCACCGGCGCCGGGCAGCTGCCGACGATCCCGGCCGTCGTGACCTCGTCTGTCCTCGTCACGACCTGGATGGCCTTCATGATCTTCAACAAGCGGCGCCGCGACGGCGAGCCGCCCGCGCCCGACGGCGTCCTCCAGTCGGCCGCGGCAACGGGGATCGGGATGGGCATGGTCTTCGCGCCCGCACCGGTGGCGCCGCCGGACCCGGAAGCCCTCATGCCACGCTGGCGACGACCGTCGCTGCTCGAGGCCCGCAAGACCGACCCGGTCCGCTCTCCGGCCCCCGAGCGCCCGCGCCTGACCTTTGAGATCGGAGCGCCGGGGTCCGCCGGCGCGGCGACCGGCGCCGAGCGTCGGACGATCCGCTACGCGGTCATCCCGCTGCTCGATCGGCCCGACGAGATCCTCGCCACGCGGATCGGCGAGCTCGTCGCCGGTGACGAGGTCCAGGTCGAGCAGCGCTCCGGCGCCTACTGCCGGGTGCTCTGCCCGGACGGGCGCCAGGGCTGGGTCCACCGGACCACGCTCGGCGACGTCATCGCCCGGCCGGACAACGGCAACGGCCGGGTCGAGCCCGAACCCGAGGCCGACAACGCCCTGGCCGCGATGCTCGCCGCGCGAGGCCTTCGCTAGGTAGACGGGCACGCCGCCCGGCCCATCGACTCAGCCCGTCGGCGGGCGTCGCCGCCCTCCTCGCTCCGGCTCCCGCCGAAGGATGAGGACGTGCTGGTGGGCGATGTTCGGCACGAAGACGTTCGGGTAGCCGTACGGCCGCAGGCGGGTCCCCGCCTGGTACCAGATGACGTCCCCCTTCGGCACCAGCCCGACAGCCGCGCCGCGGGCCGCCAGGTCGGCACCGGTGAAGAGGTAGCGGCCGTCCTGGTACGCGTCACGAACGATGAGGGCGATGTAGCGTCCGGGTCGGAGGACGCGCCGCAGCTCGGCGAGGACCTCGGTCATGGCGTCGAGGAAAGCCGGGTAGTCGGCGGCGTTCGCGAGGTCGGCCGGGTCGTCGGTGATCATGGCGTAGTCCGTCCGCCGGTTGGCGAAGGCCTCGGACAGCGCCCCGCCGGACATCGTCATCGGCAGCTGGACGTTGTAGGGCGGGTCGGTCGCGACGAAGTCCACCGCTGCGTCTGGCAGCTCGCGGAGGAGCCGCCGGGCGTCGCCGACCCGGAGCTCGCAGCCCGAGGGGTCGAACGTCCGCGGCCCGCCGGGGTCCTGCGCCCCGAGGTCGACCAGTGTGGTCCCGGCGCGGGCCTCCGCCACGGCCACGTCCACCACCCGAGCGTAGACCTCGGCCCAGCGTGGGGCCAGCTCGAAGCCGAGCGCTCGGCGAGCGCCTCGGGCGACCGCCGCGCCCAGGAGCGTCCCGCCGACCCCGGCGAAGGGATCCAGGACGAGCTCGCCCGGCCTGGTAAAGAACTCGATGAGCCTGGCCATCAGCCGTGGCGGCTTGTTGGCCCCGTGGGCCCGTCGGAGGGCGTGGCCCAGCTCCGAGGGATAGGCGGTCGACCAGACGGACTTCGTGAAGTACAGCCACTCTTCGCCGCTCAGCTCGTTGAGCTGGTTGCGGGGATGCGGCGCGGCGCGGGGCTTGTCGACCATCGGTCCCAGCCTACGCGACCGGGGCCGTCGCGCGAGCCCGCCGTCGCGCCCGGGCCACGCGGTGCCTGCGGGCGACGGCTGTTCGTGCGGTGAACGGTCCCGAGCGGGCCAGCGGCACGTGGCGTGTGGCACGATGGCAGCCATGCCGGCGACGCTGCGCAGCGAACGCTTCGTGGGGCGAGAGCGGGAGATCGCCCGGATCGCCGTCGCCCTCGAGGCCGCCGCCGCGGGCCACAGTCAGCGCGTCCTGATCTCCGGGCCGGGTGGGACCGGCGTCAGCCGCCTCGTCGACGAGAGCATCCGCCGCGTCGGGCGGCTCGCCGAGCCGTTCACGATCCTCCGCTGGCGGGCGGTCGCCGGCCGCTCGGGCGAGGCCTATGCGCCAGTCATCGACGGCCTGCGTCCGTTCCTGGCCGACCTCCCTCAGGCGGAGCGGTCGCGGCTCCTCGGACCCGGCGCCGAGGCCCTGGCCACCCTCCTGCCGGAGGTCCGGGCGGATGCTGCGCCGGACGGCGCCGGGCGACCCCTCCGGGTGGGTCCCGATCGACGGGCCGCATGGCTGGCCGAGGCGGTCCTGGGGCTGCTCGAGCGGGCCGGGGAGCACCGGCCGGTGCTCCTCGCCCTCGAGGACCTCCACGTCGCCGATGCCGCGACCCGGGCCCTCGCCGTCTTCCTGGCCCGCGTCTCACGGCCTGCACGACTGTGCATCCTCGCGACCCACGGCAGCGACCGCCTGGTCCGCGGCGACCCCCTGCTCGTCGATCTCGCCGCGATGTCGGACACCGCCGACCCGCCCCAGCGCCTCGAGCTGGGCCCGCTCAGCCGCGACGAGCTGGCCGACCTCGTTGCGGCCATCGAGGGCGAGCGTCCCACGGCTTCGCTGCTCCTCCTGGCGGCCGAGCGCTCGGCCGGCAATCCGCTCCTCGCCGAGGAGGTCCTCGCCGCCCGGCGCGAGCTGTCCGGGGTGTCGCTCGGCTCCTCGCTTGACGAGCTGGTCTCGGCTCGGTTGGCGCAGCGCAGCCCCGAGGGCCGCCGGGCCCTTCGCCTCCTGGCGCTGGCCGAGGAGCCGCTCCGACGCGACGACCTGCAGCGGGTCGCGACGGCCTTCGAGGCCGACGCCCACGGCCTTCCACCGCGTTCCACCGGCCGTCCGAGGCGCGCGGCCGACGGCCTCGACGCGGACCTCCGGGCCGGCCTCGACGAGGGCGTTGAATCGGGCTTCGTCACCGAGCACCCGAACGGCGAGGTGGAGATCCGCCACGAGCTCGTCGCGCGGGCGATCGCGACCGACCTCCTGCCGATGCAGCGGCGCCGCCACCACGTCGCCCTCGCCGTGGCGTTCGCCGGCCGGCCCGCGGCCCGGGCGCGGAACTGGCTGGCGGCGCACGAAACCGAGGCCGCCCGCGGCTCGCTGCTCGAGGCCGCCGGGGCAGCCGCGGCGCGCGGCGCCGCCGGCGACCAGCTGGCGCTGCTCGAGCTGGCGATGGAGCTCGGCGCCGCCGAGGTCGGCGATCGGGCGATCACCGGGCTCCTCCTGCTCGAGACGGCCGACGTCGCCCTCGCGGCCGGCCGGCCTGACCGGGCCCTGGCGTACCTCGAATCGGCGGCCGCCCGGTTCGGCGAGCGAGAGGATCGGGCCCGCCTGGCCGGCCTGCACGACCGGCTGGGCCGGGTCGCGCGGCTGCTGGGCGACCATGACCGGGCGCTCGCTGAGCATCGCCGCGCAGCGTCCCTCGCCCCGCCCGGCCCCGGCGCCCTGCGCGCCCGCGTCCTCGGGTCGCTGGCCCAGACCCTCATGCTCCTCGGCCAGTTCGCCGAGGCCGAGTCGGTGGCCTCGCACGCGATCGCGATCGCGGGGACCGTGGGTCCCGAGGCGCGCGCGGCCGAGGGTCACGCGACCTGCACGCTCGGGATCGCGCGCGCCTGGAGCGCGGCGCCGGCCGAGGCCATCGCCCTCCTCGAACGCGCCCGTGAGATCGCCGCCGAGGTCGGCGACGCCGACGACTGGTTCCGGGCAACGCTCAACCTGACGACCGCGCTGACCCTTCTCCACCGAGGCGACGAGGCGATCGCGGTGACGATGGACGCGATCGAACGGGCCCGGCGCGATGGCGTCGAGGCCGTCTACGGCAACGCCCTGCGCGGCAACGTGGCCGAGGCCCTGTTCCTGACCGGCCGCTGGGCGGAGGCACGCGAGGCGATCCGCAAGGCCCTCGAGTGGAGCCCCGCCGCCGACGCCTTCGCCGATGCCGCGGTCACGTCGGCGATGCTCGAGGTCGAATCGGCATCCGGCGAGCAGGCCGCCAGGCTCCTTGGCCGTCGTCTGCTCGAGCTCCGGAACGCGCCGGACCCCCAGTCGGTGGTGCCTGCCAGTCGGGCGGCGGCGTCGTTCGCCCTGTGGCGCGGCGACCTCGGCGACGCCGGGCGAGCCGCCGAGCTGGGCTGGTCGATGGTCCGTGAATCGGAGGACTGGGTCCTCGCCGCCCGGATGGCGGCGACCTACCTGGAGGTCCAGGCGGCCATCGTCGCCGATGCCCATGACCGGCGTGCCCTGCCCGAGCTGGCGGCGGCCCGGGAGCGGGCGCAGCGAACCCTCGCCGAGGCCGAGCGGATCCTCGGCTCCAGCGGGGTCCCGACGGACGCCTCGAGCCGGCGCGAAGCCGAGGCCCAGATCGCGACCGCCCGCGCCTATGCCGCAAGGCTCGACGGGCGCGACGCGCCGGTGGTCTGGGATTCGATCGCCCGGGCCTGGGAGGCGGTCGGCGATCCCTACCAGGTCGCGAGGGCTCGCTGGCGGCAGGCCGAGGCGGCCCTCCCGGCCCGCGACGCCAGGGAGGGCCGGGCGGCTGCCCGGAGCCCGCTCCTCGAGGCGGTCCGGATCGCGCGGGAGCTGGGCGCTGGCCCGCTCGTCCGCCAGCTCGAGGAGCTGGCCGGCCGGGCCCTGATCAGCCTGCCGGTCGTGGCGACCTCGGTGGCCGACGAGGCCGCAGCTGGAGGTGACGCGTCGTCGGCTGTCGCGGCCGACGGTGGGGCCGAATCACGGCTCGTCGCCACCGGGCCGGGGCTGGAACCGCCGGCCGCCCAGGCCTTCGCGGCGGTCGTGGCGGGCCCGGCCGGCCCGGCCCCGGTCAGCCCGGCCGGCGGCATCGCCGAGGCCTTCTTGGGGCCGCCCGCCGCGCCCACAGAGGCCGCCTTCGGGCTGTCGAACCGTGAGCGCGAGGTCCTCGGCCTCATCGTCCAGGGCCGCACGAACCGCGAGATCGGGGAACGCCTGTTCATCAGCCAGAAGACCGTCGGCGTCCACGTCGGGAACATCCTGGCCAAGCTCGGCGTGTCGGGCCGGGTGGAGGCCGCGATGGTCGCCGTCCGCCTGGAGCTCCTCCCGAGCCGCAGCGCCTGAGGCGGGTCCGTGAGGCCGGTGCCCGCCAGTCGCGGGTGCTCGCCCTGGTCCGGGCGCTCGGACCGGTGCGGGCCCGCCTCGTCCGCCTTGCAGTGACCTCCGACGGTGGCATCGTCATGACCGGGCCGTTGGAGCCGGTAGCGCGGTCGTGCGCGCGTTCGGCAGCCCGCTCGGAGACGACCGCAGCGTGGCCGTGCGGACACCTGCCCGTCCTGCCGGTCGTAACCCGCCGCCAGGACCAGATATGCGGATCGCAGCGTCACGGCTGGTCACGACGGCCGGCAGCGTCACCTCGATCGCAGGCTCAGGAGTCCGGCCCGCGCTCGGCGGGCCGCCGGCGACCCTCGGGAACATGGAACGAGACCCGGAGGAGGGTCCGGGCCTCGTTCTTCTGTTGTCCGTCCGGCAGGAGGTGCCGGATCAGGCGATTGCGTGAAGCGCTGGGATTACCAGCGCTTCATCGCCGCTTCGACGAGCGCGATGGCCGCGAGCGGCGAGACGGCCAGGACGAGCTGCCAGGCCCGCTGGATCCTGAGCTTCATGACTGGGCACTCCTGGGCTGAGGATGAAATCGCCCGGCTTGTCCACCGGGGACCCCATCCTGAGAACCCGGGGGCGTGCCCTCAATCCGGCGGTAGTACTGGGTAGGGGCAGGACCATCGGCTGGTCGCGTGGGTCCCGGTCCGCACCGCATCCCACCCGACGTCCCCGCCCCGATGCCCACGTCGACGCCGGCCACGGTAGCCGGCAGCGCTTAGCTGCGGCTTATGTGGTGTCGCGCCGCACCGCTGCGCGCTGTCGCGGGTGATCCAACGTCGCTACCGTGGCGCAGTACCCTGCCAGGCCATGAACCTGCAACTCTGCTACACGAACGCGTACGCCCGTGACGTGGAGGCAAGGGTGGTCGATGTCGATCCGGCCGAGAGCCCCCTCGTGGTCCTCGACTCGACCGTTTTCTACCCCGGTGGCGGCGGTCAGCCGCCCGACCGCGGCTCGCTCCTCCGGTCCGCCGACGGGCGGACCTGGACGGTCGTCGCCGCCCGGAAGTCGGGCGGCGAGATCGTCCACGAGCTCGAGCCGGGCGTGGAGCCGCCACGGCTCGGCGACCGCCTCCGGGTGGACCTCGACTGGGCTCGCCGGCTCGCCCTGATGCGGACCCACACCGCCCTCCATGCCCTGTGTGGCGTGGTGTGGCGGGACTATGGCGCCCTCGTCACCGGCGGCAACATGGAGCCCGGTGCCGGCCGGATGGACTTCGAGTTCGAACGGCTGAGCGGCGACCTCGTCGACGCCATCGAGGCCGCCGTGAACGCCGAGCTCGCGGCCGGTCGCGAGGTCCGGGTCAACGTCCTGCCGCGGGCCGAGGCCTTCGCCATCCCGGACCTGGTCCGGACGAAGGTCAACCTCCTGCCCGAGGGGATAGAGGAGATCCGGACGATCGAGATCGTGGGCCTCGATCTCCAGGCCGACGGCGGGACTCACGTCGCGAACACCGCGGAGGTCGGACGGATCCGGGTCTCCGGCTACGAGTCGAAGGGCCGGATCAACAAGCGCATCCGGATCGCCCTCGAGGACGCCTGAGGCCCCGCCTCCGGGCCAGGGCCGACGCCGCGCAAACCGGCGGCGCCAACTTGGTGCTGCCCGGCTGGATCCCTCCTTCAGCGGCCTCCCGAGAACGAGCCCGTGATCGTGATCTCGCGCGGGTCGCCCTGGACCGTAGCCTGGAGGTCGTCGGCGCAGGCGAGGTCACCGGACAGGCTGCCCTCCGTGACCTCGATGAAGGCGTACGTACACGGCCCCTGGACCACGAGCCCGCCGCTCTCGATCCCGATGCTGTCGGCCTGGAAGAAGAACGACAGTCGAACGAGGCCGGGGGACCAGCGGCTGTCCGCCGGATCCAGGCGCTCGTAGGTGATAGTCGTCCTGCCAGCGGCGGTGTCGCCGCTCGAGAACGGGAGGTCGAGGTCGACCTGGTGGCCGCCCCTGACCTCGACGTGGATCGTGCCCTCGGCCCAGGGGCCTTCGCTCAGCTGGTACACCGAGATCGCGCCGCCGGGCGTCTGGCCGGGGGTCGCGACCGCGGCGACGGACGCCGGGGCCTGGGTCCGGGGCGGGACACCGCTTGTGCCGGGGCCGCTGGCCGCGATGGATGGATTCGACGAACAGGCGCCGAGCATCACGACGAGAGCCGACCCGCAGGCGAGCGCTTGTCGCCAGGACCTGAGGTTCCAAGCCACGACCCGCCCTCGCCCCCCTTGCTGGTCCGTCCGGAGCAACCGTACCATCCGGCGGCAACCGGCCGCCCGCGGGCCATGAGGCTCTCCAGCGCGGGCGAACTCGTGCACGCGGACCCGGACAGGACGCCCGCGGGTGCAGCAGACTTCCGACGTGCCAGCACCATGGTCAGTCGGGCGCCCTTCGGAATGCTGATCGAAGGTCAAGCCAACGAGCGGACCCGGAACGCGCGCCGTGCCCGGCGCGAACGGCGAGCCGTGACGGCGTGACCGCGGAGACGGACACCGGCGGCGAGACGCCGGCGGGCGAACCAGCGTCACTGTGGCGCGACGGGGCGTTCGTGCGGCTGTGGGCGGCGGCCTCGATCTCGTACGTCGGATCGTTCGTCACCCGGACCGCGCTGCCCCTGGCCGCGATCTATGCGCTGGGAGCCGGACCGCTCGAGATCGCCGCGCTTCGAAGCTTCGAGCTCCTCGGCTGGCTCCTCGTCGGGCTTGTCGCCGGCGCCTGGGTCGACCGCCTCCGGCGGCGCCCGGTCATGGTCGCGGCCGATCTCGGGCGGGCGGTCCTCCTGGGCACGATCCCGCTCGCGGCCCTCGGCGGCGTCCTTGGCCTGCCGCAGCTCATTGCCGTCGCCTTCCTCGCCGCGATGCTGTCGACGTTCTTCAACTCGGCCAGCACCGCCTACCTGCCGACGATCGTTGCCCGGGCCCGGCTGGTGGCGGCCAACAGTGCCCTCTCGGCGAGCACCTCGGTCGCCGAGTTCAGCGGCTTCGCGATCAGCGGCTTCCTCATCCAGGTCCTGACCGCGCCGGTCGCGATCGCCGTCGACGCCGTCTCGTTCGTCGTGTCCGCCGTGTTCCTCGGCTCGATCCGGCGGGCCGAGCCGCCGCCCCCGCCGGCCGCCGATCGCAATCCGGTCCTCCACGAGATCCGGGAGGGCATCCGGATCGTCGCCCGCGAGCCGATCCTGCGGGCCCTCGCCCTGGCCCATGCCGGGACCCACGTTCTGTGGGGGGTCTTCGGCGCGACCTACCTCGTGTTCGTGACCGAGGAGATCGGCCTCGGCCCGGCCGCCATCGGGATCGTCGCCGCCCTCGGCGGGATCGGGTCGTTCGTCGGCGCCGCGATCGCCGGCCCGCTGGCGAGGCGACTCGGCCTCGGCCCGACGATGGTGATCGGCCTGGCCGGAATGGCGATCGGCAACACCCTCATCCCGCTCGCGCCGTCCGGGGCGATCGTGGTCGGAGCGGCCTTCCTCATCGGCCAGCAGCTCATCGGCGACTCGCTCGCGACGGTCTACGACGTCCTCGAGCAGTCGCTCACCCAGTCGATCGTCCACGACCGCGTTCTCGGTCGGGTCAACGCCACGATCGAGTTCGTCACGACCCTCCTGGCCCTCGCCGGCTCGATCGTGGGCGGGGTCGTCGGCGAGCTGTTCGGGCTCCGCGTGGCATTCGCCGTCGGCATCGCCGGCGCCGTCGCCGCGGTCGTCGTCGTGTGGCTCTCGCCGGTCCGGCGGCTCCGGATGATGCCCGTTGGCCCGGCCGGCGCCCCGGAGCCGCAGCTCCGGCCCGAGGACATACCACTGACGGAGTAGCCTCCGCGCCTGCCGGTGCCCTCCGACGAGGCGCTACCGGCTCGCCGGTGGCTCGATCGGCGGGCGAATGGTGACCGGCTCGTCGTGGGCCGAGAGGGCGACCACGATCGAGATCGTCGTCCGGTCGACCACGGTCGTGTTCGTCGCCTGCCGGAGGCGATGGCTGCCCTGCTCGATCCACAGGTCGATCGCGAAACCCGGGAACCCCGACGGCAGCGGCTGCAGGCTGGCCTCGGGCTGGCCCTCGGGCCGGATCATCCGGTTGAGCGCCAGCCAGGCGACGTCGGCCGGGATCTCCGCCCGGATCCGGTCGCAGCGGGCGTCGCCGCAGTCCTCGACGCCTTCCCGGCGGATGGTCGTGGCCGGGTCGCGCAGCGCGGCCTCGATCACCTCGGCGATCCGCGCCGTCGTCGGCACCATGGCCAGGGGATCGGAGACCCCGTCGCCCGAGATCGACCACTCGGCGTCATCCTGGCGGCTGAAGGAGAGGCCATCGACGACGACGAAGCGCCCGCCCGTCGCGCCGAAAACCTCGGGCACGAACGCGGCCGTCACGTCCAGCTCGCGGGCTGCGATGTCGACGTCGCCCTCGATCGTGAGGGTCGTCGTCTCGTCGGCCAGGCCGCCGACCTCGATTCGGAGCAGGGCATGGACCGTCTGCAGATCGGCCGTCGATCGGAGCGCGGCGACGACCTCGTCGCGCGGCTCAAGGCTCGGCTGCGGGCTGCTGCCCGCGCCGCATCCGGCCACCAGCATCGCGACGAGCGCGACGATCGCGCTCCACCGTCGCCATCCGTCCATTGGTCGTTCCTCCGCCTGTGGATCCTGGTCCTTCGTCGTGCGTTGAGACGCGGCCACCGCCGGTCCGTTTCGGACGGCCGCGGCGGGCCAACGCCCGGTGGGCGGCCGCCTGCTAGGCTCGCGACCGTGGGACAGCTGGACGCGACCGCGAAAACCGCCCTCGTCGGCTTCACGCGGGCCCTCGCCCGGCAGGTGGCGGGACGGGGTGTCGGCGACAACGCCGTTGCGCCGGGACCGGTGGAGACGCCGATGCTGTTCGAAGGCACGCCCGAAGCCATCGAGGCCGCGCGCGCGATCGTCCTCATCGGCCCGTTCCTGGCGGCCGAGGAGATCGCGGCCTCGATCGCGTTCCGGGCCGCTCCCGGCGGCGACGCCCACGCCGGCCAGGTCCTCTCGCCCAACGGCGGCACGGTCTTCCCCGGCTGATGGCGGCCGAGCGACCGCACGTCCCCGCGCCGCCGCCGGGGCCGACGCCGGCGACGCTGGCCGTCGCCGCGTCCGGCGTTCCGTACCGGGAGGTCCGGATCGAGCCGGCCCGGAGCGCTGAGGAGGCCGCCGAGCGGCAGGGCATCCCGCTGGCGGCGCTCCTCCGGACGATCGTCGTCCGGCGCGGCGACGACGACTACCTCTTCGTCCTCGTCCCGGCCGGCCGGCGCTTCGACTGGCCCAAGCTCCGAGCCCACCTCGGCGTCTCGCGACTGTCGCTGCCCGACGCCGACGAGGCACGCGACGTGACCGGCTACGTCCGCTACACGATCACGCCGTTCGGCTCTGCCCGGGCCTGGCCAGTCATCGCCGACGCCTCGATCGTTGGCCTCGAGGTCGTGAGCGTCGGCGGCGGCGCCCACGGGGTCAACCTCCACCTCGCGCCGGACGATCTCGTCGCCGCGCTCGGAGCCAAGCTCGTCGACGTCACCCAGCCGGAGGCACCAGTGGGGGGCTGACCGCCACCGGCAGCCCGAGGACACACCGATCCCGGCGGCCGGTCAGCCTCCGACGAGCGGCGCGCAGGGATCGTCGTCGCCCGGCAGGAGCGGCCGGACGGTCAGACCGACCGGGTCCGCCAGGGCCGGATCCCGCCAGGTCGTGAGCTGGGTGGCGTTCTCGAGGGCCGCGGCGAAGGCGGCCGCCTCGGCACCGCTTACGATCCCGCAGCGACGGTCGGGCTGGCCGGTGAGGGACTCCCCGAACTCGGCCGCGCCGTTCTCGAAGGGCCACGGTCGGGGGCCAACGGCGAGGCCCTCGTTGTCGGGCGGCGGCGGACCCACCAGGACCGCGTACGCGGCGGGCGTCCACGGCGCCTGGGCACCGACGCCGGCCCCGAGCCAGCCACGCAGATCGCCCAGGAGGCTCACGAAGGTCGCAAACGCCTCGGGCGTGCCGGGCTCTGGCCGACACAGGGTCTCGCCGCAGAAGGCCACCCGACCCGGGTCGCCCGTCAGGTCGAACAGCCGGCCCTCGACGACGAGCTGGAGGCGGGCCGCGGCGGCCCCGGGCGGCAGCCCGCCGCCGGTGAAGTCGCCGTTGCCCGACAGGAGCCCCGCGGCCTTCGCCTCGGAGACGATCCTGGCCCACGCCTCCTCCGTCAGCCGGGCGCCGACGAGCGGCATCACGAGGGGGCCCGGAAAGATGAGCGGGATGGCGCCGCCCTGGACGGCGATCAGGTCGTCGGTGATCAGGATCTGCGGCGTCCAGGAGAACATGTCGAGCGGCGGCAGGGCCTGGACGGTGGTGACCCGGAGGCGGAACCCGGTCGACGGCCCGGTCGAGCCGTCCGGGCCCGAGGGCGACGGGGTGCCCGACGGCGACGGGGTCGCGGTCCCGCACGCCGCGGCGGCGAGGGCGACGATCAGAGGGACCGCGAACAGGGTGAACCGAGTGCGCATGGAGCGGGCCCGTGCAGGTTGTCAGCGCGATTGGGACGCGACGGGCTGGCTCGCGGTTCCCGAGGCGCCGGCCGGTGCCGCGAGGGCTCGCTCCAGGGCATCGACCGCCTCGTCGGGCCTGCCGTTGAGGTGAAGCCGAAGCAGTCCGTGGGCGAGCAGCCGCGTCGCGGTCGCCTCGTGGGAGCTCGTCCAGCCGACCTGCCACGGCCACAGGACCTCGACCTCGGCGGGCGAGCTGGCCGCGTCCAGCCACTCGGCCCGGGTGGGGCCGCCGGTGTCGCGAGCGAGCAGGACCACCGGCCCCGCGGCGGCCCTCGGGGTCGCCGCGCCCGGCAGGTGGACGTCGAGGTCGACCTCCAGCTTGTGCTCACCGTTGGCCTGGAGGCGCGCCACCGACGTGGCCAGCTCGGGGAAGAAGCGAGGCGTGTCGGGCATCAGGCGCTGGGTCCAGGGCATGCCCCACAGCTCGAGCGGCGCATCGGCGCCGTGCCCGTCCCTCGGTCGGGCGAAGACGACGTCCTCGGCGAGGAGGCCCCAGCCTCGCCGGGCACAGGCGAAGGCGAGCGTCGACTTTCCCGTCCCGGCCGGCGCCTGGAGGATCATCCCGACCCCGTCGCGCACGACGCAGGAGGCGTGGATCGGGACGTAGCCGCGCCCGCCGGTCAGCATCGCCAGGGCCATCGCCTCGACGAATGCGTAGCGGAGGAGCCCGGCCTGGCCCGCGACCGCTGGCGAGACCGAGCCCGTCGCCCAGCCGCGGTCGGCGTCGACGACGGCCCGGCTCGCGGCCCCGAGACCGATGGCCAGGAGGTGCCCGGCCGTGTCGTGGACGAGGTCTCGCGGGTCGGGCGGCGTGGAATCGCCGTCAGGCCCGCCGCCGGGTTCGCCGTCGGGCGGCGTGGGGTCGCCGTCGGGCCCGCCGCCGGGTTCGCCGTCGGCGACCACGAGCCGGACGACGAGCGGGGCACCGTCGGGCGGCTCGGCGAACCGCCCAAACGAGGCCTCCGCCGCGGCGACGACCCGCGGATCGTTCGTCCGGACCTCGAGCCGCTCGCCGAACAGCCCGAACGTCGCCACGAGCGGGGTGGCGGCGATGGGCAGCTGCTGGATCCGGCGGATGCGGTGGCTCATCGCCTCACCCTCGCCAGCCGCCCGTTGCCACGCCCTGGACGATCCAGCGCTGGGCGACCGCGAAGACTGCCACGACCGGGATGAGCGCGACCAGCGACAGGGCCAGGGTGAAGTGGAGCTGGCTCACGTACGTACCCTGGAAGGCCGCCAGCCCCAGGCTGATCGTGAAGGTCTCCGGCGTCCGCAGGTACAGGAGCGGACCCAGGAAGTCGTTCCACGAGCCGACGAAGGCGAAGACGGCGACGGCGGCGATCGCCGGCCTGGCGAGCGGCAGGGCGATGTGCCACCAGGCCTGGAGCGGGTTGGCGCCGTCGAGCTCGGCGCTCTCGAACAGGTTGGCCGGCTGGTTCCGGAACCACTGCCGGAAAAGGAAGACGTAGAACGCGCCGCCGCAGAGGTGAGGCACGATGAGGGGCAGGTAGCTGTCCACCCAGCCGAGCCGGCTGAACAGGATGAACTGGGGCACGAGCGTCGCCGAGGGCGGGACCAGGATCGTCGCGATGAGGATCGCGAACAGGGGTCGTCGGCCGCGGGCCGGGAGCGTCGCGAACGCGAATCCCACGAGCGACGCCGAGACGGCCGCCGCGGCCACGCTGAGGCCGGCGATGAGGGTCGAGTTGGCGAGCAGGCGCGGGACGTCGACGAGGGCCACGGCCCCGGCGACGTTGTCGAGGGACGGTGGGGCCGGCAGGATCGTCGGAGGAAAGGCGTAGAACTGGCCCACGGGCTTCAGGACGCTCGCCACGAGCCACAGCAGCGGCAGGGCGAAGGGCAGGACCGCGAGGACGGCCAGGACCGTCCGGACCGGGCCGAGGCGTCCGCCCCGGTGGAGCGGCTCGTGGGCCACGTTGGCGACGCTTCCGCGGGCGGCCGGCTCGCCGGTCACGGATCGTCCGCCGACCGGCAGGACGCCCTCGCTCATCCGTCCGCTCCCACGTACGCGACGCGCCGGCCCGCGAGCCGGAACTGCAGGACCGTGAGCGCCACGAGCGCGGCAACCAGCGCGAGCGAGAGCGCCGACGCGTAGCCCAGTCGGCCGTAGCCGAAGGCGTTCTGGTAGGTATAGAGGGCCAGGGTCAGGGTCGAGCCATCGGGGCCTCCACCGGTCAGGAGGTAGGTCGGGGTGAAGACCTGGAAGGCGCCGATGGCGTTGACGATCGCGAGGTAGAACGTGATCGGCGTGAGCGCCGGCCAGACGACGTGCCGGAATCGGCCCGCGCGGCCCGCGCCATCGAGGGCGGCGGCCTCGTGGAGCTCCCGCGGCACGGCATTGAGGGCCGCCAGGTAGACGATGACGTTGACCCCGACGTTCCAGAGACCCATCACGATGAGGGCTGGCATCGCCCAGCCGGGATCCTGGAGCCAGGCCGGACCCTGGACGCCGGCGAGCCCGAGGAGGGCGTTGAGCAGCCCGAACCTGGGGTTGAGGATCCAGCCCCAGACGAGCGCCGTCGCCACGCCCGAGATGACCACCGGCATGAACACGGCGCCACGCAGGACGGTGCCGCCGCGACGCTGGCCGCGAAGGAGGAGCGCCAGGCCGAGGCCGAGCGCGAGCCCCGGCACGACCGTCCCAACGCTGTAGACGAGCGTGTTCGCCAGCGACTGCCAGAAGACCGGGTCGCGCAGCATCAGCTCGAGGTTGGCGCTGCCGACCCACTCGATCGGGAGCGGCGGGGCCCACTCGGCGAAGGCCAGGGCCGCAGCGCCGGTGATCGGCGCTGCCTGGAAGACGACGAGGCCGACGAGCCACGGAGCGATGAGCAGGTAGAACCAGCGCTCCCGCGGGCGCAGGACAGGGGCTCGCCACGGACGGCGGCGTGCGACCCCGGGCGTCACGGGTCGCGATCCGGGGCGAGGGCCTCATTGGCGGCCGCCTCCAGCCGAGCCAGGCCGTCCTCGATCGCCAGCTCGCCGGTGTTGAGTCGGGTGAAGAGATCGACCGTTGCGCCGTAGGCCGCGAATGCCGACGCCGTGTACGGACGGAAGACTCGGCCGGCCGCCATCGCCTCGAGCACGGCCCCCTGGTTCGCCGGGCCATGGCCGGCGTCGATGACCGAGCCGGCCACGGAGATCCGGGCCGGCACGGCGTGACCCGGGCGACCCCACGTGGAGGCGAGGAACTCGGGGGCCACGAGCGCCTGCACCAGCGCCCAGGCCTCGTCCGGATGATCGCTCGAGGCGGCGATCACGTAGCCGTTGGTGCTCAGCGGGGTGTGACGCTGGCCGTCGACCCCGACGAGCGGCGGCGCGACGTCGTAGGCGATCGTGGCGGCGGCGTTCAGCTGGCCCACGGCGAACCAGCCGTTGGAGCCCATCGCCGCCGCCCCGGCCAGGAACGGATCGCCGGGGACGCCGGTCTGGGAGCCGCCGTACGGGTCATACGGCGCGGCGTGGTCGTCACGGACCAGGGTCACCCACCACTCGATCGCGGCGGCCGTCGCCGGGTCGGTGAACGACATCGAGGTGCAGTCGGCGTTCAGGCACAGGTCGCCGCCGAGGGCTCGGACCATCTCGTTCTGCCAGAAGTAGGTGAGCCCGCCGTTCCAGCCCCACTGCCGGATCCTGGCCGGGTCGAAACCCTCCTCGCCCGGATGACGGCCCCCCGCATCGAGGGTCAGGGCGATCGCCGCAGCCCGCATGTCGTCGTACGTCCAGGCGCGGGTGGGGTAGGCGAGGCCGGCAGCATCGAACATCGCGGTGTTGTAGAAGACGACCTCGGGGCTGGCGGTGTCGGGCAGGCCCCAGGCGCGGTCCTGCCAGGTGAACTGCTCGAGCGGGCCGGGATAGAAGTCGTCTGCGCCGTCGAGGTCCGCCACGATCCGCTCGTCGAGGTCGAGGAAGGCCGATCGCCGGATCCACTGCTGGACGTTCAGGCCCTGAACCCGGAGGACGTCGGGCAGGGTCCCGGCGGCGAGGTCGGCGGTGACCTTCTCCACCTCGGAGCCCTGGGGCACGGCTTCGAGGCGGACGACCCACTCGGGGTGGGCGGCGCTCAGGGTCTCGAGGGCCGGCCGGAATGCGGCCAGCTCCTCGGGCGTGAGGCTGACCTGGAGCCGCAGCGTGACCGGCTCGGCGGCCGCGGGGCTGGCGCCGCTCGCCGGCGGGCTGAGCGTCGGGCCGGACGTGGTGCCGCTGCAGGCGGCGACCCCGATCGCGCCGGCGAGGAGCAGCGCCGCCGGCGGAGCGAGCGCGGCGAGACGACGGCGGACGGCGCGGTGGGGCACGATCGACCTCGCTGGCGGACGGTCCTGAGGGCGCGCTCGAAGGATACCGGGGCATACGTCGCGCCCGAGGCTCCCGGATCGCCCCCGGGTGTGGCACGATCGCCGGGCCGCGGCCTGATCCGGGCCATGACGTCCAGCCGGGGAGGCGGTCACCCGTGGGTCGGTTCAATCCCTTCATCGTGCTCCTGGCCAACCCGCTCGTGCGGCGGGTGGCATGGCACACACGGCGGATCGCGCGCGCCGTCGACCGGCGGTTCTTCCTGAGCCTGGCCGAGGGTGCGGCCGCGTTCGTCGCCATTGCAGCGCTCCTCGTGACGGTCTTCGAGAAGCCATGGACCCAGGGGCCCGGAACCGCCATCGAGTGGTTCGGGAAGTCGTTCAACTGGGCCATCTTCACGATCCTCGGCCAGGGCGATTCCGGGTACGTCGCGTCGGCCGGCGGGTTCGTCGTCAGCTGGCTGCTCGTGCTGTTCGGGGTCGCGATCGTCGGCACCATCACCGGGGCGCTCGTCGCCCTCGTCATCGACTTCCTGCTCAAGGAGGGCCAGGGATTGGGCGCCAGCGGCTACAAGGACCACATCGTCGTGTGCGGCTGGAACGCGACCGCCCGCGACCTCATCGCCGAGCTGAAGAGCGACGAGTACAAGGCCAGGGTCGTCGTCCTGGCCGAGCACGACAAGAGCCCCGCCGGCGACGGCGTCTACTTCGTCCGCGGTGACACCACCTCGGACGAAGACCTCCGACGGGCGGGCATCGAGGAGGCCGCCGCGGCCGTGGTCTTCCCCTCGGCGCCGACCAACGAGGCGGACATGCACTCGATCCTGACCCTGATGGCGATCGAGGCCGTCGCGCCCGGGGTGCGGACCGTCGCCGAGGTCAACAACCCGCGTCACGTCGAGCACTTCCAGCGGGCCCACGTCGACGAGGTCCTCGTGACGTCGCGCCTGGCCTCACGGTTGCTGGCCCGCTCGGCCCTATATCCGGGGCTCACGTCTCTCGTCACCGACATCGTCTCTGGCGGGGAGGGCTCCGAGCTCTACAGGGTGGAGCTGCCCGCGACCTACCTCGGCCTCACGATCGACGAGGTCAGCGCCCGCCTCCGTGGCGAGCACCGGGCCACGCTCCTGGCGGTCAGCCGGAATCACCAGACGTTCGTGAACCCGCCGGTCGACTTCCGGGTCCAGGCCGACGACGACCTTCTTGTGGTGGCCGAATCCCTGGGCAGCCTGGCTCCCCTCCGCCCGGACCGGGCGATGGCCCTCGCCGGCCAGGTCCACGTTCACGATTACGCCCACGATCACGCCCACGAGCCCGCGTAGGCCGTCCGACCGTCCTCGCGGCGCCCACCAGTTTCGGACGATCCGGAGCCCTCGTGGTCGATCTTGGCGATCCTGGCGTCACTTCCGATCCGGGGTCGTGTCTGACCGAGATCGGTGGGACGTTGGGCTCCAAGGAGGACCGGATTCGCCCCGGGCGAGCGCCGGCTGTGGGTGCCCGTCGCCATCGTCCTGCCGGGCTCGAGCCATCGCGTCGCGGCTTCCTGAGACGCGCGAAGCGCGGTCGCGTCAGCGGCGATCGGACGGCGTTGCCGCTTCTTGGAGCCGCTCCATGCCGTCGAGGATGAGGTCGAGCCCAAACTCGAACTCGACGTCGTCATCGCAGCCCCCGAGGCCGCCCTCGTGCCGGACGGCGAGGGCGAGCTCGGCGATGTTCGGGAAGGCCGTCGCCCAGGACTCGGCCAGTGACGCCATGGCCGCCGGGTCGGGATTCGGCTCGGCCTTGTCGTCGAAGAGATCCTGGCTGAAGCCGAAGACGCGGCTCCCGAGGACGTGCAGGCCGTGGTGGGCGAGGCTGACCGAGAAGCCGCCGCGGCGGAGTGCCCCCAGCACGCCTTCCATGTAGCGCATCGTCGCCTCGCCGGGCGTCGCTCGCGACTCCAGGACGGCGGCGGCCCAGGGGTGACGCAGCATCGTCTGTCGCGCGGTCATCACCGTCGCTCGCAGGTCGGCCTTCCAGGGCCCGCCCTCCGCTGCCGGCCCGACCTCACCGACGATCGCATCGGCCATCCCGTCCAGGAGGTCGTCCTTGTCGCGGACGTGGTTGTAGAGCGACATCGGGTCGACGCCGAGGACCTGGCCGAGCTTGCGCATGCTCAGTCCTGCGATTCCCTCGGCGTCGGCCATCTCGATCGCTGCCTCGACGATCCGCGCTCGGGTCAGCGAGGCCTGGCTCCGCGAAGGGCGCCGCTCGGCTCGCGTCAGACGTCTCGACATGTCCACGAGTGTACCGCGACAGGGCTTGACAACTCTACGGCGTAGGTGCATTAATCTACGCCGTAGATCTACACCGTAGGTGAAGGAGTACGTTGATGACGACGACATCCGCCGGCGAGCGGCGCCGGCCCTGGCTGCCGCCGCGCTGGTTCGTCCGTCTGGCCTGGATCACCCACCGGGCGATCCACCGCCTGACCGGTGGCCGACGCGGGCTCAAGAGCGCTCGCCCCGGTGTCGAGGGGTACCTGCGGCTGCGGACGATCGGCCGTCGCTCGGGCCGCGAGCGGGCGGCGATCCTCTCCTACTTCGAGGACGGCCCGAATCTCGTGACCATGGCGATGAACGGCTGGGCGGATCCAGAGCCGGCGTGGTGGCTCAACCTCCTGGCCCATCCCGAGGCGATCGTGGACCTGAAGGGTGGCGAGACGCGCCGGGTCCGTGCCCGGGCCGCGGAAGGCCCGGAGCGTGACCGGCTCTGGGCGCTGCTCGACCAGCACAACGGCTGGGGGTCAGGCATCGATGGGTACGCCGATCGCCGGTCGCGCCCGACGGCCGTGGTCGTCCTCGGACCGGTCGGGTAGGGCGGCGGCCGGACCCGCTCGAGGCCGGGCTATTTGCCGGCCGGCATGCTCCGGTGGATGAAGTCGGCCAGGTCGGCCGACTGGCGGATCCGCGAGGGCTCGTGGACGTACATCATGTGGCCCGCCTCGTAGTGGGCGAACTCGATGTTCCCCTGGAGCTCCGGCGGAATCGGCAGATGGGCGGCCACGTGCTCCGCGGCGTAGTGGGGCGTGGCCCCGTCGTAGTAGCCGCAGGCAACGTGGACCCTGAGGGCCGGGTTCGCCCGCATCGCCCCTCCGAGCTGCTCCACGACAGAGATCGAGCGGCCCTCGAACTCCTTGTACGACCAGGCCTCGTTCGTGGGGTTCGACAGGATCTCGTAGGGCAGGTCGCTCTCGTAGCCCAGCTCCTCGCGGACGTATTGATTGAAGGCCGCGGTGTAGGGACCCTGGATGTGGGAGTACGACGGATCCGCGCTGAACTGCTCGCGGCCGCCGTCCGGCTCCGGGGCGGTGAACCGGGAATCCAGCCGGCCCACCGCCAGGCCACGGTCCCGGAGGAGCTCGGTGAAGAAGCGGATATGCTCGATCCGGAGGTTGACCCGGTTGACGTACTCCCGGCGGAGACCCGTCAGCCGGGCGAGCTTCGCGATGGCCGTCCGCCGCTCGGTCGCCGACAGCCGCGAGCCGCGGGCCAGGACGCGCGGGTAGTCGCCCGCCGCATAGGCCTCCGCCTCGGCGACCACGTCCCGCAGCGTCCGGCCCGGGTGCTTGCCGTGGTAGTGGGCGACGGCCGCGTACGTCGGCAGGAAGAGGGCGTAGGGGACATCATTGCCCTCGGTGAACCGGATCGTGCCGATGTCGAGCACGGACGACACGAGGGCGATCCCGTTCAGGTACATACCGTGGCGGTTCTGGAGGTACGCCGCGAGGCCGGCGGCCCGAAGCGTCCCGTACGACTCGCCGATCAGGAACTTCGGCGACAGCCAGCGGCCGTTCCGCGAGGTCCACAGGCGGATGACCTCGCCGACGGACTCGATGTCGCGGGTGAAGCCGTGATAGTCGGCCGGCTTGATCCCGTCGACCGCGCGCGAGAAGCCCGTCGCGACGGGATCGATGAAGACGAGGTCCGAGCGGGCCAGGAGGGACTCGGCGTTGTCGGCGAGGCCATACGGCGGCGGCACCCGATCGTCGACGTCGCCCGACAGGACCCGCCGCGGCCCCAGCAGGCCCATGTGGAGCCAGACGCTCGACGAGCCCGGGCCGCCGTTGAACGCAAACGTCACCGGTCGGGTCCGGGTGTCCGCACCGCTCTGGGCATACGAGGCGATGAAGACGGTGGCCTTGGCCTTGAACCCCGCGAACTTGCCGTCTTCGAGGACCTCCTCGCGGAGGACGATCCGGCCAGCCTGCGTGACGTACTGGAACGACACGCCCTGATGGGCCCACGGGTGACGACGCTCGACGAGGTCGTCGGTCGGCTCGGCCGGCTTGGTCGTCTCGGTCGAGTTCGAGGTCGTGGTCGAGGTCGAGGCCCCGCCCTTCGCGGCGTCGCCCTCCCCGCCCGAGGCGCCCTGGCTGGCAGGCTCGTCGGCCACGTCAGAGCGCCTTGACGGCGCCGACCAGCTCGGTCAGGCCGGCCTTCGCGTCGGCGAACAGCATTCCCGTCTTGGGGTTGCCGTAGAGCTCGTTGTCGATGCCGGCGTAGCCGCGGCCCATCGAACGCTTGATGACGATGATCGCCCTGGCATGGTCGACATCGAGGATCGGCATGCCCGAGACCGGCGAGCCCGGCTTCCGCGCTGCCGGGTTGGTGACGTCGTTGGCGCCGACGACGAGGGCCACGTCGGCCCGGTCGAACTCTGGGTTGATCTCCTCCATCTCCTTGAGCTGGGGGTAGGGCACGTTGGCCTCGGCCAGGAGGACGTTCATATGCCCGGGCATCCGACCGGCGACGGGGTGGATGGCGTACTTGACGTCGACGCCGCGGGCCTCCAGCAGCTCGGCCAGCTCGCGCAGGGCGTGCTGGGCCTGGGCGACCGCGAGGCCGTAGCCCGGGACGACGATGACCGATGAGGCATAGGCCAGCTGGATCGCCGCGTCGTCCATGCCGAGCTCGCGGATGGAGTGCCCGGCGCCGGCGACCGCCCCGACCGTGCCCTCGCCGCCACCGAAGCCGCCGACCATGATGTTGATCACGGAGCGGTTCATGGCATCGGCCATGAGCTTCGTCAGGATCGCGCCCGAGGCGCCGACCAGGGCGCCGGCGATGATCAGGACCGGGTTGTCGAGGACGAAGCCGGCCATCGCCACGGCCGTGCCGGTGAAGCTGTTCAGGAGGCTGATGACCACGGGCATATCCGCCCCGCCGATCGGCAGGGTCATGGTGACCCCGAAGACGAGGGCCGCGGCGAGGATGACGAGCATCACCGGGACGCTGAGGTTCGGGATCCAGAGGAAGATCGCGCCGGCCACGACGATGAGGGCGAGGGCCGCCGTGACGAGCTGGCCGCCAGGGATCGTGACCGGCTTCGAGGGCGTGATCCGGAGGCCCATGAGCTTGCCCGAGGCGATGAGCGAGCCGGTGAACGTGATCGAGCCGATGACGATGTCGAGGACCGTCGCAACGTTGACCTGGAGGGACGGCGCGGCGGCGAGGCCAAGGTAGTCGTCGATGGCGATGAGCGCGGCAGCGCCGCCGCCGACGGCGTTGAACAGCGACACCAGCTGCGGCATCGCCGTCATCTTCACGCTCCGGGCGGTGTACAGGCCGAGCCCGCCACCGAGGGCCAGCCCGACGAGGATGATGATCCAGCCGGTGACGTTGAGCTCCTCCTCGCGCCCGAAGGCGAGGAAGACGGCAGTCGCGCCGATGGCGAGGGCCATGCCGC
The DNA here is from genome assembly GCA_040752335.1 of Chloroflexota bacterium. Taxonomy (GTDB): domain Bacteria; phylum Chloroflexota; class Limnocylindria; order Limnocylindrales; family CSP1-4; genus UBA5189. Next base: position 101,131 of record JBFMEV010000004.1, read on the forward strand.
CGGCAGACAGTAGGTTGCCGTTCCGGGCGGTGGCCGGCGAGTTCATCCGGATCAGGCCGATGACGAAGGCCACCGCGCCGGCCAGCCAGGCGACGCGGACCAGGGTTTCGAGGATCGAGAGCTCCATCGGGCTACGCCTCCGCCTTCCCGGCGTCAGCCTTGGGGGCCGCGGGTCGCCGCTTGAACATCTGGAGCATCCGGTCCGTGACGACGTAGCCGCCAACGACGTTCATCGTCCCGAACGCGACGGCGACGAACGACAGGACCTGGGCGATCGGATCGTGGGCTTCCACGGCGATGAACATCGCCCCGACGACGACGATGCCGTGGATCGAGTTGGCGCCGGACATCAGCGGGGTGTGGAGGGTCGCCGGGACCTTGCTGATCACGGCAAAGCCGCACAGGATCGCCAGGACGAAGATCGTCAGGGCGGTCAGGAGCTCGGCGTTCACGCGGCACCTCCGGCCGGCTGGAGCAGCTTCATCACGGCCTCGGAGCGGATCTCGCCGCCGTGGGTGATCGTCACCGGGCCGGCGATCTCGTCGGCGGGGTCCAGATCAAGGGCGCCGTCCTTCACGAGCTGGAGGAGCAGCGCCGACACGTTCCGGGCGTAGAAGGCCGATGCGCCGACGGGCATCGTAGCCGGCAGGTTCTCGGGGGCGACGATCGTGACCAGGTTGTCGGTCACGACATCCTCGCCGGCCTTCGAGAGCTCGCAGTTGCCGCCCAGGGCCGACGCGGCCATATCAACGATCACGGAGCCCGGCTTCATCAGCCCGACCGCGGCCGCGGTCACCAGGACCGGCGGCTTGCGGCCGGGGACCTGGGCCGTGGTGATGACGATGTCCATGCCGCCGATGACCTCGTTGAGCTCGGCCTGCTGGGCATCGCGCTCCTCGGCCGTCAGCTCGCGGGCGTAGCCGCCCGCACCGGTCGCATCGATCTGGGTCTTGAGCGTCACGAACGACGCCCCCAGCGATTCGGCCTGCTCGCGGGTCTCGGGCCGGACGTCGTAGGCCTTCACGACGGCCCCCAGCCGCCGGGCCGTGCCGATGGCCTGGAGCCCGGCAACGCCGATGCCGAGGATGAGGACGTTGGCCGGCTTGGCCGTGCCGGCGGCGGTCGTCAGGAGCGGGAAGTAGCGCCCGAACGTCTCGGCCGCGATGATCACCGCCTTGTAGCCGCCGACGTTGGCCTGCGAGCTGAGTGCGTCCATCGTCTGGGCCCGGGACAGGGTCCGCGGGATGGCGTCCATGCTGATCGCCGTCACGCCGGCCACGGCGAGGGCCTCCATCAGCTTCGGGTCGAGGAGCGGCTGGAGCAGCCCGATCACGGCCTGGCCGGAGCGAAGGCGGACGGCCTCCGCGGCGTCCGGCTTCCGGACCCGGAGGATGACGTCAGATTCCTGGTACAGCTCGTCGGTCGGAACGACCCGGGCGCCGGCGTCGGCGTAGGCCGAGTCGGGGATGAGAGCGCCCACGCCGGCGCCGGCCTCGACGAGGATCTCGAGCCCGGCCGCCGTCAGCTTGCCGAGCGCCTCGGGGACCAGGGCCACGCGCCGCTCCCCGGGCGCGGTCTCCCTGGCGACTCCGATCTTCATGGGCACCACCTGATGTCTGGGCAGGAAGGTCTGTGTGGGCCGCCGCCGTGCCGGCTCGACGCCGCCCTCCGCGTCGCCGGGCTGCCTGGTCCGGGGCCGGGTGAAGGATACCCGGCGGCGCCGCGGACCGTGCACGGCGATCTCGGGCCGGACCGCTCGACTACCGCGGTCCCCCGGCGATCGCCACGACCAGGGTCAGAATGTAGACGTGGCCGAGCGCGCTCCACCAGATCGAGCCGGTCCGCCAGTTCAGCCAGCCGAAGACCATGCCGCCGGCGAGGGTCGAGAAGAGCTCGATCTCGGGCTTGCCGAGGTGGGCGAACACGAACGGCAGGAGCGCCACGACGACGCCCAGCGGCCCGATCGCCCGGATGAGGGTGAACATCAGGAAGCCGCGCATGAGGAACTCGGCCGGGATGAGGTCGAGGAGGTGGGTGGCGAGGAGATAGTCCACCGGGGCGCCGGAGATCCCGTAGTAGGCGCTGAACTGGGGGTCTGAGCCCAGGGCGATGACGATCGGGGTCATGACCGCGCAACCCATCACGGCCAGCCCGGCGCCCCAGCGCCAGTCGCCGATCCCCAGGCCGTAGGCGGTCAGGCGATCCCGGAAGGCGAGGACGACGACGAGCGCCGGCACGAGCCCGAACAGGATCGTCCGCTCGAGGGCCTGGTAGCGGAGCGCCTCGGCGGCCCGGCCGATGTCCTGGACCTCGCGCGGGATCGCCGTCCGGGTGAAGTCGAAGAGCAGGACGAGCATCGCCACGACGAGGGCCGTCGTCGCCCGCAGTGGCAGCTCCAGGCCGACGAGCCGGAAGGTCCGCCGGTCGGCGGCCGAGGGTGGATAGGCCGGTCCGGCGATGAAGCGCGCCCAGAGCTCCGCGGCCGGCGACGGCCCTGGCGCCGCCGACCCGCCGGATCTCACGTCAGCGCCCGGGCGCTCCTGGTCCATGGCGCGGCACGCTACCGCATTGCGGCGACCGCGACGCGGGCAACGCGCCCGCAAGGCGAGATCCGTTCGGGCGGCGCGTCTGCGACCCCGGGCGGCGCAGCATGTCGCCGGAGGTGCACGCCACGCGGCAGCTCACCCAGGAGCGACGCGACCGCCTCGACAACGATGACATTGCGTACATGGTCTCCTCCGGCGAGCGGAAGCTCCCGATCCACGACGAGGCGCACGTACGGAACGCGATCGCGCGCTTCAGCCAGACCGATTTCGAGGACAAGTCGGCGAAGAAGGCGGCCACCCACCGGATCATCCGCGTCGCCGGCCGCTACGGGATCGTCCTCGAGGACGACGACGCCGTCGTTCGCGCCAGCAAGGCACCTGAGACTCCCCGCGCCTGAGGCTCCCCGCGTCGAGAGGTCGCGCACCCACAGGCGGGTGCCAGCCTCAAGCGCGCGCCACGGCGCCTGCCGCCCCACGCGCGTGCCCAAGGCGCGTGCCCCAGGCGTGTGCCCCCGGCGTGTGCCCGGGGCGCGTGCCCCGGCGTGTGCCCCAGGTGTGTGCCGCCCCACGGTCGATCATGACGTCAATCGCCGAACCGTTCGCATGGAGGCGTCGATTCGTGCCGTCCGATGGCACGGAGCGAACACCTATCGACGCGTTGTGCCGCTGAGCGGCAAGTCGTGAGGGAGATGGGCGTCGCGGCGCCGAGATCGATCGCCCGGTGGCACAACGGGTCGGTTGTTGCCGTGCCGCGGCAAGGGTCGACAGATCTCCACGGCCGGGCCCTACCGGGTCGCCCTGCCACCCCGAGGGCTCAGCGCGGTTCAGGGCCTCCAGTCTCGAGGCGGGCGAAGCGCTCCGGCCAGCCGACCTGGCCACCCTCGGCGACCAGGCGGACCTCGAAGCCGGCCGCGTCGAGGAGGCTGGCCGCGATCGCCGCCCGACTGCCGGCCTTGCAGGCGACGGCGATCCGGCTGCCCCGGGGCAGCTCCTCGAGCCGGCCGGCGAGATCGGCGACGAAGATCGTCCGGGCGCCCGGGATGACGCCGTCATCGCGCCATTCGATCGGCTGGCGGACGTCGAGGAGCGGCGGCATGGAGCCCGCGGCGGCTTCGGCGAAGACCTCCTCCATCGAGGTCGTCGGGTAGCTCGAGGTCGGGCGGCCGTCGGCTCGCCAGGCATCGATGCCCCCGTCGAGCACCCCGACGACGTGCTCGAAGCCGATTCGCAGGAGCTGGGTGACGGCCTCCTCGACCCCGCCGGCCGGCGGCTCCGGCAGAACGAGCGCGACCGGTGCGTCGAACGGCAGGAGCCAGCCGACGTAGGCGGCGAACGTCTCGTCGAGCTCGACGTTCAGGGAGCCCGGGATGTGGGCCGCCGCGAACGCCGCCCTCGGCCTCCCGTCGACGACCGTGACGCCGGCCTCGGCGGCGGTCGCAAGGCCCCCGGCGTCGAGCGCTCGGGTCTCGGGGAGCCTGCCCATGACCCGCGGCCCGGCCCTATTCAGCGGCGCCATGTGGGCGTAGTAGGCGGGGAATCGCCCGAGGCCCCCGAGGAGCGCGTCCCGGAAAGAGACCGACTCCACGGCCCCGAGGACCGGGTTGCCGGCGAGCTCGCGCCCGATCGTCGTCGTCCGCGACGGCGCGGCCGGGCCGACACTGCAGAAGCTGCCCGCGCCGTGGGTCGGGAAGACGCGGACATCGGGTGGCAGCCCCGCCAGCCGGCGGAGGGTCGTCCGCTGGAGCGTGCTCAGCTCGTCGACGCGCTCCCCACCGAGCAGGTCGGTCCTGCCGGCCGTGCCCACGAGGAGCGAGCCGCCGCTGAAGATCCCCTCGGGCGGGGCATCGTCGCCGTCGCCGGCCCCGGCCGCCCGGACGGCCCAGGCGAGGTGCTCGGGGGTGTGGCCGGGCGTCGCCATCGCCGTCAGCCGGAGCGCGCCAACCTCGACGGTCGTGCCCTCGTCGGCGCCGCGGTGGGGGAAGCCGTATCCGCCGCGGGCCGGCGCCACGATCTCGGCGCCCGTCGCGGCCTGAATCTCGAGGGCGCCTGACAGGTAGTCGTTGTGGACGTGCGTCTCGAGGACGCGGGTCACCCGCAGGCCGCGTTCCGTCGCCGCCGCCAGGAAGCGCCACGCGTCGCGCTGGGGGTCGATGAGGGCGGCCTCGCCCTCGCTCGCGAGGAGGTACGAGGCGTCCCCGAGGCCCCGCGTCGTGAACAGCTCGAGGTCCATGCCGCGGATCATCGTCGCACGCCGCGCCCGCCGCCAGCGCCCCGGATCGTGCAGCCTCGTACCATTGGCCGCGATGGCGAAGATCGGCTACGCGGCCATGCTCGAGCAGTTCCACCCGACGGACCTCCTGGACTGGTGCGCCCAGGCCGAGGACGCCGGCTTCAGCGCCGGCTTCATGGTCAGCGAGCACTTCCACCCCTGGACCCCGCAGCAGGGCCAGAGCGCCTTCGCCTGGTCGTTCATGGGCGCGCTGGGCACGCGGACGTCCCTGCCGTTCGGGACGGGCGTCACCTGCCCGACGTTCCGCTACCACCCGGCCGTCGTGGCCCAGGCCGCGGCGACCCTGGGGGCGATGTTCCCGGGCCGCTTCTGGCTGGGCCTGGGAGCCGGCGAGGCACTCAACGAGCACATCACCGGCGAGAAGTGGCCCGAGATCGGGGTCCGCTCGGCGATGATGTTCGAGGCCATCGAGATCATCAACAAGCTCTTCACCGGCGAGGTCGTCCGGCATCGGGGCCAACACCTGGTGATGGAGAGCGCCCGTCTCTACACGCTGCCCAAGGAGCCGGTGCCCGTCTATGTCGCCACCGCCGGGCCGATCAACGCCAAGAAGACGGGCCGGCTCGCCGACGGGATGATCACGGTCGGCGCCGCCGACGCGAAGCTGGCCGAGCTCTGGTCGAACTTCGAGGCGGGCGCCCGCGAGGCCGGCAAGGACCCGAAGAAGCACCCCAAGATCCTGCAGCTCCACCTGTCATGGGCCAGGACGGACGACGAGGCGGCCGAGATCGCCGTCCGTGAATGGCCGAACGGCGGGATGGCCTTCCCCAAGCAGGACATCCGCAACCCTGAGGACTTCGCGGCGATGGCCAAGCTCGTTCGGCCCGAGAGCTTCGTCAACCGGATGCTCATCTCGTCCGATCTCGAGAAGCACACCGCCAACATCCAGCACTACCTCGATCTCGGCTTCGACGAGATCCACCTCCACCACGTCGGCCGCAACCAGGCCGAGTGGATCGAGCTCTTCGGCCGCGAGGTGCTTCCCCAGCTCAAGCTGGGCTGATGCCCGCTCCCTGGCCGGCCGGGCTCGCCCCGTGAACGTCGCGACCCCCCCGCGACCGGATCATGGCGCTGCCGACATCGGGATCATCCGGGGTCAGGGCTCCGGTGGGTCGTCACCGCGCCCGTCTCCAGGCCCCTGACGCTCCCAGCGTCAAATCGCGGGGAACGGCGCCATCAGCGTTGCCGCTTCCTCTCCTTGCGAGGTGTCATGACGATCCCATCGTCACCAGGCGCCGCGAACGTCGAGAACGGCCGGCCGGACGAGCGGACGGGCGCGCTAGCCGTCCGCCAACCCCGGGATTGACGATGGCAGTGTCACGGCAGGATGCAAGCCGGGCGCCGTTCAGCCGTGGCGGTGCCGGCGGCTCACCACCAGGGACGCTGCGGGAGCGCGGCGGGCCCGTCCGGGCCGGGGCGCGCCAGGAGGAGCTGGCAGACGTCGAGCTCGCCCCGCTCGAAGCCGAGGCGCGCGCCCGACATGTAGAGCCGCCACGTTCGAGCGACCTCGTCGCCCGCGGCTGCAACGGCTTTGTCCCAGCGGGCCTCCAGGCGGGTGATCCAGGCGCTCAGGGTCAGCGCGTAGTGGGGTCGAAGGGACTGGACGTCGATGACCTCGAAGCCGCTGGCTCGTGCCACGGCCACCGCCTCCTCGACCGGCACGAGCTCGCCGTCGGGAAACACGTAGCGGTCGATGAAGCGGCCGTTGCGGGGCGCCAGCGGCAGTCGGCCAAGCCGGCCGACCGTCTCGGCCGTCGCGATCCCGTGGTTGAGGAACAGTCCACCGGGCTCGAGGGCCTCGAACGCGGCCCGGAAGTAGGCGGCCAGGTTCGCTCGCCCGACATGCTCGAACATGCCGATCGAGGCGACCGCGTCGAACCGGCCGAGGCCGTCGAGGTCGCGGTAGTCCAGGACCATCGAGCGAGCGAGGTCGCCGAGACCCGCATCCCGCGCCCGCTCGTTGGCGACGCTCGCCTGGCGCTCGCTGAGGGTCACCCCGACCGCCCGGCAGCCGACCCCCTCGGCGGCGAAGTTGACGAGCGAGCCCCAGCCCGAGCCGATGTCGAGGAGCCGGTGGGAGGCCGTCAGCCGCAGCTTCCGGACGATGAGATCGAGCTTGGCCTCCTGGGCCTCGTCCAACCGCGCGGCGCTGGTCTCGGGTGTCGTGCCGTCCGGGAAGTAGGCACACGAGTACGCCAGGCGCCGATCCAGCCACAGGCCGAAGAAGTCGTTGCCGACGTCGTAGTGGAAGCGGACCGCGGCCATGTCTCGGGCTCGCGAGTGCCGCCGGCCGGCCATCTGCGCGACGCGCTCCAGCGGCGCCCCGGCCGCGGTCCCGCGCCGGAGCTCCCAGGCCCAGCGGAGAAGTCGAGCGCTGCGACGGGCGCCGAGTCGGCGGAGGTCGAGCGCCTGGCCGGCGGCGATTGCGGCCATGACGTCGCCCACGAGCTCGAGGTCGCCCCGGAGGTAGGCCTCGGCGAAGCCGTGGGGGCCGGGCGGGAGGACGAGCCGGCCCAGGGCGTCGGGACCGCGAACGATGGCTCGCGCGCGCGGGCCCGGGGTCGTGGCGACGCCGGGCGTGGTGGCGACGCCGGGAGTCATGGCGACGCCGGGCGTGGTGGCGACGCCGGGAGTCATGGCGACGCCGGGCGCCGCGTGTCCCGGCGAGATGGCCTCCACCGCCTCGCCCGCCTCGCCCCCGTCGAGGACGATCTCGAGTGCGGCCGGATCGTCGATCGCCTGGCGCAACAGGCCGACGATCGCCCGGGCCAGCGCGGTGCGCCGGTCTCTCGGCGAGGACCCCGGCCCGGATGGCCGGCGGGGCGTGGCGCTTCGCGCCGGTGCTGCGACCGGGCGTTCGACCGTTGACGACACGGGGCTCATCGGCGTCACGATGCCTCGGCGTCGATCCTACGCCGGCCCGGACCTCCCGTCGACGGCCGCGCTTCCGGCGAAACCGCCAAGCGATCGCTCGACGAACGCGCCGAGGGCTCGCAGCGCGGCGTCGGCCGTCCGGAAGACCGGGATCCCGCCGGCGTCGAGCGCCCCGGCCAGCGGGTCGTAGAGCGGACCGGCGTCCACGACCGCCAGCCAGGCCTTCGTCGTCCGCTGCCACAGGTCGACGAGGCGCGCCGCAACCGCCTCGGGCGCGGCGAGATTCTCGGCCCGGCCGGCCTCGGCCGGGAGCGTCTGGAGGGTCGCGGTGAACGGCACGTTGCCGACCAGGCCCACGTCGACGCCGTCGTCGGCGAGGATCGCCTCGGCCACGGCCGCGAACGTCGCGTCATCGCCCATCGGGCTGAGATCGAACGGGTCGTGGACCTCGACGACCTCGCCGATACCGGCGCCGGCGAGGATCGCCGCGAGCCGCTGCCGGGTGGTGGCCGTGAACGGGGCGAGGCTCAGCCGGGCCAGGTTGTCGGCGATCGCGACGCACTCGAAGCCGGCATTCGACATCGCCCCGAGCCGTCGCCCTGAGACGGTCCGCCGGTCGAGCCGGACGAACGTCCGGACGAGGTCATCGAAGGCCTCCAGGTCGTCGGCCACCACAACGCCGGCACCCTCGGCCAGCCGGCGGGTCACGAGCGCGTCGCCGGCGATCGCGGCGGTGTGGCTGGCGCTGGCCGACGCGCCCGCCGCCGTCCGCCCGGCGCGGTACAGGATGACGGTTCGGCCGCGCGCCACGATCGTCCGGGCGGCCGCGAGGAAGCGGCGACCATCGAGCGGCGCGAAGCCCTCGACGTAGACGCCGATGACCCGGATCGCCGGGTCGGCGGCGAGATGCTCGAGCCAGTCGCCGATCGTGAGGTCGAGCTGGTTGCCGACGCTGATCACGTAGGTCGGGTCGAGGCCGGCCAGGCGGCTCAGCCGGGACAGGGCGAAGGCGCCGCTCTGGGCGACGATCGCGAGCGGTGCCGGGGGACCGCTCGACGGCGGCAGCTTCGCCTCGGGGATGAAGAACGTGTCGTAGCCGCCGGGTCGCGACCGGATGCCCAGGCAGTTGCCGCCGTTGACGAGCGGGCCGCCGCCAGGTCGCGCTCGCGACGCCAGAAGGGCCGTCCGGATGGCCTCCGCGTGGACCTGCCCGCGGCCGGTCTCCTCGAGGCCACCCGGGATGACGATGATGGAATGGGCGGCGTCACTCGCGACGACGTCGCCCAACAGCGCCGGCGTCCTGGTCGCCGACAGGGCGATGACGAAGAGGTCGACCTTCTCGCGCATCGAGGCCACGTCGGGGACGCAGGCGCAGCCATCGATGCTCGTGGCCCCCGGCTTGACGACCACGATGCGGCCCGGCTCGAAGCCTTCGCGCAGCAGGTTCCGGAGGATCGTCCGCCCGGGGTTGTCGCTGGCCGACACGCCGGCGATCGCAATCGATGTCGGTCGAAGGAGCCGCCCGAGCTTCCAGAGCGGCCGCACCGGCAGGTCGGCGATGCGGCGCGCCGCCGCTTCGTCCGAATCGAGGGTGGTCAGGACGTCGAGGGCCACGAGCCCGTCGGGGGTCAGCGCGAGCGGGTTGATCTCGAGCTCGCGGAGGCCGCCGGGACCGGTCAGCGGGGCGAGGCTCGCGAGCCGCTCCACGACCGCGACGAGCGACGTCATCTCGACGAGCGCCGCCCGGCCACGCTGCGGCTCCGTCGCCAGCCGGACGGCCGTGGCCCCGCGGAGGGCGTCCGCGATCTCCGCGCCCGGACGATCGACCTCGAACATCGCCAGCTCGCGGCCGGGCTGGAGGTCGCGGGCCAGCTGCTCGGCGTGGACCCCGCCCAGGCCGACGCCGACGATCGGGCCGAAGTCGGCGGTCCAGCGGAGCGACACGAGCAGCTCTCCGCCCGGTCCGGAGTCGTGGGCGACGAGCTCCTCCACGAGGATGCCGGTGAGGCGGCCGGGCCCGATGGACGCGTCGAGACCGGCGATCGCCGCCGCCACCGCGTCCGGATCGCGCTCGACCACGACGACCCCGCCGACGTCGGACTTGTGGGCGATCCCAGGGGCGACGACCTTCACGACGAGCCGGTCGCCTGGCACCGCCTCGATGTCCCGAGCCGTCGGTCGCCGGCCCGGGGTCAGGACGATCCGTCGGGGAACCGCGATGCCGAGCGCCTCGACCAGGACCAGGCCGTCGGGCTCGGGCAGGGACGTCAGGCCCGCCGCCCGGGCTCGCCGGAGGATCTCGGCCGGCCGGGCTGCCGGCGCGGACGCCACGACCATGGCTGCAGCCTGGGGGTCGTGCCCGCGGCGCGGCAGGGCCGAAGGGGAGGCCGGCCGGGAGGCCGGATGGCACGAGTCCGGGTCCAGGTTGCTCCGTCAGGCTCCGCAGACCGGCAGCCGACCCGCACGGGCTTGTCGGATATCGCCCCCCGCGATGCAGCGCGAGGGATAGTCACCGAATCCCCTCGTCGACAGCGGTGGCCGTGCGTGGTGCTCGGTTCCGAGGGCCGTGCGTGGCGCCAAGGGCGCGCGCTGCATTCTCCCCACCGATATCCGGCAACTGGGGGCGTGATCGGGCCGGAATGACCAGCCCGGCTGGTATCTGGCGAAGATGCGACCGAAGGGCGAGGTGCCGTTGGGGAGAACGCTATCGCCCGCCGCCCCGCGGGCCACGGACGATCCGGCGGGCCCGGCCGGCCGCGGCGAGGAACTCGTGGAGATGGCGGAGCGGCCGGATGTGGCTTCGCTCGTCGCCGTAGATGGTCGAGATCGGGAGCCACCGGATCGGCCAGCCCTCGCGCAGGCAGACCGCGATCATCTCGACCTCGAAGGCGAAACCGGCCTCGCGGCTGGCGAGCATCGCCGCCATCAGCCGCCGGCCGATGAGCCGGTAGCCGGACTGGTTGTCGGGGATCCAGCGACCCACCGCCACTGAGAGCAGGATCGTCCCGGCCGTGTTCGAGAGGCGCCTGACGAGCGGCATTCGCCCGAAATCGCGCCGGCCGACGATGAGCTCGCTGGGCTGCGCCCGTTCGGCCGCGACGAACCGTGGCAGCTCGGCCGGATCGTGCTGGCCGTCGCCGTCGAGGGTCACCACGGCGAGCGCGCCGTCGGCGATCGCCCGGGCAAAACCGGCCCGGAGCGCGGCGCCTTTGCCCTGGTTGGGGTGCTGCGAGATGACGGTCGCGCCGGCTGTCGCGGCCACCTCGGCCGTCGCGTCCGAGGACCCGTCGTCCACGACGAGGACCGGCAGGTGCGCGGCGGCCGCTCGGACGACAGCGCCGATCCGCGGTGCCTCGTCGTGGGCCGGGACGAGGGCCAGGATCGTCGGGTCGGAGGGTTCCGTCACGGGCCTATCATCGGCGACGCAGGGACCCGGAGCGCGAGGGGACGAGATGGCAGCCGATGTCGATGCCTGGTTCCAGACGAAGCAGCACCCGCAGCTCGAGCTGATGCGGGCGGTTCGCGAGGTCGTCCTGGCGGCCGATCCGCGAATCACCGAATCGATCAAGTGGCAGACGCCGACGTTCGCCTATCGCGGCAACATCGTGAGCATCAACCCGACGGCCAAGGCCTACGTCAGCCTGCTCTTCCATCGCGGGGCGACGATCTCGGGCGACCATCCCATCCTCGAGGGCGGCAGCGATGTCGCCCGCTACGCCCGGATCGACTCGGCGGCCGACCTGGAAGCCCGGCGTCAGGAGCTCGTGGCGGTCGTCCGGGCCTGGTGCGACGACCGCGACCGGGGCGCCTGAGCGACCTCAGCCTCCAGGAACCAGGTCGGCAGGAAGCCCTTGCCCTTGACCTCGACCAGGCCGCGGGGCGCCAGCCGGAAGCGACCACGGAGCCGCTCCTCGACTGCCGCCGCGACCTGGACGCGGCCGGGCACGCCGGTCGATTCCATCCTGCTGGCGAGGTTCACGGTGTCGCCCCAGATGTCGTAGATGAACTTCTTCGTGCCGATGACGCCGGCGACGACCGGGCCGCAGTTGATGCCCACCCGGAACCGGATCCCGAAGTGGTTCGCGGCGTCGATCTCCGCGATCCGCGCAGCGAGGGCGATCGCCATCCTCGCCACCCGCTCGGGATGGTCGGGCCGCGGGTCGGTCAGGCCGCCGACGACCATGTAGGCGTCGCCGATCGTCTTGACCTTCTCGAGGCCGTGCTCTTCGACGAGGTCGTCGAAGACCGTGAAGACGTCGTTGAGGACCCCTACGAGCTCGTCGGCGCGCATCGAGCTCGACAGCTCGGTGAAGCCCACGATGTCGGCGAAGAGGAGCGTGACGTCGTCGAAGCGGTCGGCGATGAGGCGCTCGCCGCGACGGAGTCGATCGGCGATCGGCCCGGGCAGGATGTTCAGGAGCAGGCGCTCGTTCTCGCGGTGGAGCCGCTCGAGCTCCTTCGCGGCGGTGATGTCCGTGCCGTAGACGTTGACGAAGCCGAACTCCGGGACGTCGACCGGCAGGAGGGCGTAGCTGCGGCCCCCGCTCTCGACCTCGACGACGACGCGATCGGCGGCCTCGACCCGGGCCCGCAGCTGCTGCCAGAGCTCGCCCTCGATCGTCCCGCCGACGCTGCAGCCGATGCCCGCGATGAGGCCGGCGCTGGCGGGATTGGCGTACACGATCCGGCCGTCCCAATCGAGCCGGAAGACCGGGCTCGGGTTCTGGTCCGGGAATCGCGCCACGGCCTTGCGGGCCGTGACGTCCGTGCCGTAGAGGTTGACGAAGCCGAGGTCCGGGACGTTGACGGCGAGAACCTCGAACGTGCTCTCGCCGACTTTCACCTCGAACGGCTCGCCCGACGCCCCGGCGTCGCGGATCCGGGTCTGCCACGCGCTCGGGATCGCGGCTCCGACGCTCGCGCCGATCGCTCCTGCCAGCCCGTCGGCGGCCCTGTTCGCATAGTGCAGCCGGCCGTCGGCGGCCATTCGCAGGACGGGGTTCGGGTTCTGGTCGGGGAAACGGCCGATCGCGGCGATCTGCTCGCCGGTCAGTGGCGGCGTGACGCTCGGGCTCGGGGACCTGGACGCGCCCATGATGGCGGGATCGTAGCGGCGTGGTCGGCCGCCGACCAGCCCCTGCTTGACACGAGTTGAGACTCAGTCTCAATATCGGTCGCATGAAGCGTTCGCTCGTTGCCCTCGCCGTCGCCCTGGCGATCCCCCTCGCCGCCGCGTGCGGCCCGGCACCCGGCAGCTCGACCCGCGATCCGGCGGCGCCGATCCGGGTGGTGACGACCTCGACCGTCTTCGGCGACCTCGTGTCGCTCGCCGGCGGTGATCGCGTCGCCGTCACGAGCCTCGTCCCGCCGGGGGTCGATGTGCACACCTACCAGGCAACCCCGGACGACCTCCGGGCCGCGTCCGAGGCGGACCTCATCGTCATGAACGGCCTGGACCTGGACGACTGGCTGGAGGCGACGGTCCGGGCGGCGAACGCCGACGCACCGGTGGTGCGGCTGGCCGAGGATCTCGACGGCGTGGAGCTCCTGCCGGGCGAGGAGCCCGACACCCAGAACCCCCATCTCTGGATGGACGTCGCCTACGCCCGCCTGTACGTCGATCGGATTGCCGAGACCCTCGCCGACGCGGATCCCGACCATGCTGCCGAGATCAAGGCGACGGCCGCGACCGCCGACGCGCGCCTGGCCGAGCTCGACGACTGGGTCCGCGAGCAGATCGCGACGATCCCGGAGGACCAGCGCCGGTTCGTCATGTTCCACGACGCCTTGCCGTACTTCGCCCGGGCCTACGGTCTCGAGATCGTCGGCGTGGCGGTCGAGGCCCCCGGCCAGGAGCCGAGCGCCGGCGAGATCGCGGCGCTCGTCGACGTGATCCGGGCCAGCGGCGTGAAGGCGATCTTCAGCGAGGACCAGTTCCCGACCGACCTCGTCGACCAGATCGCTCGCGAGACCGGGGCCACGGTCGTCGCCGATCTCTACGATGATTCGCTCGGCGACGACCCGGTGACCTCGTACGAGGCCCTCATCCGCTGGGATGTCGCCCGCTTCGTCGAGGCCCTCACATGAATCTCGAGGCCCGCGGGGGCGGCCGATGACGTCGCCCGGACCGGATGTCGATCGCAAGGGGGGCTCCGTTCGGCTCGTTGGTCATGACGGCCCGGCGGCCGTGCCGGCCAAGCCCGGCCACCACCACCACGAGGCGCACCCGAGCGAACCGCCGCCGAGCGTCTGGCTGGTCGACGTGTCGGTCGGCTACGAGGATCGGCCGGTCCTCGACGACGTCGACCTCCAGCTTCCGGCCGGCTCGTTGACGGCCGTAGTCGGCCCGAACGGCGGCGGCAAGAGCACCCTCCTGAAGCTCATCGCCGGTCTCCTCGATCCGTGGGGCGGCACGATCTCGGTCCTGGGCGGTCGGCCCGGTGAGCACGCCCGGGCGATCGCGTACGTGCCCCAGGCCGAGGCGGTCGACTGGAGCTTTCCGGTCGCCGCCGGCGATGTCGTGATGATGGGCCGTTACCCGCGGCTCGGGCCGTTCCGCCGTCCCGGGCCGCACGATCACCACGTCGTCGGTGACGCCCTGGCCGCCGTGGGCATGCACGGGGCGATCGATCGACAGATCGGCGCCCTCTCGGGCGGCCAGCGCCGGCGCGTGTTCCTGGCTCGGGCCCTGGCCTCGGAGCCGGAGCTGTACCTCCTCGACGAGCCGGTGACCGGCGTCGACACGGCCACCCAGGAGGACCTCATGGCCGTCCTGGACGCCGAGGCGAAGCGCGGCAAGACGGTCATCGCCAGCACCCACGACCTGGCCTCGGCGGCCCAGCACTTCCGCTCGATCGTGGCCGTCAACGGGACGGTCGTCGCCCAGGGCGACGCGAGCCTGGTCCTCGATCCCGACGTCCTGCTGCGGACGTACGGCGGTCATCTCCTGTTCGTCGGCGACCGAGCCGTGGTCCTCGACGACGCCCACCATCACGACGAAGCCCCGGCCGGCGAGGTCCACCACCACGAGGGCGCCCCGGGCCGGGGCGTCCGCCGGCCATGACCGTCGTCACCGAGCCCCTGGCCTACGAGTTCTTCGTCCGGGCCATGGCGGCCTCGGTCCTGGTGGGTCTCGTCTGCGCCGTCATCGGCACGTACATGGTCCTGCGCGGGCTGGCCTTCATGGGCGACGCCCTCAGCCATGCCGCGTTCCCGGGGGTCGTCGCGGCCTATCTCATCGGGGCGCCGTTCTACCTCGGCGCCACGATCGCGGCGGTCGGGACGGCCCTGGCAATCGGCTGGATCACCCGCCACGGTCGGCTTCGAGGCGATACCACGATCGGGGTCCTCTTCGCCGGCATGTTCGCCCTCGGCATCTTCCTGTTCAGCACCATTCCGAACTACGTCGGCGACTTGTTCGGCTTCCTGTTCGGCGAGGTCCTCGGGATCAGCGGGACCGACCTCATCGCCCTGGCGATCCTCAGCGTCATCGTCCTCGGCGTGGTGACGCTGCTGTGGAAGGAGCTGCTCTACTCGACCTTCGATCCCCTGGCCGCGGCGGCCTCGGGCCTGCCGGTGGCGGCCCTGGAGTACCTCTTCCTGGGGCTCATCGCGCTCACCATCGTGATCAGTCTCCAGGCGGTCGGGATCATCCTCATCGTGGCGATGCTGGTGACACCGGCCGCGACGGCCCAGCTCCTGGCCGAGCGGTTCTCGCGGCTCATGGTCATCGCCGTCGCGATCGGCATGCTCGCCCCGATCGGCGGGCTGTACCTGAGCTTCTGGACGAACACGGCGAGCGGCGCCCTGATCGTCCTCGTCGAGACCGCGACGTTCCTGGCAGTGCTGGCCCTGGGCCCCCGGACGGGGCTCCTGCGCCGCGCCCGCCGCCGGTCCGCCGGATCGTGACGCCGGCCGGCTGCCGCGCACCCGGGCCGCATCGCCGCCCAAGCGGAGACGGTCCCGGCTAGAACGAGATCGGAAGGTCGCCGCAGCGCTCCGGCCGGACGTTGGCCGGACGCGCGGCGTTGACCTCGGCCCACGTTTCCGGGGTCAGCAGCAGGCGCCACGCCTCTCCCGCTCCGGTCGCCATCAGGGCGGCCTGGGCCTCCTGCTTCGCCACGGACAAGCCCTTGCCGGCGGCCGCCCGCTCGGCCTCGACGTAGGCCTCGAAGGCCACGAAGACCCGGTCCAGCTGGGTCATCGGCACGGCGGCCGGGGGCCACGCCCCCGCGACGGCAGCGTGGCCACGTCCGGCCTCGAGCTCGGCCCGGATCGCGGCGGCCTTCAGGTCGGCCGTCGCGAGGTCGCCGCTGGCGATGGCGTCGTCGAGGGCGAGGCTGAGCTCGGATCCGGACGCAGTGTCGGGATTGCCGACGGCCAGGAACATCGATTCCCAGGCGGCACAGTTCGCCGTCCGGAACTCCTGGAAGCTGGTGGCGCCAGGTCGCGGGGTCGGACCGGCGACGCCCCCGCCGCAGGCCGCGACAACGGCGGCGACGAGGACGGCGGCAAGGACGGGGGCACGGACCCCCAGTGAGCCGGTCAGGCCCAACCCGGAGCGCTTCATGTCGAATCGACGCGCTCGACCGGGCATCGTTACCGGGCCCCGGCGTGGTCCCCGGCGACTCGGGCCGAACGGGCCGACCGCCACGGGCCAAACGTCCCTGACGCGGCCGCCGGGCCGATCGCCACACTCCGGCCATGACCTCCAGCGTCCCTCGCCGGGCGCGCACCCCGGCGCAGGCCCAGTCCCGGACCGGCGGCGTCATCGTGGTCCCGATCGCGGGCATGACCTGCCGTTCCTGCGAGCGCCGGATCGAGCGGCACGTCCGCCGGATCCCCAACGTCGAGCGGGCAACCGCCTCGGCCTCGCGCGCCCGGGTCGAGGTGGAGACGAGCGGGCCCGTGTCCGGCGTCGACCTGGCCGAAGCGATCGAGGCGGCCGGCTACGAGGTCGGCCGCACGCCCTGGCTGACCCCGGACCGGGACACCTGGCTGGCCGCCGGCTCCGGGCTGGTCCTCATCGTCTCGGTCGCCATCCTTGCCGAGCTGCTTGGCTTCGGCGGTGTCACGGCGGGTCTCGGCGACATCCGGGAAGGCGGCCTGCTCGTCGCCGGGCTCCTCGGCCTGGCGGCCGGCGTCTCCACCTGCATCGCCCTGACCGGCGGACTCGTCCTGGCCCTGTCGGCCGCCGCCGCGGCCGGTCGAGTCGACGATCCGGATCCCTCGATCGCCACCCGCCTCCGGCCGATCGCCGCGTTCCTGGCTGGCCGGGTGATCGGCTTTGCCCTCCTGGGCGCGGGCCTCGGGGCCGTCGGGTCGCGGGTCGTCCTGCCGGCCCAGGCCATCGCCGTCCTGATGCTGGTCGTCGCCGTCGTGATGACGATCCTTGGCATCCGCCTCACCGGCCTGTCACCACGGATCGCCGCCTGGTCTCCCACGCTGCCCGGCGCGCTCGGCGCCCGAATCGGCGCCGGCGCGGAGGCGTCGGGCTACTCGGACTCCCGGGCCGCCGCCCTGGGGGTCGCCTCGTTCTTCCTGCCCTGCGGCTTCACCCAGGCCGTCCAGGTCTACGCTCTCTCGACCGGCTCGCCGCTCGTCGCCGGCGGGATCATGGCGGCGTTCGCGGTCGGTACGGTGCCCGGCCTGCTGACCCTCGGCGGCCTGCCGTCGCTCCTCCCGAAGTCCTCCCGGCCGGCCGTCCTTCAGACGATCGGCGTCGTTGTCATCGGCTTCGCGGTCCTCAACGGGATGGCCGGCCTCCGCCTCGCCGGCCTGATGCCCGAGCTCGGGAGCGGCGCGGCCGCGACGCCGGCGGTCACGACCGAGAACGGCGTCCAGACGCTCCGCACCGCCCAGGTCAGCAACGGCTACGTCCCGGCGAACGTCGCGATCTACGCCGGGATGCCGACCCGCTGGGTCATCGACTCCAGGGATGCGGGGTCGTGTGCCGTCTTCCTCCAGGTGCCCTCGCTCGGGATCGCCGTGACCCTCCGGCCCGGCGAGAACGTCATCGAGCTGCCGGCCCTGTCGAGGGGCCGCATCCCATATATGTGCTCGATGGGCATGTACGGCGGGCAGCTCACCGTCGTGGACGGCCCGTCGTCGGAAGGGGCGTCCGCCGGTTCCTAGAGGTCGGCGACGTTCAGGACGCCGCGGCGGATGGCGAACTTCAGGAGCTCGACCCGGTCGTGGAAGCCGAGCTTCTCCATGACCGTGGCCCGGTAGTTGTGGACCGTCTGCTCGCTCAGGTGGAGGGCCCTCGCGATCTCGCGGTTGGTGTGGCCGACGGCGGCCAGGAGGAGGACCTCGTGCTCCCGGTCGGTGAGGGTGTCGTAGGCGTCCTCGAGGCTGTGCTCGGGGCTCCGCAGGACGTAGGTGTTGACC
>JBFMEV010000005.1:0-118783 GCA_040752335.1 Chloroflexota bacterium
TGGCCGGTGCACGCCGCGCCGCGGTCGCGGGCGTCGTCCTGGGCCTGGGCGTGCCGCTCGGTCTCGCCGCGCTGATCCGGCCGGCCGCCTCCCTGGAGACCGCCCGGCTGGCGGCATTCCTCCGGCCTGACCCGTTCGTCACCAACCAGTCGGTCAATGGCTTCGTGAGCCGGCTCGTCGAGGGCTCAGACCGGGTGACGGCCCTCGCGCCGGGGGCTTTCGAGGCCGCGCCGGTGAGCATGCTCTTGACGCTCGGGTTGGCCTGGGCGACGCTCGCCGTCCTGTGGCGGGCGCGGGCCGCACTGGCCTCGCTCCACGGCCTGGCGATCGGGATGGCCCTTGCCCTTGTCGCCGCGACGGCCGGCGCCCCCAAGACGTCGCTCTGGAATCTCTCGCTCGTCCTCGTCGCGGCCGGGCTGCTCCTGGCTCGGATCGCGCCGAGCCTGGGAACCGGCGCGCTCGACCGGCTGGAGCGGCAGGCGCTCGCGGCCTGGTGGGCCTCGGCGGCGGTCCAGCCGATCGTCTGGACGATCGCCCCGGCGCCACCGGGTCCCGTCGCGGCCCTCGTCGTCGGCCTCTCGTCCCTGGCCCTCTACGGTACCCTGGCCCTGTGGCTGGTCGCTGCACGGCGGCTCTGGCGCCTCGCCCGGATCACCCAGACGTCCGGCCAGGATCGGCTCGCGACCCCCGACAGCAGCGGCCCGCGCGACCGAGCGCGTCACCTGATGACCGCGGACCGCCGGCGGCTCCGGCCGGGGTCCCGGCCTCGCTGCGGCTAGACTCGAGGACGAGGACGCACAGGAGGTCGGGATGCCCACCTTCGAGATCGGAATCGTGCTGCCGCTGGCCCAGTACGGGCCCGACCGCGAGACGGCCCGCTGGCCGGACATCCGGGCGATGGCGGTCCGGGCCGAGGAGATCGGCTTCGACACGATCTGGACACCGGACGAGCTCCTGTGGCGGACCGACGACGGGCCGCCGCGCGGCGTCTGGGAGGGCGTCGCGATGGCCGGCGCCGTGGCGGCAGTGACCTCGAGGTCACGCGTCGGGACCTGGGTCCTGTCCGCCCTTCATCGCAACGCCGGGATCATCGCCAAGGCGGCCGAGACGCTCGACGAGATCAGCGGCGGGCGGTTCGTCTTCGGGCTCGGCGCCGGTCACGTCTGGCCGGGCCAGGCCCACGCCTTCGGCCTGCCCGAGGACAACGTCTTCGGCCGCTTCGCGGAAGCCCTCCAGGTCATCATCCCGCTGCTGCGCGGCGGCCACGCCGACTTCGAGGGGACGTGGCACGCCGCCCACGACCTGCCCCAGGCGCCGGTCGGCCCGCGCCCCAACGCGATCCCGATCCTCATCGGCGGCAACGGCCCCCGGGGTCAGCGCGCGGCGGCCCGCTACGCCGACATCTACAGCTGCTATGTCGAGGAGCGGGCCCACGTCGACGAGGTGGCCCCTCGCCTCATCTCGCTCGACGCGATCTGCGCCGAGGTGGGCCGCGACCCGGCGTCGATCGGTCGCTCGGTCGGCGTCTCAGTCCGGCCGCTGGAGCCGGCCGGCGCGTCGCCAGATGTGCTGTCGGGCTCGGCCGATGAGATCGCCGACGCGATCCGGACCTTCCGTGCGGCCGGCTTCAGCCAGCTCGAGATCATGGTCGGCCCGGGGACGATGGCCGCCCTGGAGGCCCTCAACCCCGTCGTCGAGCGGCTCCGGGCCGACTGAGCGCCAGACCGGCGACCGGCAGTCGCCCTGTGTCTGACTTCACGACCCTCCGCGCACCGAGGGCGTCGGGCGGGAGCTACGGCAGCGACGGCGGGAGGCGGTAGATGCTCGCGCCGGCGACCCACACCGCGCCATCGGGCGCAACCGAAACGGCGGTCAACCAGAGGCCGGGCCACCAGTGGCGCCAGCGCTGCCCATCGAACCGGGCGATCCCGTCTCCCACAGCGATCATGGACCCGTCGGGGAGCAGCGCGAGCCCCTGGATGTATTCCATACTCTCACCGCCGCCTCGGCGCACCCACTGCCCGCCGGCCAGCGCCATCACGTCGGCGCGTATCAAGCCATTGGTGTCGCGCGTGTTGGTCACCGCCCATAGGGACCCGTAGCGGTCGACCGCGATCGCCGCCGTGTAGGTGTCCACGCCAGGCTGGTCCCCGGGCGACAGGGGCACAACCTCCCACGGCCCGCCAGCCGAGCGCCTCAGGGTGGTGCCCCATTCGCGCTGGAGGAGCCAGCTCGCGCCGTCGGCGGTCACCGCAAGCGTCGCCCGGCAGGAGTCGCCCAGCGGCGGCGCAGGATCGAGGCTCGCATCCCATGCGGGGCCGACCGGGAGGAGCGCCACGATTCGGTTCCCCGAGCGCGGTCCGGCGTAGTACGCGACGCCGTCGACACCGATGAAAACGGCGCCTCCGCAGGTTGTGCCGTCCTCGCCTGGTTCGGGCACCACCCTCGCGATCGTGTCTTCAAGGTTGATCCAGTCGCCATCGCGGCGGACCAGCGGGCCGGAGGAAGTGGCCGCCCAGAGCGCCCCGTCCGGGCCGACCACGACCTGTCCGACGGTCGTCTCGACCGGCAGCTGCTCCCGCTGCCAGGCATCGCCGTCGAAGCGGAAGAGCCCGTCCTCCAGGGGATTCCCGGTCGGCCAATTGGCCGTCCAGATCTCGTTGCGCGACAGCGCCGCAATCGCCGCGATGAAGCCCGTTGGGCTCGACCCGCGCGCGGGCCGCCCGGGCTGCGTCGGCGTCTCCAGCCGCTGCCATGACCCGTCGGTCAATCGGTACAGCCCGTCAGCCGTCGCCGCGACCACGTAGCCCGGTCCGCTCAGGATCGTCGCCCAGGACCAGCTGACGTCATCGGCGCCGGGCAGCCCTTCCTGGTCGGTGTAGGTGGTCAACGTGGCCCCGTCGAACACCTGGATCTGAACGCCGCAGTTCTCACAGTCCTGCCCGACGAACCAGAGCCGGCCTTCGTCGTCGACCGTGCTCAGCCACATGCCCGTGGCGAGATCGGCCACGTCGTACGTCGTCCAGCTACCGGCGTGGAACCGCGCGAGATGCCCCTCCATGACGACCCAGACGCTGCCGTCGCCGGACGCGACCAGGGATGGGATCGAGCGTCCAAGGCCCGCGATCTCGGGCGTGTCCTCAGCGGTGAAGGTCATCCAGACTGAGCCGTCCCAGACGGAGATGCCCTGCGAGGTCCACTCGCCGTCCTCACGTTGATCGAAGTTGGCCGTCCACACGTTGCCTTCGGCGTCGACCGCGATGCTGGTCGCGCCCCGGCTCGGGCGGCCCGGGGGATCGGTGGTCCAGACGCCGTCGGCCCAGCGGATCAGCCCGTATGTCCTTGTCGTTGCCCAGAGACTGCCGTCGGAGCCCTCAACGACGGTCCACACCGACCCCGGCGATTCGATGACCGCGCGGAACCGCTCCCCATCGAACCGGCGGATCGCGCCCGGACTCACCAGCCAGACGCCACCCTGCCGCGCCGGCGCGAGGGAGGACGTGGCGAAGGCCGGGTCGTCGGCGAGGGTCCACTCCCGGATGCGACCGCTTTGGGGGTCCACGTTGGCGACGCCGCCCGCGCGGATCGCCCAGATCGTGCCGTTCACGTCAGCCACGAGGCCGCCGAAGGCTGGGTCACCCATGCCGGCCACGAACACGCCGGTCGGGGAGAGCTCGGCTGTGGTCACAGCCGCGGCCATGGGCTCGAGGGTGGGCTCGGGCGTCGGCGGCGGTATGAGGCTGAAGGTAGGACGTGGCGACGCGGCTCCGACCGGATCGCTCGCGAGCGGGAGGCGCGGCGATGCGTCGCCAGTCCACTCGCCGACCAGGTTGCCCAGGAACCCGAGCCCGACAACCAGCACGGATGCCCCGATCACCACATAGGCCGACACCCCCGAGCGATCAGCGCCAATCGACGCCCGGAATGCCGTTCGCTTGTCCAGTGGATCCAAGTGGTGTCCTCTGCAGGCGGTCGCGTCGGTGGCTCGGTGCGGCCCTGGTGGCCAGAGGCGGAGCCATGCGTCGTCGCTCCTGCGTCAGCGTCGACTCTGGATGCGGACGATCACGGCTGGCTAAAGCCATCCGTCACGAAGTCACGGTGAAGCATGGCGAGCCATCGCTCGCGGCAGCGGTGAACACGCCGCCGGAGCCCACCTCCGTGAACTGGATCCCGGCGCTGGCAGCCGCTGCCCCGGTCTCGTGCCCACATCGCGTGGCCTCTCCCGGCCACATTCGCGGCTCGCGGACGCCCCGCCCGAGCGAGTCCACCCGGAGCTCTGGCGCGCCCGGAGGGATTCGAACCCCCGACCCTGTGGTCCGAAGCCACATGCTCTGGTCCGCTGAGCTACGGGCGCGCGGATCGCTAGGGTACCAGTCGGAGTCGTGAGATCGGCCCTGGCGCACGGCTGGCAGCTGCTACCGTAGCCGGACTTGGCACGCACGGGGGAGGGCAGCGACGATGGCGACGGGCAGCGGCACGAAGGCGGATCCGTGGCAGCTCAGGACAGCGCCCGGTACCGCCGACTACCAGATGTGGCGCGACGAGTCGGCCGATCCGCCGGCGCTCGTCTGCCAGGTTGGCTCGACCCAGCTCCGGTACCACCTTCGGGCGATCGATGACCTCCAGGCGATGCTCCTGGCCCACGGCGACTGGATGGACCTCGGCGCGGCCGACGAACAGAAAGAGGCAAGACCCGGTACGGTCGAGGCCTGGGGTCGTGACCCGTCGAATCCGGTCGCCGGCTGGTACGGCCTCCGGAAGGGCTACCGCGGCCGGTTCGGGATGTACCTGCCGCCACTCCTCGAGGCCCTCGGCCTCGTCGAGTTGACCCACGACCCGAAGAACAACCGCACCCGGGCGCGCTGACGTCCAGGCCGCGGCCGCGATCCGGCTCGCGGCGTCCTGGCCTATCGGTGCTGATGGTCGAAACCCGTCCCGGTGACAGGCCGGCGATCCTGCGCTACGTTGTCGCCATGCCGGTCCGCGTCAGGGGGTCCCGCCGGCTCCCCGTCATCCTCGTTGCCGCCCTCGGTCTCGCCCTCGTGGCGCCCCTCGGTGTCGCCGGGCAGAGCGCGCCGTCCGGGACCTCCACGCCCCCGGCTGCGGCCGCGGCCGCCTTCAGCCTCGACCTTTCGTCGAAGGGCGACTTCGTAGCCCAGGCCAACTTCGTCCAGTGCGTCGGGGCGAGCATGCAGATGATGCTCAACATGATCCGGGCAGACGACGACAGGACGAGCGCGACCCAGGCTCAGCTCCAGACCCTCGCCCGGGCGCTCAGCGGCCACCGCCCCGACGGCAGCCAGCGCCAGGGCGCCAGTGTCCGCGGCTGGACTGCCGGCCTCAACGTCCTCGGTGCGGGGCCCTACCGGACTGTCGGCGCGACCGACATCGAGGCCGCCCTGAAGCTCGCCGCGATCGCGATGCGCGAGACGAATCGACCGGTCGGGCTGCTCGTCTGGCGCGGTCGCCACGCCTGGGTCATGGCCGGTTTCACGGCGACGGCCGATCCGCTCGAGACCGACGACTTCGAGGTCACCGGGGTGGTGATCCTGGATCCTCTCTATCCGTACGGATCGAAGGTCTGGGGCCCCAGCCCGCGGCCGCGCGAGACGCTCAGCGTCGAGGAGCTCGGCCGCCAGTTCGTCCCGCGCCGCGGCGGCTCGTACCTGCCCGGCGGGGGGACCGAGTCGAGCTCGGGATCCTCCGCCAGCCCATCGACCAGCTGGTCGCAGTCGACCGCCGGGAAGTACGTCATCGTGATGCCGCTGTCGGGGGTCCAGGTCAGCCCGTCGCTGCACCGGCGCCGGCTGGGCTGAGACGGTCGGGCCGACCCGGCCGGGCTGAGCCGGCTGGGTTGCGCCGGCTGGGTTGCGCCGGCCGGGCTGAGACGGCCCGGGCTGGCCGTGTCGGTCGGATCTTGCGCCGCCACGCCGGAGCCGCTATACAGGCCCGTCGTGAGAGCACCTCCATCCCCGGATCGGCATCCGCGCCGGCGCGCGCCGCTCGGCCGGCTGGCCGTGGCCGCGCTCGGCGGCCTGGTCGTCCTCTTCGCCGGGCCCGCGGCCCAGACCTCCAGCCCGGCAGTCGTGAGCGACGTTCTCGGCTCGCTGGCAACCCCGGCCGCGACGTCGCAGCCGGACGCCGGTCCCGTCGCGGCCGTCGAGGGCCACGCCCGGACCCGGCGGTCCGCTCCCGGCGTCAGCGGCGCACGGCTGCCCGAGGGTCCACCGGCCCCGCAGACGCTGATCGGCTACGCCTGGCCGATCCGGAACGCCCGGCTGACGCTGCCCTTCGGGCCCACGGAGTGGGGCTCACGGGTCGTGGACGGGGAGCTCTTCCACGACGGAATCGACCTCGCGACCTTCTGCGGCGACCGCGTCCGGGCGGCCCACGCCGGGGTGATCCTCGCCGCGGGCCGTCACTACGACGAGTTCATCGGCTGGGTCGGCGACCTCGCGGCCTACGAAGACCGCCTCGATGCCAAGGGTCTCTGGCCGACCCTCCCGATCGTCGTCGTCATCGACGACGGCAACGGCTACCGAAGCATGTACGCCCACTTCGGCAAGATCGTCGTCTCGCCCGGGGACGTCGTCGAGGCCGGTGACCTCATCGGCTACGAGGGTCGGACCGGTCGGGCCACCGGCTGCCATCTTCATTACGGCCTGTTCAGCCCGATCGAGACCGCGACCTTCGGCCTCGATCCGGTCGCCGCCGAGCACATGCTGCTGCCGTCCGAGATGGTCGCCCGGATCGACCCGCTCCTCGTTCTGCCGCCGCTCGACGCCGCCGGGATCCACTGAGCAGCGGCAGCCCTGGGGCGCGGGGGCTCAGGCGAGGCGGCGGTAGCGCCTCGCGATGAGGGCCCAGCCCGGCACTCGCGGAATGGCCCGGGACAGTGGGAGGATGGAGCCGTCACGGCCCTCGATGACGAGCAGCCGCGCAGCCGCAGCGTCGCCCATCCGGGCGTCGACAGCCGCCAGGTCGATGGCGACGTGGCCAGCATCGGCGGGACCCAGGGCGCCGACCTCGTCGGTCGGGAAGCCGCCGTCCTCGTAGGCCGCCCGGACCTCCGCCTCGGCCCGCCAGCGAGGCCGCCGGAGGAGGATCCCGTGCCAGCCCTCGGCGACCGAGCGGCCGACCCGGCCACCGCCCGGCTCGGGGGTCACCCCGTCCGGTGCGACCGCCTCGCCGCGGGCCCAGCGAGCGGCCTGGTGGAGGAGCGCGTACTCGTCGAGGTCGGCATAGCCGGCCAGCTCGTCGGCCGGTGAGGCGTCCCCGAAGAGGGCCCGGATCGAGGGCCCGAAGACCTCGCCGAGGTCGAGGTCGATGGCCCGGACCGTGCGGTGAAAGTAGACCTGCTGGTGGAGCAGGAGGCGGGCGCCCAGGAAGCCCTCCAGGGCCGGGACGCCGGGCTCGTAGAGGGTCAGGCCGCGGTCCGAGACGTAGGCGTAGCGACGGAGCCGCTCGACGTCAATGCCTACCCGGACACCCGTGAAGAACGCGTCGCGCCGGACGTAGTCGAGGTTGTCAACGGTGAAGACGCCCGACAGGAGCGGCTGCAGGACCCTGACCCAGGCCGGCATTGAGGGATCGACCAGGGCCGGCTTCGAGACGAGGAACGAGACCCACCGCGGGTCGATTGCCTCGCCCGAGGCGAAGGCATCGCGCTCGGGCACGGCGCCGGGCGCCCGGCGGAGCCGGCCGATGAGCGGCCCCAGCTCGCGCTCGATGATGAGCTGACTGAGGTCCTCGTGGCCCAGGGCCTTGCCGGCCGGCCGGCGCGGGTCGGCGGGTGCCCGGAAGCCGGCCAGGACGTGGTCGTCGAAGAAGTGGGCAAACGGCCCGTGGCCCACGTCGTGGAGGAGCCCGGCCACCCGAAGCGTCTCCACGACCAGGCCCTCGGAGGGAATGGCGGCGCCGGGCTCCAGTCCGCCGAGGGCGGTCCGAAGCGACGGGTAGAGCGAGCGTGCCCACAAGCCCGCCTCGTGCATGACCCCGAGGCCGTGGGTGAAGCGCGAGTGCTCGGCCGTCGGGAAGACCCAGCGGGCGCTCTGGAGCTGGCTGATCCGGCGCAGGCGCTGGAGCCAGGCGGTGTCCAGGAGGTCGTCCTCGGCCACGTCCTCGGGGCCGAGTCCGGCCGCCGCCGCCTCGTCCGGCGCGAGCCGCTTCGTCAGCTCGAGGTAGCCGTGGATCGGGTCGCTGATGAGGTTGACCGCCGAGAACGGATGGCGGGCCATCGCTCAGTTCGGGTGGCTGCCCGCGCGCGTGCAGCGGCCCGGGCTCGGGGTGGAGTCCGGGGTCTCGGCCGCCAGGGCCTGGCGCGTCGGGGCCACCACTGGCCGGGGCCTCGGAGCCGCCGAGGGCGGAAGCGTCGGCGGCGGTGTCGGCGGCGGTGTGGGCGCCGGCTTCGGGCCGGGAGTCGGCTTGGGCGTGGCCTGGGCGGCGAGCACGGGCGCATCGATCAGGACGGCACTCGCGTAGGTCGTCCCGCTTGCCGAGAGGCCCACCCCGACGCCGACGCTGTCGTATTGCGGGTTCATGAGAATGTCCCAGTGGCTCGGGCTGTCCCGCCACGATTCGAAGACCACCCTCGCCGACTCGCTGCCCCACGGCCAGGAGTTGGAGGCGAGAACCTCGCCGTACAGGTTCCACGCGATCCCGCGAGCCTCGAGCTGACAGCTGAGGCAGCCCGCGGCGTCGTGCGAGAGCTGGTCCTTGGCGGCCAGCGTGGCCGCTCGATCACCGGCCAGGTCGATCAGCCGCGAGTCGGGTCGGAGCGCGGCGAGCCCCCGTTGGGCCCTGGCGTCGTTGACCCAGCCCAGGATGCTCGCCTCCATCGTCTCGGCGGTGCCTGCCGCCGCGGGGTCTGCCGGCTGGAACGGGCCGAGCCCCGACGCGACCACCAGGGCGAGCGTCGTCGAAGCGAGGATGGCGCGAAGGGAGGGCCGCGGTGCGCTGGGTCGTCGCCGCATGTCCGAGGCAGGGTACCCGATGTCGGTGCGCGGCTGCACCAGGCC
Organism: Chloroflexota bacterium; assembly: GCA_040752335.1. Classification (GTDB taxonomy): domain Bacteria; phylum Chloroflexota; class Limnocylindria; order Limnocylindrales; family CSP1-4; genus UBA5189. The sequence goes on from JBFMEV010000005.1 coordinate 9,018, forward strand.
GGATGGCACCTGGATATCGGGCGGATTCCCTATTCGTCGTCCTCGCGACTCCCTGCCAGCGCGCGACGGTGGGTGTCGCGAACGTCGTTGCGCAGGGTTGCCGGGGCCAGCACCTGGACCTCGTCACCCCAGGACAGGACCCACAGCCGGACCTCGATCGTGCCGCTGACCGTGGCCCGCCAGACGAGCGAGCCGTCCGGCTGGCGCTCATGCCGCTGGGTCGGGTGCCAGATCGTCTCGGCGACGCGATCGGCGACGGCCGGCACGAACCGAAGGATCACCTCGACCGCGGGTTGGTCGGCGATGATGTCCCAGGCCTGGCGGAGCAAGGTCTCGGTCGACCCCGACTCGGGCGGCTCGAACCGCCGCGGCGTGACCATGACCGACCGGATCCGCTCGATCTTGAAGGTCCGGAGGCCGCCCCGGCCCTCGTCCCAGCCGATGAGGTAGAGGGCGTGGGTCTGGGTCGAGGGCTCGATGAGGTACGGGTGGACGACAGCCCTGCGTGCCGCGCGTGTTCGACCTTCGTAGCGGGCCGCCGCGTACTCGATCTCCACGACCCGGCGCTCCGCCCAGGCCCGGGTCAGGGCGTGGACGTGATCGACGAAGGCCGGGTCCCGCCGGGCCCGCTGGAGGACGTCGAGAGACCGCTCGACGTGCTCGCTCAGCGGCGCCGGCAGGCCCTCTTCCAGCTTCTCGAACGCCGACGCGAGGTCCGGGTCGTATTTATCGGCGTAGCGGACCATGAGCCGGGCGGCGAGGACCACGGCCATGGCCTCCGACGTCGTGAGCTTGAGCGGCGGCAGGAAGGACGCCTCGAGGATGCCCCAGCGCCCGCCGTCCGACCAGGTCGGGAGGCCAAGCTCGCCGCCGAGGGCCACGAGGTCGCGATAGGCCGTCCGGCGCGAGATCCCGACTCGTTCGGCGATGTCCTCGACGCGGATGCCGTCGGGGTGGGCCTTCAGGACGTTGGCGACGCGCAGGAGCCTGGCGCCGCGATCGCGCTTGGCGCTGGAGCCGCCCTCATCGTCCAACCCGGCCATCGCGGCGAGGATAGCGGGCGGCCAGACCGGCCGGGGACACCCGGCGGCCTGGCCGACACAAGTACCGGTGCCACCCGGACCTCGGGGTCATCGCCGAGCCGGGACGATGGTCCGACCATGACCTCACCGAACCGACCGGGACGACCCCGGCGGCACCGGCGGCAGACACAAGGCAGCGTCCGATGGCGACCCTGGACCGGGATCACGACTCACCGACACGGGCCACATATCGAGCACTCCTCGTCCGTGGGTTCACGCCGGGCGAGGCCGCCAACCTGACCGCCTACCTGGCCGGCATCGAGGTCGGGGCCGGCCGGCCCTGGCGCCTCGCCGACATCGACCGCCTGCTCTTCCTCCGGGAGCTCTGTCGGACCGGCCGCCTCGGCGCCGACGACGGCCTTGCCACCGGCCCGATGACCGCAGGCCTGGCCCCGGCCTGACGACCCCGCACCACATTCGCCGGCCGACGGCCCTCCTCCGCCGACCGGCAGCCAACACCGAAGCGGCGCCCTCCTCCTCCGGGCGCCGCTTCGGATTCGAGGCGCTTCTGTACCATCGGCGGCCATGGATCGCCCGGTCATCAGCTTCCTCAGCGACTTCGGCCCGGAGTCCGCACCCGCGATCTGCCGCGGCGTGATCCTCTCGATCGCCCGCGACGCCCAGATCATCGACATCAGCCACAGCGTCCCGAAGTTCGCGATCCTCGACGGCGCCTACCTCCTGTGGTCGGCCGTGCCGTGGCTGCCGGTCGGGGTCCACCTGGCGGTCGTGGATCCCGGGGTCGGGAGCGACCGCCTGCCCGTGGGCATCCGAGCCGCCCGGGGCGACATCCTCGTCGGGCCGGACAATGGCCTCCTCATGCCGGCGGCCGCCGTCCTCGGTGGCGCGGTCGAGGCCCGTGTGCTGCAGAACCGGGAGCTCCTCCTGCCCCGGACGGGCGCGACGTTCCACGGCCGCGACGTCTTCGCCCCGGTGGCCGCCCATCTCGCAACGGGTCGGGCCTTCGACGAAGTTGGCCCGCCGATCTCGCCCGAATCGCTCGTCCAGTTGCGCTTTCCTCCACCGGCGATCTCGGGCGCGGGGCTGGAGGCCACCGTTGCCTTTGTCGACTCCTTTGGAAACCTGCGCCTCTTCGCCACACCGGCCGACCTGACCGCAGCGCTCGGGGAGCTCGCCCCCGGATCGACGATCACCGTGGAGCTCCCCGGCGACGCGGACCAGACGAGCGTCGAGCCCGCCACCCTGGCCCGGACGTTCGCCGACCGTCCTGTCGGCGCCCTCCTGGTCTACACGGACTCATCGGGGATGCTCGCGATCTCGGTCAACCAGGGCAGCGCTGCGCGCCGGACCGGCGCCGTGACCGGACGGCTCGTTCGGCTACACTCCGCGCGTCCCTGAGGAGGAGGATGACGATGCGCGCCCCGACCACCCTGACCCTCATTCCCGCCCTCGCCCTGGTCCTGGCGGCCTGCGGTGGCGGCGCCACGGCCGCGCCCACGGGTATGCCCGCCACGACCGCGACGCCCGAGGTCACGGCAGAGCCCACCCCCGACGCGTGCGCCACCGAAAACCTCGAGACGATCACGGCCGGCACGCTCACGATCGGTGCCGACAATCCGGCGTTCCCGCCCTACTTCCAGCCGTCCGACCCGGCCCCCGCGGACTCCGTCTGGGAGTTCGGCGAGCCGACGAATGGGCAGGGCCTGGAGGCCGCGACCGCCTACGCGCTCGCCGAGCAGCTCGGCTTCACCGCGGACCAGGTCGCATGGGTCCCGGTCCCCTTCAACAACGCCATCCAGCCCGGTCCCAAGGACTTCGACATCTACCTGACCCAGGTCTCGTACAGCGCCGAGCGAGCCGAGGCAGTCGACCTGTCGGATGGCTATTTCGACCTCAACCAGTCGGTCATCGCCAACGCCGAAACGCCGATCACGGCCGTCACGACCGTCGCCGGGCTGAAGGACTTCAAGCTCGGCGCGCCCGTCGGGACGACGAGCTACACGTACATCGTCGACAACATCCAGCCGACCCAGGATCCGGCGGTCTATGACACCCTCGACGCCGCGATCCAGGCGGTGAACGCTGGCCAGGTCGACGGCGTCGTGGTCGACCTCCCGACTGCGTTCTTCGCGACGGCGGTCCAGCTCGACAACGGCACCATCGTGGGCTCGCTGCCCACGGCCGGTGAGATCGAGCACTTCAGCATCGTCCTGAACCTCGGCAGCTCGCTTACGGCCTGCGTGAACGAGTCCCTGGCGACGCTGAAGGACAACGGTACGCTCGACGCGATCGTCGACGAGTGGATCACCGGGCAGGGAGCGCCGGCGCTCCAGTAGTCATCGCCGGGCGCGACCGATCATGACCGGGGCCCCGGCCCCGGGCCGACGCTCGGGCCGGTGGTCCGGAAGTCGGGCCGTGGTCGTCGCCATCGTGAGCACGGTCGTGGTGTTCACGGCGATTGGCTGGGTAGTCACGCACGCGCCCGGCTGGCCGCTCGTCCAGCGCTCGTTCTTCGATGCCGAGGAGTTCCGCGACGCGCTCCCGGATTCGATCGCCCGACTCCGGATCAACGTCCAGCTGTTCGTGATCGCGGAGGCGTTGATCCTCGTCTTCGGCCTGGTTCTGGCGGTCATGCGCAGCCTGCCCGGCCCGGTCTTCTTCCCGATCCGCCTGATGGCGGTTGCCTACGTCGACCTGTTCCGGGCCCTGCCCGGCGTCCTCGTGATCTTCATTCTCGGCTTCGGGGTACCTGGCTTGCGGCTCGAGGGCGTCCCGAAGGATCCGTTCGTGTGGGCCGTCGTGGCGCTGACCCTGACGTACTCGGCCTACGTCTCGGAGGTCTACCGGGCCGGCATCGAATCGGTCCACCCGAGCCAGGAGGCCGCGGCGCGCTCGCTGGGCCTTAGCCGCTTTCAGGCCCTCCGCTTCGTGATCGTGCCGCAGGCCGTGCGACGGGTCATCCCGCCGCTCCTCAACGACTTCATCGGACTCCAGAAGGACACCGTGCTCGTCTCGTTCGTTGGTGTTGTCGAGGTCTTTCGAACGGCCCAGATCAAGCAGTCCGCGCACTTCAACTTCACGCCCTACCTCGCGACGGCGCTCATCTTCATCGTCGTCACGATCCCGCTGGCGCGCCTCACCGACTGGCTCGTGGCTCGCGACCGCCGCAGCCAGCTCCGCGGCGGCGTCCGATGACCGGCCCGAACCCCGCCCGGAACCCCGCCCCGAACCCCGGTCCGAACCCCGCCCTGCGGATCGAGGGCGTCCACAAGTCCTTCGGCCGGCTCGAGGTACTGCGCGGCGTCAACCTCGAGGTCGCCGAGCACGAGGTCGTGTGCCTCATCGGGGCGTCCGGGTCGGGCAAGTCAACGCTGCTCCGCTGCATCAACCTCCTCGAGCCGATCGACGCCGGGCAGATCGTCGTCGCGGGCCAGGAGATCACCGCCCCCGACGCCGACGTGGACGCCATCCGGCGGCGGATCGGGATCGTCTTCCAGGCGTTCAACCTCTTCCCCCACATGTCGGTCCTCGGCAACATCACGTTGGCCCCGATCCGGGTCCTGAAGCGGTCGCGGGCGGATGCGGAGGTTGCCGCGACGGCCCTGCTCGAGCGGTTCGGCCTCGCCGACAAGCGCGGCGACTACCCCGACCGCCTCTCGGGCGGTCAACAGCAGCGGCTGGCGATCATCCGGGCCCTGGCGATGGAGCCGGACCTCCTGCTCCTCGACGAGGTCACGAGCGCCCTCGATCCCGAGCTCGTCGCCGAGGTCCTCGAGATCATCCGCGAGCTGGCCGGCCAGGGCATGACCATGGTCATCGCGACCCACGAGATGGGCTTCGCCCGGGACATCGCCGATCGAGTCTGCTTCCTTGATGGCGGGGCGATCCTGGAGGAGGGGCCCCCGGCCCGGATCTTCGGTTCGCCGCAGGAGCCGCGAACGCGTCAGTTCCTGGCCCGGATCGTCGCGGCCGGGCGACTCTGACCGGCCTCAGAGGCCGCCCATCTCCGCCAGGGTCACCGGCGTCAATCCCTTGGACTGGAGCCCGGCCAGGAGTCCCGGCAGGGCCTCGAGGGTGTGCCAGCCGCCGAGGTGCATCAGGACGATCGAACCGCCCTGGGCCTGCGACACCACCTTGGTGACGATGTCGTCGGCCGTCGGGCCGCCGTCGGCGGTCGATTTCCAGTCGAGGGTGTCGACGTCCCACATCACGAGCCGGGACCAGCCGGCCGCGCCGACGCCGACCCGGACGTCGTATGTCCAGGCGCCGTAGGGTGGCCGGAACCACGGCGTCGTGGGGGTCCCGATGAGGTCGCGGATGGCGTTGTCCGCCGAACGTAGCTGGTCGGCCATCTGGGCCGCGCTCAGGGTCGTGAAGTCGGGATGGTCCCAGGAGTGGTTGCCGATCGCGAACAGGTCGGGTCGGGTGGCCGCCAGCTCCAGGGCCGCGCGGCCCTCGGTCGTCGTGGTGCCCGACGCGCCGGTCGGGAAGAGGGTCGCATGGACGTCACGGTCGATGAGCCACTGGACGATCTCGACGGCCGGGTCCAGGCGTCCGCCCATGTCGAAGGTCAGCGCGATCTGCCCGCTGCCGCGGGTGCCGTGGCTGATCACCGTCGAGGGACCGCCGGCGACCGGCGACGAGCCGGGTGTTGCGGTCGGGCCGAGGGTTGGCGTCGGCGTCGCGGGACCCGGGCTCGGCGTCGGCGGGTTGGCGTCGTCGACGGTCACGCCCGGGATGAGCACGAGGACCCAGCCGGGCTCGATGTGGTTGGGGTCGTAGTCGGCCGAATGCGGGTCGAGGTTAGGGTAGGTGCCCCGGTTCCACCAGGCCAGGCTCCGGGCGGTGGTCGCGAACTGGTCGGCGATCGAGTTCAGGCTGTCGCCGGCGCGAACGGTGTAGCTGGTGAACGTGGGCAGCGGAGTCGGCGTCGGTCGGATGAAGGTCGGGGAGGGGACCGCAGTGGGCGAGCCGCTCGGTGAGGCGGCGGCCGTCGCGGTGGGGCTGGCGGAGGCGCCGGGCGGCGGCGTCGCGCCGGCGGGGAGCAGGCCCGGGATCACGAGGATCGCTGCGACGAGGGCGACGAGGACGAGCGCGAGGGAAGCCGCGAACGCCGGCGTCGCCAGCGGGTTGCGTCCCGGCGGCGCGGGCGACCGGTCAGCGCTGTCGCGATCGTCCATGCCGAGGAGAGACGAAGGCCCCGGGGACGGCGTTACGAGCCCGGCCCCGGGGTCGCATCGCGTCAGCCGGCGGCAGGGGCGGCCGACGGGATCGGCGAGAAGTCGATCGGGGTCGGCACCTGGAGCGTGAACTCGCCGGCCAGGGCGTTGCCCTCGGCCGCCCCGGCGACCCGCCCGCCGCCTCCGCGCTTGGCCACGAAGCACGCCCGGTCGGCGGCGAGGAGGATCTCGTCGCTGGTCGTGCCGTCCGTCGGGAATGTCGCGACGCCGGCCGAGGCGTCCAGCTTGAGCCCGGCGGCGTGGAGCCCCGAGCCCGGCCCGACGAGCGCCGCAATTGCGCAGCGGATCCGCTCCGCGACCGGGCCGGCATGGGCGGCATCGGTCCCGGCCAGGATCACGGCGAACTCGTCGCCGCCGTAGCGGAACACGGCGTCCGTGTCGCGGCTGGCCCCGCTGATGGCGCCCGCGATCTGCCGGAGCAGGTCGTCGCCGGCGGCGTGCCCGAAGGTGTCGTTGACCAGCTTGAACCGGTCGAGGTCGAGCATCAGGACGCTGAACGTCTCGTCCAGCTCGACCGCCTGGGCCAGCCGCTCACGGAAGCTGCCGTGATTGAGCAGGCCGGTGAGGTCGTCCGTCTGCGCGCGTCGCGCCAGGGCGCCGTGGGCCTGGGCGTTCTGGAGGGCGACCGAGACCTGGGCCGCGAAGAGCTTGACGAGGTCGAACTCCTCGTCGGTGAAGGTCCGGCCTTCTCCGATCCGCTCGAGGGTCAGGACCCCGATCGCCCGGTCGCGGCCGCGGAGGGGCACGCAGATCAGGCTGCCGTGGACCGGCCCGGAGGGGAAGTGGGCGACCCGGGGATCGTCGTGCTCGTCGGCCACCAGGACCGGCTCGTTGTGGGCCACGACCCAGGTGGCGAGGCCCTCCTCGCCCGGTGCCCACGGCTCCATGTAGTAGGCCGCGTCGGCGCCCTTGGCGATGACCGGCGCCAGCACCTCGCGGCCGGCGTCGAGCAGCTCGATCGCGACATTGTCCCAGCCGACGAGCTCGCCGAGGCGATCGGCCACGGCCTCGAGGATCGCATGAACGTCCAGGTTGGTGAGGATCGACTCGGTGATCTGGAGCAGGTCGCGCTGGCTTCGGACCTGGCGCTCGAGGGCCGCCGACTGGCGGCGGAGCCGGTCCGTGGCGTCGGCGTTGGCCATCGCCTGGGCAGCGAAGCTGGCATAGATCTCGAGGAGCCGGAGGTCGTCGTCGTCGAACTGGTTGAGGCCCAGCTTTGCGAGCACGAGGACGCCGATGACCTCATTCTCGAAGAGCATCGGCGCCAGGAGCATCGACTCGTCGAGGTCGTCCTCCGTGCCCGGGATGGTGCTCGCCCGCGGATCGTTCGCGGCATCGTGGAGGACCTGGGCAACGCGGTGCTCGGCGACCCAGCCGGTGATGCCGCTGCCGACCTTGACCCGGAGCTGCTCGGGGGTCTCGTCGACGTACTCCCCGACCTGGCCCTTCATCGCCACCGGGATCAGGTCGTCGCCCTGGAGCCGGTACACCCGGACGTTGTGATAGTCGATGAGCTCGCGCAGCTCGGTGGCGATCGCGGCCCCGATCTCCTCGACGGTCGACAGGCGCGACAGGCGCGTGCCCAGCTGCTGGATCGACTGCAGCTGGGCCGCCCACGCCGACAGCTGGGCGTACGTCCGTGCCGTCCGGATCGCGACCGAGGCCTGGGTTGCGAGGGTCTGCATCGTCTCCAGCTCGTCGGCCGACCAGTGGTGGGGCTCGTCGTGGTAGACGTTGAGGCTGCCGAGCGGCGCCCGATCCGGACCATCGAAGAGGGGCGCGACACACAGCGTGTCGAAGCCCTCCTGGACGACCGCCGCCCGAATCTCGGCGGCCCGTGGATCGTTCCGGACGTCGACCGAGAAGACCGGCTTCCCGGCGCCGAGCGCCGCGGCGATGAGCGAGCGGCTGGTGGGTGCCGCGATCGCGGCGAGGTACTCGGCCGACAGGCCGCGCGAGGCCGCCGCCCGGCGGCTGCCGTCGGGCTGGTAGACGAGGACCGAGGCCCGGTCGCCGCCGAGCAGGACGAGAGTGTGATCGACGAGCCCGGCCAGGATCTGGTCCAGGTCCAGGCGGCTGCCGATGTCGGCCGCAACCCGGCGAAGCGCCTCGGCACGATGGAGCTGGTGGGCGAGACCCGTGGCGGCGGTGGCCCCGTCGACGAGGGCGCCCAGCGCGCTCGCGGACGCGGCCACGAGGTCAAGGACATCCTCGGCCGCGGGTCCGGCTGACATCGGCACCGCCAGCAGGACGCCCCACGGGCCGTCGTGACCAGGGATCGCGGCCGCGATCTCCACGCCCGCTTCGTCGCGCAGGCTCGCGCCGGGTGCCGCGTCGGCGGTCGTGACACTCACCGCGCGGTCCGAGGCCCGGCTGGCGGTCGCCAGGGCAGCGGCCATGATGCCGTGGCCCCGTGGCTGCTCCACGAGCCGCGTATCCGCGGTGCCAGACACCGCGATCGGGATGAGCCGGTCGCCGTCGAGCCGCCAGGTCGAGACCTGCCGGAAGCCGGCGCCTTCGCGGATGGCGCGCATGGCCGAGCCGAGGAGGACGTCCGGGTCGACCGGCGCCCGGATGACCGTCGCCCCGATCCTGGCGATGGTCGCGAGGATCGCCAGGCCGGAGCGATGCTCGCCGGTCCGCGACGACACGCGCGTCGGCGGGACGGAGGCTGCGGGCCGGCGTCGAGCGATCCCGGCTGGGCCGTGCCAGGGCGTGCTTGCCTCGCCGCCGTGGTGACGGCCGCGTCGATGGCCGCCGGCCCGTGGCTCGGCCTCCGGCGGCGGACCCTCCACGGCGCTCGCCAGGAATCGCTGCAGATCGCCGAGCCGGTAGCGGCGGTCGCCGCGGGGATTGATCCGGTAGTACCGCAGCCGACCGGCGTCGCTCCACGCCCGGATCGTGTTCGGGTGGACCCCCAGAACATGCGCCGCCCGTGCGACGCTCAGCGTCGCATCGACTGGACGAGGATGTAGCTGGGTGGTCGTCGACACCGGCTTCCCCCGGGAAGATTTGTGAGGTTGGTGACACTCTACGAACCCCACAGATCTTGCCAATAGGTCGATGGTCCCAGTGGCCCTCATCGGGCCGGTCGATCCGCCCCGCGGATCGGACGCTGCTGGCCGCCGTCAGGGCACGGTCACGTTGCGCTCCCTCGTCAGCGCCGTCCCGGCGGCCCCGAACGGCGGGTCGGCCGGGCCGTGAGCCGGACCCACGCGAGGGTCGCGCCGATCGAGAGGCCGGCGATCGCCAGCACGGCCAGGAAGGCCGGGCCCAGGGCCCCCACGAACCCGGGACCTTCGCCGGGGCTGCGGGTGTCCGAGCCGGCAACGGTCGTGGGGGCGGGCGAGGCCGCCAGCGCATCGCCGGGCGTGACGAGCAGCGCGAGCCCAACGACGAGCAGGGCGCCGGCGAGGAGCAGCAGCGCCGCCACGAGCCGGCGACGGTTGGGGGAGCCGGGGCCGAGGAGCCGGATTGCCTCGGCCGGCTCGAGCGTGGTCAGGACGAGGGGCCGGCCGCGCCCGGGCCCCAGGCGCGGCCGGCCCGCCGGGTCGACGCCCGGGACCCCGGCCGCGATCGCGTGCTCCACGCTGGAGACGTGCTCGACGACCACCCGCGCCGGCAGGTCGTCGGGCAGCTCGTCCGGGACCCGGTCGCCCAGGTCGCCGGCGACGCCCAGGCTCTCGCGCGGGATCACGACCAGTCCGTCGGCGACGGAATCGCCGTCGATCGCGATGGCGTCAAGGCCCTCCCGGATCTCGAACGGGACGGACTCCCGGGCGACCTCGAGGTCGCGCCAGCCGCCCTCGTCGAGGACCTGGATCCGCGTCCGCCGGAGCACGAGCGGCCGGTGGTCGGCGTCCTCGAACTCGGCATCGCTGTCGATCCGCCCGGCGATCCGAACATAGGGGGCGCGTCCCGCCCGGGCCAGCCCGACGGCTTCGCCCACGCTGACCCGGGGAGCGGCGGCCAGGAGACGCCCGACGCGCTGGCGGGGACCAGGCGTCATCGCGAGGGCGGTTGCCGCGGAGAGCGCGGCGAGACCGGCGACGAACGCGAGGAGGGCATCCACGGCCGGGATGATCGCATGCCCGTCGGGCCACGGCCCGGGGCCGCCTCCGCGGGGCATGAAAAGGCCCGGAGGAACCTACCCGACACGTGGGCGTTGATGCGATCGCGGCCGTTAGTGTCGCTCAGCCCCTCCGAGCTGGCGTCAACGCTAGGGGCGAGCCGTCGCCACCGTCAATCGCAGCTGTCCACGAGATTCGCCGGTCCCGCCCGGTTTGCCGTCAGGTTATCCACCCGGCGTCCACAGCGCGAACCGTCAGGCACCTGTCCGTCCGGTGACCGGATCCAGGACGTTGAGCTGTCCCGAGTAGCTCGTGAGGACGAGCCGGCCGCCGACGAGCTCGGCCTCGGTCACGACGTCGGAGTGAGCGATCCGCCAGGCGACGCTGCCGTCGGCGTCGATGGCAAAGGTCTCGAGCTCGCCCTGGACGATGACGTGTCGAAGTCGCGACGCGGCCAGGACCGCGAGGATCGGCGTGGCCGAGCGGTGGCTCCAGCGAAGGTCGCCGCTGCGTGCGTCCAGGCCGTAGGCATGGAAGCCGTACTTCACGACGAGGAGCACCTCCGCGTCCCAGAAGACCGCGGCCGGCTCGTCGTTCAGCGTCGAGGCGAACCTGGCCGACCACGCGCCGCCAGGGCCGTCGACGCGCAGCTCGGCACGGCAGCGGGCGTCCGGCTCCTCGGCCGCGAGCCGACCGTGGTCCACGAGCGCGCCGCCGGTCTCGGAGAGGGCGAAGACCGCCGCCGCCTGGCCGCTGCCGGCCCACCGCCAGCGGACCCGCAGGCCGCCGGGATAGGCGACGGTCGCGTCGCGGGGCTCCGCGCTCACGACGCGGCCTGGATGTCCGCCTGGCGGCGCTCCTCGGCGATCGGGGCCACGTTGGCGTCGGCGAGCATTCGCAGGACGGCGGGTGCCACCGGGAACACGGCGGTCGGAAGGCCGGCCGCGGCCCAGACCGTCTGGAAGCGACCGAGGTCCGGGTCCATGACAACGCGGACCCGGCGGGTGTGACCGAACGGCGGGATCCCGCCGATGACGAAGCCGGTCAGGTCATTGGCCTCGCGGGCGCTTGCCCGCCGGACGTCGGACCGGCCCAGGACGGCGGCCAGCCGGCCGAGATCGACGCGATTGGGGCCGGACACCAGGCACAGCACGGGCTCCGGGTCGGCCTCCGCGTCGGGCAGCAGGAACACCAGCGACTTCACGATCTGGCCGAGCTCGGCGCCGACGGCCCGCGCCGCCTCTTCGGCCGTGTGGGTCGACTCGGGGAAGACGGTCACCTCGAGCTCGACGCCCTTGCGCCGGGCGGCCTCCAGGACGCGCTGAACCGCCGGGTGGTCGATCGTGGGTGGCACGGCGCCGAGTCTAGCATCCGGCCCGGCCCCGGCCCCGACCGCCCCATGGTTTCCCGTGCGCTCGGACCCGCTAGCATCGGGCTCGATGGACGCGATCGTCTTCGACTGGGATGGCACCCTCGTCGACACCCTGCCCGCGATCACCCGGGCCAACGCGGCGGTCCTGGAGTCCTATGGTCTGGCGTTCGATCCGGACGCCTATCGGGCCGCCTACAGCCCGGATTGGCAGGAGATGTACGTCAGGCTGGGGATCGAGCGCTCGAGGATGGCCGAGGCGGGGGCCCGCTGGCTCGCGGCCTATGCCGTGGAGATGGACGGCGCCCGACCGATGCCGCGGGCCGAGGAAGCCCTGGAGCGGCTCGCCGACGCGGGCCTGTCGATGGGCCTCGTGACCGCCGGCGATCGCTCGGTCGTCGAGGAGCAGCTGGTCTCGACGGGTCTCGGCCGGTTCCTGTCGGTCCGCGTCTGCGGAGGCGACCTGCCGGTCATGAAACCGCACCCGGCGCCGCTCCTGAAGGCCCTCGCTGAGCTCGGCCTGGCCAAGGTCCCGGGGCGGACCGCCTACGTCGGCGATGCCCAGGACGACATGCGGATGGCCCGCGCGGTGGGTGCCCGGGGGGTTGGCATCGTCTCGATGCTCGGCACCCGCGACGACCTGCTCGCGGCCGGCGCCTCGGACGTCGTGGAGTCGGTCGCCGATTGGGTCGACGACTTCCTGGCCCGTCGATGACCGCACGGCGGGCCCTCGTCCTGGCGGATGGCCGGCCACCGACCCGGGCGGGCCTCGACCGGGCCTGGCCGGGCTGGGCCGACGGCATCGATCTCGTCGTCGCCGCCGATGGTGGGGCGCGCCTCGCCGCGGCCCTGGGCCTGGCGATCGATGCCTGGGTAGGGGACGGCGACTCGCTCGGCGCCGCCGGCCTCGAAGCGCTCCGCCGGGCGGGCGTGCCGATCGAGCTCGCCACGACCGACAAGGATGCCTCCGACGCTGAGCTCGGCCTCCTCGCCGCCCTCCGCGCGGGGGCCGTTGAGGTGACGATCCTGGGTGCCCTCGGCGGCCCGCGCCTCGATCACGCGCTCGCCAACGTCCAGCTGCTGGCTCACCCCGCGGCGGCCGGCAGCGAGGTCCAGCTCCTCGACCCGGCCGGCCGGGTTCGCCTCCTTTCGGCGCCCGATCAGGCCGGCGGGCCGGTCCGGCTGGGTCTCGCCGGGCGTCCCGGCGACATCGTCTCGCTCCTGCCGCTCGGCGATGCGATCGGCGTCACCACGGCCGGTCTTGCCTACCCGCTCCGTGACGAGGACCTGCCGGCCGGTCCGGCACGGGGCCTGTCCAACGTCCGCGAGGGCAGCTCCGCCGCGGTGACCCTGCGGCGGGGCAGGCTGCTCGTTGTGGAGGTCCCTGCTACCCTCCCGGGATGACCATGCCCGAGCCGGGCCAGGCCGCCCCGGACTTCACCCTCCCCGACGACACGGGCACGCCGCACCGCCTGGCCGACCAGCGCGGGCGCTGGACGGTCATCTATTTCTACCCGGCCGACGACACGCCCGGCTGCACGACCGAGGCCTGCCAGTTCCGCGATCGCCATGCCGAGGCCAGCGACGTCGACGCCGACGTCTGGGGCATCAGCCCGGACGGCGCGGCGAGTCATCGGCGATTTCGCGACAAGTTCGACCTGCCGTTCACCCTCCTGTCCGACGAGGACCACGCCGTCGCGGAGCGCTACGGGGCCTGGGCCCTGAAGTCGAACTATGGCCGCGAGTACATGGGCATCGTGCGCTCGACGTTTCTCGTCGACCCGGACGGACGGGTCGTCCGGACGTGGTCGAAGGTCAAGGCCGACGGTCACGCCGCCGAGGTCCTCGACGCGCTGTCCGGGGCGCGGGCCGCCCGGGCCAGTTGACCGCCGCACCGCGGTCCGCGCGAGATCTGGGGCACGCAATGAGGCTTCGCCCGTGGGGGGATACGAGAGAAGCCTCGATCGGCATCATAAACCGGTCGAACATCGGTGCGCGAACATTCGTGCACGTGAACGGGGGTCGGCCCCGATGACGGATGCTGGCTCGGCCCAGGTTCCGGCCGCTGCGGACCGGCCGGCCACGGCGTCCCGGCCGCCCCACGACTGGCGACCCGAGCGATTCATGGTCATCGCCGCCCACCCGGACGACGCCGACTACGGGCCCGCTGCCACGGCCGCCCGCTGGATCGATGCCGGATCGGTGGGCTGGCTGGTGTGCTGCACCAGCGGCGACGCCGGTGGCGAGGATCCCGAAGCAGATCCGCTGGCCCTGTCCGCCGCGCGCGAAGGCGAGCAGCGGGCCGCCGCCGCGATCGTCGGCTACGCCGGGATCAGCTTCCTGCACCAGCCGGACGGGGCCCTTGCCAACGACCTCGTCCTGCGGGAGCTGCTGGTCCGCGAGATCCGGACGTTCCGACCGGACGTCGTCCTGGCGACCGATCCGGAGGCGCTCTTCTACGACGACGGCGGGATCAACCACGCCGATCATCGGGCGGCCGGGTTCGCGGCCGTCGACGCCGTCTACCCGGCGGCCCGGAACCCGATGGCCTTCCCGTGGCTGGCCCGCGACGGGCTGGCCGCCCACAAGGTCCGCCGGTTGTACCTCTTCTGGTCCAACCACCCGACGGTGCACATCGATGTCGGCGCGACGATCGGACGGAAGGTCGACGCGCTCCGGGCCCACGCCAGCCAGATCCACCATCCGGACCGGCTGGACGAGCGGATCCGGCGCTGGGCCGCCGAGGAGGGGGCGCCGATCGGTGCGGCGGCGGGCGAGGCCTTCCGGCTCATCGTGATCGACGAGGAGGCCGACGAGGGACCGGACTCGGCGGCCACCGCCGAGCCCGGGACCGCCTGACGGGCTACGCCCGCCGCAGCCTGGCCTGGCCGGCGAGGATGGGGCGTGCGCGGTCCCAGTCGCGCCACAGCAGCTCGAGCTCGGGAACGTCCCGGCCGGCCAGCTCGCGGACCTCCATGAGGTCGAGCTCCGGCGAGCGCCTGACGAGGTAGTCATCCGCGGCCACGGTCACGTCACGGAAGAGCGTGCCGATCTGCTCCTGGGTGGGCCAGGCCCGGATCCGGCGCGGCTCAAAGCCCGCCTCGGCCACCGCGGCCGCCAGGTCGCGATAGGCCGGCACCCGCTCATCGGCCCAGCCCCCGATCCCGTCGAACCGGTAGCCGAGCGCGGCGAGAGCGCCGGCGATGGCCCGGCACTGACCGGTCGTGAAGGTGTCCCAGAACGGGTTGCCCACGGGGAAGGTGAGCGTGCCCGCCTGGATCGCGCCGCGGATGAGGGCCTCGGCTAGGCCGATGATCGACGCCTGCCAGGGCCGGCGCATTGCGTCGTCATCGCCGGCCAGGTCTTCCACGACCCGGAGCAGGACCCGGTGCTCGCCACGCAGGATCCTGATGATCGCCGGGGTGACGTCGACGGGCTCGGCCGCCACCATGGTCCCGGATGGCGCCGCGATCTCGGCGTCCGGCGCGACCGGCCGGGTCTCCAGGAGCGCGGTCGCGGTCAGGCGGCCGGCCGCCTGGGCGTGCTCCGCGGCCAGGACCGCCTGGATTCGCAGGGCATCGATGGACGGGTCGCGGTCCGGCACCGTCGACGCCGCGGTCATGACCGGGCGATCGGGCGCGGGGGACCGCGGCGCGGGCCGCGGGACGGCCGGCGCGGAGGGCCAGGATGGAACGGTCGTTCGAATGGCGGACCCCATCGGCGGACCGGCCGTCGCGGTCGAGAAGGCCGTCGTCCGGCCCATCACCGGCAGCCCCGGCAGGCCGGGTCGCCCGAACGGCGAGGGTGGCGGCGGGTCATTCGTCGGGGCATCGCGGTCGAAGCGGCGGCGGTCGGCGGGGCCGCCGCGGGCCGGCTCACTGTGGATGCTGAACGCGTCGGATGAGAGTGTCGCCGCACGGCGGGGCACGGCATCGTGGCCGACGGTGAGCCTGACCTCTCGAGGCGGGGGCCGGCTGCCGAGGACCACGACGATCGCGGACCCGCTGGCAACGCCGAGCACGAGGCCGAGCGCCAGGAAGGCGAACTCGCTCGCGGTCATCTCCCGTCCTTCCCGGTCGGAGATCCTCCTTCCGACCGTTCGTCCCGCCGGGACTGTAGCTGCGGGCCTTCGCGGCGTCAACCCGATTCGCGGGGCGTCGTCGCGTTTGTGCAAGGGCAATCCGGCGGATGGTAGATTCCGGGCGCCGGCAACGTCCCCCGGTCTTCTTCTGGTCGCCCCGCTCCTCCTCGCGCGCACGATGAGAAAGGCACGACCGCGTCTTGGCTCTCGATCCCCACCAGGAATTCCTCGTCCAGCCCGTCGACGCCTCGTGGTTGCAGTGCAACATCGAGTGCCAGGAGGCGTGCCCGGTCGGGACGAACTGCCGCGGCTACCTGAACCTCGCGGCCGAGGGCCGATTCGAGGAGGGCTACATCCTGTCGCGGGAGCCCAATCCCGTGGCCGCGATGTGCTCGTACGTCTGCTCCGCCCCGTGCGAGCGGGCCTGCCGTCGCGGCGACATCGACCGGCCGCTTGCGATCCGGGCCATGAAGCGCTTCCTCGTCGAATGGCACGAGGCCTCGGGCATCCCCGACGTCATGCCCCACATCGACGCCCGGGCCGAGCGGGTCGCGGTCATCGGCGCGGGCCCGGCCGGCATCGCCGTCGCCCGCGAGCTGGCGATGAAGGGCTACGGGGTGGACGTCTTCGACAGCCTGCCCTACGGCGGCGGGACGATGCTCATCGGCGTGCCCGCCTTCCGGCTGCCGCGCGAGGCGATCGAGATGGACATCCGCCTCGTCGAGCGGCTCGGGGTCCGGTTCCACTACAACACCACGATCGGCGTCGACGTCACATTCGAGGAGCTCCAGCGGGATCACGACGCGATCGCGATCACGGCCGGGGCGATGAACCCGGTCGTCCTCGACGTTCCCGGTGCCGACCTCGCGGGCGTCGACTACGGCGTCGACTTCATGAAGCGGGCGAACCTTGGCGAGGAGCTGACCGTCGGCCGCGACGTCGTCGTCATCGGCGGCGGCTACACCGCGATGGACTGCTCGAGGACGTCGCTCCGTCACGGGGCGGAGCGAGTCTCGATCGTCTACCGCCGGACCCGCTCCGAGCTCGTCGTCGACGAGGAGGAGCTCGGCGAGACCGAGCGCGAGGGCGTCCGGATGGAGTTCCTGGCCAGTCCGGTCGAGGTCCTGGGCCAGGACGGCCACGTCACGGGCGTGCGCTTCATTCGCAACCGGCTGGGGGCCCCGGACGCCTCCGGCCGCCGCTCCCCGGTGCCGATCGAGGGCTCCGAGTTCGTCATCCCGGCCGATGTCGTCATCCCGGCCGTGTCCCAGGCCGCGGACCTCACGTTCCTGCCGGTCGAGGGTGCGTTCGAGGTCAACCGCGGCCGGGTCAAGGTGGACCCGGCGACGTACGCCACGAACGTCCGTGGCGTCTTCGCCTGCGGCGACTTCGTGACCGGACCCACGACCCTCATCGAGGCTGCCGGCCACGGCAAGAAGGCGGCCTACGCCATCGATCGCTACCTCGCCGGCCGGACCGACATCAGCGTCGCGGCCAACGTCAAGGTCACCAGCTCGTGGCGCCACGAGATGCCCGAGTTCTACGACGTCCTGCCGCGCCAGCACATCCCGATGGTGCCGCTGGTGGAGCGGATGCCGTCGACCGACCCGGCCGTCAACTTCACGACGCCGGTCGAGCTGGGCTATGACGCGACCGGCGCCGTCGCCGAGTCGACGCGCTGCCTGATGTGCAACTACAACATCTGGTTCGACCCCTTCCGCTGCGTCCTGTGCGGCGCCTGCGCCGACGTCTGCCCGGAGGGCGTCATCCATATGGTCGACGTCAACCAACTCAAGAGCGAGGGCCTCCTGCCGGAGCTGTCGGAGGCCTACGGCTGGGAGAACGGCGGGGCGATGATCCTCGACGAGGAGCGCTGCATCCGCTGCGCGCTGTGCGTCAAGCGATGCCCGTTCGACGCCATTACGATGGAACGGTTCGAGCTCCAGGAGGTCTCGAGCGACGGCCGGCTCTACAAGGAGTCGTACCGCGACGCCCAGCTCGCCGGCACGGCCGGCGTGGCAGGAGGATCCAGGTGAGTTTCCTCGAGCGGGTGGACTCCACCATCCGCCGCAGCCCGGTCTGGCGCTCGCTGTTCCGGCAGCCGTACCCCAACGACGAGCGGTCGCGGGCCTACGCGGTCATGAACAACGTCTTCCTGCACCTCCACCCGGTGCGGGTCCGCCAGCACGCCGTCAAGTTCGCCTACACCTTCTGCCTCGGCGGGCTGTCCTTCTTCCTGTTCCTCGTCCTGACGGTGACCGGCGTCTACCTGATGTTCTTCTACGTCCCGTCGGCCACCCAGGCCTACACCGACATCCTCGACATCCAGACCCGCGTCACATTCGGGCTGATGACCCGGAACATCCATCGCTGGGGCGCCCACCTGATGGTGTTCTTCGTCTTCCTCCACATGATGCGGGTCTTCTACCACGGCGCCTACAAGCCGCCCCGCGAGTTCAACTGGGTGGTCGGGGTCGTCCTCCTGTTCCTGACGATCATGCTGAGCTTCACCGGCTACCTCCTGCCGTGGGACCAGATCGCCTATTGGGCGATCACCATCGGCGGCAACATGGCCGGCTACGCGCCGCTCTTCAACGTCCCGGGCAAGGTCCTCCTGCTCGGCGGCCTGGAGGTCGGCCAGAACACGCTCCTCCGGTTCTACGTCCTCCACATCATGGTCTTCCCCCTCGTTGCGGCCATCTTCCTGGCTGTGCATTTCTGGCGAATCCGGAAAGACGGCGGGATCAGCGGACCGCTATGACCGACACGAAGAAGCCGGAGGAGACCCGGGTCGTCCTGCCGGTCGACCCGACCAGAAGGACCGAGATCGACAAGCAGCGGGTGCCGATGTCGGCCCGGCCCTACCGGCTGCTCGCCCTCGTCAAGCAGGACGCCGTCGTGCGGGTCCAGAAGGAGCCCGACGACACGGTCATGACCTGGCCGCACCTGCTGTCGATCGAGTTCCTCGCGGCCGGGGTCATGAGCATCTTCCTGCTCCTCATGGGCCTCATCATCAACGCCCCCCTCGAGGAGCTCGCCAACGGCAACGTCACACCGCCGGTGGCCAAGGCACCGTGGTACTTCCTGGGGCTCCAGGAGCTCCTCAACTACTTCCACCCGACGGTCGCCGGCGTCATGGTCCCGGCGTTCGTCCTCGTGGGCGCGGCCTTGATCCCGTACGTCGATCGCCGGAACCTCGACGCCCACCACCCGTCCGAGCGCAAGACCGCGGTCGTCCTCTTCACCCTGTTCTGCATCCTGGGCCTCACGGTCACGTTCATCGGGATCTTCTTCCGGGGCCCCGGCTACAGCTTCGTCATCCCGTACCTGCCGTTCTTCGAGAACAGCACGAACGGCCTCCACTTCGCCCTGTGAGCCGAGCGCGAGGATTCTTCGACCTGCGATGAGCAACTACCACGTCGCCCCGATCGACAAGCCCCAGGCCCTGGCCGGCGAGGCCCTCAAGAGCCTCCGCGGCCACCCGGTCCAGGGGATGTCGCGCCGCCGCCTCCTGCGCGTCTCGCTGGGCGGCGGGATGGCGCTGTGGCTGACCGAGATGCTGGGCGGCTTCCTGGCCCTCTTCTGGCCGAATCTCGAAGGCGGCTTCGGTGACACCCACTTCCGGATCGGGACGCTCGAGGACGTCAAGCTCCAGAGCTCGACCCTGCCGGTGGCCTCCGGCTTCCCGTCGTACTTCCCCGATGCCCGGGCGTTCATCGTCCTCATCGACCCGGCCCGCCAGGAGTTCATCCCCGGGGAGGACGTCCAGGGGGACGGGACGGCCCTCAACGTCCGGGCCCTCTACCAGCGCTGTCCGCACCTCGGCTGCAAGCCGAACGCCTGCCTCAAGAACTTCTGGCTGGAGTGCCCCTGCCACGGCTCGCGCTACGACCGCCTCGGGGTCAAGGCCGCCGGCATCGCCTACGGCCCGGCGCCGCGGGGCATGGACCGCTTCGCCCTGACCGTCGAGGCGGACGGGACGCTGTTCCTGAACACCTCCAAGATCACGCTCGGCCCGCTCCCGATCGCGGTGGGCCAGCCGGGAATCATCCCGCCGAAGAGCCCGACGGGCTGCATCTAGCCCCCGATCGTTGACCAGTCACCGAGGAGCCCGATGACGGACCAGCCCGGCCGCGAGCCCGAGCAGCGCCTCCCGGCCCGCCGCCCGCCGAGCGAGGCCGCCCCGGCGGCCCGCTTCTCGGCGCCCGAGACGGCTCATCCGCCGGAGCTGAGCCCGGAGCGGGCGGCGAAGATCGTCAGCCAGTCGGCGAGTGCCCGCTGGGTCGGCTTCCTGGTCGTGTGCGTGACGATCCTGTTCATGACCGTCTACTACTTCTACGAGGTCGGCGCGCCGCTGGGCCTGTCCACGCCGCGCCTCGACGCCCAGGCCGAGGTCCAGCAGGTGACGGCCATCGAGCGCGGCTACAACCTCTACCAGGCCAACTGTGCCCGCTGCCACGGCCCGGACGGCGAGGGGACGAGCGGGGGCTACATCGGGCCGGTCCTCAACGACCAGATGAAGCTCGCCGAGCATCTCAACGCCATCTACCTCAGGAACGTCCTGACCGTCGGCGGCCGCTACGTCTGCGGCAGCGCCACGAGCCTGATGCCGGTCTGGGCGGACTCGAACGGCGGACCCTTGAACTATCGCCAGATCGACGAGCTGATCGCCTTCCTCCGGGCTCCTTCGACCCAGGAGTACATCATCCGCAACCCCGAGTTGAACGAGCCGGTCATCGGCGACGACGGCAAGGTCAAGACGTTCCGGGGTTGGGTCGACCCCGCCTTCAAGCCGGACGCGGCCGCGACGGCGGTTCCTGCCTGTTGGAGCGGCACGGCCAGCGGCGGCGCGACCCCCTCGCCCTTGCCCTCGGGCGCGGCAACCCTTGAGCTCGTCGCTGAGAACATCGCCTTCGACACCCTCGAGCTCGAGGTCGCGGCCAACACGCCGTTCCAGATCCATTTCGTCAACAACGACGCCGGGACGCCCCACGACGTCGACGTCCGGCTCGATGACCAGACCGTGATCTCGGACACGCCGACGATCACCGGTCCGGCCGAGACGACCTACGTCTACGACGGCCTGGATGCCGGGACCTACGTCTTCATCTGCTCGATCCATCCGATCCCGGCGATGACCGGCACCCTCACGGTCAGGTAGGGGAACGATGACACCGGCACTCCCCTCGGGCACTCCGATCCGGCGCCGCCGGGCGCTCATGGGCCTCCTCGACGCCGACGGCTGGGCGTGGGCCGGGGTCAAGTCGGCGATCTGGTTCGTCATCATCATTCTGCTCCTGGGCTACATCCCCGACCGGGCCTACTACTTCACGGTCAACCGGACGATCGACCTGGGCCTGCTGGCCTGGTCGCCGGTGAACTTCTGCCCGGCCGAGAACAAGACCCTGCCCTGCCCGGCCCCGGTGGGATCAGTGATCCCGTGGGAGGCGTCGCCGACCGAGCTCTCGCTGCCCGAGCCGCGGACTCACGCCGCGGTCGCCCAGCTCGGCACCCGCCTCCTCGTCGTGGGCGGCTCGAACGGGCGGGCGGCCACGTCGACGACCTACATCGCGGAGTTGAAGGGCGGGACCTTCGGGGCCTGGACGGAGGGCCCGGCCCTGCCCGAGGCGCGAGCCGGTGCCTCGATCGTGGTCATCGGCAGCTCCGCCTACCTGCTCGGTGGCTCGAACACGGCCGGCGAGCCGACGGATACGGTCTGGGCGCTCAGCGTGGATACGGAGACCTCGACCCTTGGGACGTGGGCCGCGGTGGACGGCATCACCCTGCCCGAGGCCCGGACGGGCGCATCGGCCCTGGCCGTCTCGGATGGGCTTGTGATCGCCGGCGGCTGGGGCCCGGACGGGGCTCCCACGACCACCGTCTGGAAGGCGGACGTCGACTCGACCGGCGCCCTCAAGGCCTTCGAGGCCCAGCAGCCGCTGCTCGTGTCGGTTGCCGACGCCACGATCGCCCAGGTCGGGGACTATCTCTGGCTGTACGGCGGCACGGGCGCCGAGGGCCCGGTCGGGGCCGTCCAGCGCGGCAACCTGGATGTCGAGCCGACGCCTGAGACCCCGGCTCCGAATGCCACTCCCGCGCCCCTCAAGCTCCTCCAGTGGGCGATCGGGGATGCCTACAACCTGCCGGCGGCGCGGACGGCCGCCGCCGGGTTCGCCGCGAACGGCACGCTCTACGTCGTCGGGGGCGCCGATGGCTCAGGCCCACAGTCGGAGCTCTACTGGTCCGTCCCGAACGGCGACGGAACCCTGCCCGGCTGGAAGCACCTCGACGAGACCGACCTGCCGGACGGCCTGGAGGGCGCCTCGGCGATTGTCTCGGGCTCGAACGTCATCGTCATCGGCGGCACCACCCGCGACGGGACCCTCGCCAGCTCGGTGCGGGCGAACCTCGCCCCCCAGGAGCCGTTCTTCCAGGCGGGCCTCGTCGGCGTGGTCGTCCCGGCCCTCAAGATCGGCGACGAGGTCGGCCAGCAGCTCGGCTACCTGGCGGCGGCCGGCGCCGGGACGGTGAACTTCGTGATCCTCCTCCTCCTCGGCTGGGCCTGGGCCCACCCGGAGCGGGTTCGTGGCTGGGTCGATCGCCGGCGGGCCCGGCGTCGCGGCCGGGGCGGCTGAGCGGCGCTTCCTCGCTCAGCCGGGCAGGTCGCCTTCACCCGGGGCCGGCCAGCCGCGCCGGACCGGCAGCCCGGCACGCTCCCAGGCCTGCGTCCCCCCGGCGACGTTGACGACATCCGTCCAGCCGTTCGCGAGCAGGAACGCGGTGGCCTGGCCCGACCGTGATCCGGTCTGGCAGATCAGCTGGAGTGGTCGGTCGCGGGGCAGTTCGCGGTAGCGGGCCAGGAAGGTCGAGAGCGGCAGGAGGACGGCGCCCTCGGCCCGGACCCGGGCGTACTCGTGAGGCTCGCGGACATCGACGAGGAGGGGCGGCGCGGCCCGGGCGCGGGGCTCAACCTGGGCGGCCTCGGCGGCGGCGCCCCGGCGACGCTCGGCCTCGACGACGTCGATCGCCGGGACACGCGACGGATCGATCACCGGGCACCGGCCGCCAGGCGGACGAACGCGACGGGCGTTGGCGGCTCGCCGCGGCCGACGGCGACGAGCGAGGCGTCGAGCTGGGCGAGGATCAGCCCGACGTCGAGGTGAAACGCGGGACCGGCCGAGTCGGCAGCCCGGAGTCGCGAGCGGGCGCCCTCGAGGTTCCTGGCGACACCCGTTGGGTTGCCCCGGACCGCGTGGACGAAGCCCGCGGCGACCTTGATGAGGCCCGAGTGAAGGGCCCGCTCGGCAGGGTCGCGGGCGCCCATCCAGGCCGGCTCGAGGATCTCGTGGGCGAGAAAGAAGTCGCCCCGGCCGTACGCCTCGAGCGCCGCCTCGAAGGCGGCGCGCCGGGTGGCCTCGGGCAGCGGCCGGTAGGCCTTCGCCCGGCCATTCTCGGTGATCGTGGCGGGACGCCCGGCCACGTCAGGTCAGGTCGGCCAGGCGGCGGCGGCCGGCGAATCCCTCGTCGAGCTCGTGCCACCACTCGATGTCGCCCTCGCCGAGGCGCCAGCAGAGCCAGATCTGACGACCGCTGGCCAGGGCCGGGAAGTCGATGAGGCCGGCCTCGATCTCCCGGAGCGTCACCTCTCGCTCGACGAGCCGGGTGACACCGGCCTGCATCTGGTCGATCAGGCCCTGCATCCGGAGGCGCATCAGCCGCCGGGCCGCGGCGGCCCTTGGGCCGCTGGCATCCAGGTCGGCCTCGCCGTCGCCGGCAGCGGGCGCCTCGACGCCGGACGGGGCGTCGTGGCCGGATGCGTCCGGGCGCGAGGCCGCCAGGACGGCGTCGCGGAGGCGGATCAGCTCGGCTCGCTGGTCGCGCAGATCGAGCAGGATCCGCTCGACGTCCGGGAGCGCCTCGTTGGCCTCGTCGATGCCGTAGAACCGGGTCATCGACGGATTCTAGGACCGTATGATGCCGGACATGCGAATCGCCGCCCGGATGGACTCGATCGGCACGGAGACGGCGTTCGAGGCCGCCGCCCGGGCGCGGGCCCTCGAGGCGACCGGCCGGTCGGTCATTCACCTCGAGATCGGCGAGCCCGACTTCGACACGCCGGCCAACATCCGCGAGGCCGCCAAGCGGGCCCTCGACGCCGGCTGGACCCACTACCCCCCGTACTTCGGGCTGCCGGCCCTGCGCGAGGCGATCGCGGCCGACGTCTCGGCTCGCAAGGACGTCCCGGTCAGCCCCGATCACGTCGTGGTGACGCCGGGAGCAAAGCCGGTCATGTACTACGCGATGCTGGCCCTCATCGAGCCCGGCGACGAGGTCATCGTGCCCGACCCCGGCTACCCGATCTACGAATCGATGGCCCGCTTCGCCGGCGGCACGCCGGTCCCGCTGCCGATCCGCCAGGAGTACGACTTCCGGGCCGATCTCGGCGAGCTCGAGGCGCTCATCACGAGGCGGACCCGGATGCTCGTCCTCAATTCGCCGGCGAATCCCACGGGTGGCCTCTTCACCCGCGAGGACATCGTCCGGATCGCCGAGCTGGCGCTCCGCCACGATCTCGTCGTCCTGGCCGACGAGATCTACGGCCGGATCGTGTACGAGGGCGAGCACGTCTCGATCGCCTCGATCCCGGGCATGCTCGAGCGCACGATCATCCTCGACGGCTTCTCCAAGACCTACGCCATGACCGGCTGGCGGCTCGGCTATGCGGTGCTCCCGGACGTGCTGATGTACGCCTTCGGCCGGTTGATCATCAACTCCGTGTCCGGGACGTCGGCGTTCAGCCAGATGGCCGCGGTCGAGGCGCTGACCGGACCCCAGGCCGAGGTCGAGGCGATGGTGGCCGAGTTCCACGTCCGGCGCGATCTCATCGTCGATGGCCTGAACGCGATCCCGGGGATCGCCTGCCTCCGCCCCCATGCCGCGTTCTACGTCTTTCCCGACATCGGCGCGACTGGCCTCGACGGCGCCGAGCTGGCCGACCGGCTGCTCCACGACGCCGGGGTCTGCGTCCTCGCCGGGACGGCCTTCGGCCAGGTCGGCAGGAACCACGTCCGGATCTCGTACGCCAACTCGCGCGAGAACCTGACCGAGGCCCTGGCCCGGATCCGCTCCGTGGTTGAGCCGCTCGTCGCGGCCAGGGTCTGAGGCGGCCGCACGTGGGCAGCGGCGCGGGAAGGGAGCGGCCGCGGGTGTTCGTCGCCCGCCGCATCCCCGACGAGGGGCTGGGTCCGGTCGTCGAGGCTTGCGAGGCGCACGTCTGGGAGGACGAGCTGCCGCCGCCCCGCGACGAGCTCCTCCGGGCCGTCGAGGGCTGCGACGGGATCCTGACGCTCCTGACCGACCGCGTCGACGACGAGCTCCTCGACCGCGCCGGCACCCAGCTCCAGGTCGTCTCGAACTTCGCCGTCGGCTACGACAACATCGATGTCGCCGCTTGCACCCGGCGCGGGATCCCGGTCGGGAACACGCCCGGCGTCCTGACCGAGACGACCGCCGACCTGGCCTGGGCCCTGCTCATGGCCGCCGCCCGGCGGCTGCCGGAGGGCGATCGCTACGTCCGCGCCGGACGCTGGCGGACCTGGGGGCCGATGCTCCTCATGGGACCGGACGTCCACGGCGCGACGCTCGGGATCGTCGGCTTCGGGCGGATCGGGCAGGCAGTTGCCCGCCGGGCGACCGGCTTCGGGATGACGATCCTGTACCACGACGTGGCCCCGGCGGCCACGGCGGTGGAGGTGGCCCTGGGGGCCCGGTACGTGCCGCTCGAGGAGCTCCTGGCCCGGGCCGACTTCGTCTCGCTCCACGTCAACCTGACACCCGAGACGCGCCACCTTGTGAATGCCGAGCGGCTTGGCCGGATGAAGCCGACGGCTGTCCTCGTCAACACCTCGCGCGGCCCGGTGGTCGACCAGCGGGCGCTCCACGCCGCCCTGCGGGACGGGGTGATCGCCGCCGCGGCCCTGGACGTCACGGACCCCGAGCCGATCGCTCCCGACGACCCGTTGCTGGCCCTCGACAGCTGCCTTGTGGTGCCCCACATCGCGTCGGCGTCCCGGGCGACACGCGGCAAGATGGCCGCGATGGCCGCCGCCAACCTCCTCGCCGGTGTCCGCGGCGAGCCTCTCCCGACGCCGGTGAACCCCGAGGTCCAACGGGGCCGCTGACCGGCTCGCGACCGCCCGGGACGCATTTGGCGACGACCGGCACTGGCGAACGGCGGGCGGCCGGCGCACGCTCACGAGCTGACGAGTCCGTGCCGGACCCGTCCAGGAGGTGTGTGATGCACGCTCCGTCGCTCCGCCACACGCGAGGCTTCAGCTGGCTTCGTGCTGTGGGCCTGTTGTGCTGCGCCTTCCCCCTGGGAATCCTTCTGATGTTCGCCGCCGGCGAGTCTGCCGAAGGGATCCCGGGCGCGTTCGGGCATCTCGTCCAGGCGGCGCCGCTGCTCCTGCTGATGGTCGTTGCCTGGTGGCGCCCGCTCGTGGGTGGTGCGCTCATCGTTGTGGCAGCGATCGCCCTGGCGGTCCTGTACACGGGATCCGTCGGCGACCCGCAAATGACGGTGTACGGATACCTGTTTGCCCCGGCGATCCTCGGCGGTCTGCTCCTGATGGCCGCGGGCCGGATCGAGGCGGTTCGCGAATAGCGCGCAGTCCGGCCACGCTCGCCCCGGACCGCCATGAACCGCTCGATCCGCACGTGATACGGTCGCGCCCGGGCCCGTAGCTCAGCGGCAGAGCAGGGGACTTTTAATCCTCGTGTCGTGGGTTCGAATCCCACCGGGCCCTCACCAGCGGAGGCGGGCATGGACGACGAGCGCGGCGCCGCGGCCCGGTTCCGTGTGGAGCGGTCGGCCGACGTGGAGGTCTTCCTCGCGCGCGCTGGCGACTTCCTCGTGGGCCATGAGGCAGAGCACTGCCTGATCCTGGGCCTGGCCACGAACATCCGCCTCGGCGTCCAGCCGCTGCCCGAGCCGCCGCGCTTCGCCGTGGTCACCCGTTCGGGCGGCGAGGATCGGGTCGTGGCGGCGGCTCTCCAGACCCCGCCCCATAACATCGTCGTCTCGATCGCCGGCGACCTCGAGGCCGTCGATGCCCTGGTCGATGCCTTCGTGGCCGAGGACCTGCCGGGCGTCGGCGGACCGCGCGACACGGCATCCCGCTTCGCCGCGCGCTGGACGGCCACGACCGGGTTGCCCGCGACCCGGGTCATGGCCGAGCGGATCTACCGGCTGTCGGCCGTCCGCGAGCCGCGTCCCGCCCCGGGACGGATGCGCCCCGCCGAACCGGCCGACCGGCCGCTCCTGCTCGCCTGGATCGAGGCCTTCTTCCAGGAGGCCCTCGGCGAGTCGACGAACCCCGAGGATTCCGTCGATCGCTGGCTCGCGGGCGAGGGCCGGACGCTCCATCTGTGGCAGCACGGCGACGTGCGCGTCTCGCTATGCGGCGTCGGCGGAGCCACGCCCAACGGGATCCGCGTGGGGCCGGTGTACACGCCTCCCGAGCACCGCGGCCGCGGCTTCGCGAGCAACCTCGTGGCCCGGGTCTCGCAGGCCGAGCTCGAGGCCGGCCGCCGGTTCGTGTTCCTGTTCACCGACCTCGCCAACCCGACGTCCAACAAGATCTACCAGGAGGTGGGCTACGAGCCGGTGATCGAGGTCGACCTCTACCGTTTCGGCGAGTGACGCGAGCGTCGCGAGGCACCGCCGACGGGCTCCTCGTCGCGGGCGGCCGTCACCGGGTCGCAACCCGGCCTGTTCCCAAAGCGCAGCGCCCGTGCCGCCCGGGTGACGGCGCGCCGAGCTCGCAGCACCGGGGAGACTCCCGATCAAGGCCCGTGACGGACCTCGGGCCGGACGGAGGGGACCCGACATGCGACGCCTCGCCCTCGCCCTGACCAGCGCCCTGGTCGCCGCCGCGGCCATCCCGGCCGCCGCCTTCGCCGCCGAGCCCGGGACGATCGATTCCGGCGACACGGCCTGGCTCCTCATCGCGACCGCCCTGGTCATGGTGATGCTGCCTGGCCTGGCCCTGTTCTACGGCGGCCTCGTCCGCCGCAAGAACGTCCTCTCGACGATCATGCACAGCTTCTTCGGGCTGGCCCTCGTCAGCGTCGTCTGGGTCGTCGTGGGCTTCTCGATCGCCTTCGCCCCCGACGCGACCGGGACCGGCCTGTTCGGCGGCCTCGACTTCCTGATGTTCAACGGCGTGGGCCTCGAGCCGGCCGCCGGCAGCACGATCCCGTTCGTCCTGTTCGCCGGCTTCCAGCTGATGTTCGCGGCGATCACCCCGGCCCTCATCACCGGCGCGTTTGCCGAGCGCAAGCGGTTCGCCAGCTTCGTCATCTTCACCGTCTTGTGGTCCGTCGTCGTCTACTCCCCGATTGCCCATTGGGTCTGGGCCTCCGATGGCTGGCTGTTCACCCTCGGCGCCCTCGACTTCGCCGGCGGGACCGTCGTCCACGCCTCATCGGGCGTGTCGGCCCTCGTCGTCGCCCTGCTCATCGGCCGCCGCGCTGTCAACGGCGACGCGATGGAGCCGCACGACATCCCGATGACCGTGCTCGGGGCCGGGCTCCTGTGGTTCGGCTGGTTCGGCTTCAACGCCGGCTCGGCCCTGGCCGCCAACGGCCTGGCCGCGAACGCCCTCCTCGTCACGAACACCGCGGCCGGCGCGGCCACGATCACGTGGGTCCTCGCGAGCTACATCCACAAGCGCAAGGTCAGCGTTCTCGGGGCCGCCTGCGGTGCGGTCGCCGGCCTCGTCGCGATCACCCCGGCTTCCGGCTTCGTCACGGCCGGCGGGGCGCTCGTCATCGGCCTGGTCGTCGGCGGCCTGTGCTACAGCGCGACGCTCCTCCGGTCTCGCCTCAAGATCGACGACGCCCTCGACGTCTTCGCCGTCCACGGCGTCGGCGGCACCTTCGGGGCGATCGCCACGGGCGTCTTCGCGACGACCGCGATCAACGCCTTCCCGGGCCTCATCGACGGCAACCCCGGTCAGCTCGTGACCCAGGTCATCGCGGTCGGCGCGACGATCGCCTACGCGGTCGTGGCCACCTTCGTCATCGTCAAGGTCGTCGACGTCGTCCTCGGTATCCGGGTGCCGGCCACCGAGGAGGAGGTCGGCCTCGACATCGCCGTCCACGGCGAGGTCGCCTACCAGGGCTGACCCGTCAAGCACGGACGCGCCCCCGGGCCTCCACCCGGGGCGCCCGTCCGTCCCCGCCGCACGAGGCTCGATCATGCGCCGCGGATTCGCCACCCCGCCGCCGCTCTACGACCCGACGACCGAGCATGACGCCTGTGGCGTCGGGTTCGTCGCGGACGCGGGCGGCCGGTCGACGGACCGGGTCCTGGGCCTGGCTCTGGCCGGCCTGGCATCGCTGGGTCACCGGGGAGCATTCGCGGCCGACGGTGCGTCGTCCGACGGCGCCGGCGTGGCCCTGCCGCTGGAGCCGGCGCTCCTGGAGCGGCTCATGGGCGGCCTGCGGGCCGAGGCGCGCGCGGCGCTCGGCAGCCGGCCCGCCGTGGTCCAGCTGTTCTTTCCCCGCGGCCGCCGCGGAGAGGCCCGGGCCAGGGCGGTCGTCGAGGCTGCGCTGGCCGAGGTCGGCCTCGCGGCGGCCGCCTGGCGACGGGTGCCGGCCGACCCAACGGCCCTCGGACCGGTCGCCTTCGCCAGCCGGCCGGCCCTCTGGCAGGCCTTCGTGCCACGGCCGGCCGATGCCACCGGCCGGGCCGTCTCGGACGCCATCTTCGAGCGGCAGCTCCTCCTTGTCCGGCGCGGGATCGCGGCGATGGCCGCGGCCGGCGGGCCGGCCGACCTCGTGGTCGCCTCCGGCTCCTGCCGGACGATCGTCTACAAGGGCCTCGTCGCCGGGGACCGCCTGGGGCGGCTCTACCCCGACCTCGACCCGTCCCTGGCCCTGACCTTCGCGACATTCCACCAGCGCTACGCCACGAACACCCACCCCACCTGGCGCCTGGCCCAGCCTTTCGGCCACGTGGCCCACAACGGCGAGATCAACACCGTCCGCGGCAACCGCGAGGAAGTCCGCGGCCGACGCGGCGACCCGGATCCCGGCGGCCTCCTCGGAGAGCTCGGCGCCCGCGGCCCGCTCCTGACCACGGGAGGCTCCGATTCGGCGTCACTCGACGAGGCGGTCGAGCTCCTCGTCGCGTCCGGCTGGAGCGTTGCCGGGGCGCTTGCCGCGCTCATCCCCGAAGCCGCCGCGCTGCGGCCGGACGGGGCCCCCGGGGGGATCGGGCTGACCCGCCGGAGCGCCGGATTCCTCGCCCCCTGGGACGGGCCGGCCGCGATCGTGTTCACCGACGGGCGGACCGTCGGTGCCCTCCTCGACCGCAACGGGCTCCGGCCGCTGGCCTGCGCGACGACCCCCGCCGGCCTCGTCGCGGCCGCATCGGAGGCCGGGGCCGTGCCGCTGGATCCGGCCGAGATCGAAACGCTTGCCCGGCTGGGCCCCGGCGAGATGATCCTGGTCGAGCCGGGGCGGCGCCGGATCCTCGCCGACGCGGCCGCGCGGCGCCGCCAGGCGCGGACCCCGGCGGCGACCCGCGATCGGCCGCGACCGACCTTCGCTGATGAGCCGCCGTCCGGCCTGTCCGGGCTCCGCTCGCCGAGTCCCTCGGCGGGCGCCCGGTACCTCGCCGGCCTGGACGCCGAGCGCCTCCGCCTCGATCTCCGGACGATGGCCCTGGAGGGCCACGAGCCGCTCTGGAGCATGGGTGACGACACGCCGACGCCGGGTCACGGCCGCGTCCCGCGGCGGACCGCCGATCACCTGAAGCAGTCCTTCGCCCAGGTCACGAACCCGCCCATCGATCCCGAGCGCGAGCGGCTCGTCGTCGACCTCCGGGTCCACCTCGGCCGGCGGCCGCCGCTCCTCGGTGGCCTGCCTCACCGGGGCAGCGCCGTTCGCGTGGACCGGCCGCTCGTCGCCGACCTCGACGGGCTGCTCCGAGCGGTGCGGGGGCTCCGGCTCGGGCGCGTCGTGACCCTCGACGCGACCTGGGGGTCGGCTGGTCGGCATGGCACGCCCGGGGAGCCGGACGAGCTCGCGGACGCCCTCGGGCGGCTGGCCGCGGAAGCCGTCGCAGCGGCGCGCAGCGGCGCGGTCGCGGTGGTCGTCTCCGACCGCCGCCTCGGTCTCGAACGGCTGCCGATTCCGTCGGTCCTCGCCGCCGGCGCCGTCCACGCGGCCCTGACCGACGCCGGGCTGCGCGGCCGGACCGATGTCGTCGCCGACGCCGCGGATGTCCTCGACGTCCACGCCCTGGCGATGGTCCTCGCCGCGGGGGCCCGGGCGGTGCACCCGTGGTTCGCGCTCCGGCTGGCGGCCGAGGTCGCCGGCTCGCGCGGCGCGGAGGCCGTGACGGTCCCGGCCGCCGTCGGCAACCTGCTCGACGCGTTCGAGGCCGGACTCCGCAAGACCCTCGCCCGGATGGGCATCAGCGCCGTCGCCTCGTACGCCGGCGGGGCCTTCTTCGAGACGTTGGACCTCGCCCCCGAGGTCGTTGCCCGGTGCTTCCCGGCGGCGCTCGGCTGGCCGGGCACGGCCGGCTTCCGCGATCTGGCGGAGCGGCAGCTCGCCCGGCGGGATCTCGCCCTGGCGATCGAAGCCAAGGCCAGCGCTGCCGCCGCTGCGGCGGCAGCGAACGGCTCCCACGGGGCCCACGAGCTTCGGCTGCCGGACCCGGGCCTCGCCCGCTTCCGCTCGGACGGTGAGCTGCACCTCTTCTCGCCACGCGTCGTCGGGGCGATCCAGGGCCTCGTGAGCGAGGACGCCCCGAGCGCCGAGGCATCGACCTCCGGCACCCTCAGCGCCTATCGCGCCGCGCTCGACCGGCCCGACCCGGCCGTCGTCCGCGACCGGCTGGCGATCCGGCCGGCCGTCCGGCGGCGGGCAATCCCGCTGGCCGAGGTCGAGCCCGCCCGCTCGATCGTGCGGCGGCTCGTCGTGAGCGCGATGAGCGTCGGTGCCCTCTCGCCCGAGGCCCACCAGGTCCTGACGATCGGGATCCAGCGGGCCGGTGGCGCGGCGAACACAGGGGAGGGCGGCGAGGACCCGGCCTGGTATGCGCCTGGCGCCGACGGCCGGCGGCGGGACGCCAAGATCAAGCAGGTGGCGTCCGGCCGGTTCGGGGTGACCGCGACGTACCTCGCCCGGGCCGAGCAGCTCGAGATCAAGATCGCCCAGGGCTCCAAGCCCGGCGAGGGCGGCCAGCTGCCGGCCCGTAAGGCGACCGCCTACATCGCTGCCCTCCGCCGCGGCCAGGCCGGCCAGGCCTACATCAGTCCGCCGCCGCACCACGACATCTACTCGATCGAGGATCTTGCCCAGCTCGTCGCCGACCTCCGGGCCATCAATCCGCAGGCCCGGGTCGGGGTGAAGCTCGTGGCGTCGCGGGGCGTGGGCACGGTCGCGGCCGGCGTGGCCAAGGCCGGTGCCGACTACATCCACCTCGCCGGCGGTGCCGGGGGCACGGGCGCGTCGCCGCTCAGCTCGATCAAGCACGTCGGCGTGCCCTGGGAGCTGGGACTCAGCGAGGTCCACCAGGTCCTCCTCTGGAACGGGCTGCGCGACCGCGTGGCCCTCCGGACCGACGGCGGCCTGCAGCGGGGCCGGGACCTTCTCGTCGCGGCACTGCTCGGGGCGGAGGAGTTCGCCCTGGGCACGGCGGCCCTCGTCGCGATCGGCTGCGACATGGCCCGCCAGTGCCACCTGGACACCTGCCCGACGGGCATCGCGACCCAGCGTGACGACCTCCGGGCGAAGTTCGCCGGCACGCCTGAGCAGGTCGAGCGCTTCGCCCTGGCGCTGGCCGAGGACCTCCGCCACGAGCTGGCGGCGATCGGCGCGCGGTCGGTCGGCGAGATCGTCGGCGAGGCGGCGGCGGTGCTCCGGACGACGGGCGCGGCGGACGACGGGCTGCGACGGGTCGTGGCCGCGCCGCGCTGGGCGGCGGGCAAGGAGCGACGCGCCGATCCGGCGAACGCGGGCTCGGGCGTCGCGCGCCTCCCGTCGTCACCCCTCGAGACGCGCCTCGTCGCCGCCCTGCGGGGTCACGGCGCGATCCACCTCGACGGCCTCCGCGTCTCGACCGCGGAGCGCTCGTTCGGGGCGGCCCTGACCGGCGAGGTGGAGCGTGGATCGCTCCGCGTGCCGGTCAGCCTGGGTCTCAGAGGCGCGGCCGGCCAGTCGTTCGGTGCGTTCCTGGGGGCCGGCCTGGACCTGCGCCTGGCGGGCTCGGCCAACGACTACGTGGCCAAGGGCCTCGCCGGCGGCACGGTCGTCGTTGCGCCGGATCCGGCCTCGCCCGCCCGCCACCCGACGCTCGCCGGCAACACCTGCCTCTACGGCGCGACCGGCGGGCGGCTCCACGTCGTGGGTCGCGCCGGGATGCGCTTCGCCGTCCGGAACGCCGGCGCGGACGCGGTCGTGGAGGGTGTCGGGCCGCACGGCGCGGAGTACATGACCGGCGGGACGCTCCTCGTCCTCGGGCCGGTGGGCCCCAACTTCGGGGCCGGCATGACCGGCGGGCGGGCCTACGTCCTCGATCCCGCCGGCACGATCCGCGGCCGGGTGGATGCGGCCAGCGTGACCGTCCGCTCCCTCCACGACGGGCCGGCCGTGGCCCACGCGACCGAGATCGGCCGACTCCTGCGCCTCCATCGGGACGCCGGGTCGCCGCTCGCCGCCGAGCTCCTGGCCGACGAGGCCGCGGCCCTCCGGGCGTTCTGGGCCGTGGAGCCGCGACCGGTGGCGCCGGATGCCACGACCAGCGTGGTCGCGCCGGAGGGCCCCGGTGCGGGGTCGAGTCCCGCGGTCCGGGCGCCCGGACCCCGGGTCCCCGCAACCGCGACGCAACCCAATCGGTCCCGCGCCGCCATCGCGACGGGAGTCTGATCGGTCCCACACTCCCACTCCAGCGTCCGCGAATGCGCCCGGAGGCCGAAATCAGATGTTCCAGTCCGACGACACCTCGACCCCGGCGGTCCGCGACGGCCAGATCACCGTCGTGACCTGTGAGGCCTGTGGCTGCCGGCTCCAGCCCGACGCGTCCGAGCCCGGCGCCTGGCGCCACTTCGGCGCACTCGGGGGACGCGATGCGCGAAGCCACCGCGTGCCCTGCGTCGAGCTCGTCCACGACGCCCTCGGGCGGGCCGCCGTCCTCGCCTGATCTCGCGCCCGGCGGCGCCGGCGCGTCTCCCGGCCAGCGTCCCGCCGCCGACCGGCGCCCGCCCGCCCGGTCCCAACGCGCCGCCCGGGGCTGCCCTGGGCGTCTCTGCCTGCTCGCCTCAGCCCGCCGAGGCGTCCTCCAGTCGATAGCCCACCCCGCGGACGGCGACGATCGCCGGCCCTCCGGCCGCGTCCAGCTTGGCCCGCAGCCGGGCCAGGTGCGGTTTCAGCCACAGGAGGTCAGGATCGTGCTCGGCCGGCCAGCCAGCGCGGGCCAGGCGCAGGTGCGGGACGAGGGCCCCTGCGGCGCGGGCCAGCGTCTCGAGAAGCCGGTACTCCGTCGGGGTGAGGACCAGGAGCGTCTCGCCGACACGAGCCTCGTGCCGCCCGGGGTCCAGCGACACTCCGGCGTACGTGACCGGCCCGCCGAGATCGACCGCCTCGGCCCGATCGACCCGACGCATGACCGCCGCGATCCGAGCCAGCAGCTCCTGGCGCCCGAACGGCTTCACGAGGTAGTCGTCGGCCCCGATGCCGAGGGCCTTGACCTTGGCCGCCTCGCTGCTCTCGCCCGACACGACGATGATCGGGGCCGCTCCCGCGGACCGGATCTGGCCGGCGACGGTGAAGCCGTCGGGGCCGGGCATGGCCAGGTCGAGCAGGACGAGGTCGGGATGCTCCTCGCGGAACCGTCGGACCGCGGTCAGGCCGTCGTAGGCCGTGATGACCTGGTGGCCCTCGGTCCCGACGAGGGCGTTGATCGCGCCGACCATGGCCGGATCGTCGTCGACGACCAGGATGCGGAGCGGCCGTACGGGCATGTGCGGGCCTCCTCCCTAGACCGCCGCGGCCGCGGGCAGGGCAATGACAAAGCGGGCCCCGTGGTCGGCCGCGGGCTCGCACCAGAGGTGGCCGGCCATCGACTCGGCCAGCCGCTTGGCGGCGTAGAGCCCGATCCCCGAGCCGCGTGCTGTGTGGGTGTCCAGCCGGGCGTAGGGCTGGAAGATCCGCTCCCGCCACTCCGGCGGGATGCCCGGGCCCTCGTCCTCGACCCCGATCCGGACGACCCCCTCGGCCATCCGCCAGTCGATCCGGATGCGGGTGCCCGGGGGCGCGTACTTCGTGGCATTCTCGATGAGGTGCTCGAGGATCTGGCGGAGGCGCGGCGGATCGGCCAGGGCATGGAGCCGGACGCCGCCGCCGAAGGCGACGTCGTGGCCGCCGAGGATCGGCGACAGCTCGCGGACGACCTCGTGGACGAGGCCTTCGACGTCGGTCGGGGCGACTTCCGCCGGCTGGTCCGGGACGACCCGGACGGACGCCAGGATCGAGTCCACGAGCCGATCCAGCCGCTCGATCTGGTCAATCGTGCCGCGGTGCCAGCTGGCCCGCCGATCTCGGCGCTCGGGGTCTCGCGACGAGCGGTCCACGAGGGGCGGCTCCTCGGCCAGGAGATCGGTGTACGCGCGCACGACCGCGAGCGGCGTCCGAAGCTCATGGGTGACGAGGGCGATGACCTCGGTCCGGGCCTCGTCGATGGCCTTGAGCTCGGCCGCCCGCTGCTCGGCCTCTTGCTGCTGGCGGCCCTTCTCGACGATCCCGGCCAGGAGATCGGCGATGGCACCCAGCTGGGCCACGTCGTCGTCGCTGAAGCCGCGGCGGCGCTCGGTCTGGATGTTGAGGACGCCGACGGTCCGGTCGTGCCAGACGAGCGGCACGGACAGCATCGAGGTGATGAAGCGGCGCTGATCGATGCCTCGGACCCACAGGAACCGGGGATCGTCCTTGATGTCCGGGATCGCCTGTGGCTCCTGCCGGGCGGCCACCCAGCCGGTCACGCCCTCGCCGTAGGGCACCCGCGCCCGGCCGATCTGGAAGCGATCCAGGCCGTTCGTCGCTGCCAGCGTCAGGTAGGCCCCGTCGCGATCGACGAGGTAGAGCGACGAAACATCCGCTCGAAGCGCGTCGCGGGTCTCGTCGACGACCGTCTCGAGGAGCTCGTCCCAGGTCTGGGCCGTCGTCGCCAGGCGCGCGACGCGATGCAGGAAGCGGAGCTGCTCGAGCTGCCCCGCACCCGCGTCCCGGACCACATCTGCATCGGCCATGGAGAGCACGATACAAAGGTACGGTCCGCCGTGGGTTCGATCAGTTGCGGCGGAGTCGAACGAACGTTGCGGCTTGGGCTCGGCCGCAACCTCCGGGAGGCCGCATGACCCGTTCCGACCCGCTCGCCACCGAGATCGGCCGCCTGTGGCGGCTGCTCGGCGACGTCCTGGCTGAGCAGGCGGGGGGCCACGTCCGGCGGCTCGTCGAGCGCACCCGGCGTCGGACGGTCCGGGCGCGCGCCGGCGACCTCGCCGCGCGGCGGGCGCTGGAGCGCGAGCTCGACGGCCTCGATGACGATCGGGCCGCGATCGTCATCCGGGCCTTCCTGCTCCACTTCAGGCTCGCCAACCTGGCCGAGGAGCGACACCGCGTCCGGGTCCTGGAGGCCCGCGGCCGGCGGGCCCGGCCGGGCGCCGCCGACGACACCCTGGCCGGGGTCATCCGGACCCTCCGGGCCGAGGGCCGCTTCCCCGACGACCCGTCCGCCGCCGCGGCGGCAATCCGCGATCTCCGCCTCCATCCCGTCCTGACCGCCCATCCGACCGAGGCCCGCCGGCGAACCGCCCTCCAGGCCCTCGGCCGCGTCGGGCGGATCCTCGATGCCCGCGACGATCCGCGGCTGGCCCGGGCGGCCGCGCGGGCTCTCGACGACCGGCTTCGCGAGGAGATCACGATCCTGTGGCGAACGGCAGAGGTCCGGCCGTCGATGCCCCACCCCCTCGACGAGGTCCGGACCGCGCTCGTCTTCTTCGACTCGACGCTGTACTCGCTGGTCCCGGCGATCCAGCGCTCGATCGAGACTGCCATCGGCAAGCCGCCGGTCGCCGGCGGGCCGGACGAGGAGCCGCTGCCGCCGGTCCTGCGCTGGGGCAGCTGGGTCGGGGCCGACCGGGACGGCCACCCCGGGGTTACGGCCGAGGTCACCGAGCAGGCGGCCCGGATCCAGGCGGACCACGTCCTCCACGGCCACGAGGCGGTGGCCCTCCGGCTGATGCAGACGGTCGCCGTCACGGCCGCGCGGGAATCCCTCGACCGGGCCCTCGTCGCCCGCCTCCTCGACGATGCCGAGACGCTGCCCGAGCTGGACGCGACCCTCCGGCGCCGCTTCCCCGAGGAACCGTATCGCCGCCGGTTCGGGGCGATGGCCGAGCGCCTCCGACGGACCCGGATCCACCTGACCGGCGCGACCGGCCCTACGGCAGGCCGCTACGAGCGGGCCGGGGACGTCGTGGCCGAGCTCGCCGAGATCCAGCGCTCGCTGGCTGCCGACGGCCTGGGGCGCGTCGCCGCGGGGACGGTCCTGGACTTCCGCTGGCAGGTCGAGACATTCGGCTTTCACCACGCCGAGCTCGAGGTCCGCCAGCACGCCGACGTCCACCGGGCGGCGGCGCGGGCCCTGGCCGCGGGCGCGGATCTGGGTTCGCCGGAGGAGGTGGCGCCGGGCGTGCCGCTCGCGGAGGTCCTGGAGACCTTCCGGGCGATCGACCGGATCCGGACCCGCTTCGGCGAGGCCGCCGCCGGACGGGTCGTGATCAGCTTCACCGAGGGCCTGGCCGACGTCCTCGACGTCCTCGACCTGGCGGAGCGGGCGATCGGCGAGCGGGCGGCCGGCCTCGACGTGGTGCCGCTGTTCGAATCGGCGGCCGCGCTCGCCGGCGCCGGCGAGGTTCTCGGAGCCATCCTTGAAGACCCGCGCTACCGCGCCCACCTCCGGGGCCGCGGCGATCGCCAGGAAGTCATGCTCGGCTACTCGGATTCGAACAAGGAGTCCGGGTTCGTGGCCGCGAACTGGCTCCTCTGGCAGGCCCAGGCGGCCCTGGCCGAGGTTGCCGATCGCGAGGGCATCGAGCTGACCCTGTTCCACGGCCGGGGCGGCACCGTCGGGCGCGGAGGTGGACGGCTGGATCGGGCGATCCTCGGCCAGCCGCCGGGCACCGTCCGGGGCCGGCTCAAGGTCACCGAGCAGGGCGAGGTCGTGGCGGCTCGTTACGGCCACCCCCAGATCGCCCTGCGTCACCTGGAGCTCCTCGCCGGGGCGGTCATCGCCGCCGATGCCCGGCGGCGGAGCGCCGTCCCGGCATCCGACCAGGGCCTCCTGGGGCGGCTCGCCGCGGCGTCCTCGGCCGCGTACCGGGCGCTCGTCTACGACGACCCGGGCTTCGCCGGCTTCTTCGCCCGGATCACCCCGATCGACGTCCTGACCGAGCTCCGGCTCGGGTCGCGTCCCGCCTCGCGCCAGTCGCGTGAGGCGTTCGGCGGTGGGGGCAGCGAAGGCGCGCCGGACGTCGACATCGAGCGCCTCCGGGCGATCCCGTGGGGCTTCGCCTGGGCCCAGGCCCGGATCGAGCTGCCCGGCTGGTATGGCCTCGGGGCGGCGTTCGAAGCGAGGGGCGCCGCCGAGCGCGCGCGGCTCGCCCGCCTCTACGAGCTGTGGCCGTTCCTGACCGCCGTCATCGACCACGCCGAGCTCGCCCTGGCCCGGTCCGATCTCGGGGTCGCCCGCCGGTACGCCGGGCTCGCCACAGACGCCGGGGACGCGGCGCGCTGGGCGGCCATCGAGGCCGAGCACGAGCGGTCCGTCCGGGCCGTCCTCGCGATCACCGGCCGGAGCCGCCTGCTCGAGCGCTCAACCGCGATCGCCCGCCAGATCGCCCTCCGCAACCCCGACGTCGACACGCTCTCCGAGCTCCAGGTCGGTCGCCTCGCGCGCCTCCGGGCCCTGCCCGCCGACGACCCCGCCCGCGCGGACCTTGAACGCCTCGTACGCCTCACGGTCAGCGGCGTCGCCGCCGGCCTCCAGGTGACGGGTTGAGCTCCACTGCCCGGGAAGAGGAGCACCGGGACATAGAATCGGAGCCGAAGCCGGGAGGACGAAGTCGAATGCTGGCTCGCCGGGCGGCGACCCTCGTTGCGCTCGCAGCGGTCCTCAGCGGGGCGTGCTCGTCGACGGAGGCTCCCGAGCGGCCTTCGCTCGGAATCGCGAACGGCACCACGTTGACCGTGACGCTCGTCGTGAACGGCCAACCGATCGGCGAGTCGAGGCCGGGCGAGGAGCCGTCCATCGACGTCTCTTCCCTGCCGGAACTGCCGTGGGTCGTCGAGGCTCGATCGCCGAACGGGCGCGTCTTGACCTCGATGCGGGTCGAACCCGGCCAGGTCTGGACGAAGGTGGGTCCGGGCGGCGTGGTCGAGCACAGCGGCACCTTCGGACGAGTGGACCTGTCGTGCGGTCGCCTCACGATCTGGGCGGGGGACGTCATCCCGTCCGGCCCGGTACCGGACCCGTCCGCAGGCTCGCCGGGCGACTGCGACCCCTGAACGCCGGATCACTCGCGGATCACCGAGGACACCTTGGCCATCCGCGGTGTCGCCGCGAGCGAGGGCCACCACCAGGCGTCGACCGCGCCGGCGACCGTCCAGTTACCGGGCTGGCCGATGATCCCGGCCCGCTCCGGCAGGCCAGCGATCGCAAGCTCACGGCCACCGGGCTGACGGTCGAGCTCCTCGCGTGCCGCGGCCAGCCGCGCCTCGATCGCGTGCGGCACGACGACCAGGCGGCCGGCCCAGCCGAAGCCTTCGACCCAGCCATCGGGCGTCCACGTCTGCTCGCCGAGGGCCATCGCCCCGGCGCTGGCCCCGGCCACGACCGCGCCACGGGTGCGGGCCGCCTCCACCGCGCGGAGGGCCGCGCTCCCGCCGAGGATATCGACGACGACGCCCGGATCGCCACCGGGAAGGTAGACGATATCGGCGCGCCCGAGGCGGTCGAGGATGGCCGGATCGGCGGCGGACGCGGCATCGACGACCCTGGCGTGGCCGACCTCGATCGGCCGCAGGTCGGCCTCGGCGGCGACCCGCTCGAGGGCCGCCGACCCGACGGCAAAGGCCGCCTCCGGGCGATGACGGGCGACCGCCGTCGTCAGCAGCTCGATGTGGACGGTCGCCGACGGGCCCTGCCGCTCGGCGGCCGCGCCCGCGGCGAGCTCGAGGATGGCCCGCAGGAACGGCTCGTCGCCGGCCAGGAACTCGCCGCCGCCGTGGAGGGCCAGCGGCCCGATCACCGGTCCCGCGACTCCGGCGGGGTGACGTCCTTCATTGGCCGCGACTCCGACGGGCGGTCGACCGGGCCCTGCGGACCACGGGGCCCGCGCGGTCGTCCGAGCAGCCGATCGATGCCGTCGCGAAGGGTCACGAACGGGGCGAGGTAGGCGACGAGCAGGATCGGCACGAGGAACGTCGCCGGTGCCCGGATGGCCGCGACCGCCGCCCCGAGCAGCCACACGCCCAGGAAGTAGGCGGCCAGGGCCTCGCGGCTCCAGCCGGCGAGCATGAGCCGCCGCGTCGGGATGAGCACGAGCAGGGCTACCAGCGCGACGAGCAGGACCGTGGTGGGGGACATCGGGCCGATGGTACGCGGCGACCAGCTAGGATGCGGACCCATGTCCCTCGGCTCGCCGATCTCCCGCGCCCTCGACCGGACCACCGCCTGGATCGTCCGCTGGGGCGGTGTCCTGCCGCTCCTGGCTGCCGAATTCATCCTGTGGACCGGCTTCGGGGCGCTGCTCCCGGTCATGCCGCTGTACTTCACCGAGCACGGCGTCGACATCGCCTACCTTGGCGTCGTCATCGCCGCCTGGCCCGCGGCCAGGCTCTTCACCGAGCCGATCCTCGGTTACGCCGCCGACCGGACGGCGCGGGTCCCGCTCATGGTCGTGGGGCTCCTGGTCGCCGCGGCCTCGGTCGGGGCGATGGTCGTGTGGGCCTCGCCGATCGCCTTCGTCGCGCTTCGGGCCGCCTCGGGCCTGGGGACGGCGATCTACGACCCGGCGGCGCGCGGCTACCTCAACGACGCCGCCCCGGAGGGCCGACGAGGGGAGGTCTTCGGGCTGTACAGCGCGGCCCAGATGGGCGGGATTCTCCTGGGTCCGGCGATCGGCGGCATCGGGACCTCGATCGTGGGCTCGTTCAGCTTCGTCCTCATGCTCTCGGCGCTCACCACGCTGGCGGCCGCGGTCGCGGTCGGGCTGCGGGTGCGGGAGCTGCCACGGGCGGCGTTCGAGGGGGCGCGTCGCGAGCGGCCGGGTGCACCCGGGTCGACCCTGGCCGAGTTCCCGCCGGAGATGGCGGGCAGCCGCGAGGAGCGCCCGCGCGGCGCCCCGAGGCCCGAATCGCTGCAGAACCGGTTCATCGCCGCCGCCATCCTCGTCAACCTGGCCAGCTACTTCGGGGGCGGGCTGTACGAGACGATCTGGGCCCTCTTCGTCGTCGATCGCGGCGGCAGCGTCGAGCTCATCGGCCTGACCTTCGCGGTCTTCGGCCTCGTGACGATCGTGCTGTCGCCGTACGGCGGTCGGGTGGTCGATCGACGCGGGCCGTTCCCGTTCATCGTCTTCGGGATCGTCGTGATGATCGTGATGATGGCCGGCTATCCGTTCGTGTTCGATCCGCGCCTGTATGTCGCGATGGTGGCCCTCGAGGCGGTCGGTTTCTCGTTCCTCGGCCCCGCGACCTACCTCGTCATCGCTCGTGGAACGCCGGAGGGCCGATCCTCCACCGCCCAGGGCCTCACCGGGGCGGCCGGGACCGTGGGTACGATCGTGGCCTCGCTGGTGGCCGGTGTCCTGGCAGCGAACGACCTGTCCGCGCCGTTCCTCCTGGGCGCGGTGGTGGCGTCGGTCCTGCTGATCATCACGATCGTCGTGGCCGGCCGGGCCCTGATGACGGTGGTGCCCGATCGCGAGGCCGTCCGTGCGGCGGCCGCCGCGAACTGAGGCGAGGCGCCTGCGCTTGCCGATCGACCACCGGCATGGCACGCGACAGGGGCTCGCCGACCCCGCGGGCGCCACAAGCCCACGTTCGTGCCCATGTGACCACCCGGCGGCCGGAAGGCAACGAGGATCGCCGGAACGCGTCGAATCCAGGAGCTCCGGAAGGCCGAGCCTCGTCCCGTGACATCCGGGCGGTCACCTGGCAACTCTGCGTTCGGGCCCGGCCGACGAAAGAGCTCGTGACAGTTCGAGGGCATCCGGCTAGAATGCGAGGTCGCGGGGTGGAGCAGCGGCAGCTCGTCGGGCTCATAACCCGAAGGTCAAGGGTTCGAATCCCTTCCCCGCAACCAACACCGCATCCACCTAGAACCCCGGTCCCGACCAGCCGGGGTTCTTCCTTTCGGGGACTGCCTCTCCCGTGGCCGGATTGACCGGCAGCGACAGGAAGCTGCGCAGCCGAAGCCCTAACGGCGCCGTCGCGTGGCTCTCCGACGCGACCTTGTCCCCTCAGACAAGTGCCCGCGCGGCGGCGCCACGCACAGGCCAGTCAGGCACGCGACCGGTCCTACCGGCTCAGGTTGCGGTAGCGGCGGACGCCGAGCGGCAGCGCGACGGCGATGATCACGACGGCCCAGATGATCGTCACGAGGACCGGCTCCTCGGCCGGCAGGCCGGTCCCGACGAACGGGTTG
Source organism: Chloroflexota bacterium (assembly GCA_040752335.1). GTDB lineage: Bacteria > Chloroflexota > Limnocylindria > Limnocylindrales > CSP1-4 > UBA5189. The sequence continues at coordinate 51,603 of JBFMEV010000005.1, forward strand.
GGGTTGCCCCACAGCTCGCGCGTGGCCGCGGTCAGGGTGCTCGTCGGGTTCCACTCGGCGATCGGCTGGAGCCAGTCCGGCAGCGTCGAGGGCGGGACGAAGACGTTCGAGATGAAGGTGATCGGAAAGAGGACGGTGAAGCCCACCTGCTGCGCGACCTCTACGCTCGGCACGCCGAGCCCGAGCAGGACCCCGATCGAGGACATCGCAAGCGCGAACAACAGCAGCAGCGCAATGCCGGCGAGCAGCTCCGGGATGCCCGTGTTGACCTTCCAGCCGACGACGAAGCCAGAGACCATCAGGACGACGAGGATCCCGGCGTTGTAGACGACGTCGGAGGCCATCCGGCCGGACAGGACCGCGGTTCGGGCCATCGGCAGCGAGCGGAATCGGTCGAGCAGGCCCTTGTGGATGTCGTCGGCCATGCCGATCGAGGTCGTCGCGGCGGCGAAGACGATCGTCTGAGCGAAGATCCCGGGCATGAGGTACTCGCGATAGCTGCCGCCGCCGGGCAGCGGGATCGCGCCGCCGAAGACGAACGCGAAGAGCAGCACGAACATAATCGACTGGAGGATCGCGAAGATCGCGAGCTCCGGGATGCGGGGGACTCGCTTCAGATTCCGCCAGGTGATGATGAGGGTGTCGGCCAGGATCCGGTTCATGCCGCCGCCCCTGTCCCCGCGGCCCCCGGGCCGTCCTCGGCGCCGTGCCCGGTCAGGGCCAGGAAGACGTCGTCGAGCGTCGGTCGCCGGAGGGCGATGTCGTCGATGACGACCCCCGCAGCATCGAGGTCGCGGACGACCTCGACGAGCTTGGCCGTGCCCCCGGTCGCGGGCACGGTCAGCTTCCGGGTGTGCACATCGAGCGCCCACGCACCCGAGCCGTCGCGGGCGAGGACCTCCTCCGCGCGCCCCAGATCTGCCCGATCGTGGACGACGACCTCGATCCGCTCGCCCCCGACCTGTGACTTCAGCTCGTCGGCCGTGCCCCGGGCGATGATCCGGCCGTGGTCGATGACGGCGATCGAGTCGGCCAGCTCGTCGGCCTCCTCGAGGTACTGCGTCGTAAGGAGCAGCGTGACGCCCTCTCGGACGAGGCTCCGGATGACGTCCCACATGCCGAGCCTGCTGCGCGGGTCGAGGCCCGTCGTCGGCTCGTCGAGGAACAGGAGGCGCGGCTGGCCGATGAGAGCGCTGGCCAGGTCGAGGCGGCGGCGCATGCCACCGGAATACGTCTTGACCACGCGGTCGGCCGCATCGACGAGGTCAAACTGCTCGAGGAGCTCACCGGCCCGGCGGGCCGACTCACCCGACGGCAGCTGGTAGAGCCGTCCGAACATCCAGAGGTTCTCGCGGCCGGTGAGGTTCTCATCGACCGCCGCGTACTGGCCGGACAGGCCGATGACCGAGCGCAGCTCCTGGGCCTGCCGGACGACGTCGAAGCCGGCGACCGTCGCCCGACCGGCGTCGGGCCGGAGCAGGGTGGCCAGGATCCGGACGGCGGTGGTCTTGCCGGCGCCGTTTGGGCCGAGGAGCCCGACAACGGTGCCCTGCTCGACCTCGAGGTCGACGCCGTCGAGGGCGCGGACCTCGGACCGGCGGGTGCGATAGACCTTGACCAGGCCCTCGGCCGTGATCGCTGGCATGGAGCCTCCGGGACGCGGGGTTGGGGACGGGTGGGCGAGGCGAGGCGGGACGGACCGGGACGGGGACGGCGCCGGCGAGGGCGCGGACCTCGAACTTGCGCGTGCGGTGGACGGGGCGTGGACGGTGGCGGGCGAGACGGGGACGCTGGAGTATACCCGCCGATCGTCAATCCCAGCGGAACGTCCGGGCCGCCACGACCGCGGCGCCGAGACTCCATGCGACGAGGACGGCGGCTGGGCCCACGCCGTCAGGCGTCCCGGTCAGGCCGGCCCGCAGGAGATCGGCGAGGGCGGCCGCGGGGAGCAGCCGGGCGGCCGTCGCGACGCCGTCGGGCAGGACGTCGAGCGGCACCACGATCCCACCGAAGACCAGACAGGCAAGGAACAGCCCGTTGGCGAGGGCGAGGACGGCCTCCGCCCGGAGCGTCCCGGCGAGGGCGAGGCCGAGTCCCGCGAAGGCGACCGTCCCCAGGATGAGGGCGAGGGCGACGACCGGCAGGTTTGCCGACTCCGGGAGGCGCCAGCCCAGGACCAGCCCCGCAACCGCGAGGAGGACGGCCACCTGGATCGCCTCCATCGCGACCGCCGCCGCGGCCTTCGCGGCCACGAGCCCCCAGGCCGGCAACGGCGCCCCGCCGAGCCGCTTCAGGGCACCGTACGTCCGCTCGTAGGCGGTCACGATCGAGAGGCTCACGAAGGCGCAGGCGATCATCGCGAGGGCCAGGACGCCGGGGAGGAGGAAGTCGACCGGGCGGCCCTCGATTCCCGGCACCGCGCCGACCGTCCCGAAGAACAACAGCACCGCGACCGGGATGAGGATCGTCACGAGGACGTTCTCGCCGCGGCGGGCGGTGAGAGCCAGCTCGTGGGCGGCCAGTGCCCCGACGGCGCGGATCGGCGCGGCCGGCCGGCTCACCGCTGGCCCCGCGCGGGACGGCCGGACCTTCTCATCGGGGCGGCCTCACGCGACGGCCTCGACGTCGCGGTCGCCGGTCAGCTCGAGGTACCGCTCCTCGAGCGTGCCGGCCGTCGCTCGGAGCTCGGCGATCTGGAGGCCCGCGACCGAGCACCAGGCGGCGAGCGCGGCCACGAGTGCGGGGCTCGGCGGCGGGCCGTCGACGCGGTACGCGCCCGGACCATCGTCGGGCTCACGGGCGATCCGGCTGCCACCCGGACCGGCAATGCCGGCCCCGTCGCGGGCGGACGAGAGAGCTGCCCCGAGGTCGACGACCTCGGTCTCGCCGAGCGGCCGCTCGAGGCGGAACCGGAGACGGGCGGCCGTTCCCGCGGCGAGCGCTGCAGGTGGGCCCTCGGCCACGATCCGGCTGCCGTGGAGGATCGCGACCCGGTCGGCGAGCCGCTCCACGTCGCCGAGGTCGTGGGTCGTGAGGAGGATCGCCCGACCCTCGGCCCGGAGGGCGGCGATCCGGGCGCGGGTCGCCCGGCGGGCCTCTGGATCCATGCCCGCGGTCGGCTCATCGAGGAGGAGGACCTCCGGCTCACCGACGAGGGCGAGGGCCAGCGACAGGCGCTGGCGTTCGCCGCCGGACAGACGCCGGATCCGTGTTCCGGCGGCGGCCTCGAGGCCCACGTCGGCCAGCAGTACGTCCGGGTCCCGGCCCCCGTCGTGGAACCGGGCGTACAGGCGCAGCAGCGTCCGCGGCGTTGCCCGCGGATCGAGGCCACCGTCCTGGAGCATCAGGCCGACCCTCGCCCGGAGGCTCGGTCCGCCGCGTCGTGGGTCCTCGCCGAGGACCCGGACCGTGCCCCCATCGGCGGGCCGGTAGCCCTCGAGGATCTCGACCGCGGTGGTCTTACCTGCCCCGTTCGGGCCGAGAAGGGCGACGAGCTCGCCCGGGGCGACCCCGAGGGAAACACCGTCGAGGACGGTTCGCGGGCCGTAGCGCTTGATGACGCTGACGAGGGCGAGCGCAGGCTCACGGACCGCGACACCGGCGGCGCCCGGGGCGGCGGTCATGGGGTCGCGCTGGCGGCAGGCCCGGCGATCGAAGCGTAGAGGCGCTCGAACTCGGCGCCGGTGACCTCCCCGATCCTGATCTTGCGGAGGATCCCGTCGCGGTCGATGAAGAACGACATCGGCCGGCCGACGACGCGCCAGGAATCGTGGATGGCCTCGTCCGGATCCTCCACCGTCGGCCAGGTGGCCCCGTGGTCGGCGATGAAGTCGCGGGCCGGGCCGGGCGGATCGTCCATGAGCACCCCGACGATCGCGAAGCCGTCGCCGGCGTGCTCGCCGAGCTTGGCCAGGAAGAGGGGGAACTCGTCGCGGCACGGGACGCACGATGGCCCCCAGAAGTTGACGATCACCGGCCGGCCGCGGAACGAGGCGAGGTCCAGGGCCTCGCCGTCGAGCGTCGTGCCGGCGAGCGCCGGAACAGGCGCGCCTTGTCTGGGCCCGGGCGTCGTGGTCTCCGTCCCGGGCCTCCATGCCGCCATCGCGACGATGACCGCGGTCACCATGACCGCGAGGACGAGGGCGACGACGATCGGCCGGCGGCGCGGATCGATCTGAATTGCCGTGGTGGCCCCTTACCGGACGGTGACGGTCCCGGTCATGTTTGGGACGGGATGGATGGAGCAGATGAAGACGTAGCTCCCGGCCGGCAGCCCGTCGTAGCTGTAGGTGACCGTCTGGCCGCCGTTGGCGACCTGCTGGTCCTGGACGACCGTCACCTTGTCGGACTGCCGGATGTCGACGTCGTGGACCACCCCCGGCGGATCCTGGTTGTTCATGGTGATGGTGAATGGCGTGTCGGCCGGCACGGCGATGGCCCGGACATCGAAGGCGATGTCCTTGGCCACGATCGTCCAGGCTGTGGCCGGCTGGAGGGCCGGCTCGGAGGGCGCGGGCGAGCCTTCGGGGCCGCCGCCGGCGGGCGCGACCTGCGGCGGGATGATCCCGGCCTGGACGAGGATCGCCAGGACGAAGATGACCGCGCCGCCCTGGAGCAGGCCCTTCGGCCAGCGTGGGGCCGGGAGCGCCTCGAGGTGGCCGGTCCGATCGGCCTCCTCAGTCTTGACGTACTCGGCCCGGGCATCCACGAGCCAGCCGACGAGGGTTGCGACCAGGATCAGGACCCCGGCCGCGAGAACCCAGCCGCCGAACACCAGCCCGGTCAGGAGGGCCGCGGTCCCGAGGGCGCCAAGGATCGGCCGAAAGGACGGGCCCGGCATGTGGACGCCCGGCGGCGGCCCCGGATGGACGACGGCCGGCACGGCCGAGGCATGGGTGGCGTGGTCGTAGTCCCGGATCGCCTCACGGCCCCAGTACAGGAGGGTCAGGGCGAGGACCGTCGCCCCGACGAGGATCGCCGGGCCGCCGATGACCAGACCGGCGAAGAGGGCCGCGGCCCCCAGCGCCGCGGCCACGGGGGCGGCCGAGCCGCCGGGCATATGGACCCCCTCGGGTGCCACCGGCGCCAGGCGGGCCGGGGCGCGGCGCGTCGGTCCGGCCGTGGCGAAGCGACGGATCGTCCAGGCGAACCACAGGCCGGCCAGGCCCGCGAGGCCGAGCGGCAGAAGCGCCACGAGCTGGCCCCAGTCCGGGATGACGACCTGCGAGATCAGGTCGAGGATCGAGTTGTAGAGGGCTTCCACTAGCGAGCGTCCATCCAGCCCGGGCCGGGCCTCAGTCCTTCGACGAGCCGGCGATCAGGACGTAGAACATGATCGCCATGGCCACGCCGAGCGCGCCCAGCATCGTCACTCCGGCCCACTCGATGTGGTACCCGAGCGGCACCGCACCGAGCGCGTAGACCGCGGCCACGAACACGAACGCGCCGCCGATGATGATCGTGTTGCGGGGGTGCCGGATCGGGTGCATGGCTGGCCGCTCCCGCTACAGGAAGTAGAGGATCGAGAAGAGCAGGATCCAGACGACGTCGACGAAGTGCCAGTACAGCGAGGCCGCTTCCACGGCGTCGTGATGGCGCGACGAGAACTGGCCGCTCATGCCCCGGTACAGGACGACTCCGAGCATCAGCACGCCGCCGAAGACGTGGGCACCGTGGAAGCCGGTGAGGGTGAAGTAGGTCGTCCCGAACGGTCCGGACCCGAGGGTCATGCCCTCCTCGAACAGGAGGCTGTAGTCGTACGCCTGGAGGAGCAGGAATACGACCCCGAGCACGAAGGTGATGGCGATGTTCCGGAGGAAGCCGGTCCGATCGTTGCGCCGGATCGCCCAGACCGCGAACTGGCAGGTGAACGAGCTCGAGATCAGGATGACCGTCGCGACGAGGATCAGCGAGAAGGGGTTGAGGGTGAGCGCGAACTCGGTTGGTGGCCAGGGACTGTTCGAGGCCCGGGTGTTGAAGTAGGCGGCGAACAGGCCGGCGAAGAACATCACCTCGGAGGTGATGAACAGCAGCATCCCCAGGACGACGTTGCTGATCCCGCCGCGGCTGTCGTGAGCGAGGCCGGCCAGCGGCGTGTGCTCCTGGGTCGCGGTGAGAGCGTGGCTGTCGGCGGTCACGGTCGGCGCATCCCTCTCAGTGCCCGGTTCGCCCGTGGCGGGCGTCGAAGAGCGGCCGCTCGGACCGGATCTCCGGCAGGTGGTCGAAGTTGTACGGCGGCGGCGGCGAGGTCGTCGCCCACTCCAGGGTGTTGCCCTCCCATGGATCGTCGCCGGCGACCGCCCCGTTGCGGAGCGAGATGAAGACGTTCCAGATGAACGGCAGCATCGAGGTCGCGATGAGGAAGCCACCGATCGTCGCCGCCAGGTTCCAGTCGTTCCAGCCGGCGTCGCCGGCGTAGTCGGCGATCCGTCGGGGCATGCCCTGGATGCCGAGCATGTGCATCGGGAAGAACGTCAGGTTGAAGCCGACGAACATCAGCCAGAACTGGAGATGGCCGAGGCCCTCGTCGAGCAGCCGCCCGGTCCACTTCGGGAACCAGTAGTAGATCCCGGCGAAGATGCCGAAGACCGAGCCACCGAAGAGCACGTAGTGGAGATGGGCCACGACCCAGTACGTGTCGTGGAGGGCGAAGTCGACCGGCACCGACGCGCTGAACGCGCCGTTGATGCCGCCGATGAGGAACATCGTCAGGAAGCCGAGGGCGAAGACGAGCGGCGTCGAGAACGTCAGCTGGCCGCGGAAGAGGGTGAAGACCCAGTTGAACATCTTCACGCCGGTCGGCACGGCGATCAGGAACGTCAGGAGGCTGAAGAACGGCAGGAAGACCGCCCCGGTCGTGAACATGTGGTGGGCCCAGACCGAGAAGCCCAGGGCCCCGATCCCGGCGGTCGCGAAGATGAACGCCTTGTAGCCGAAGAGCGGCTTGCGGCTGAAGACCGGCAGGACCTCGCTGACCACGCCCATGGCCGGCAGGACCATGACGTAGACGGCCGGGTGCGAATAGAACCAGAAGATGTTCTGGTAGAGGACCGCGCTGCCACCCTGGAACGGGTCGAAGAAGTGGCCGCCGTAGTTGCGGTCGATGAACAGCATCACCAGCGCGCTCGTGATGACCGGCGTGGCCATGACCACGAGGACGCTCGTGACCAGGATCGTCCAGACCATGATCGGCATCCGGAAGAGGGTCATCCCGGGCGCCCGCATCTTGAAGATCGTCACCAGGAAGTTGATGCCGCCGAGGATCGAGCTGGTGCCGATCAGGACGAGGGCCACGATCCACAGGTCCTGGCCGGCGCCGGGCGAGTTGAGCGGTCCCTCGGCCGAGAGCGGCGGATACGACGTCCAGCCGGCCGCCGCCGCCCCACCGGTGAAGAAGCTCGAGATGAGGAGGATCCCGCCGAGCGGCAGCATCCACAGCGACAGGGCGTTGATCCGGGGGAAGGCCATGTCCGGGGCGCCGATCATGAGCGGTACGGCGTAGTTGCCGAGGCCCGCCAGCATCGGGATGACGAACACGAAGATCATCAGCGTGGCGTGCATCGTGAACAGCTCGTTGTAGACGTGCTCGTCCGTGAGGTACTGCAGGCCGGGCTGGGCGAGCTCGGTCCGGACGGCCAGGGCCAGGACGCCGCCGATCAGGAAGAACACGAACGAGTTGATGACGTACATGATCCCGATCTTCTTGTGATCGGTCGTCGTCAACCACTCGTAGAGGGTGCCTCTCGAGTAGGCCTGGGCGGCGGGGGACAGGGCGTGGGTCGCCATTCCGCGCTCCCTACTTGGCCGTCAGGGTGCCGGTCATGTTCGGATGGATCGAGCAGAAGAAGGTGTACGTGCCGGCCGCGAGCGGCGTGTAGGTGTAGTTCGCGGTCGTCCCGCCGGTGATCGTGGCCTGGTCCTGGATGACCGCGCCCGAGGCGTCCTTGATGTCGATGTCGTGGAGGATGCTCGGGTCGTTGTTGGTGAAGGCGATCGCGAACGGCCCGTCGGCCGGGACCTGGAGCGCGGCCGTGTCGAACCGGATTCCCTCGGCGCTGACGTCGAGGACGGTGCCGCTCGGCCGCGGCGCCGGCGTGGCGTTGCTCTTCTCGACGAGGTCGGCCAGCCAGGTTTCGTAGTCGGCCGGCGCCAGGGCGATGACGTTGAACAGCATCTGGCGGTGGCCGGTGCCGCACAGCTCCGCGCACTGGCCCCGGAACACCTGGCCGGCCTCGGCCTCGTCGACGTTGAACTCGAACACGTTCGTCTGGCCGGGGACGACGTCGCGCTTGAAAAGGAACCGCGGGACGTAGAACGCGTGGATGACGTCGGGGCTGTCCAGGGTGACCTGGATGGACCGTCCGACCGGGACGGCCATGCCCCCGGTACCGGTCTCGGCGTCGTACGACGGCACGAGCTGCGTGGCGACCCTGGCACCGTTCCCATCGAGGTACTCGAACTGCCAGGCGAACTGGCCGGCGATGGCGTGGATCCGGACGTCCGGCTCGTCGCTCACGGCGTCGACGTTGTTGAGGGTGTTCCAGGAGATGACGAACAGGAACAGGACGATCGCCGTGGGGATGACGGTCCAGATCACCTCGACCAGGTTGTTGCCGTGGGTCTGGACCGGCAGCTCGACGTCGGTCGGCCGGCGGCGGTAGCGCAGGACGCTCCAGACGATGAGGGCCTCGACGACGATGAAGATCGCGACCGCGAAGGCGAAGACGATGTCGTAGAGGCCGCGGATCTCGTGCGCCTGCGAGGTCACCGCGTTGGGCGGATAGAGGGTCGATCCGGCGCCGGTCAGGAAGACGGCAACGACGAGCGCGATCAGGATGACGACCACGATGCCGGCCACGAGCGCGTCCGGGGCGGGTCGCTTCCTGGGGGTACTCGACATCGGGTGTCCTCGGGGCGGGTCGACGGGTGACGAGGCCGGCGGAGCGGGGACGGACCCTCCGGCAGGACGCGAACGCGGCCCGTCACGGGGACAGGCCGTTCGACATGATACCCGAGGGCCGTTGGTCACGGTTGGTGGCACGGCACGGGCCGAGGATCGCCCCGGCGAGGGCCGCAGCGACGCGAGCCGGCCGCCGTGGGACGATGCGGCCATGCACCTCGTCCGAGCTCGGCGCCTGGGCCTGGCGGTCGGCGCGGCCCTCCCGCTCGCCGTCCTGGCGACCGGCCCCGTTGCCGCCCACGGTGCCGTGCCGGCCGCACCGCCCGACGCCGCGTCCCTGCTCCTCGCCTGGAGCTTTGAGCCGCTGCTGATCCTGCCGCTGACGATCGCCGCGGTCGTCTGGTGGCGGCTCCTCGACGCGGCCGATCGGGCCCATCCTGACCATCGCGTCCCGCGGTTCCGGCGGTGGTCGTTCCTGGCCGGCCTCCTCGCGATCGCGATCGCGCTCCAGTCCGGGATCGAGCGCTACGACACGACCCTGTTCTCGATCCACATGGTCCAGCACATCCTCCTGATGCTCGTGGCGCCGGTCCTCCTGGCCCTCGGGGCGCCGGTCACCCAGCTCCTGCGTGCCGCATCCCCGGACGCACGAGCGCGGTGGATCCTGCCGATCCTGCGGTCACGCCTCGTCGCCGTGCTGTCGCATCCGGTCGCCGCCTGGCTCGTCTTCGTCTCGGTCCTGTGGGCGGCCCACTTCTCGCCGCTCTTCGACCTGTCGCTCGAGGAGCCCCTCGTCCACGACCTGGAGCACGTCCTGTTCCTCGGCGCGGCCCTCCTGTTCTGGTGGCCGGCCGTGGCGCTCGACCCGGCGCCCCGCCGGATGGGGCACCCGGGTCGGCTCCTGTACCTCTTCCTGCAGATGCCGCAGAACTCCTTCCTGGCCATGGCCATCCTGTTCGCCGAAGCCCCGCTCTACCCGCACTACCTGTCGCTCGGGGCGCCCTACGGCATCGACGCGCTGGCCGACCAGCGGCTCGCCGCCGGGCTCATGTGGTTCGTCGGCGACGTGATCTTCCTGGCCGCGGTCCTCGCGGTCCTGGCCGGCTGGATGCGGTTCGAGGCTCGTGGCTCGGCGGCCGCCGAGCGACGGGCGGACGTGGAACGCCAGGCGATCCGGGAGCGCGAGGCGGCGCTTCGGCTCCGGATGGCAGCCGGCGACGGGCCGGCGGTGTCGCCTCAGCCGGGCAGCGCCGGCAGCGGCGAGGCGAGCAGCTCCCGGTAGCGCCCGGGGTCGACGTTGCCGCCGCTCACGACGGCGACGATCGTCCCGCTCCCGGCCTCGCCGCCGCCCAACCCGAGCTCCGCCGCGTGCCAGGTCGCGGCCGCGATCGAGAGCGCGCCGGACGGCTCGGCGACGAGCCGGCTGCGCTCGGCAGCGAGTCGCACTCCGGCCGCGATCTCGGCCTCGCTCACGGTGACGATGCCGTCGAGCAGGCGGGCCAGGTGGGCGAAGTTGCGCCGTCCGACCTGCCGGGTCCGGGTGCCGTCGGCGATGGTGCGGGCCGTGAGCGCGCCGTCCCAGGCGATCCGTCGGCCCGCCCGCAGCGACTCGGCCGCGTCCGCGGCCAGCTCCGGCTCCACGCCGACGACCCGGGCGCCGGGACGAAGCGCCTTGACCGCGACCGCGACCCCGCTCGCCAACCCGCCGCCCCCGATCGGCACGAGGACGAGCGCCAGATCGGCGACGTCCTCGGCGATCTCCAGCCCGACCGTCCCCTGGCCGGCGATGATCCGGTCGTCGTCGTAGGGCGGAACGAGGATGAGGCCGCGCTCGGCGACGAAGCGGTCGGCCATCTCCTCGCGGGCCCGGCTGTCGACCTCGACCTCCACGATCTCGGCGCCGTCCGCGGCGACCCGCTCGCGCTTGATGGCCGGCGCGTCATGCGGCATGACCACGGTCGCCCGGACACCGAGCAGGCGTGCCGCGCGGGCGACGCCCTGGCCGTGGTTGCCGGACGAATGGGTGACGACGCCCCGCCGGCGTTCGGCCTCGGTCAGCTGGGCAATCGCGTTGTAGGCGCCGCGGATCTTGAACGCGCCGATGGCCTGGAGCGACTCGGCCTTGAGGAGGACCGACGGCGGGCCGGGGGCGAAGGGCACGAGCGGCGTCCGGATCGCGACGCCGCGCAGGCGCGCCGCGGCGGCGCGGACGTCCCGGAGGCTGACGAGCTCGTTGGCCTCGATGGGGCCGTCGCTCACCGCGCCGCCCGGGCGCAGTCGATGCAAAGCGCCGCCCAGGGGATGGCCTCCAGGCGCTCGGCGGCGATCGGCCGACCGCAGCTCCGGCAGGCCCCGAACGTGCCGTCCTCGAGCCGCTCCAGGGCGTCCTCGACCTGGCGGAGCTGGGCCCGCTCGCGATCGCGCAGGGCCAGGTCGCGCTGCTGCTCGAAGACGTGGGTCGCGGCGGCGGCCTGCGAACCGTAGGTCATCTGACCGGGCCCCTCGATCGGCTCGCCCAGCTCGGCCCGCAGGCGTGCGGCCTCGGCAGTAAGGGCGGCGCGCACGGCGGCTGGGTCACGGGGGTCGGTCATGCGCGGGATCGTACGCGGAGCCGGCCATGCGCGCGTGTGCCGGACGGCCCGTCCGCGGTGGGCCGTCGCGCGGCCCGTCGCGCGGCCCGTCGCGCGGCCCGTCGCGCGGCCGCCGGGCGGCCCGTCCAGGGCCGCAGCGGTCGGTGGTCCGGCTCGGCCGCCGCCGGGGTTCCGGCCGGAGATCGCCCCGGCGAATGCCTGGCCCTCGGAACCAGGTCCCTCCCGCCGCGGATCGCCCCCCGCAATCCACGGCCGCCCGCGCTGGCTCGCGGCCGGTCCTCAGCAGCGAGGCCGCGCGCGCCGCGCGTGGGCCGGCGCTCTTGCCTCGCCAGATCACGGCAAACGGCGCCTGCCGCCGGCGCAGCATTCCGGGGGCCAATATCCGGCGGAATGGCGGCGGAGGACGGCCCTCGCCCGGCCACTCAGCCTCGGGTACCGGCCACGCCACCGGCTCCGGACGTCAGTCGCGAGGCGATGAGCACCGGCACAACCGAGAGCAGGATCGCGACCATCCCGGCGACGTTGACGAGCGACACCTGGCGGGCCAGGCGGAAGCTCTCGAAGATCCAGATCGGCAGCGTCTTGAGCCCGCCCGCGGTGAAGAGCGTGACGATGACCTCGTCGAACGACAGCGCAAAGGCGAGGAGGAAACCGGCGACGAGGGCCGTCCGGATCGTCGGGAAGGTCACGTGGCGGAACGTCTGCCAGGTGTCGGCGCCGAGGTCGGCCGAGGCCTCCTCCAGCGATCGAGCCGTCCGGCGAAGCCGGGCGATGACGTTGTTGTAGACGAGGACGATGCAGAACGTGGCATGGCCCACCACGATCGCGAACAACCCCAGCGGCAGGTTCGTCGTTGCGAACGTCGTGCTCAGGGCCATGCCCGTGACGATCCCCGGCAGGGCGATCGGGAAGATGACGACGAACGAGATGGTCTCGCGCCCGAAGAACCGATGCCGGGCCACGGCGAAGGCGGCCAGGGTGCCGAGGACGAGGGCGATGGTGCTCGCGCCGAGGGCGGCCGCGATCGAGGTCAGGAAGGCCTGCCGCAGGCCGGTGTTGGCCAGCGCGTCCTCCACCCACCGCGTCGTGAACCCGGCCGGCGGCCAGGCGGAGGTGCCGCTGGCGTTGAAGGCGTAGAGGATCACCAGGCCGAGCGGCACGTAGATGAACAGCAGCACGAGGGCCGTCGCGAGCCGCAGCAGGATCCGCGAGGTCCGGTCCATCACAGGGCCTCGAACGCGCCGAGGCGTCGCGCTACGAGCAGATACAGCACCACGATGACCAATGGCACGAGGGCGAGGGCCGCGGCGAACGGCAGGTCCGGCACGCCGAAGTTCAGGTAGATGAGGTTCCCGATGAACTGGGTCGTGGTGATCAGGCTCGGGGCGATGTAGTCGCCGAGCGTCAGCGAGAAGGTGAAGATCGAGCCGGCCACGAGGGCCGGGACGACGAGCGGGAAGATGACCCGGCGGAACGTCGTCCAGCCCCTGCCGCCAAGGTCGGATGACGCCTCCAGAAGGGACGACGGGATCCGCTCGAGGCCGGCGTAGAGGGGCAGGATCATGTACGGCAGCCAGAGGTAGGTATAGACGAGCCAGAGCCCCACCACGCTCTCGCCGAGGCCGGGACCGCGGAGCCCGAACGGCGCCAGGAGCCAGTTCAGGACCCCGTCGTTGGAGAGGATCAGGCGCCAGGTGTACGCCTTCACGAGGTAGCTGGCCCAGAGCGGCATGAGGACCGCGACCGTCAGGATGCCCCGAACCCGCGGCGATGCGACGCGCGCCATGTAGTAGGCGATCGGGAAGGCGATGACCGCGCAGGTCAGCGTCACCACGATGGCCATGCCCACGGTCCGCAGGGTCACGTTCCGATAGAGCGGGTTCGTGATCATGTCGATGAAGTTGTCCGGGGTCAGCTCGCGGATCACGAGGCCGGTGAACGCGTCGCGCGTCCAGAGGCTGTTCACGAACAGGACGGCGAGCGACCCGAGGTAGGCGATGACGAGCCAGCCTACCGGCCCGGCCAGGAGCAGCCCGAGCCGGACGCGGGCGTGATGATCGAGCCACGCCGCAAGACGGCGGGCCGACCCGGCGAACTGGGGCTGCACGTGGCTCGTCATCGGCTCCGGGAATGATCACCCCCCGGCGGGGTCCGCCGGGGGGTGGGCGTCATCGAGGTCGGGATCTCAGCCCTTGATCTCGGTCCAGGCCTTGACCCAGTCGTCGAAGCTCTTGCAGGTCTTGTCGGTCCGGCCGTCGACGCACTTGGCCTCGGGCGTCTGCCAGTACCACACGTCCTGCCAGAACGCGTCGTCGGCGGCGTGGAAGAAGTCGCAGTTCGCCTGGTCCGCCTCGGACAGGGCGCAGGCCTTGCTGTTGCCCGGCGCTTCGCCGAACCACGAGGCGATCTGGGCGTTCACCTCGGGCGAGACGATGTGATCGAGCCACTTGTAGGCACAGTTCAGATGGGTCGTCTTCGAGTTGACCATCCAGGTGTCGGACCAGCCGGTGGCGCCCTCGGACGGCTTGATGACGTCCACGGCAACCGGCGGATCCTCGGCCTGGAGGAGGTAGGTGATGACCTGCCACGTCGTGCCGACGACGGCGTCGCCGGCTCGGAAGGCGTCCATCTGCTTGGTGTAGTCGACCCAGTACTGGCCGATCGCCGGCTTCTGCGCCTTGAGCAGGTCGACCGCGGCCTGGAACTGGGTCTCATCGAGGGCGTACGGGTTGGTGATCCCGAGCTCGGGCCTGGTCGACATCAGGACGACCGCGGCGTCGGCGATGTAGATCGGGGCGTCGTAGACCGAGATCTTGCCGGCGTACGGCGAGCTCGGGTCGAACATCTCGGCCCAGGAGGTGGGTGCGGGCGTCACCTCGTCCGTGCGCCACATCAGGAGGTTCGAGCCGCGGCCGTGCGGGATCCCGTAGTGGACGCCGTCGACCGTGTTGTACGGCTTGTCCTTGAGGGCAGGGAAGATGTCCGCGTAGCTCGGCACGAGATCGACATTGACCGGTTGGACATAGCCCGCCCGGACCAGCCGCAGGCTGGCATCGCCGGACGCGGACACGATGTCGTATTTCGTCGGGTTCGTCGAGAAGAGGCTGAAGGCCTCGTCCGACGTCCCGAAGACCTGGACGGTGACCTTGCAGCCGGTGGCATCTTCGAACGGCGTGACCCAGTCCACCGACTCGTCCGTCGAGCCGTTCTCGGCGTAGCCCGGCCAGGCCAGGACCGACAGCTCGCCCTCGCCGTCGCCGACCGCCGTCGGCAGGCTGAACGTCGGCGACGGGGTGGCACCCGTCCCGCAGGCGGCCGCGACGATGGCGGCACCGACGAGCAAGCCCAGGAATCTGCGCTGCTTCATGCTCCTCCTCCGATCGATCCCGAAGGTCGATCCAAGACTCCGCCCGCCGGATCGTCCGGCGCGGCCCTCCACGGCTACCCGTCCCCGACGGGGAGGTTGTGCTGGCGCTTCCAGGTGAGGCGGACCGCCCGCCCCTTGGCCGCGAGCGCCTCCATCGATGAGGTCGCGAGGTTCTGCTGGGTGACGACGAGCTCCCCCCCGGCGTCGAGCGCCACGATATAGCGCGTGTCCGGTCCGAGATAGACGACCTCGCGGATCGTCCCGGTGGCCGAGGCCTCGTCCGGACTGGGCGTCGCCCCGGGATCGGCGAGGTGGATCTTCTCGGGCCGAACGGTGAACGTGCCCGCCGCGCCGACGATCGCCCGGGCGGAATCGCCCGTCAGCAGGTTGGACGTCCCGACGAAGCCGGCCACGAAGCGGGTCTCCGGCCGCTCGTAGACATCGGCCGGGGTGCCCAGCTGCTCGATCCGGCCGCGGTTGAAGACGGCCAGACGGTCGCTCATCGTGAGCGCCTCCTCCTGGTCATGGGTGACATAGATGAAGGTGATCCCGACCTGCTGCTGGATCTGCTTCAGCTCGATCTGCATCTCCTCGCGGAGCTTGAGGTCGAGGGCGCCCAGGGGCTCGTCGAGGAGGAGCACCCGGGGCCGGTTGACGAGGGCCCGGGCGAGGGCCACCCGCTGCCGCTGGCCGCCCGACAGCTGGCCCGGACGCCGCCGCTCGTAGCCGTCGAGGCGGACCATCCGGAGGGCATCGGCGACTCGCGTCTCGCGCTCCGCGCGGGCCACTCTCCGGACCATCAGGCCGTAGGCCACGTTCTCGCCGACGCTCATGTGGGGGAAGAGCGCGTAGTCCTGGAAGACCGTGTTGACGTCGCGCTCGTAGGGCGGCAGCTCCGTCACGTCTCGGCCATGGAGGAGGATCCGGCCGGCCGTGGGGCGCTCGAAGCCGGCGATCATCCGGAGGGTTGTCGTCTTGCCCGAGCCGGACGGGCCGAGCATCGAGAAGAACTCGCCGTCGCGAATCTCCAGGTCGAGCCCGGCGACCGCGACGATGGCCTCGCCCGGGCCCGCGGTGCTCGTCCCCGCCGGGGCGCTCCGTCGGCCCGACTCGACGCCGAAGTGCTTGACGAGGCCCTGGAGCCGCACTGCGGGCGCGGCCGCTCCCGGGTCGCCCGGGCGGGCGGCGCGGGCGGGATCGATGGACGCGGTGACGGCCAAGCGGCTCCTCGTGCGGGTCACGTCACGGAGCGGGGCTGATCTGAACGCGATTCGTGGATGCACAGCGCCGGGCCCACGCTCATCGCATTGTCGCAGCGTCGGGAGAACCCGGCTTCGGCTGGCGCGCACTATCCGGTTGCCGGGGTTCGGTGTCAAGCACGACCGGCGCCCCCGGTCGGCCCCGGGTGATACGCTTCGGGCGCCCGAATCCGGAGGGCGAGAGCGCAGCGTCGCGATAGGAGTCGAAGCCCAATGACCTACGTCATCGCCGAGCCCTGCATTGACGTCCTGGACCTTGCCTGCGTCTCGGTGTGCCCGGTGGATTGCATCCACTACGAAGAGGGCGTCGACCGGAAGCTGTTCATCGATCCCAACGAGTGCATCGACTGCGGGGCCTGCGAGCCGGAGTGCCCGGTGAACGCGATCTTCCCCGAGGACCAGGTGCCCACGGAATGGGCGTCCTACACCCAGATGGACGCCATCTGGTACAGCGATCGCGGGGCCGCCCGCGAGATGGTCGACGCCGCGAAACCTCGCTAGCCCCAGGCCGCCCGCCGACGCGGCTGGCATACTCGCCCGATGTCTCCCCTCGCAGCGCGGACGATCGCGACCGTCGGCTCGGGCGTCATGGCCGAGGCGATCATCGCCGGCGTCCTCCGCGGGCGCCTCGTGGAGCCGTCCCAGATTGTCGCGAGCCATCCCCGGGCGGAGCGCCGCGAGCAGCTCGCGGCGGCCCACGGCATCCGGACCGTGGCCTCGAACGGCGAGGCGGTCGAGGGCGCCGATGTCGTCATCCTCGCCATCAAGCCCCAGATGCTCGGCCGCGTCGCGCGCGACGTCCGGCCCCACCTCGGGCCGGGCCAGCTGGTCCTCAGCGTCCTCGCCGGGGCGACGACCCGGGCCCTGACCAGTGCCCTCGGCCACGACCAGGTGGTCAGGAGCATGCCCAACACGCCGGCGAGGCTCGGCAAGGGAATGACCGTCTGGTACGCAACCCCAGAAACGACCGACGACCAGCGAGCCCAGGCCGCCGCCCTCCTCGGGGCCCTCGGCGCCCAGCTCGAGGTCGACGACGAGAAGCTGGTGGCGATGGCGACCGCGGTCTCCGGGACGGGCCCGACCTACGTGTTCCTGGTCATGGAGGCGCTCATCGACGCCGCCGTCCATCTCGGCTTCCCACGCCACGTCGCCCACGACCTCGTGATCGAGACGCTCGAGGGCTCGACGCTCTTCGCCAAGCAGTCGGGGATGCATCCCGCGGAGCTCCGGAACATGGTCACCTCGCCCGGCGGAACCAGCGCCGCGGCGCTCCACGAGCTCGAGTCGGGCCGCCTCCGGACGGTCCTCTCGGAGGCCGTCTGGGCCGCCTTCCGGCGGACGGTCGAGCTCGGCGACCAGCTGGAAGCGGCGCTCGCGCCGGAGGACGGCAAGCCCAGTTGAGCCGCGGCCGCGTGGCACGGGTGTCATCCCGGTGACCCGGCTGCGGCGCGCCGTCGGGGGCGTCATCGAGCGCGTCATGCGGGCGATCCTGCTGTGGCTGTCGCGGCGCCGGTTCATCGGCCGGTTTGCGAGGTGGATGCCGCTCAGTCGCCCGATCGTGGCCCGGTTCGTGGCCGGCGAGTCGCTCGACGCGGCCCTGCCGGCCCTCGACCGTCTCCGGGCGGCCGGCTTCCGGACGAGCGTCGACATCCTCGGCGAGGCCGTTGAGTCGAAAGCCGCGGCGCGATCCGCCGCCGCTGCCTACGTCGCGGCGATCCCGGTCCTCGAGGCCCGCGGTCTCGACATCAACGTCAGCATCAAGCTCAGCCAGATGGGCCTGGCGCTCGGCGGTGACCTCGTCCGGGAGAACGTCGCCCGGGTCCTGACGGCCGCATCGGCCGCGGGCGGTTTCGTCCGGATCGACATGGAAGATCACACGACGACCGATGCCACGCTCGCCCTGTGGCGCGAGCTCCGACCCCTGATGGCTGGCTCGGGCGACGTCGGGGTTGTCCTGCAGTCGGCGCTGCGGCGAACGCCGCTGGACGCCGAGGAGCTCATCGCCGGCGGTGCCCGGGTCCGCCTCTGCAAGGGTGCCTACCGCGAGCCGTCGTCCGTTGCCCACCCCGACAAGGCCGACGTGGATGCCGCCTACGTCGCGGTCATGAAGCGCCTCCTCGAGGACGGTGTGTTCCCGGCCCTCGCGACCCACGACGATCGGATCATCGACCAGGCGATCGCGTACGCTCGGGAGCGGGGGATCGGGCCCGAGCGCTTCGAGTTCCAGATGCTCTACGGTGTCCGCCGGGACCTCCAGGATTGTCTCGTCCGCGACGGCTGGGGGGTCCGGGTCTACGTGCCGACCGGCTCGCAGTGGTACCCGTACTTCATGCGCCGCCTCGCCGAGCGCCCGGCCAACGTGGTCTTCCTTGCCGTCAGCGTTCTCCGGGAGCGCCGCGCCGGCCGCTGAGGGCGGCCGCGGAGCGCACGCTCGCCCGTGTGCGCGCGTCACCTGGCGGGCCCTGCCCGCTGCCCCTGTCGGGGTTGCCATACGACAACCGGGATGTCATGTGGAGGCTGCCGCGGCTGTTCGCGAGGCAATCACGGCCGAATCCAGCCCAATTCGTCGCCACCCGCCATCCGCGCGGTCAACCGGGGCGGATCTCGACCCCGGACGTCGTCGCGTGACATCGGGACGGGAGATCGGTGAGGGTGGGCTCGCTGCCGGGGGCTCTGCGCTGGCCGCGGCTCAGCGCCCGACCGCCGTGGTCCCCGACTCCCGCCGCCGCATCGCGGCCACGATCGCGACCGCCACCCCGGCGCCGATGAGGACGTCACCGACCGAGAACACGTTCGCCAGCGGCAGCCAGGCCGGCAGGGCGTAGATGTCGGTCAGGGGCTCGAACGCCGGCGACTCGAGGACGACGCTGTTCGTGTGCTCGCCCGGACCGCTGAAGCCCGCGAGTGCCAACGCCCCCGGGTCGGCCGGCATGAGGCCGCCGTTCGCGGCAATCGCCACGAGGTTGCAGAGCGCGCCGGCGGCCACGATCTGCATGCCCGGCATCCGGACGTTACGCGCCACGGCGACAAACACGGCGAGCGTCGAGCCGATGTAGATCGGTGGGACCAGGGCGTCGCCAACGACCGCGCTGCCGAGCGGGGTGAAGAGGACGACCTGGACGAGGAGCCCGCCAACGGCCAGCCAGGCCCACCGGAAGTCGAGGTGGAGGAGGCCATCGAGGTGGCCACGCAGGAGCCACCCCAGCGCGATCCCGATCGGGATCGCCCACAGCATGAACACCGCCGGTCAGAGGCCCCGCGACTCGAGAATCTCGCGGAGCTGAACCACGTGGCCCTCGAGATGACCGGTCATGAAGCGCTCGACCAGCTGCTCGACCGTCAGCTCGCCGACCCGTGGGTGGACGCCGAGTCGGGCGGCCTCGGCGTCGCCGAGCTCGCGCAGGCGCGCCGCGACCCGCCCCGAATCTGCCGCGACGCGGGCGAACAGCTCGCGCAGCGGGATCGTTCGGTCGCGCCCGATGACCCCGATCCGGATCGTGTCCGACGCCACTCGCCCGAACGGCACCGGCGTGGCGCTGGGGCCGGCGAGGATCCGTTCCAGCTCGCCGAGCCAGAACGGCAGCATCTCCTCGACGTGGGCGAGCAACTCCGGTGGGTTCCAGCTCGCCTCGTCCTCGGTCCCGAAGAGCTCGGCCGGCGGCCACGGGCCGCCGGCCTCGACGCGAGGTCGGAGATCGAGGATGGCGCGGGCGGCGACCTCCAGGCGGTTGGCCTGATCGTCGAGGGCTGACATCTCGGTTGCAGTGTCGCATGCCGCGCGGCCGCCGCGGGTCGCGAGGTCTACCATGGGTCTCCACTGGACCTCCAGCGATGCACCACGGAGGCTCGCGTCCTATGACCGAGACGCTGTCGCGTGGGGCGGCCAACCAGGCCGGCGCCCACGTCAACAAGGATGCCTACGCCCAGGCCCAGGACTTCCTGCCCCTCAAGGGCATCGACTACGTCGAGTTCTGGGTCGGCAACGCCCGCCAGGCGGCCCACTACTTCCGGGCCCTGTGGGGCTTCACCCCGATCGCCTACGCCGGCCTCGAGACCGGGGTCCGCGACCGGACCAGCTGGGTCATGCGCCAGAACGACATCACGATCGTCCTGACCGGGGCCCTGTCAGCGGAGGGCGAGATCGCGGAGCACGTCGCCCGCCACGGTGACGGCGTCCACGACATCGCCTTCGCCGTCGACGACGTCCGGAGCGCCTGGCACGAGACGACGAAGCGCGGCGCGCGCTCCTACCTGGAGTACGCCGAGGCCGGCTCCGACGAGGACGGCACGTTCCGCCGCAGCGCGATCCACACCTACGGCGAGGTCATCCACTCGTTCATCGACCGGAGCGACTTCCACGGCGCCTTCGCCCCGGGCTTCCGCCGGATCAAGAAGCCGGCCCGGGCGGCCGGCGGCCTGTCGCTCCTGGAGATCGACCACTGCGTCGGCAACGTCGCCCTCGGCGACATGAACAGGTTCGTCGACTACTACCGCGACGTCATGGGCTTCGCCCAGCTCATCCACTACGACGACAAGGTCATCCACACCGAGTACTCGGCCCTCATGTCGAAGGTCATGACCAACGGCAACGGCCGGGTCAAGTTCCCGATCAACGAGCCGGCGCCGGCCAAGAAGAAGAGCCAGATCCAGGAGTTTCTCGACTACTACCTCGATGCCGGCACGCAGCACATCGCCCTCCGGACCGAGGACATCGTGGGCACGGTCCGGGCCCTTCGCGAGAACGGCGTCGAGTTTCTGGGCATGCCCCACGCCTACTACGAGTCGCTGGCGGACCGGGTCGGCGACGTCGGCGTCCCGATCGAGACGCTCGAGGAGCTCGGCATCGAGGCCGACCGGGACGAGGAGGGCTACCTCCTCCAGATCTTCACCCGCCCGATCCAGGACCGCCCGACGTTCTTCTTCGAGATCATCGAGCGCCACGGCTCACGTGGCTTCGGTGTCGGCAACTTCAAGGCCCTCTTCGAGGCCATCGAGATCGAACAGGCCCGGCGCGGCAATCTCTGACACCTGACGGGGCCGCGGGAGGTGGCTCCCGCGGCCGTGTGTGGCCACCAAGTGGAGCTACTCGGTCGTGGCAAACTCGAAGCTTTCGACGATCGGCCTCGCCTGGGCTGCGAACGCCTCGAACTCCGCGGAGTAAAGCGATTCCACCTGGATGGCCACGAGCGGGCTGTCGCCAGGACGGTCGAGGACGAACAGGCGGTGTCGGATGTCCGTAAAGTCCCTGGTCGGCGGGTCTTGGGGGTCGAGAGGACACCTTCCAGTCCAACTGGGATCGAGGCGGACGTCGATCTCGTAGCCCTCGAGACCACCGATCGCGACCGGGATCGCCTCGGTCGTGACGAGATTCGGGCTTGCCGCCAGCGCTCCCATGACATCGTCGGCCGTCGCCACGACGCCGGGGTCGAGCGTGCCCAGGCAGATGCCCCAGTCATCGGCCCATCCATTGTCCTGATGGGTGGTGATGACGATGCTCTGGGCTGCGTCCTTCGACCTCGCGTACTCGGCTTCGTTCGATGGGTTGTCGGGGAAGAGCGCCAGGTACGAGGGCCAGTCCGCGCTGTTCACCCAACCGCTCGGCACGGAATAGGAGAGCCCGGGATCGAGGTACCGCGAGGCATGCGTACCCGCCGATAGGATTCCCGCGCAATGGGGATCACACGACTCCGGGTACCAGTCGGGCAGGTCGGGCCTCGCGGCGGCCGTCGCCGAAGGCGAGCTGGTCGCTGGGCGCGTCGGGGTCGGCGTCGGCGAGGGTTTGTCGCCTGGGCCGCCGCCGCCCGGCAGCAGGTTCCAGCCGACCACGGCCATGACGAGGACCGCGGCGACCGCGGCCCCGAGCTTGAAAAGCGGGTTCATGGGAAGCCTCCGAAGGAGGCGCCACGAGCGCCGCTGACGCTGAACGCTGATCCGGCCGGCGACGACGTCGACGATGCGGTCGGGCATCCTCGTGGGGCCGTCGTCCATCCAGTGTTGGAGCAGGCGGTCGATATCGGAACGCTGATTCATGCCGATGACCCTCCGACGGCGACCGAGCGGGCGTCAGCGTCGAGCGCGGCGCGCATGGCGCGATGGGCGTGATGGAGCCGGGAACGGATCGTTCCCGCGGAAAGACCGAGGAGCTCGGCGATCTCCGAGGGCTCGTAGCCCACGTAGTGACGGAGCACGAGGATCACCCGCTCGTCGGCGTTGAGGCGCCGGAAGCCGCGGTCGAGCTGGTCGCGATCCGCCAGGGTCAGGAGATCGTCGGGCGCGGCCGGATCGTCGAACGGGAGCACGTGCAGGTTTGCGACCCCGCGGCGCTCCCGCCCGGCGTCGGCGATGCAGACGTTGGTGAGGAGTCGGTGGACCCAGGCGTCGAAGCGGTCCGGATCGCGGAGGTCCGGCAGGTCCCGCCAGGCGATCACCAGCGCGTCCTGCAGGGCATCCTCGGCCCGATCGACATCCCGGAGGATTCGATACGCGATCGCGAAGAGGCGATCGCCACGCGAGCGAACCAGGTCGACGAATGCCGCCTGGTCTCCTCGCTGGGCCGCCTCGACGCGGTCGCGATCCACCGGCTGCTCCCGGTTGTGCGCCCGTCGGGGACGCCTTCCACGAGTATTGGTCACACGGGCGGCGCTGGCGTTGGAAATTCGCGAGTGGCCGATCAGATTGGGACGCCGGTCCCATGACCGACGGGATTGATGGCGCCCAGAGTCTGTCCCGGCGGCCGACCGGCCGCGTCAAGGAGGTGCCCCATGCGCATGATGATTCGGAGCGCCCTGCTCGCCACCCTGATGCTCGCCGTCTCGGCGACGTCGGCATTCGCGTTCGAATGCGTGGTCGTGAACCGCTCGGCGACCGGCAACGAGCACGCGACGGCCTCCGGTCGATGGATCACCGTCACCCTGGAGCAGCTCTACTCCGAGACCGAGGACTTCGGCCTGCCCGACCTGACGGAAGCCCAGGTGGCCTACGCCGTGGCCCTAGCCGAGAGCTGGGGAGTCCCCGATAGCTTCACCTTCCGCAGCGACACGATCCTGCTCGAGGGTGCCAGCGGCTGGCAGAACGGCGACCATGCGACCGACGGCAAGGGGATCGACCACTTCTTCGATGTCTACGGCGATCAGCTCCTCGGCGCGCTCTTCGCCGCGCTGGCCGACGCGTAGCCGCGGCGCCGAATCACCCACGCGCACGGGGTACGCTGTCGCGACCTGGAGGGATCGTGACGGTGTCGCCCCGTCGACCACGACGAACCGGGACCTGGCTGCTCACCATCGCCGGGCTCGCGGCGAGCCTCGCCTTCGTGGCGTTGCGCGTCGCGGGCCCGTCCGATCGTGCCGCGATCCCGTTCTATGCCGAGGCCTGGACGGTCGACGGCGTCCACGTCGAGCCGGCGGCAGGATCTGGCGCACGGATCGAGCCGGGCGATGTCGTCCTGGGCGTCGCGGGCCGGCCTGTCGGTGCCTGGCTGGACAGCGCGCTCGACCCGGGAGCCCCGCGGGCGGCGGCGCTCGACGCCTCGACAGTCGAGTACCTCGTTCGTCGCGACGGCGGGTTGCTCGAAGTGGAGGTCGTGCTCGGCGGTGGCGATGTCATCGGGATGCTCGTCGACTTCTGGAGCGTTCTCGTCTTCACGATCGTCCTGCAGCTCCTCGCGGCGTTCGTCCTGCTGCGCCGGCCCGAGGCCTCGGCCGCGGTTGCGCTGGCGGTGGCCGCGGTGGGGGTGACTGGCAGCACGCTGCCATGGCTGCTGGGGCTCGAGGTGACCGACCTCGTCCGCGGGACGCCGTTCCTGCTCTACGCAACGACCGCCGCCGGGCTGTACATGCTTCTCTGGCCGGCCGGCGCCCTGCACCTGACGCTCGCCCTGTCCGGCGGTCCGGCCGGCCCCGGCCGTCGCACGCTGGCGGTGGCCTATTCCGTCCCGCTCGGCGCCTATGCCCTCGGGCTGGCGCTGGCTCGGGCGGTGTCGCCGTCCACGACCGCGTGGCTCGGAACGTGGCCGCTCGTCCAGCTCGGGGTGATCATCCCGACGATCACGACCGGTGTCGCCCTGGCCGTGCGGGGCTTTCGCGCCGCGTCGCCGGCCGTACGCGGCCAGATTCGCTGGGCGGTGCTGGGCGGTGTGGCGGCGACGCTCTCGTCCCTCGTGCTGTTCCTCGGCCCGGAGCTCCTGACGGGGCGCCCGATCGTCCCATGGAGCGCGGTCGGCCTGCTCGCCCTGCCCCTGCCGATTGGCCTCGCCGCCGGGATCCTCCAGTCGCGCCTGTTCGACATCGACGTCGTCGTCAACCGGTCGCTCGTGTACGGCGGCGCCACGATCGCCATCGTCGGCACGTACGTCGTCGCGGTGTCGGTCCTCGGCGCCCTCCTCCCGCTGCAGGGTGGCTTCCCCGCGTCGCTCCTCGCCACCGGCATCGCGGCGGTCGGCGCGCTGCCGATCCGGGACGCCCTCCAGCGAGCCGTGAACCGGCTCATGTACGGGGATCGCGACGATCCCTATCGCGCCCTGAGCCGGCTTGGCCAGCGCCTCGAGGCCGCTCTCGACCCGATCGAGACCCCCACGGTGATCGCCCGGACCGTGGCCGAATCGCTCCGGCTCCCGTGGGCGGCGCTGCGCCTCGGCACGCCCGGCGAGGCGGTTCGCACGATCGCCCATGGGCGCCAGCCCGCGGGCGAGCCGATCGAGGTACCGCTCGTCTACGGGGCCGAGGTCGTCGGAGCCCTGCTCGTCGCGCCGCGCGCCGCCAGCGAGCCGCTCTCGAGCGCGGACCGGCGTCTCCTCGAAGCCCTCGCCCGGCAGGCAGGGTCGGCCGTCCACGCCGTCAGGCTGACGCTCGACCTCGTCGATTCCCGCGAGCGCCTCGTCGCGGCGCGTGAGGAGGAGCGTCGGCGCATCCGTCGGGACCTCCACGACGGGCTGGGGCCGACGCTCGCGGCGATCGGACTTCGAGCGGAGGTCGCCGGTGACCTCCTGGCTCGCGACGCCGCGGGGGCCGACCGAGTCCTCGCGGAGCTCCGGGCGGAGGTGAGCGGCGCCCTCGCCGATATCCGGCGGCTCGTCGACGAGCTCCGGCCGCCGGCGCTCGACGAGCTCGGCCTGGTGGGTGCGCTCGAGGCCCAGGCCGGCCGGTTCGGCTCGTCGCCGCGCGTCGACGTCACCGCCGACGGGCCCATTCCCGAGCTGCCGGCCGCGGTCGAGGTGGCAGCCTATCGGATCGCCCTCGAGGCGATGACGAACGCCGCCCGCCACGCCCACGCCGGTTCCTGCCGCGTTCGCGTGGGCGAGCTCGCGCCCGAGCCCGGCGCCAGCCGAATGCTCCAGGTCGAGATCGAGGATGACGGGACGGGCCTGCCGGCCACGCCGAAGCTCGGCATCGGCCTGGTGTCGATGCGCGAGCGCGCCGCCGAGGTTGGCGGCACCTGCACCGTCGAATCGGTGCCGGGTCGCGGCACGAGAGTCCTGGCGCGCCTCCCGCTCGGCGAGCCGGCTCCGTCCAGTTCGATCGGATAGCCGGGATGGAGCGGGACGCGGAGCTGGAGCCGATCCGGGTCCTCGTGGCCGACGATCACGCCGGGTTCCGGGCGGGCCTCGAGGCACTCCTCGGCACGATCGGTGGCGTCGAGGTCGTGGGTTCGGCCGCCACCGGCGAGTCGGCGGTGGAGTCGGCGGCGGAGCTGCAGCCCGACGTCGTGATCATGGACCTCAACCTGCCGGGCATCGACGGGATCGAGTCGACCCGCCGGATCGTTGGCACGAGCCCTCACGTGGCCGTCCTTGTCCTGTCGATGTACGAGGACGACGACCAGGTCTTCGGGGCGCTCAAGGCCGGTGCCCGTGGCTATCTCCTGAAAGGCGCCGACCGGGCGGAGCTGGTCCGGGCGATCCGCGGCGTCACATCGGGGGAGGCCATCTTCGGGCCGGCGATCGCCCGGCGCCTCGCGGCGTTCTTCGCCGCGCGCCCGGCAGCCGAGCCGACCGTCTTTCCGGAGCTGACGCAGCGCGAGCGCGAGATCCTGGACCTCATCGCCCGCGGCCTCAACAACGCCCAGATCACCCAGCGCCTGGTGCTGTCGCCCAAGACCGTTCGCAACCATGTCTCGAACATCTTCAGCAAGCTCCAGGTCGCGGATCGGGCCCAGGCCATCGTCACGGCCCGCCAGGCGGGCCTGGGCGGCGAGCGCCGCGGCCGGGCCGACGAGGGAGCCCGGGAGGAATCGTGACGGCAGTCCCATGACGGCGGGACGCCGGACGCCGTAGACCACGCTCAGGGCCGGACTGCGGCCCGGGATGGAGGAAGGCGCCGATGCGATCGCTGCTTCGTCAGCTCCATGTGCTGGCCGCATGGCTGTTCGTGGGCACCATCGTGGTCCAGGTCTTCCTCGCCGGGGCGGCCATCGCCAGCCTCGGCGGCTCGGGCAGCTTCACGACGCACATCGAGTTCGGCTACAACGCGGTCGGCATCGCCGCCCTCGCGGTCCTCCTCACGGCGGCGGCGGCACGCCTGCCGCGAGCCGACGTCGGCATCGCCTTCGGGCTGCTCGTCCTCTACATCGTCCAGACGGCGCTCCCGCAGTTCCGGGGGTCGGTCCCGTTCATCGCCGCGCTCCACCCGGTCAACGCGCTGCTTCTGTTCGGCCTTGCGACGTGGTACGGGAGACGCGCCTGGCGCGCCCGCGGCGCGGCGTCAGCCGCGCCGTCGACGGCATCCGACCGGCGCTGAGCGGACCGGCAATGGACGTCTACGGCTGGCTGGTCCTCGGCCATGTGATTGCGGTGATCCTGGGGCTCGCTGCCCATGGCGTCTCGGCGTTCGCCATGTTCCGGGTCCGCACCGAGCGCGACCCGGCGAAGCTGGCGGTCGTCCTCGAGCTGTCGTCCAGCTCGCTGCTGATCGCCAGCATTGGTCTGCTCGTTGCGATCGTGCTCGGGATCGCGGCAGCAATCATGGGCGGCCACTTCGCGAAGTTCTGGCCTTGGGCCGCGATCATCATCCTCGTGGGCATCATCGGGTCCATGACGCCGTTGGCGGGGATGCCGATGAACCGGGTCCGGAAGGCGCTCGGGTTGGCCGTCCAGGGAGACAAGCCGACGGATCCGCCGCGCGCGCCCGCTTCCGCGGAGGAGCTCGCCGCCGCGCTTGACGCCATCCGGCCGGAGATCCCTGCCGCGATCGGGATCGCCGGCATCGTCGTCCTCAGCTGGCTGATGCGCGCGAAGCCCTTCTGAGCTGGTGCCCGATCGCCTGGCCGAACCATCGGGAGCTCGTCGACCGCGTCAGGGCTCGCTGGCCAGAGCGATCGTGTCAAGACCGATCGCGGTTCGTGTCGAGGGCGCTCCCGGCCGCGTCCGCCGTAGACTCACCTCCCATGCAGAGCGTCGCGAGCGCGCTGCTCGCCAGCTGTCTCGCCCTTGTCGCGAGTGGTTGCGCCGGCCCGGCCGGATCCCAGGCCGGCCCAACGTCGAGTCCGACCGCCGAGGAGCCAGCCATGTCATTCAGCCTGACAAGCACCGCATTCGCCGAGGGCGGCGCGATCCCGCGCATCCACACCTGTGACGGCGACGACGTCTCGCCCCCGCTCGCCTGGGCGGGCGCGCCCGAGGGCACCGTGAGCCTCGCCCTCAAGGTCGAGGACCCCGACGCCCGCGGCTTCATTCACTGGCTGGCCTATGCCATCGACCCCGCTTCGGGGAGCCTGCCCGAGGGAGTCTCGGGTGTGGAGGGCGGTCTCGCAGAGGGCTTCAACAACTTCGGCAACGTCGGCTACGGCGGGCCGTGCCCACCCAGCGGCACGCATCGCTACGTCTTCCGGCTGGTCGCCCTCGACGTCAACCCGACGTTCTCCGGTCCGCCCGAGGGCGGCGCCCTCGATGCCGCGATCGCCGGTCACGTCATCGGCCAAACCACGCTGACCGGGACCTACAGGCGCGGCTGACGGCGATCGCCCGTCGGGGAGGACTTCCGAAGCGCCGCCGTCCCGGGCAACATGGACGGCTCACGCGGGCGACCGCGGGGTCGCCGCAGCGTCATCCCAGGGTCTGGTCCCGGATCTGTGAGGGAGGTCGAGCTCGTGGATCTCTATGGCTGGGTCGTCTTCGCGCACATCGTGACCGTCATCCTCGCCTTCGCCGCCCACGGCGTGTCCGCCTGGGTCATCTTCCATGTCCGAGCGGAGCGTGACCGGGCCCGACTCAGCGCGATCCTCGACCTGTCGTCGAGCTCGCTCACGGCGGCCGGGATCCTGCTCCTCGTGGCCGTCGTCCTGGGGATCGCGGCCGCGATCATGGGCGGCCACTTCGCGAAGCTCTGGCCGTGGGCCGCCATCGTCGTCCTCGTCGTCGCCTTCGGGTCGATGACACCCCTCGCCGCGATCCCGCTGAACAAGCTCCGCGCCGTCCTCGCGGTCGCCAAGCCCGGCGACATCAGCGGGCGGCCGGTCGGCGCGGCCGGGACCGACGAGGAGCTCGCGGCCGCCCTGGCCGCCGTCCGACCGGAGATCCCGGCGGCCATCGGCGTGGCCTCGATCGTTATCCTCGCCTGGCTCATGCGGGCCAAGCCGTTCTGAGGTCGTCCACCGAAGGGAGAACCGCGATGCCAGACCCGAAGCTACGGCTGCTCCGATCGATCCCGCTCTTCGAGGGCCTGAGCGAGCGCCAGCTCGAGCAGATCGCGAGGATGGTCGACGAGGTCGACGTCCCGGCCGGCAAGGTCCTGATGCGCCAGGGTGAGCCCGGCAACGAGATGTTCATCGTCGTCAGCGGGAGCTTCACGATCGACCGCGACGGGAACGTCATCCGGGAGTGCAGCGCCGGCGCGGCGCTCGGTGAGATGGCGCTGCTCTCCGAGGGCCTCCGCACGGCGACCGTGACCGCGAACGGCCCGGGGCGCCTGCTCGTCGCCGGCCATCGCGAGTTCCACGCGCTCCTGGACGTCGCCCCCGAGATCGCCCGGCACCTCCTCGTGAACCTGGCCCGGCAGCTCCGCGCCCTCGACGCCGAAGCGGTTGCCTGACCCGGCAGCCGCCTGACCCGGCAGCCGCCTGACCCGGCAGCCGCCTGCCCCGGGAGCCGCCTGTCCTGGCGCCACCGGGCGCGGGAGCCACCGGCCCCGCGCGCCACCGGGCGCGAGCGCCGGAGTCCGTACACTCGGCGGATGCGCATTGCCCACGTCAGGAATCGCCATGCCCCGGCCGGCGCCCCGTGGCGCCTCGCCGCAGCGCTTGGGGACCCGGCGGTCGCCAACCCTGAGCCGCTGCAGTGGCTGGATCTCGAAGTTGCCCGGCGCCGGCTCGTGGCCCGCGACCCGCGGCGGGCCCACAACAGCGTTCTCTTCCGCCTGCCGATCCTGACCCTCGACGACCACCTTGCCCGGGGCCTCCGGGTGGCAACCCTCACCGAGGTCGTGGATGGAGCGGCCGGGGACGATCTCGACCCCGACGACGAGGCCATCCTGGACGCCGCGGATCTCCGGTTCGGGCCGCCGATCCTCCGGCCGCCGGCACTCCGGGACTTCTACGCCTTCGAGCGCCACGTTCGGACGATCTGGGAGCGCCGCAGCCAGGACATTCCCGAGGCGTGGTTCCGGATCCCCGTCTTCTATCTCTCGAACACGTCCGAGCTCCGCGGTCCGGAGGAGCCGGTCTGGGCGCCGGCGGGGTCGGCGGAGCTCGACTTCGAGCTCGAGGTCGGAGCCCTCGTCGACACCCCGGCTATCGACCTCCCCGAGGGCAGCGCCGAGGAGGCGATCGGTGGCTTCTTCGTCCTCAACGACTGGTCGGCCCGCGACCTCCAGCGGGACGAGATGCCGGTCCGGATGGGCCCGGCCAAGGGCAAGGACTTCGCGACCTCGATCGGACCGTGGCTCGTGACGCCCGACGAGCTCGCCGACGCCCGGGCGCCCGCGGCCACCGGCCCGGACCTGGCGATGACCTCGCGGGTCCGCGCCGCCGACGGGACCGAGACGGCGATCTCGGCCGGGACCTGGGCGTCGTGCCACTACTCGTTCGGCCAGATGCTCGCCCGGGCCTCGGCCGACGTCCACATCCGGGCCGGCGAGGTGATCGGCTCAGGGACGGTCGGGACGGGCTGCCTCCTCGAGGTGAAGGACGCCACCCTGGGCCGCTGGCTGGAGCCGGGCGACGAGGTGACGCTCACGATCGAGCGCCTCGGCTCGCTCCGCTCGCCGGTCATCGCCCGGCCCGAGCGCGGCTGACGCGCCGTGGCCGCCGGCGGGCTCTCGATCGAGCCGATGACCCCGGCCCACGCTGCCCGGGTCCTCGAGATCTACGCCGAGGGCATCGCGACCGGCGACGCGACGTTCGAATCGCTCGTCCCGGACTGGCCGACGTTCGATGCCGGGCACCTGCCCGAGGGCCGCCTCGTCGCCATCGTCGGTGGCAAGGTCGCCGGCTGGGTCGCCCTCTCGCCCTACTCGTCGCGCCACGTCTACCGCGGTGTCGCGTGGGAGAGTGTCTACGTGGGGGAGGCGGTCCGGGGCCAGGGCATCGGCCGGGCTCTCCTCGAGGCGGTCATTCCGGCCTCGGAGGCTGCCGGGATCTGGACGCTCCTCGCCGGCATCGAGGTCGAGAACACCGCCTCGCTCGTCCTCCACGAGCGGGTCGGCTTCCGGCGCCTCGGGACGCACGAGCGCCTCGGCCGGGACGTCACAGGCAAGTGGCGCGATGTCGTCTTGATGGAGTGGCGGGCGAAGGACGGCTGAAGTCACGATCGTCGATGGGGCGACGAAGCGGCCTGTCGATGGTCGCAGCGCTCTCGCTGGTGGCTGCCGGCTGTGGCTCAGCCAGGAGTCCAGCTGTCACGGATCCGGTCGTCATCGAGACCCCGAGCCCGAACGAGGACGACGCGGTCCGAATCCGGACCGAGTTCGGCCTACGGGCAGATATCCCGTTCATCCGCGCCGTCGCCGCCGACCCGCGCTCCTCGAGCCTGGTGTATTCCGTCCCGCTCCTGCCCGACGAGATCGCGGAGCTCAACGCCCGGGCCGCGAACGCGGATGCCATTCGGGAAGTGGTCATTGCCTACACCGCGGCACACTCGGAGGAGTTCGGTGGGATCTACCTCGACCAGGAGCACGGCCGCGGGGCGCTGACGACCCTCTGGACCGGGCACCTCGACGAGCACGAGGCCGCGATCCGGGCACTCGTCCACCCGGACGCCCGGATCGCCTTCCGCCTCGTCGAGTACACGGACGTCGAGCTGCATGCCCTCCAGGATCGGATCGCCGCGGACTGGGAGTGGATGCGGGCGTTCGAGATCGCGCCCATGGGCGTCGGCGTCGACGTCCTCAAGAACCTCGTCGAGGTGGACGTCTCGAGCGCGAACCCGGACGCGGCCCGGCTGATCCTCGAGCACTACGACGTCGTGCCCGGGATGGTCCAGGTCATCTCGGACGGGACCGGGGCCGCGCTCATCCCCGGCGGCACGATCCGCGGTCGGGTCGTCGACTGGCTCGGCCAGCCGCCGGGCGAGCAGCTCGCCGGCGAGCTCTCGCTCTAGTGGGCATCGGACGGCCTGGGGGATTGTGGCCTGCTGGACATGGGGTTTGGCATCGCTGCCGATGGCACGTTTGAGCTGCCATGCCAAGCCGGCGGCCACACCATCACCATCCAGCAGCCCGTCCCGAATGAGGGCTGGCGAACGATCGCGAGCGGCCACGTCGTGGCGGTGGGAGGCGCTGTCGTCCCGCTCGAGATCCGCCTCCCCGGTCCGTGGCCGGAGCCGGCGATGCACTGAACGTTTCGCCCCGGCCGCCAGTCATAGTGGGTGATCCGCGGCGCCCAGGCCGCGGCGACCCGGAGGTCGATGGGAGTGGATCGGGACCTCGTCGAGGCGGCCCGCCGGAACGATCGTGAGGCGTTCGCGGTCCTGGTGCACCAGGTCAGCGACTCGCTCTACGCGGTCGCCCAGCGGATCCTCCGCGACACGGGTCTCGCCGAGGACGCGCTGCAGAACGCCCTCGTGCTGGCCTGGCGCCGGCTCCCCAAGCTTCGCGATCCGGATCGCTTCGAGGCCTGGATTCACCGGATTCTCGTCCACGCCTGCTACGACGAATCGCGTCGGGCCCGGCCGTGGCGAGCCACCGTCCGGGTGATCCCGATGGGCGGTCCCACGACCCCTGACGGGGCCGATGCGATCGCCGATCGCGACGAGCTCGACCGCGCCTTCCGCCTCCTGCCGATCGAGCAGCGGGCGGTCTTCGTCCTGCACCACTACCTCGGGCTGCCCCTGGTCGAGATCGCCGAGATGCTCGAGATCCCGGCCGGGACGGCCCGATCGCGCCTGCACTACGCCATGGCCGGCCTCCGCTCCGCCCTCTCGGCGGAGGGGGAGCCGGCACTCCGGGAAGGGCGACTGGCATGACCGACGATCGATCCCTCGAACGCGCCGCACGGGCCTTCATCGAGGTCGGGCCGACCCAGGCCCCCGATCGTGCGGTCCAGGCCGCCCTCCTCCGGGTCCAGTCGACATCCCAGGAGCGGGACCTGCGCGTCCCGTGGAGGACCCCTCACATGACTCGCTTCGCCCTCGCCGGCGCGGCCGCCGCGACGATCGTCGCGGTCATCCTCGGCGGTGCCTACCTGCTCGACGGCCAACGCCCGCCGGACACCGGGGCATCCCCGTCCCCGACCGCGTCGAGCCCGGTCTCGCCGTCGCCATCGTCGACCGGGATCATCGACTCCGCCGTCGGCTATGCCGACCTGCCGGGCTGGATCGTCTTCGAGCATTTCGGCCAGGCGCCGGACGGCTCGACGACCGGGTTCGATCCCGACAACCGGATGATCTGGCTCGTCCATGCCGACGGCTCCGATCTTCACGAGCTCGCGCCCGGCGACCCGGCCGACGGCAAGAGCTCGCCCGACATCTCGCCGGACGGCACGAAGGTGGTCTTCGCCTCCTGGACGCCGCGAACGCTGATCTGGGAGGCGGACATCGCCGGCGGTCCCGCCCGCCTGATCTCCACGGACTGCGACGGGCAGTTCCAGCCCTGCGGCGAGGACCAGCCGGCGTACTCGCCGGACGGCTCGCGGATCGCCTTCGCCCGGTCGAGCGACGGCCTCGCGACGACCGAGATCGCGATCCGCGACCTCGGGACGGGCAAGGTCACAATCCTGCGGTCGACCAGCGTGGCCAGCAGCAGCGGCTATGTCGCTCAGCCGAGCTGGTCGCCGGACGGGACGCAGCTCGTCTACCACCGCGTCTACCAGACGCCGAGCGACGAGCGCGCCACCGATTCGGAGGTGTTCGTGGTCGGGGTCGATGACGCCGGTCTATCGAAGATGCCTCGGCCATCAGGGTCGTGGGCGGCCGATCCCGATTGGTCGCCGACCGACGGCATGATCGTCTTCTCGACCTCGCCGAACCGTGAGACCGAGGGCTGGGCCTTCGACAACGGCGCGCCAAGGGGCGGGATCTGGACGATCCGCCCGGACGGCTCCGGCCTCAGCCAGGCGTGTGGCGAGTGCTTCGGTGGTGGCGTCGCGCCGAGCTGGACCCCGGACGGTCGCCAGATCCTGTTCTGGGGCTACCGCTCATTCGCCCTCGTGAACCCGGACGGCAGCGGGATCGCCCACATCAATCAGCCGGCCCTGACCTGGTACGGCGACCAGCTCGGGTACGGCTACGCAGCCTTCCTGGCCCCGGAGCCGTAATCCGGCCAGCCCCTCCTCCTGCCACTAGACTGGCCTCCTCGATCGAGGAGGCCAGTCGATTCGATGTACTACGTTCGGCACGGCAGCGTCCCGCCCCAGCGCCACACCCAGCATCGCCGGCCCGACGGCGGGCTCTACGCCGAGGAGCTGTTCGGCGTCGAGGGATTCACCGGCCGCAGCTCGCTCCTGTACCACCTGACGCCGCCGACGGTGACCCACCGGATCGAGCCGGTCCGGAGCGTCGTCATCGAGGCCGCCGACGAGCCCGTCCATCGCCATCACCTCGTCAAGGCCTGGGGCCTTCAGCCTGCCGGCGACGTCGTGTCAGGGCGGGTGCCGCTGTTCTTCAATCGCGACGTGGTGATGGGCATCGTTCGCCCGGCCGAGGGGACCGCGCAGAACCGCTTCTACCGCAACGGCGTGGCCGACGAGATGCTCTACGTCCACGAGGGGAGCGGGGTCTGCGACACGGTCTTCGGCCCGCTCCGGTACGGCCCCGGCGACTACCTCGTCCTGCCGATCGGCACGACCTGGCGCCTGGACCCGGATCCGGGGTCGGCGCAGCGGATGCTGTACCTCGAGTGCCCCTCCGAGCTCGAGCCGCCGAAGCGCTACCGGAACGACTACGGCCAGCTCCTCGAGCACGCTCCCTATTCGCAGCGCGACCTCCACGCCCCCGACGATGTGCCGCCCCACGAGGAGACCGGTGACTTCGTCGTCGACGTCCGCTCGGCCGACCGGGTCACGGCCTACCACTACCGGACGCACCCGTTCGACCTCATCGGCTGGGACGGCTATCTCTGGCCGTTCCGCTTCAACATCGCCGACTTCCAGCCGATCACCGGGCGGGTCCACCAGCCGCCGCCGGTCCACCAGACGTTCCAGGCCCGGAACTTCGTCGTCTGCTCGTTCGTGCCCCGCAAGTTCGACTACCACCCCCTTGCGATCCCGGCGCCCTACAACCACTCGAACATCAACAGCGACGAGGTCATCTACTACGTCGCCGGCAACTTCATGAGCCGCCGCGGCGTGGAGATCGGGTCCTTCACCGACCATCCGGCCGGCATCCCCCACGGGCCCCACCCGGGCACGGTCGAGGCCTCGATCGGGCGCGATGCGACCGAGGAGCTGGCGGTCATGGTCGACACCTTCAACCCGCTCCACCTGACGAAGCAGGCGATGGCCCTCGACGACGACCGCTACCCGTTCTCGTGGCTGCCGCCCGATGCCGCCGAGGCGGCGCGGGAAGCCTCCGAGCTCGCCGAGCGAGGCCCGGAGGCATTCCCCGACTGAACGTCGTCAGGGGGCGACCTCGATTGGGCCCACGGCGTAGTACGCAAGCGGGTTGCCGGTCACCGGGATCCCACGCACGCAGATCGCTGCGTAGGTCCCCGCAGAGGCGTCCCATTGCAGCAGCCGGCTCTCGCCGGGCTCGATCGAGAGCTGGGTGATGGAGGTTGCGCCCGCGGGGAAGCCGACATACGTCTCGCCGCGAGCGAGTCGATCATTCTCCTGGTCGACATGCGCCTCGATGTCGGCGAACGTGAAGCCGCCGCGGATCTTGAAGAGGTCAACGCCGCTGAACGTGCTCGCACGGCTTTCGACAACGATGGCTAGTCGTCCGCCCCTCACCGGGATGACCGTCAGATCAACCGTACACGCAGCGTCCGTGAGCGCCAGGCTG
Source organism: Chloroflexota bacterium (assembly GCA_040752335.1). Taxonomy (GTDB): domain Bacteria; phylum Chloroflexota; class Limnocylindria; order Limnocylindrales; family CSP1-4; genus UBA5189. Next base: position 87,079 of record JBFMEV010000005.1, read on the forward strand.
CCGATCGTGAGCGGGGTCGGCTTGGCTGTCGGCGTTGGCTGGATCGTCGGCGTGGCGGGGGGACTCGGGGTGGGGTCCTGACCGCCTACATCGGAGCGACCCGGGAGATTCAGATAGATCACGCTGACGGCAAGCACGCCGACGACGACGGCCGCAGCCAGGCGAATGGGGAGGGACATCCTGTCGTACCTCCACGGCACCGAAATCCGGCGCCGCTGATGGGTGAGGTGGACCTCGTCGAGGGCGGCGTCGAGCACGCGGTCGGCGAGCTCGCTCGGGCCTTCGGCCAGCCAGGCCCCGGCGATCCGATCGAAGTCCCGATTCGTGCTCATGCGAGCCGCTCCCTTGAGGTATCGGTCGACGACCGCAGGTCGGCCTCGAGGGCGGCCCGCAGCGTGTTGGTGGCGTAGTGGAGCCTCGACTTGACCGTGCCCAGCGGAATGCCGAGCTGGTCGGCGATCTCTGGCAGGGTCAGGCCGAGGTGGTGGTGGAAGACGAAGACCGCTCGCTGCTCCGTCGGCAGGCGCCGGAAGCCGCGCTCGAGCTGGTCGCGCTCGACGACCGAGAGGTAGTCGTCGGAACGCTCGGGTTGGTCGACCGGTAGGACCCGGACGACGGCCGCCCAGCGACGGCCGCGTCGAGCCTCCCGGTAGCAGGCGTTGACGAGGAGTCGATGGAGCCAGCCGTCGAAGCGTTCGGCGTCCCGAAGCCCCGGCAGCTCCCGCCAGGCAAGCACGAGGGTCTGCTGGACGGCATCCTCGGCGTGGCCGAGATCGCGCAGGATCCGAAACGCGATCGCGAGGAGTCGATCCCCAGCCCCACGTGCCAGGCTGGCGAACGCCTCTTCGTCTCCGGCTCTCGCTCGCTCGACGAGGGCAACCTGCACCCTCGACTCCCTTCCGCGATGCGCCCGACCTGGGCGCCTACCCTACCTGAGCCGGTCGCGGAAGCAATGGTTCGATCTTCGGCAGAATCTTCGGCGGGCGGCGCGAGGCTCCGCCGGTGTTGTCGGTGAAGCTCTTGTCCGTGGCGGCCGCCGCCGGATCGGTTCGGCGGCGCATCATTGCGATCATGACCGAGACCGCCCGCGACACCATCCGCCGCCGGATCCTTACCGGCGAGACGCTCTTCGGCGCCTGGGCCGATGTCGCCTCGCCGCTGGCCGCCGAGATCACCGCCCGCGCCGGCTACGACTGGTGCGTCATCGACATGGAGCACGGTTCGGTGACGGAGGCCGATGTCCTTGCGCTCCTCCTGGCCGTTGAGGCCGGCGGGGCCGCCGCGCTCGTTCGCCCACCGTCGGGTGAGCGGCTGCGGATCGGGCGGGCGCTCGACCTCGGGGCGGCCGGGATCGTGGTGCCGCAGCTTCACTCCGCCGCCGAGGCCGCTGAGGCGGTGACGTTCCTGAGGTATCCGCCGGCGGGTCGGCGGGGCGTGGCCCTTCGGACTCGCGGCGGCAAGCTCGGCGCCCTCGGCCATACCGAGATCCAGTCGGTCAACGACGAGATCGTCGGGGTCGTCCAGATCGAGTCTCCGGGCGCTCTACGCGAGGTCGACGCGATCGCCGCGACCGACGGCGTCGACGTCCTGTTCGTCGGCCCGGCCGACCTGTCGCATTCGCTGGGCATCCCGGGCCAGTTCTCGAACCCGACGTATACGGAGGCGCTGGATTCCGTCGTGACGGCCTGCCGCCGCCATGGCAAGGCCGCCGGGATCCTGCTCTATGACCACGCCGCGTTCGGGCCACACCTGGAGCGCGGGTTCCGGTTCGTCGGCGTCGGCTCCGAGTCGAATTTCGTGGCCGTCGGAGCCGCGGCCGCCCTGGCTGCGGCGCGGGCGGCGCTGCGGTAACCGGCTTCGCCTACTCGTCGGCGATCCGGAGGCTCGGGCCGGCGACCGTTGCCTCCTGGCCGCCACCCCGCGTCTGGGCGATGACGACGCCGGTCAGGATCATCGCGCCGCCGACGAGCTGGAGTGGCGTCAGTGACTCGCCGAAGAGCAGACCCGCGAGGACGATCGTCCAGATGGGCTCGACCGTGCTGACGAGCGAGGCCCGGGCCGCGCCGATCCGGTGGGTCCCGCCGTAGAAGGCCAGCACGGCAACGAAGGTCGAGACCGCGCCCACGCCGACGATCCCACCCCAGGCCGCGGCGGGAACCTCGGCCGGGAGGACGTGGCGCCCCGCCGCCACGGCGCTCAGCCAGTACGTCGCCGCCGTCGCCGAGAGGATGACCGCGCCGGCCGCGATCGGGTCGACGCCGGCCCTGGCGTCCCGTCCAACGGCGCCTCCACGCTCGCCGGTGAACCGCGCCGACAGGACGATCCAGACCGAGTAGATGACCGGTGAGGCGAGCATCAGGAGCAGGCCGCTCAGGGGCGGCATTGTCGTCGCCTCGATCGCGCCGACAGCCAGGACAACGCCGACCGTGGCCAGGCCCAGGGCACCCCAGGCCCGGCGACCCTCAAGCCGCCGCCCGACTCGCAGCGACAGGACCGCGACGAGGGCCGGGTAGACGTACACGATGAGCGCCCCGAGCGACGCCGACACGGTTTCGAGCGCTGCGAAATACGTGCCGGAGTTGCCGGTGTAGAGGACGCCGAGGAGGACGGCGACGAGCATGGCCCGGCGGTCCATCGACGCGAGCGCCCGGCGGCTGCCGGGCCGAACTGCGACCCAGCACCATGCCAGGATCGCGCCGATGAGGAACCGCCAGGCCATGAGGACGTGCCAGCTCACATCGGCCGCGTAGACCGGCTTCGCGAACAGCGCGCCGGAGCCGAAGGCGAACGCCGAGATGACCGTCAGAGCGACTCCGACGGCGACGGATCGGGACATCGCGGCGAGGCTATCAGGGCAACCACGGAGCGTTCGCGCTACGGAGCGTTCGCGCCGGTGCGGCCCCCGCGCTAATCGGCACGTAAGTGCGCTGCATCACCATCCGGCGATGAACCTCATCCGCGTCGGCCTCGTCGTCCGCGCCCTCCGCCGGCGGCTCGGCTGGCGGCAGCTCGACCTGGCGTTGAAGGCGGGGGTCAGCCAGCAAGCGATCTCCCGGCTCGAGCGCGGCCAGGCGACACGGATGTCGCTCGAGACCATCGACAGGATCCTCGCGGCGCTCGGTGCGGACCTTGAGCTCGTGGTTCGGTGGCGGGGTGGTGAGCTCGATCGCGTCCTCGATGCTCGACACGCCGCGCTCGACGATGTCGCTGCGACGTTGATCTCCGGCCTGGATTGGCAGGTCGTCCCGGAGGTGTCGTACTCCGAATACGGAGAACGCGGATCGATCGACCTGCTCGGACTTCGCCCTGCCGCGCGTCTGCTGCTCATCGTCGAGGTCAAGTCCGATCTGACCGTCATCGAGGCGACGATCAGGAAGCACGACGAGAAGGTACGGCTGGCGCCCACGATCGCTCGAACCCGGTTTGCGATCGACGGGCCGGTGAAGGTTCTGCGCCTGCTGATCCTGCCGGACACGGGGGCCGCTCGACGGCGCGTGGCCGAGCATGCCGCGGTCCTCGATCGCGTCTACCCCGTGCGGGGACGCAACGTCAGGGCGTGGTTACGCTCACCGTCACCGGCACAGTCCGGGGCGATCCTGTTCCTGTCGCTCACTCACCCGGTGGGTGGTAGGCGGAGGGAGCCCGGGCCACATCGGGTTCGCCGCGCCGCGGCACGCTCGTCCCCGTCTCGTCGCCGCGTGGATTCAGCCTCGTATCTCGCTGCGGCGTCGCCACCATTCGCCTACCACTCACGCCGTGAGTAGGAGGCGCGATCAGGGGGCGCGGCGCGCCCCCTGGCGACCAGTGGGTGCGATCAGGGGTTGCGCCACGGGTGCGGCGCGCCCCCTGGCGACCAGTGGGTACGATCAGGGGTTGCGCCACGGGTGCGGCGCGACCCGGGGCGACCAGTGGGCGCGACCAGGGGGTGCGGCGCGACCCGGGGCGACCAGTGGGCGCGGCCAGGGGGTGCGGCGTGACCCGGGGCGACCTTGGAGAGCGATCAGGGCCGCCACGAGTGCGATCAGGGGCTGCGACCACGGGTGCGACGTGGGGCGCGACGAGCGACGCGGGGCCGGTCGGCCTGTCGAACAACGGCCGATCGGCCCGAGGGTCGCATCACGGGGAACGCACTACACTTTCATCTCGTGACCGACCTCACCGAACGTGCCGTGGCGTCGCGTGTCCCGTCCCTCGCCGACGAGAAGCTCCGGGTCATTGCCCGCCGCGACCCGGTGACCGTCCGCGAGGGCACCAGCCTCGGCGAGTGCATCGACCGGATCCGCGAGACCGGGACCGGTGATTCCGTCTTCGTGACGGACGACGACGGGAAGCTCTGCGGGGTCCTGACCGAGCGCGACATCTTCGCCCGGCTCGTGGGCCACGAGGTCGACCTGGACCAGCCGGTCGAGCGGCTCATGAACGAACATCCCTGGACGCTCCACCTCGATCAGCTCGTCCGCCACGCCATCGACCTGATGCAGACCGGTCGTTATCGCAACGTTCCGCTCGTCGACGACGCGGGCATCCTCGTCGGGGTCATCCGGCCCGTCGACGTCCTCAAGTACCTGGCCGAGGCGTTCCCCGAGGAGCTCCTGAACCTGCCACCCCGACCGCACCAGCGGATGAAGTCGTCGGAGGGCGCGTGACGGCCGTCAAGGAGCGCCCGCCGGAGGCGCGCCAGCTCGAGCGGGTCACCATCCGTTTTGCCGGCGACTCGGGCGACGGCATGCAGCTGACCGGCTCGCAGTTCACCCGGACCGCCGCCGTCTTCGGCAACGACATCAGCACGTACCCCGACTTCCCGGCCGAGATCCGGGCACCCGCGGGCAGCCTCCCGGGGGTGTCCGGCTTCCAGCTGAGCTTTGCCTCCACCCGGATCCACACCCCCGGCGACCAGCCCGACGTCCTCGTCGCGATGAACCCGGCGGCTCTCAAGTCGAACCTCGGCGACCTGCCGGCCGGCGGCGCCCTCGTCGTCAACGAGGATGCCTTCACCCCGGTGAACCTGAACAAGGTCGGCTACGCCAGCAACCCCCTGACCGACGGCTCGCTGACGGCCTACCACGTCTTCAGCGTCCCGATCTCTACCCTCAACGCCCGGGCCTCTGAGGGCCTCGAGCTGACCAACAAGCAGGTCGACCTGACGAAGAACTTCTTCGCCCTGGGCCTGATGTTCTGGCTCTACGACCGGAGCATGGAGCCCACGATCCGCTGGATCGACGACAAGTTCTCGAAGCGGCCGGTCATCGCCGAGGGCAACAAGCGGGCCCTCCGGGCCGGCTACAACTTCGGCGAGACGACCGAGATCTTCCACGAGCGCTACCTCGTCCCGCCGGCCCGCCTGGCGCCGGGCCGCTACCGCAACATCACCGGCAACGAGGCCACCGCCCTCGGCTTCGTGGCCGCCTCACAGCTCGCCGATCGGACGCTGTTCTACGGCTCGTACCCGATCACCCCCGCCTCGGACATCCTCCACAGCCTGGCGGCCTACAAGAACTTCGGGGTCAAGACCTACCAGGCCGAGGACGAGATCGCGGCCATCGGGGCGGCCATCGGAGCGTCCTACGGCGGCGCCCTCGGGATCACCGGCACGTCCGGGCCCGGCCTGGCCCTCAAGAGCGAGGCGCTCGGCCTGGCCGTCATGGTCGAGCTGCCGCTCGTCGTCATCGATGTCCAGCGGGCCGGGCCCTCCACCGGCATGCCGACCAAGACCGAGCAGGGCGACCTGCTCCAGGTGATGTTCGGCCGCAACTCCGATTCGCCGCTGGCCGTGGTCGCGCCGGCGACCCCGGCGGAATGCTTCGACATGGCCATCGAGGCCTGGCGGATCGCCCTCAAGTACATGACCCCGGTCGCCTTCCTGAGCGATGCCTTCCTGGCCAACGGCGCCGAGCCGTGGGCGATCCCGGACCCGGGTGACCTGCCCCAGATCGCCGTACCCAACCGGACCGAGAAGGAGGGCTTCTATCCCTACCTCCGCGACCCGGAAACGCTCGCCCGCCCGTGGGCCATCCCGGGAACGCCCGGCCTCGAGCACCGGATCGGCGGCCTCGAGAAGTCCGACGTCATCGGCAACGTCAGCTACGACCCCGACAACCACCACCGGATGACCGTCCTGCGCCAGGACAAGATCGCCGGAATCGCCAGGGACATCCCGGCGCTGGAGGTCTTCGGGGCCCCCGAGGGCGACCTCCTCATCCTCGGCTGGGGCTCCACCTATGGCGCGATCCGGAGCGCCGTCGAGCGGCTCCGGGCCCGCGGCCTGGCCGTCGCCCACGCCCATCTGCGCCACCTCAACCCGTTGCCGGCGAACACGGAGGAGGTCCTGCGCTCGTTCCGGCGGGTCCTCGTGCCCGAGTTGAACCTGGGCCACCTGCTGCTGCTCATCCGGGCCCGCTACCTCGTGGACGCGATCGGCTACAACCGGGTCCGGGGCAAGCCCTTCCGGATCGCCGAGATCGAGGCCGAGGCCGAGCGGGTCCTCGGGGGGCTGGGAGCGCCCGGCCGATGACCGAGACGAAGACCGGCGTGTCGAACGGCGCCCCGGTCGGCCTGCCGGTCCTGACCCGGAAGGACTTCGTGTCCGACCAGGAGGTCCGCTGGTGCCCGGGCTGCGGCGACTACTCCATCCTGGCCCAGACCCAGAAGGTCATGCCGGACTTCGGCTACCCGCGCGAAAACATCGTGTTCATCAGCGGCATCGGCTGCTCCGGGCGGCTGCCGTATTACATGAACACCTACGGCTTCCACTCGATCCACGGCCGCGCGCCGGCCATCGCGACCGGCCTCAAGGCCGCCCGCCCCGACCTCATGGTCTGGGTCATCACCGGCGACGGCGACGCCCTCTCGATCGGCGGCAACCACCTCGTTCATTCGCTCCGGCGGAACGTCGATCTCAGGATCGTCATGTTCAACAACCGGATCTACGGGCTCACCAAGGGCCAGGCCAGCCCCACCTCGGAGTTCGGCAAGGTCACCAAGTCGTCGCCCTACGGCACCATCGACTACCCGGTCAGCCCGCTGGCGATCGCCCTGGCCGCCGAGGCCAGCTTCATCGCCCGGACCGTCGACACCCACACCGAGCACATCCAGGCGACCCTCGAGGGCGCCGGCCGGCATCGCGGCTCGGCCTTCGTCGAGGTCCTCCAGAACTGCAACATCTTCAACGACGGCGCCCATCGCGAGTTCACCGATCGCGAGGTCCGGGACGACCGGATGCTCGTCCTGGAGCACGGCGCGCCGATGCTCTTCGGCAAGGAACGGAACAAGGGCATCCGGCTCCACGGCCACCAGCCCGAGGTCGTGACGCTCGGCGAGAACGGCATCAGCGAGGCCGACATCCTCGTCCACGACGAAACCGACCCGCTCATCGCCTTCATGCTGTCGCACATCTACTGGCCGGACTTCCCGGTCCCGGTCGGGATCGTCCGCCGGATCAGCCGGCCGACCCACGACGAGCTGATGACCAACCAGATCGAGCAGGCGATCGCCGGCCGGGGCAAGGGCGACCTGGCGAAGCTCCTGGGCTCCGGCGAGACCTGGACGGTCGAGGGAGACGGATCATGATCTGCCCCGTCTGCCAGTGGCAGAACTTCGAGGGCGACGACCTGTGCGACAACTGCGGGGCCGACCTGCGCGCCTCGGACACGCCGGAGCCGGCGACCGGCTTCCGCGGCCCGCTCCTGGGCGTCCACCTCGATGAGCTCGGCGCCCCGGCCCCGGAAACGGTCGAGGGCTCGGTCGACGTCGCCGACGTCATCGAGCGGATGCACCGCGAGGGGATCGACTGCCTGCTGGTGACCGAAGACGGCCGGCTGGCCGGAATCTTCACTGACCGCGACGCCCTCCTGAAGCTGGCCGGCCGCGGTCCGGAGCATCGCCCCGTGCGCGAGCTCATGACCCGTGACCCGGTCGTCCTCCGCCACGACGACACGATCGCGGTCGCGATCAACAAGATGGCCGTCGGCGGCTTCCGCCATGTCCCGATCGTCGAAGGGACCCGACCGATCGCGGTCGTCTCGGTGCGCGACGTCTTCCGCCACATCGCCACCCGCCTCGGCTGACGCCGCGTCGAGCGAGGCAAGGGTCCCGGCCGGCACCGCCGCGGTCGGCTATCATCGGTCGACCGGGTGGTCCGCCCGGCCGCACCGCGACTCGAGCCCATGAACCTGACCAACCCGCGGCGCCCCGGCGCCGCAGCCCACGGCCGATGAGCCGTCGATCGCACCATCCCTCGCGCCGTCACGCCCGGACGCACCCGGAATCGCGCGGCCCGCGTCCGGCAGCGACCGCCGGTGACACACCGCCGGGCGCGGGATCGGAGCCGCGGGCCGGCGGGCCCAGCCCAGCCCGAAGCCGGCCCTTGGCGCCGCCGAGGGCCGCCCTCCCCGCGGGCGACGTGATGCCCCCCGCCGCGCCGGCGCGCCCGGCCGGATCGCCACCCACCGACCGGCCCCGGGCCGGGCTCGTGACGGGCCCCGCATCCGTGGCCTTGCCACGCGTCCCGACAACGCCGGCCCCACCGGCGAGGCCGGCCGCACCGGCAAGGCCGGCCTCGCCCGGCCCGCCTGCCGCGCTGAGCTCGCCCGCCCCGCCTGCCGCGCAGACCTCGCCCGCCGGCATCGAGCCCGATCGGAACGGCTGCACGGCACCCCAGCTCCGGCGGTTCATCAAGAGCCGGGCCTACGTCCCGATGCACGAGCTCAGGCGCCGGTTCGCCATCGAGGGCACCGAGGACGATGTCACGCCGGTCGACGTCGACCCGGGCGTTCGCGTCTTCGTCGGGCTGCCGAACCGCGAGGGACGGCTCCTCGGCGACCTCCTGCGGTCGGGCGACATCGGCTACGAGCTGTCGTTCGACCCGATCGCCCCGATCGTCGTCGGCGTCTTCCCGATGCGCCCGGTGCCGCGGGCCTGATCACGGCGCGGCTTCGTGTCGCCAAAGCGACCGTTGCCTAGACGCAACGTTGACGTTGCATTCGTCGGTCGCCACCTTGACCGACCCCCAGACAGGCCGCATCCTTCCTCGATAGCCCGAATGGCAGTCGTGGCACAGGACCATCGTCCCAGGGGCTACGCGCGTTACCCCGGTCTCGTAACCGGCTCAGGAGGTCTCCCGTGATCCGTCGACCCTCAGGCCGTGGGGTCAGTCTCCTCGCCACCAGCACCCTCCTGGCGCTGATGCTCCTCGTGCCCGCGGGCACGAGCGCGGCCACGCCCGGTCTCGTCCAATTCAGCTACCCGGCGCCCGCGACGGTTGCCGAGGGCGAGCTCGCCGCAGTCGTCTTCGGCGTGACGAACTCGGGCAAGAGCACCGTCTCCCAGCTCTTCCTCGATGACGTCTTCTACGACGGCGGCACCTTCCTGAAGGCGTACCCGTCCCAGGGCAGCTGCACCGCCGATGGCACGTCCTGCACGTTCGGGCAGCTGAAGCCGAAGAAGTCAGCGTCGGTCATCCTCGTGATCACACCGACGAGCGCGGCGGTCAGCGTGACCGGCACGTTCAACACGACCGGCCTCGGGTCCGGCTCGGACGACGCCAGCCATGGCGACCAGTGGGATGTCGCCGCGTCCGTGTCCGTCTCGAGCGACACCCAGGACGTTGGCGGCCGGTTCATCGATCTGGACGGGAACCTGCTCGTCCAGAACAGCCAGGAGCTCAGCGACACCAACCCGCACAGCACCAGGGTCGTCGCTCCGCAGACGTTGATCGGCGTTTCGGTCGAGGACGGCACCGTGGTGGTCCAGTGCGGCGAGGAAGGCTACCCTGCCTGTCCGAGCGGCACCCTGTTCGGCGAGACGTCGATCATCCACGTCGCCCAGGGCGGGGCGTTCCCCGACGGCTTCCAGGTCGTCATCGGCTTCGACCGCTCGGAGATCGTCGGCGCCAACGCCAACAGCCTCACGATCTACCACACCTATGGTGACGGCGAGTCCGAGGTCATCGACACGAAGTGCAGCTTCGCAAAGGGATCCTCGACGCCGAAGAGCCTGCCCTGCCTCACGGTCGAGAACATCGGCGGCGGCGACCTCCAGGCCACGATCTGGACGACCCACAACGGGGTCATGCGCGGGCTCGGCTGATCAGGACCGTCAGGTCGGTGCCGCGGCGAGCAGGCCCCTGACCCGCTCGGCCGACACCCGATCCCCCTTCGACTCGTACCGCTCCAGGGCCTCCCGCAAGGGGGGCCCTGCCGCTTCATCGTCGCCACCGATCCGGTGGACCTCGGCCAGGTCGACGAGGGTGTCGGCGTGTTGATCCAGGTCGAGGGTCCCACCGGCGATGGCCACCGCCTCGTGGGCCATCGCGATCGCAGCCGCCACGTCCCCGCTGCGAGCCAGGAGCTTGGCCCGGGCTGAGCGCCAAGCCGCCTGGCTGTAGGCATCGTCGGCATCGGCCAGCTCGGCAGCCAACAACGTGAACGAGTCGGCCTCGTCGAGGCGGTCCTGGAGGTACAGCGCCTGGCCCAGGAGCGCCGCCACGGTCGAGCGGAAGTAGCGCTCGCCGAGGGCGTCGAGCGCCGCGAAGTCGGCCCGCAGCCCGGCCTCGGCGGCGGCCGGGTCGCCGGCCAGGATCTCCACCCGTGACCAGTCCACCGAGGTCGACGCCGCGGTAACGCTCGGCCCGAGATCGGCCAGCATCTCCCGACCGCGCTCGTAGAGCCGCCGCGCCCGATCGAACTCGCCCTCCATCGCGTGGAGGACGGCGAGCACCCCGGAGATGATCGCCTCGGCCTTGCGATCGCCCAGGACCTCGGCCGAGAGCGCCTCGCAGCGACGGATGGCGTCCGCGACGGGGGTCGGGCCGTGGAGGGCCGTGGCGGCGTAGCCCATCGCCCCGAGCCCCACGAGCCGGGCGTCGCCCGCCGTGCGGGCGTGGTCGGCGACCTTCACCGCCGCGTCCGCGGCGAGGTCGTAGCGCCCGGAGGTGCCGTGGATGAACATGAGCAACCGCCAGGCGCGGGCGAGGTTCGCCTGGTCGTCGAGGCCAGTGAGCAGGTCGATCGCCGCCCCCACCGAACCCAGCGCAGCTTCGGTGTCGACCGTCTCGGCGGTATACAGCTCGAGTGCCACCCGGGCGAGGGTCGTGCGGGTCGCGGCCCGAGCGTCCTCGAGCCGCTCGGCGAGGGTCACCGACTGGGCCACCACGACCTTCGCCTCCTCGAACGAGCCGTTCTCGGTGAGCGCCTCGGCCAGCTCCGGCAGGAGCTCCATCCGCAGCGGGTCGGTCTCGTCGAGGAGCGCCACCGCCCGCCGGAGGAGGGTGCAGGCCGCCGGAGTATCGCCCCGGGCGAAGGCCCGGCGACCGGCGCCAGAGAGCTTGGTCGCGCCCCGCCGGCCGATCTCCCTACCCTCATCGTCGACCCGGCCGAGGTCTGTGCGATACCGGTAGGCCTGCTCCAGGTGGTAGCCCAGGATCTCCTCGAACTCCTGCTCCCGGCCCCGCTCGCGGTTGACCCGCTCGGCCCAGGCCACGAACCGCTCGTGGAGGGTCGCCCGGGCGCGCTTCAAAAGCGCACCGTAGGCCGTGTCGCGGATGAGCAGGTTGGAGAACCGGTAGGCATCGTCGTCCTCGGTCGTGTTCGGTCGGACGAAGCGCTTCCGGGCGAGGGTCATGAGGTGGCCGCCGACCGAGGTCCGGATGACATCGGGCACCAGCTCGGTAACGGCCGCCGTGGCGAAGACCAGGCCGATGACCGACGCCGGCTCGATCACGGCCCGCTCCTCGCGGGCGAGGTGATCCAGGCGAGCGGCGAGCAGGGCGTTGATCGACGGCGGGACGGCCAGCTCGGCGGCGTCCTCGGTCGAGACCCAGCGATCGCCGTCCCGCCGGAGTGAGCCGGCGTCGAGGAGCATCGAAACCACCTGCTCGACGAACAGCGGGTTGCCCTCCGCGGCGGCGACGATCCGGGCCCGCACCGCGTCATCGATCTCGCCGCCGGCGAGGACGGCCCCGATGAGCCGACCGCTGTCCGCCTCGCGCAGCGGGCGGACGAGGATTCGGTTGGCGGCCTGCGCATCCCACCACTCGGCGTGGGCCTCCTGGAGCTCGAGGCGAGCCGAGGCCACGACCAGGATCGGGGCGCCGCGGACCGATTCGACGAGGTGGTCGAGGAGCTCCAGGAAGGTCGGCTCGGCGGAATGGATATCCTCGACGGCCAGGACGAGCGGCCGTGCTCGGGCGAGGCCCTCGAGCAGCTTGCGAACGCCCCAGAACAGCTCGGCCACCGGGAACCTGGCGGTCGACAGGCCCACCGCGGCGGCGACGCGCTCGGTGATCCCGGCGCCTTCGTCGCTCGTCCGAGCCTCGACCCCGACGAGCGACGCGATCTTCTCGACGGCCTGGGCCGGCGAGTCCTGGGCTTCGATCGAGGCTGCCTCGCGGACCATCTCGACGAGCGGCCAGAAGGTGATCCCGTCGCCGTACGGGAGGCAGCGACCGCGGAGCACCCTGGCGCGCTCGGCGACCCGCATCCGGAACTCGCGGACGACCCGGGACTTGCCGACCCCGGCGTCGCCGACCACGACGCGGATCCGGCACACGCCGAACTCTTCGACCTCGTCCAGGGCCTCGCTCAGGCGGGCCAGCTCCGCCGCCCGGCCCACGAAGAGCGTCGGGGCGCCCCGCCCGGCAGCGTCGTCGGGAACCTCGCTCGCGGCTGCCCGGACATCGACCAGGCGGTAGGCGGGAACCCGCTCGGCCTTGCCCTTGAGCTCGAGCGGCTCGACGGTCTCGACGTCCACGTGGTCGCGGACGAGCTGGTAGGTCAGCTCGCCGATGAGGACCTCCTGGGCCGGCGCCGACTGCTCGAGACGGGCGGCCACGTTGACCGTGTCGCCGGTCACGATCTGCTGGTTGGCGTTGGGATCCGAGTTGGCCACCACCGGCCCGGTGTTCACCCCCGTCCGGTTGGCCAGGGTGACGCCGTACTCGCGCTCGAGCTCGACGTTCAGGGCCGCCAGCGCGCGCTGCATGCCGTGGGCCGCGCGAACCGCCCGGAGGGCGTCGTCCTCGCGGACCTTGGGAAAGCCGAAGACGGCCATGATCGCGTCCCCGATGTACTTCTCGAGCGTCCCGCCGTGGGCCAGGAGCGGCGTCCGCATCGCCTCGAAGTAGCGGGCCTCGACCTCGCGGACGGCTTCGGGGTCTAGGGCCTCGCCGAGCGACGTGGAGCCCTTCAGGTCGGAGAAGACGATGGTCACGACCTTGCGCAGCTCCTGGGCCGGCAGCTCCGCCACGAGCGACGTCCCGCAGTAGCCGCACAGCCGGAACCGGGCGGGGTTCTCCTCGCCACAGCTGGGACAGACGACCATCTGCATGGCCGGAGTCTAGCGGCGCCCTCCTCGGCTACGATGCGGCGGGCGGGGGACGTGCCGCGCGGGCGGTGACGCGCACAGCGCATGGAGGAGCGAATGGCCGTCGGCCCCGGGAGCCCGGTCGGGCTGGATGCGCTCCGGCGCTGCCGGCTCTTCGCCCGCCTGGACGAGGCGCGGCTGGCGCCGCTCGCCGCGTCACTTCGAGCCCGTCGCTTCCGGTCCGGCGAGACGATCTTTCACCAGGACGATCCTGGCGACGCCTTGCACGTCGTCGCCGCTGGAGCGGTCAAGATCGTCCTGCCCTCGGCCGAGGACGAGGAGCCGGCGATCATCGCGACCCTCCGGCCCGGCGACTTCTTCGGCGAGCTCGCCCTCTTCGACGACGCGCCACGGTCGGCGACGGCGGTCGCCCTCGGGGTGACCGAGACGCTCGTCCTGCGACGCGAGGCCTTCCTGGGGCTCATCGACGAGGACCCGTCGCTCCGCCGGGCACTGCTGTCGTCGCTGGCCGACGAGATCCGCTCGATCACCGTCCACGTCGGCGACCTCCACTTCCTGGACCTGCCCGCGCGGCTCGCCCGGCGGATCCTGCGGGAGGCCGAGCCGCTCGTGCCCGAGCCCGACGGCTCCGTCCGCCTCCCCTGGCCCTACACCCAGGCCGAGCTGGCCGGGATGATCGGTGGCTCGCGCCAGTCGGTGAACCGCCTGCTCGCCGACCTCGTCGCGCGGGACCTGATCCGGGTCGAACGCGACGCGCTCGTCATCCCGGACCGGCCGGCCCTGGAACGCTCGATCCGGCGCTGAGCGACCGCGGCCGGCCGGCGGCGTCTGGCGGTCCGGAGTTGCGGTCAGCCCTCGCCCGCCTCGGCGTACGTCTTGGGCAGGGCCTGGGCGCGGGGTCGTCGCCGAAGGTCCTTGAGGTCGCGTTGGTCGAGCCCGGCCAGGCGGATGAGATCGGCGTTGGCGGTTCGCGTCAGGCGCTCGCGCAGCCTGGAGCCGATGAGCGAGTTCATCGCGGGCACGTCCATCAGGCCCTTCAGCGTCGTCGCCGGGATCTCCAGGAGATCGGTCGATTCGTCGGCGATGACGTTCGCCGTCCGTGGGCTGCCGGTGAGCGCGGCGATCTCGCCGAAGAAGTCGCCCGGGCCCATTGACGACAGCGAGCGGAATTCGTCGCCCTCGGCCGGGATGCCGGCGACGACCCGGCCGCCCATGACGAAGAAGGCGGCGTTGCTCGCCTCGCCGGCCCGGACGATCACGAAGCCGGGTGGGGCCGTGGCGACCGTCGCGCCATCGAGGAACTCGTTCCGCCGCTCCATGGCCAGGGCCTTGAGCTCCGGCAGGACGTCGATGAGCCGGTCGAGGTCGAGCATGTTCGCCGGCCGGCCGGCACCAACGGTCGGGGCGCTCGGCGCGGTGCGCAGGAGCTGGAGGGTGCGCCGCCACTCGGTGGCGGGGCGGCCCAGGCCCGGCATGATCTGGGTCAGGAGCCCGGCTCCGACGAGGACGAGCGACGACACCACGACGAGCTCGCGGACCGGGAAGATATCGGCCAGCCCGGCCCCGGCCATGCCGAGAAGGAACAGCACGTCGCGGGACACGAAGAAGGCCGAGAAGACCCGGCCGCGCATGTCGCGCGGGATGTGGCGCTGGAGCAGCAGCCGCCGGGCGATGGACATCGGCGAGTTCAGGAACCCCGTGATCATCACCAGGACGATCGCGATGTCCATCGTCGGCGCGAGGCCGTAGAGGACCCCGAAGACACCCATCGCGGTGGTCGCCACGACGAGCCAGGTGCCCTCGTTGAGGCGGTCGCCGAAGCGGGCCATGAGGAAGCTGCCGATGACGAAGCCGACCGAGGTCAGGCCCTCCTGGAGGCCATACTCGAACTCGGTCCCGCCAAGCTCTCGGATCGCCATCGGCAGGAGCAGCACGTTCCACAGTCCGAAGGCCAGGAACACGGGCGCCCCAACGATGAAGATCGAGCGGAGGATCGGCGTGTTCCAGAGGTATCCCGCACCGCTCCGGAGGTTCTCCACGACGACGCCGATCGAGGTCGGCTCGGCGGCACCAGCCTTCGGCACGCGGACGCCGAGGAGCAGCGCGAAGGCCACGAAGTAGGTCGCGGCGTCGATGTAGAAGGGCAGGAAGATGTTCTCCGCGGCCAGGAACCCGGCGGCGGCGAAGCCGACCGCGGTCGAGCCGAACGAGCTGACGGCCAGGAAGGAGTTGGCCTGCGTCAGCTCCTCCTCCGTTGCGATCTCCGGGAGCACGGCCTCCCATGCCGGGTCGAAGAACTGGCGGACGGTCGCCGAGACGAAGACAAGCGAGTAGAGCGCGATCACCGCCGCACTCTCCTCGAGCACCTGGAAGGCCAGCGGGATACCCAGGACGATGAATCCCCGCAGGACGTTCGAGAGCAGCAGGATCCGCTTCTTGTCGTAGCGGTCGACGAAGACCCCGGCGAAGAGGCCGAAGACGAGGGTCGGGATCGCCGTGACCATGAGCACCGCGCCGACCGCGAAGGCCGACCCGGTGATCCGGAAGATGAGGATCGCGGCCGCGAGGTCCGTGAGCGCCTCGCCGATCGTGGAGATCAGCTGGGCCGACCACATCAGGCTGAAGTCGCGCTTCCCGAAGATCGCGAACATCGACCTCGAGGCGCGAGCCGGCTGGGTCATGGGCTGACGACATCCTCGCGCTGGGCGGCGGGGCGCGCGACCGCCGGCGTTACGGCCGAGTGAGGGATGGTGACGCTGCCCGGGAGTCTATCGTCCGCGGCGGGTCGGCGGGTGGCTTCTCGGCAGGCTGATGCCCTCGGCCGCGAGGAGCGTGGCCTTGAGCTCGAGGAGGCTCTCGTGGTCGCCCCACCAGCCGCCGCCGTAGCCGCCGAGGGTGCCGTCGCCGGCCACGACCCGATGGCACGGCACGAGCATCGCGACCGGGTTCCGCCCGACCGCGCCGCCGACGGCCCTGGCCGCGCCGTGGCGGTCGATCGCCCGGGCGATCTCGCCGTAGCTCCGGGTCTGGCCCCTCGGAATCGCCCGGACGGCGGCGAGGACCTCGCGATCGAAGGCCGGTCGATCGTCGAGGTCGAGGGCGATGCCGGCCATCGCGCTTGAGGCCGATCCCGGATCGGTGAGCGTCGCCTCAAGGGCCGCCGCGACGGCGCGGAGGTGGGCGAGGGCGGCCGGGTCCGCGCTCCCCGCGGCCGGGTCCGCGCTCGCCGAACCCAGCTCGCCCGGATCGACCCACCGGGGCCCACGCCCCAACCGTCGCCGGATCACAGCCTCGAAGACCTCGCCCGTCGTCAGGTTCTCCAGCCCGACGACGCCGCGCGAGGTGGCCGCCACGTGGACGGGGCCCCAGGGCATCGCCAGGATCGTCGCGACGGGCTCGTCGGCGCCGGCGTCCCGTGCCGTCACGCCGTTGCTCCTACACTCCGGCCATGGGCCAGGTTCGCTCTGCCGCGCCGCGCTCCCGCCTGGTCGTGCCGGGCGACCCGCGCGACATCGCCGGCGACTTCGGCCACGTCCACCGGATCGAGGTCCGCTTCGCCGACACCGACGCGATGGGCCACGTGAACAACGCCTCGTACCTGACGTACTGCGAGATCGCCCGGGTCGCCTACTACGAGGCCGTGTCCGGGGAACCCCTGCCGCTCGCCACCCACGGCGCCGAGGAGGGCATGATCCTGGCCCAGATCGAGATCGCCTACCGGAGCCCGGCCTTCTTCGGCGAGACCCTGGCCGTCGAGACGCGGGTCGATCGGATCGGCCGAACGAGCTTCGGCATGGCCCATCGACTCACCGCGCCGGAGAGCCGCTACGGGCCGGTGCGCCTGGTCGCGGTCGCCGATTCGGTCCTCGTGACCTACGACTATGGTGCCGATCACCCGATTCCCGTCCCGCCCGGCCTGGCCGAGGGGATCGAGGCGTTCGAGGGCCGCCGCCTCCGCGGCTGACCGCCGGCTGCGCGGCTGACCGCCGGCTGCGCGGCTGACCGCCGGCTGCGCGGCTGACCGCCGGCTGCGCGGCTGACACCGGCTCCGAGACCGATCGCGGCTCAGGCCTCGAAGCGCCGGAAGATCGCGACCGCATTCTGGCCGCCGAAGCCGAAGCCGTTGATCATCGCGGTGTCCACCCGGAGCTGCCGCTTGACGTTCGGCGTGTAGTCGAGATCGCACTCCGGGTCGGGCTCTCGATAGTTGATCGTCGGCGGGATCCAGCCATCGCGGATCGCCCCCACGGCGGCGATACCGGCGACGGCGCCGGCGGCGCCGAGCATGTGGCCGACCATCGACTTCGGCGACGAGATTGCGAGGCGCGCCGCGCGCTCGCCGAATGCCCGCTTGATGGCCTTCGTCTCGGTCACGTCGTTGAGCGGCGTGGACGTGCCGTGGGCAACGAGGTAATCGATGTCCGCGGGTCCGATGCCGGCGTTGCGCATCGCGCCGCTCATGGCCATCGCCGCGCCACGGCCGGTCGGCTCGGGGGCCGAGATGTGGAAGGCGTCGGCCGTCAGGGCGGCCCCGACGAGCTCAGCGAGGATCGGCGCCCCGCGGGCTTGGGCGTGGGCCGCGGATTCGATGACCATGACGCCCGCGCCCTCGCCGAAGACGAAGCCGTCGCGGGTCCGATCGAACGGCCGCGATGCGCCCTCGGGATCGTCGTTCCGCTTCGAGAGCGCGCCCATGTTCGAGAGGGCCGCGAAGGCCATGGCCAACAGCGGGGCCTCCGAACCCCCGGCAATGACGACATCGCACTCGCCGCCGGCGATGAGCCGCAGCGCGTCCTGGAAGGCGATGACGCCCGAGGCGCAGGCGGCGACCTGGGTCATGACCGGCCCGGTCAGGCCGTAGCGCATGGAGACCTGGGCCGCGGCCATGCTGCCCGAGAGGGCCGGGATGGCAAACGGGCTGACCTGCCCGGGGCCCTTGTCGCGGATCGTGTTCGCGCCCTCGATGACCTGCTCCATGCCCCCGCCGCCGGTGTTGAGGACGACCGCGACCCGATCCCGCTGGTCGGCTGTCCAGGTCGAGAAGTCAAGCCCGGCACGGTCAACGGCCTCGGTCGCGGCCGCCATCCCGAAGTGGATGAAGCGGCTCATCCGGCGGGCCATCTTGCGGTCCATCGCGACGGTCGGGTCGAAATCCTTGACCTCGGCCGCGATCTTGACGTCGAAGCCGGCCGTGTCGAAGGTGGTGATCGGGCCGCCGCCCGGCTTCCCGGCGAGGAGGTTGGCCCAGAACGTCTCGGCGTCGTTGCCGATCGGGGTGACCGCGCCCATCCCCGTGACGACCGCGCGGCGCGCAGGATCCTGACTAGGCAACCGCGTGTCCTCGTCGTTCGATCATGGCCCTGGGATTGTAGTCAAGACCACCCCGGGTCCCGTCGACGACCCGGAGGGGGGCTCCATTCATCGGCGTTCGACGGGGCCACCCGACCCGTCAGTCGCCGTCGTAGCGCTTGAAGATGACGGCGCCGTTGTGGCCGCCCAGGCCGATGTTGTTCGAGAGGGCGTACCGGATCGGCATCCGGACGGTCTCGTCGACGACCCACAGGTCGCACTCCGGGTCCGGGTCGCGGTAGTTGAGCGTTCCGGGGACCGTCTGTTCGGCCACCGACATCACGGTCGCGAAGGCCTCGAAGGCCCCGGCCGCCCCCATCATGTGGCCGGTCATCGATTTCGTGGCGCTGATCGCCAGCGACCGCCGGGCGCCTGCGGCCCGGTCGCCGAACACGGCCCAGATGGCCTCGGCCTCGCGGGCATCGCCGACCGGCGTGGAGGTCCCGTGGGGGTTGATGAGGTCGACCTCGTCGGCCGGAACGCCGCGCCGCTCGAGGGCCATCTTCATCGCTCGCGACGATCCGGTGCCGTGCTCGATCGGCTGGATCATGTCCCAGCCGTCGGCCGCCGAACCGTAGCCGACGACCTCGGCGTAGATCCGGGCGCCCCGGGCCTTGGCCAGCTCGAGGTCCTCGAGGAACAGGCCGCCGGCGCCCTCGCCGAGGACGAAGCCGTTGCGCGTCGCGTCGAACGGGCGGGACACGCTCGCCAGTGGCTCCCCGGGCCGCGGCGAGCCGAGCCCGCGCATGTTCCCGAAGCCGGCGTGGGCGACCTCGAGGAGCGGCGCCTCCGTCGAGCCGCTGATGACCGCGATGCAGTCGCCGCGCCGGATCGCCTCGGCCGCCTCGGCGACGTTGTGGGTGCCGGTGGCGCAGGCCGAAACCATGCACACGTTGTGGCCGATCGCGCCGGTCTCGATGGCGATCATCCCGGACGTCGAATCGACGAGGGCGTTGGCGATGAACGTCGGCGGGACGCGGTTGGGGCCCTTGTCGTGGAGGGTCTGATAGCTGTCGATCATCAGGAGCTGGCCACCGGCCCCGGAGCCATAGACCACGCCGACCTCGGTCCGGTTCTCGTCGTTGATCTCGAAGCCGGCGTCGGCCACGGCCTGCTTCGCGGCCGCGACCCCGAAGTGCATCTCGCTCTCGCTGCGGCGGACGGCCTTGGCGTCCATCCAGGCGCTGGCCTCGAAGTCGCGGACCTGGCCGGCCGCCTTGTGCTCATAGCCGGAGACGTCGAACCTCGTGATCTCGCCGAGGCCGGAGACGCCGTTGACGAGGTTGGACCAGGCGGTGGCGATGTCGTTGCCGACCGGGCTGATGACGCCGAGTCCGGTCACGACGACGCGGCGGTTGTAATCGGGCTTGCGCACGGTGGGCGGCTCCTTCGAGTGGTTCAGGCGTCGCCCGGGGACGGGGCGGCGAACGGCAGGGCGAGTCGATCGGGGGCGGACGGATCGTCAACGGCGATGACCGTCGCCTCGCCGGCGATCCGCTTCGTGAGTCCGGTGAGGACCCGACCGGGGCCGATCTCGATGAACGTGCCGACGCCGGCGGCGGCCATCGACTCGACGGCCCGGACCCAGTCGACGCCGGTCGTGAGGTGCTCCACGAGCTCGGCCCGGCAGGCCGCGCCGGTGGTCAGGGGCAGCGCGTCGGCGTTGGCGAGGAGGGTGGTGCTCGGATCGGCGAAGGCGACATCCGCGAGGGCCGCCCGCATCGCCCCGGCGGCCCCGGCCATGAGCGGGGAGTGGGCCGCGACGCTGACCGGCAGGACGATCGCCCGCTTCGCCCCGAGCTCCCTGGCGATCTCGGTGCCGGCCTGGATGGCCGCCCGCTCGCCGGAGACGACGACCTGGCCGGGCGCGTTCCGGTTCGCCACCCCGAACGTGCCATGGGCTGCCGCACGGCCGACGAGCTCCGGGAGGGCGGCGTCGTCGAGGCCGATGATCGCCGCCATCGCGCCGTCGCGGCCCTCGCCGGATGCCTGCATCAGGCGCCCGCGCTCGCGGACCAGGCAGAGGCCGTCGGCCAGGGACAGGACCCCGGCCGCGACCATCGCGGTGTACTGGCCCATGGAATGGCCGGCCGCGTAGGCCGGGGCCGGTGCCTGGATGCCGGCCTCGCCCCAGCGTTCGTTGAGGGCCGCGAGGTAGGCGATCGAGGTGGCCAGCAGCGCCGGCTGGGCGTTCTCGGTCAGGTTCAGGACGTCCTCCGGGCCGGACCAGGCCAGGGCGCTGATCGGCGCATCGAGGGCCGCGTCGGCAGTCTCGAAGACGGCGGCGGCGGCGGGCGAGGCGTCGGCGAGGGCCTGGCCCATGCCCACGGATTGCGATCCCTGGCCCGGGAAGATGAAGGCGACGCTGGTCATGGGCTCCTGTGGCGTGCGCGGCCGGCGGCCGCGCGAGGGTCGATGGGACGGGTGCGTCCGCGGGACGCGGCTCCGAATGGTGCGCGAGCGCGCGGCCCCCGAGCGTGGAACCCGTGCGCGGCTGCACACGATCGGTGCTCGGTGCGCTACGCTGCCGCGCGTCATGGCCTTGCCCACCCAGCCCCGTCGGCGGCGGCCCCGGGCCGCCACGGTCCGGGCCATCGCCCGGCGCTTCGAATCCGACCTGTCGGCGTCCGTCCTGGCCGCCGGCCCGCGGGTTCCCAACGTCCGCCAGATCTCGGAGCGGGTGGCGATGGGCCGGGCCCTGTGGCGGGAGCTCGTCGTCGGGTTCGCCTCGCAGCTGTCCGACCTCCGCCTCGGCTTCACCCAGCTCGCGGCCCTGTACGTCCTGGCCGACGGCAGCACGACCACGATCGGCGAGCTGGCCGAGTCGCTGGGACGCTCGCCATCGGCCACGAGCCGACTCGTCGACGGGCTCGTCCGGCGCCGCCTCGTCGAGCGGCACGAGGAGCCTGAGGACCGGCGCCAGCGGTCGCTGTCCCTGACCCAGCGCGGCCAGGCGATCCTCCGGAACGTGGACCGGGCCCGCGCCGACCAGTTCCTGACCGCGGTCCGGCCGCTGCCGACCCCGGAACGTGCCCTCGTCGCCATGGGCGTTGCGGCCCTGGCGACCAGGGCCTTCTCGCGCAAGGGTCGGGTCGTCCGGGGCGAGCCCGAGGTGCGCTGACCGGCGATCGGCCGGGATCCTCGTGGAGCGAGCCCGATCAGCGCTCCGAGTTCGAACCCCGGCGGCGACGGGCGAGGAGGATACCGGCGACGAGGCCCCCGGCCACGATTGCGGCGAGGACGAGCGGCAGGAGGCCCGATTCAACGTCGGCGGCAGCCGAGCCGGAGCCCGTCGCGAGGGGCGTCGGCGACGGGCTCGCCGACGGCGCGGTGCCTGGGCTCGAGGGTGACGCGTCCGGCGACCCGTCAGGGCTGGGAGCGGCCGACGGTGACGCGGTCGGCGTCGGATCGGGAGTTGGACTGGCGGTGGGGACGGCGGTCGGCGTCGGGGTGGGGGCGGGCGTGGGCCGTGGCGTCGGCGCGGGCGTTGGGGCCTTCGTCGGCGCCGGGGTCGTTGCCGCAGCGACCACGATCGTGCCGGTCATCGTCTCGAAGTGGACCTCGCAGAAGTAGGGGAACGTCCCGGGGCTCGAGAATGTCGTCGTGAAGGTGTTGCCCGCGAAGAGGAAGCCCTCCGACGCCGGGCGATCCGGGAACCGATCGTCGACCGCACCGGGTGTGCCGCTCGTGACGGTGTGGGGATCGCCCGACGCAACCCACGTGACCTGGTCCCCGACGGCCACGGTCAGGCTGGAGCCGCCGCCGGGCGCGATGAACTGGTAGTTCTCGGCCTGCACGGTGTGGCCGGCGGCGAGGACCGGCAGCGCGACCGCCAGGCCCGCGATCGCAGCCGCAGCGACGCTGACCGCTCGGCGAGGACGGCGGCGGACGCATGGCGACACGGAGAGATCCATGGCCCGTATACGCGGCTCCCGCCGCGCCCGGATCTCGGCGACCAGCCGGCCGCGATCCGATTCCGGCGGCCATCCGTATCCCAGCCATCGGATCGGCGACGCGCCCGGACGCGCCGCCCTGCCGGCGATGCTGGAGGAAGGCATGCGCGCGCGACTCGTGTCCCTGCTCGTGATCGGGCTGCTCCTGATCACGGCCCCCGTGGCGATTGCCGCGGATCCCCCGACGCCCGCCTTTGGCGGACCGGTCGATGGCGCCCAGGAGGTTCCGCCGGTCGTGACCGCGGCCAGCGGCGAGGCGACCGTCGTCATCTCGGCCGACGATTCGACGATCTGGTACGTCGTCGAGTACAGCGGCCTGTCGGGTGCCCTGGCCGCCGCCCACATTCACACCGGCGCCGCCGGCGCGAACGGCGGCGTGATCCTGCCCCTGGCCGCCTCCGCGAGCCCGATGGTCGGCACGCTCACCGCCGCCGACTTCACCGCGAGCGGCTCGATCACGACCTTCGCCGAGGCCGTCGCCGCGATCAAGGCCGGCACCACCTACGTCAACCTCCACACCGCGGCCAACCCCGGCGGCGAGATCCGGGGCCAGGTCCTCGCCAAGGGCGACGCCCACTTCGTGGCTCTCGACGGCGACCAGGAGGTCCCGGCCGTGACCACCGCGGCCAGCGGCAGCGGCTGGGTCGTCATCAGCACCGACGGCTCGACGATCACCTACTTCGTGGAGTACAGCGGCCTGTCTGGCGCCGCGGCGGCCGCCCACATCCACCTCGGTGAGGCCGGCGCCAACGGCGGGGTCCTCCTGCCGCTCAGCGCCAGCGCCAGCCCGATGCTCGGCACCCTGGACGCGGCCGACCTGACACCGACCGGGTCGGTCACGGACTTCGCCGGCGCCGTCGCCGCGATCGAGGCCGGCTCGACCTACATCAACGTCCACACCGCGGCCAACCCGGGCGGCGAGATCCGCGGCCAGATCGGGGGCCTCCCGGCGCCGGCGCCGACCGTGGCCCCGACCGTCCCACCGACCTCGACGGTCACCCCGTCGACCGAGCCGGCCGGCAGCGGGTCGTGGCTGCTCCTGCTGGGTGCCGGGGCGGCGCTCGCCGTGCTCATCCTGCCGCGCCACCGGCGCGAGGTCCGCGAGCGGGCCACTGGGGGTGCTCGACCGGACCGCCGCTGATCGGCGCTGGCCCCGACGACACGGGGTCGGCTGCCGCGGGCAACCGTGGCGCCGGCCCCCGCGCCGGGTTCGCCCGACGATCGGTCAGCCGCAGAACCTGAGGACCGCGTCGTAGAGGACCGGCAGGCCCCAGCGCAGGGCGTCCAGGCCGACCCGCTCGTCGACGCCGTGAAAGCGCTCGAGGAACGATTCGGCCGGGTCCAGTCGGAGCGGGGAGAAGCCGTAGGCCGGGACGCCGATCCGGTCGAGGTGCTTGGCGTCGGTCCCAAAGGGAACCATGACCGGCAGCGGCAGGCCCTCGGGATCGTGGTCGATGATGGTCCGGGCGAGATTCCGATAGAGCTCGGAATCTGTCTCCGCCGCGACCGGCGGCGCCACGATGACGAGCTCGATCGAGGAGGCCGCCACGAGCTCCGGGCCCAGGCGCTCGACCACCTCGGCCCGCATCGCCGCCTCGTCCGTGCCGGGCAGCAGGCGGCAATCGAGCTCCACGATCGCCTCACCCGGGATGACGTTGTACTTGATCCCGGCGTGGATCACGTTCGGTGAGATCGTGTCCCGGACGAGGGCGCGGACGGCCCGCGCGTAGACCGGGGCACACAGGCGGTCGATCGCCGCCTCGAAACGAGCGGGGTCGCTGCCGCCGAGCGCCCGTAGGAGCGTGGCGGATTCGCCCCCGAGGGCCTTGGCCGCCGACTCGAAGAACGTCGCCATGACCGGCGTCACGCGGGGCCGGCCAGGGGCGGCCAGCCGTCGGATCGCCTCGGCGGCCAGGACCGCGGCGTTGTCGGGCCGGGGCATCGAGCCGTGGCCCCACGTTCCCCGGACGGCCAGGCGATAGACGGCGTAGCCCTTCTCCGCGACCTGGATCGGGTAGAGCCGCCGGCCGCCCACGTCGAGGCTCACGCCGCCCACCTCGTTGATCGCGCCAGCCGCCCGGAGGAGCTCCGGATGGTTGTCAACGAGCCATCCGGCGCCCGCCCGCCCGCCGGCCTCCTCGTCGGCGGTGACCGCGAGGAGGACGTCGCGACGGAGGCCGGGAATGGGATCGACCGCCGGGTCGCGGCCGGCCGCCGCAGCGCTCTCGGCGACGAGCCGGACGATCTCGATCTCCATCGCCACGAGGTTCTTCATGTCGACCGCGCCGCGGCCCCAGACGTACCCGTCCGCGACGTCGGCCGCGAACGGGTCGTGGGTCCAGCCGTCGCTCGGCGCGGGGACGACGTCGAGGTGGGAGAGCAGCAGCAGCGGCTCGCCGCCGGTGCCGTCGCCGCGGAGCCGGGCCACGACCGAGCCCCGACCCGGGACGGGCTCGTAGACGGTCGCCGGCACGCTGCTCTCGCCGAGCATCGCGCCAATCGCCCGGGCCGCGTCCAGCTCCGGCCCGGGCGGGTCGGGCGGGTTGATCGAGGGAATCCGGATCAGGGTCCGGAGCGTCTCGATGAGCCGCTCGTGGGCTGCCGCCCATCGCGCCGCGGCCAGAGCGTCCGACGGCCGATGTGACGATCGTGTGGCCGCGCCGTCGGCCACGTCAGGTCCCCGGCGAGAGAAGG
Organism: Chloroflexota bacterium; assembly: GCA_040752335.1. GTDB lineage: Bacteria > Chloroflexota > Limnocylindria > Limnocylindrales > CSP1-4 > UBA5189. The sequence continues at coordinate 112,392 of JBFMEV010000005.1, forward strand.
TTGCCCAGGATCCCCAGGACGAACCCGGACAGGACGATCGCGACGACCATGATCAGCAGCCAGCGCAGGTAGCGCCGCTCCTCGGCCCGTCCCGCTTCGGGGTCCGGATCGCGGCCGCCGGCGATGTACGGCGCGGCGAGCCCGCGCTTCCGGGCGTGCTCGTTGCGGACCTCGTCGTAGGCCCGGGGATCCGGCGGTAGGGTCGGCGACGGCGGCGGTACCGGCGGCGCGTCGGTCATCGAGCGGACAGGGCATCGCCGAGGCGGCGACCCGTGGTGACGGCTCCCTCCGACGCCGAGGAGACGAGCGCTGCGTACTTGGCCATGACGCCCGAGGGGTAGCGAGGGGCAGGCGCGGCCCACTCGGCCCGGCGTCGGGCGAGCTCGGCCCCATCGACGAGCAGGTCCATCCGCTTCGCCTCGACGTCGATCTCGATCTCGTCGCCCTCGCGGACGAGGGCGATCGGACCGCCGAGGGCGGCCTCCGGGGCGACATGGCCGATCATCAGGCCGTGGGTCCCGCCGGAGAAACGGCCGTCGGTCAGGAGAGCGACCCGATCGCCCAGGCCCTCGCCGACGAGGGCCGCCGTGACAGACAGCATCTCCTGCATTCCCGGCCCCCCGACGGGCCCCTCGTACCGGATCACGATGACGTCGCCCGCGACGATCCGGCGCTCCTTCACGGCCTGGAAGCAGGCCGTCTCGGAGTCGAAGACCCGGGCCGGACCACGGTGGTGGAGCCGTTCGTGGCCGGCGAGCTTCACGACACAGCCGTCGGGCGCGAGCGAGCCGCGGAGGATCGTCAGGCCACCGACCGGCTTGATCGGCGTCTCGATGGGGACGACGACCTTCTGACCCTCGGTCTCGACCGCGGCCGCGGCGATCTTCGCCAGCGTCCGGCCGTCGACGTTCTTCTCCTCGCCGTGGAGGAGGTCCCGCTTCAGGAGCTCGCGCATGACGAGGCCGATGCCGCCGGCCTCGTAGATGTCGGTGGCGGTGTACCGGCCACCGGGCACCAGGTCGGCCACGATCGGGGTCCGGTCGGCGATCCGGGCGAAGTCGTCGAGCTCGAGCGGGATGCCGTACTCGTGGGCGATCGCGAGGAGGTGGAGGACTCCGTTCGTGGAGCCACCCGTCGCCGCCACGGACGCGATCGCGTTCTCGATCGCGGCCCGGGTCACGATGTGGGACGGCCGGATGTCGTGGCGGACGAGGGTCATCGCCAGCTCGCCGGCCCGGAGGGCCGCCTCGTCCTTCTTCGGGTCCTCGGCCGGGATGGCGTTGAGCCCGCCGGGCGAGAGGCCCAGGAACTCCATGACCGTGCTCATCGTGTTGGCCGTGTACTGGCCGCCGCAGGCGCCGGGTCCGGGGCACGAGACGCTCTCGATCTCGTACAGCTGCTCGAGGCTGATCTTGCCGGCCCGGTAGGCGCCGACCGCCTCGAAGACGGTCACGATCGTGGCGTCGCGCTTGCCCTTGTAGACACCAGGGTAGATCGTGCCGTTGTAGAGGACGAGGCCGGGCACGTCGAGGCGACCGAGGGCGATCGCCGCGCCGGGGATCGTCTTGTCGCAGCCAACGAGGCAGACGAGGCCATCCAGGAGATGGCCCCGGACGACCAGCTCGATCGAATCGGCCACGACCTCGCGGCTGATGAGCGAGGCCTTCATGCCTTCCGTGCCCATCGACACGCCGTCGGAGACCGAGATCGTGTTGAACTCCATCGGCGTGCCGCCGGCCTCGCGGATGCCCTGCTTCACGAACTCCGCCAGCCGCCGCTGGTTGAAGTTGCAGGGCATCGTCTCGATCCAGGTCGTGGCGACGCCGACGAGGGGCTTGGCCAGGTCGTCGTCGGTGAAGCCGATGGCCTTGAGCATCGCCCGGGCCGGGGCCCGGTCGGGCCCATCGGTCAGGGCATGGCTGTGCCGCTTGCCGACGTCGGTCGGCCGGTCGTAGGGCAGTGAGGAGTCAGGCATGACCGGAAGTGTAGGCGCGCGTCAGGACGACGGCGCCGGCGTCGCCGCCGCCGAGCGCGCCAGGTGGGTCTCGGCGATGTGCTCGGTCACGGCCGCGGCCGCCGGGCCCGAGACCGCGGCCAGGAACGTCCGGCAGTCGACCGACCAGGCGGTGACCGGACCGACCGCCACGACCGTGGCCGTCCGGGGCGACCTCCGGACGAGCGCGATCTCGCCGACCCCGGCGCCGTGGCCCAGGCGATGGATGGGCCGCCCGTCGACGCTGACGTCGACCTCGCCGGCGTCGATGACGAGGAACTCGTCGCCCTCGTCGCCCTGGCGCATCAGCATCGCCCCGGGCTCCACGTCGATCCGCCGGAGGCCGGCCGCGACCCGCTCGACCGCGGTCAGCGGCAGGGCCGCGAAGATCGGGACCTGGCGGAGCAGCCGGACCGTGGGCTCGTCGACGACCGCGATCGCCTCGTTCCGGCCGATCGCCCCGTAGACGACGAGAGCCAGGATCGGCAGGAACGCCCCCGCGATCGCGAGCGCACCCTGGTTCCCGAACATGACGATCAGGACGGGCGCGAGGAGGCTCCCGGTCACTGATCCCAGCCCGACCACGCCTTCGAAGACCGAGAACACCGGCGCCCGCTCCTCGTTGGTGGAGCCCCGCTGGAAGATCGTGAAGATCGCGATGTCGTAGACCGCGTTGGCGACGCCGGTGATGACCATCGCCGTGAGGGCCACGGCCGGGAACGGCACGAGCCCGATGACCGCGATCGGGGCGCCCCACCAGGCGAGCGAGGCACAGGCGGTCCGGACGAGCATGTTGGTCCGGGTCAGGGACACGGCGAAGATCGCGCCGAACAGGCCGCCGATCCCGAGGGCCGCGTTGAGCAGGCCCACGCCGCCCTCGCCCATGTCCAGGAGCTCGATCGCCGCGACGACCACCAGGGTGTTGAGCAGCCCGCGGGTCATGACCTGGCCGAAGACGGTGACCATCGTCCAGCGCGGGACCGGCCGGCGGCGGAGCGCCCGCAGCCCGTCGCCGAGGCGCAGCCCGCCGGCCGCGTGGCCGGCCCCGCCGGTCGCGTCGGCGGCGTGCTCGAATCGCAGGCCCGCGACCGCCACGATCGTGGCCGCGAAGCCGACCGCCGCGAGCCCCGCGGCCGCGGTCTCGGCCCCGACCGCGACCAGGACGCCGGCGAGGAACGGCCCGCTGAAGGCGCCCAGGCCTTCGCCCGTGCTCCAGGCCATGTTCGAGGCCACGAGCTCGCCGGGACTCCGAGCGATGGCCGGCATGAGGGTCGCCTGGATCGGGCGGACCGGGGCGCCCGCCGCGGCGACCAGCCCGGCGAGGGCGAACAGCGCGGGGGTGGGGCCGTCGGTCGCGATGACGACCGCGGCGAGGACCGCGCCCACCACCCGGGTGACCCCGATGGCGACGAGCAGGGGCCGCCCGCGGACCTTCTCGAGCAGCGCCCCCGAGAGCATCCCGGCGGCGACCGCCGGGACCATCCGGACGGCGCCCAGGATCCCGGTCCCGAGCGCGCCATCGCGCTCGAAGACGACGACGAGGAGGACGACGAGGAGGGCCGCGTCGGCGGCGATGCCGGCCAGCCAGGCGAGCTCGAGGCGGCGGATGCCGTCGTTCGACAGGGCTTCCCGGACCGCGGCGACGGCGACCCGGAGCGGCCCCCCGAGCCGGCCCACGCCTCAGGCCTCCCTGGTGCCGGCCAGCCAGGCCTCCACGATCCCTGCCAGGGTCGTGAGGCCGACCGCGCCCGAGCCCAGGACGACGTCGTGAAAGGTCCGGATGTCGAAGTCCGCGCCGCGGCGGGCTTCGGCGAGCGCCCGCAGCCGGAGGATCTCGTGCTGGCCGATCTTGTAGGCCAGGGCCTGGCCCGGCCAGGCGATGTAGCGGTCGATCTCGGTGGCGATGTTGCCGGCGTCGAGGGCGGTGTGGCGCGACATGAACTCGATCGCCCGGTCCCGCGTCCAGCCCAGGGCGTGGATGCCGGTGTCGACGACGAGCCGGCCGGCCCGCCAGGCGTCGAACGACAGGATCCCGAAGCGGTCGAGGTCGGACGAGTAGAGGCCCATCTCGTCCGCCAGCCGCTCCGAGTACAGGCCCCAGCCCTCGATGAAGGCGTTCGAGCCTAGAACCCGCTGGAAGGCCGGCAGGCCGTCGAGCTCCTGGGCGATGGCCGTCTGGAGGTGATGGCCGGGCACCGCCTCGTGGAAGGTGAGGGCCTCGGCCTCATACCTGGGCCGCGTCTGGGGAGCGCTCAGGTTGATGTAGTAGCGGCCCGGGCGGGTGCCGTCGAGGGCCGGCCAGGCGTAGTAGGCGAGCGTCTGGTGGACCTCGGTCTCGGTCGGGATCGGGACGACCGCGCAGCCGGCCCGCGGCAGGCGGCCGAACCACGCCGGGGCGGCGGCCTGGGCCCGGGCCAGGGTGTCGCGCGCGGTCGCGAAGACCTCGTCCGCGGTCGCGAAACGGAGGCGAGGATCGGCCCGCAGCGCCCCCAGCGTCGCCTCGAGCCCATGGACACCGAGCACCTTCGCCCCGAGGTCGGCGAAGGCCTCGTCGATCCGCTCGATCTCGGCGAGGCCGAGGGCGTGGACGGTCGCCGGCTCGAGGTCGAGCGAGGTGTGGCTCCGGATGAGCGTCCGGTAAGCCGCCTCGCCGCCGGGCACGTGGAGGATCCCGGGCCGGTCCGACGGCCGGGCGGCCGGGAGGACCTCGGTCTCGAGGACATCGAGATACCGGGCGAATCCCGGAACGACGACCTCGGCGACCGCGGCGCGGAGGTCGGTCCGGAAGGCCTCCAGCTGGGCCGGGGGCCAGTCGTCGTGCGCCTCGCCGGCCGGCGAGGCGAGCCGCCACTCGGCGGCCGGGGTCGCGACGAGCCCGCGGACCTGGTCGACGACGCGCTCGACCGGGACGATCGAGGCCACCCGACCGCGGGCCATCGCCCGACGGAGGCCCTCGACGAGCCCGTCCAGATGGGCCCCGATTGCCCGCCACCGCTCGATCATCGCCCGCCCCTCGCCGGGCGTCCGGATCGGTTGGTAGTCGATGAGATCGATGAGCCACGTCTGGGGCCCGCCGATCGGGTTGAGCGACCATTCGTCGACCTCGGTGGCGAGGGCGCCGAGCTGGCCATCCGCCTCCTCGATGAGCATCGAGCGCGTGACCCGGTCGCGGGCATCGAGCTCCGCGGGATCGATGGCCCGCGCGGCGTCGAGGGTCGCCCCCAGCCTGGCGAGCTCAGCCGCCCGCGCCGCCGGCGAGGGGTCCTCCAGGCGATCGTCGAAGCGCCGATCGCCCATCACCGTGGCGAACGTCGGGCTGACCGCCAGGAAGCCCTCCCAGAACGCCTCGGCCAGGGCCTGGAGCTCGATCGAGGCGGACGACCCGACGAGCTCGCTGGTCATTTCGCGGATGGTACGACTCAGTGGAGGCAGGGCCCGGTGTCGACCGGCCGGGTCAGCCCGATTGCCGGCCCCACGGCGACGGCAACGGCCGTCGGCGAGAGGGCGTAGCCGACGGTCTCGTCGGACCGTGACTCGGCGAACACGACGCCGCCGACCGTGCCGTCGATGAGGATGAGCGGCCCGCCGCTGTCGCCCGGCTCCACGACCGCCCGGAGCTCGATGATCCGGCGGGTGACGCGCCCGGTCCCGGCGACATCGAGGCCCTCCGCGTCATACGTCGCGGTCACCGCCGCGGGCTCCACGACGGCGTCGCCGCCGCCCGGATAGCCGATCGTCGCCCCCAGCGCCCCGCGCGATGGGTCCGCGGCCGCGAAGATGAGCGACGGCGGGGCGAAGCCCTCCACCCGCAGGACGGCGACGTCGAGGCGCGGGTCGAAGGCCACGGCGACGGCCGGCCAGTGGCCGGCCGGCGTGTCGACGGTGATGGCCGTCGCGCCGGCAACGACGTGGGCGTTGGTGACGACGTAGCCGGCGGCGACCGCGAAGCCGGTGCCGGTCGATTTGGTCAGGCAGGCGCTGGCCTGGATCCGCGGGACCGAGGCCGCCGCGGCCCGCCCGAGAGCGTCGGCGATCGGGTCGTCGGGCAGGTCGACCGCCTCGGCCGGGAGCCGCTCGAGGCCGAGGAAGACGTCCGGGAGGCCCGATTGGTCGAGGGCCTTGCCGAGCTCGACGACGATCTCGGTCGGGGACGGCAGGAAGATCGCGATCGTCCGGACGGTCTTCGACGTCTGGGCGACCTGGCCCAGCTGCGGGACCGCGCCGGTCGCGAGGATGCCGGCGGCGAGCCAGATGATGAGGACGGCCTGGGCCGCGCCGAGCAGGGCCCCGGCGACCCGGTCCAACGCGCCGAGCAGCCCAACGCCGAGGAGCCGCGAGGCCGACCGGCCGAGCCTCGTGCCGATCGCCTCGCCGAGGCCCACGAGGCCGAGCAGGACCA